>NZ_JASHIM010000029.1 GCF_030733685.1 Roseovarius sp. MMSF_3281
AAAAAGCAGCATGAAACCTAAACCCGATACACCTTAGAAACGCTGCAAACCTGTCCGAAATGATAGGACCACTTCAGAGGAAGTTCAGGGCCAGCCAAAAGCGGATAAGTCGAGGCATTATAATTTCGGAGCCATTCGGCCATATCGACCAAATTGTCACGAGTAATAGTTAGCGCATCGTTCACTTTGTAGGGCGTCTCCCCAAAAGTTTGAAACCTGATGACGAAATTGCCGTCGGTTCTTTCATTGATATTGTCAAACGCTTCGACCATTCGCGCGCCATATGCGTGCCCCTTTGGAACGACGCTTACATAGCGCCATTCCACTTTTTCCTGGGCGAAAGCGGGCAACGTCAGCGTGCCTAGCGCTGCAACAAGTGAGATGATTTTTCTCTTCATAATTATCCTCCCAAATTTGGCCACTGAACTGAAAATCAATGAAATGATTCTCTTAATGATGTGGCGTCATATTGAATTATGTACACAAGCAGAATTTTTTTGTCCATTCACAAAAACAAATAGCGAGGTGAAGTGAAGATGCTCACTGTTAAACTGTAGTCATTCAGTTCTTGAGTAAGTGGGTTGTGTTGTACAAAACTCAGAACGGTTTTTTTACGGGCGCATCATGATAAGAGGGGCCATGAGCAGTTTCTTCACCTCAAATATACAAGGCGAGGAACTGTCTTGGCGTTGTTGGGGCGTCTTCCTTACCTGCGAAGTTGGCGATCTGTGTCACTTCAAAGATGTCAGTTTCCCGTCGCAGTTATCCCGTTGATGAAATGCAGCTACTCTTAATCGGGAGATGGGTAGAGGCAGTGATGAGTTCGCGACGGAGGCGGAATAAATTTGCGCTTTTATCACTAGCGGACAACCTGTTGAAAGCTCACACCTAGCGAGCTGATTTGAAACGGCCCTGTATTTTTTCTCGGTTTCGCGTCGGCCTGTATGATCCCACGATGTAATTGTTAAGGTTCTTGGCTGTCGCCGACCAGGCTATTCAGCAGCATCGCATGCTGCTCTGCTTTGTCGCTCACGCGATATAATGGGCCCGCAACTGTTACGGCAAAGATGCGATGCCCTTCAACAAACGGTACTGCAACACCACCCAGATCGGGTGAGTAATGAGATGCGGACTGAAACCAGCCGCGGCGACGGCCGGCCTCGATTTGAGCGATGACCTCGTCAGCACTCATCGGTGTGTTCTCGCCATATCTTTCATAGTTAACTTTGCGCAGAAGAACGCCCAGATCATGTTCCGAGAGTTGCGATAGCAGCGCCTGACCGGATGCAGTGGCATGGATCGGGACACGTTTTCCCGGAGTTGCCGCATAGCGAATACTTGCTGGGGATTCGATCACGTCCAGAAACACTGCGAACATTCCGCTGGCGGCCGAGATGCATACTGTCTCGCCTGTTGTCGCGGCCAGTTTCGACACGGCTTGCAGCAGATGGTCAGGAATCGGTTCTCCTTCGGTGAAAGCGCTGGCGATCTGGAGCCACCGCGGTGTCGGATAGTACCCCGATCGCGCCTGCGGTTCATAGAGATAGCCGTTTTCAATCAATGTCGAGAGAATATTGAAGGCGCTGGAGCGGGGCCAGCCAAAGTGTGCAACCACATCCGCGAGGGTGGCTGGAGTTTTTCGTTTTGCGAAAAACTCCAGCAAACCCAATAGGTTTTCAACTTGTTTGACTGTCAAGGCATCTCTCCTTCCATCGTTCGTTCTGCGCATTTTCACTCAACAATGTCCAGACTGAGTGCCTGAGCGGATCGGACATGGTGAAAGAAAATCATTGACTCCTATATTAACGATCTTCATTTTGATCACAATTATGGATATAAGGTCCATATATATGAATAAAATAGCGAGAGGCAATAATGGGGCCACTGGACGGATTGCGTATCCTTGATTTGACGACGGTCCTTATGGGCCCCTATGCCACGCAAATTCTCGGGGATTACGGCGCGCAGGTGATCAAGGTAGAAGCCCCCGGTGGCGACGTGGTCAGGCAGATCGGTCCGTCCCGGAGCCCGGATATGGGGCCACTCTATCTGAACGCCAACCGTTCGAAGCGGGACATCGCGCTGGACCTCAAGAATGAAAAATCTCGCGAGGCGATCCTGAAGTTGGTCGAAGACGCGGACATTCTGGTGACCAATATTCGGCCTCGGGCCATGGCTCGCCTGGGTCTGTCCTATGAGGAACTGGCAGCAGTGAACCCACGGCTGATCTATGCCGCCCTAGTGGGCTACAGTCAGGCAGGCCCATATGCGGAACGACCGGCCTATGACGATCTTATTCAGGGTGGATCCTGTATTGCGCACAGCTTCGTGCGTGCCGGAGGCAAGCCGGCGTATGTGCCCGCAGCTATCGCCGACAGGATTGTAGGGATCTCTGCCATTAACGCCATTTTGGCTGCCGTAATCGAGAGATCGCGTTCAGGCATTGGACAAAAGGTCGAGGTTCCGATGTTTGAAACCATGGTCTCGATGGTCATGAGTGACCACATGGGTGGGCTGACCTTCGATCCTCCGATGGACAGTGGAGGCTATGCCCGGCACCTGTCACGAGATCGACGCCCCTATCAAACGCGCGACGGATATGTCTGCGCCCTGATTTATAATGATGGTCACTGGCAACGCTTTTTCAAAGAGATTGGGCGGAGCGACATCCCTGAAAATGACAACCGTTTTGCCAGTTTCTCCAGCCGTATGGCCAATATCGATTTCGTCTATGCATCTCTGGGTGAAATCATCCGAACCAAAACCACTGCCGAATGGCTGGAGGTTTTCGAACGCGCAGATGTTCCGGCGATGCCGATGCACAGTTTTGAATCGGTCATCGAGGATCCGCATCTGGATGCCACCGGCTTTTTTCAAACCGTGGATCACCCCACCGAAGGAAAACTGCGCCAGATGGCTGTGCCGGCCTGTTTTTCACGCACCCCCGCAAAACCCGAACGACTAGCACCACGCCTGGGGGAACACGGCCCGGAAATTCTTTCAGAAGTCGGTTTTTCCGACGTCGAAATTGCCGAGCTGCAACGCTGCGGTGCTCTTTGCGTCATGAACGAGGATAAGGAATGAAATTCGATCTGAATGAAGATCAAATCGCGATCCGCGATGCTGTGTCCCGCATCTGCGAGCGGTTTGATGCAGAATATTGGCTGACGCGTGATCGCGAGGGCGGTTTCCCGCTGGACTTTTATGATGCACTGGCCGCCGAGGGGTGGCTGGGTATCTGCACCGATGAGGCGCAGGGAGGTGCAGGTTTGGGTGTTACCGAAGCTGCGATCATGATGCGCACCATCTCTGAATCCGGGGCAGGCCTCTCAGGGGCCTCTGCCGTACATATTAATATCTTCGGGCTGAATCCGGTGGCCGTGTTTGGCACCGATGAACAAAAGGAGCGGATGATCCGCCCGATGGCGGAGGGCAAGGAAAAAGCCTGTTTCGCCGTGACCGAACCCAATACCGGGCTGAACACCACGCAACTGAAGCTGCGGGCGGAAAAGCGCGGCGACAAATACGTGGTGAACGGTCAGAAAGTCTGGATTTCCACCGCACAAGTCGCCGATAACCTGCTGGTATTGGCGCGCACTACGCCCCTGGATCAGGTGAAATCGCCTACGCATGGGCTGTCGCTGTTCTATACGCCGTTCGACCGTAGCCGGATCAAGGTCAGCGAGATCGAAAAGATGGGCCGCAAGGCGGTGGATTCAAACGAGTTGTTCTTCGAGAACTTCGAAATCCCCGAAAGTGACAGGATCGGCGAAGAAGGCCGTGGCTTTGAGTATATCCTGCATGGGTTGAACCCCGAACGTATCCTGATCGCCTCGGAGGCGGTGGGGCTGGGATTTGCCGCGCTGCAACGTGCGACCGACTATGCCAAGGAGCGAGAAGTGTTCGACCGCCCCATCGGCAAGAACCAGTCAATCCAGCACCCGTTGGCCGTTTGCTATGCGGAACTGGAGGCTGCTTGGCTGATGATCATGAAGGCGGCCTGGGAATATGACAATAACCTGCCCTGCGGGGCTTCGGCAAACTCGGCGAAGTATCTGGCTGGCGAGGCCGGTTACAACGCTTGCCAGACAGCGGTCATGACCCATGGTGGCTTTGGCTATGCCAAGGAATACCATGTCGAACGCTATCTGCGTGAAAGCCTGATTCCGCGCATCGCGCCCGTATCACCGCAACTTGCCCTTTGTTATATCGCCGAGAAGGTCCTGGGCCTTCCGAAGTCGTACTGAGGAGATACGTCATGCCCGGATTGTATTTTGAAGACTTCGAAGTAGATCGCAGGTTTCGCCACGAATTGACCCGCACCGTTACAGAGGCGGACAATACAATGTTCAGCCTGATGTCGATGAATCCGCAGCCTTTGCATATCGACGCAGCATTTTCCGAAAGCACCGAATGGGGGCAGCGGTTGTTCAACTCGCTGTTCACTCTGGCAATCATGATCGGCATGACGGTGCAGGACACCACGTTGGGGACCACGATCGGAAACCTGGGCATGTCCGATGTTCGGTTTCCAAATCCGGTCTTTCATGGCGATACGTTGCGGGCGGAAACCCGTATCGTATCGAAACGCGCAAGCAAATCCCGCCCCGAGGCCGGTCTGGTCGAGTTTGAACACAGTTGCTTTAACCAGCATGGCACAGTGGTCGCCTCATGTCGGCGGATGGGATTGATGCGCAAACGCTCAACCGAAGGAGTCGCCTGATGCGCAGCTTTCTGTTCGTTCCCGGCGATAGCCCCCGCAAATTTGCCAAGGCGATTGTGGGCGATGCCGATGCGCTGATCCTAGACCTGGAGGACTCTGTCACCGAATCCGCGAAGGCCGAGGCCCGTACTTGCGTGACCAACATGCTAGGCGCTGAACGCGATCAAAAGGCTTTATTTGTACGGGTGAATGCGCTGGATACCGGTATGACGCTGACTGATCTGTCCGCCGTGATGCCCCATGCGCCCGATGGAATTGTACTTCCCAAATGTGAAGGCCCGGATGATTTGCGGCAGTTGGCGCATTATCTGGCCGCGTTCGAGATGGCGTATGATTTGCCGCACACCCGTATTCTGGTGATTGCCACCGAAACGGCGGCCTCTCTGTTCAGCCTTGGCCGGTACCGGGATGTCGACCCCCGCCTTTGGGGCATGATGTGGGGCGCCGAAGATCTGGCCGCCTCGCTTGGTGCCCGGCAGAACGCAGAAAACGGCATCTATCATGAACCTTTCCGGCTGGCCCGTAATCTTTGCCTTGCCGGAGCCGCGGCGGCCGGCGTTGTGGCGGTAGATACGATTTGCGCCACGCTGAACGATCTGGACGCGCTGGAAGCCGAGGCCCGTATCGCCCGGCGTGACGGGTTTGGAGCGAAGGCGGTGATCCATCCCAACCATATCGCGCCGGTGAACCGCGCTTTCCAGCCAACCGGGCAGGAAATGCAATGGGCCCAGAAGGTTATGGATGCTTTTGCCGCCAATCCCGACGCTGGCGTGGTGAATATTGACGGGCAGATGGTTGATAAGCCGCATGAACGGACAGCGCGCATAATTCTGGCTGCACGCGGCCCCACCTGAACAGGAGAACATAATGGG
This sequence comes from Roseovarius sp. MMSF_3281, assembly GCF_030733685.1. Lineage (GTDB taxonomy): Bacteria > Pseudomonadota > Alphaproteobacteria > Rhodobacterales > Rhodobacteraceae > Roseovarius. Next base: position 5,596 of record NZ_JASHIM010000029.1, read on the forward strand.
AGGAGTTTTGGAGGAGAACAAGCCGGTCAATATGCTATCGGCTTTGTTGGCGAGGGTGGAAACCCTGCTGATCGGTATCTCGGCGGCAGCTATGGCTGCGATCATGCTGATCGTCGTGTTGGATGTCTGCCTGCGTTACCTGTTGTCTTCGCCGTTGACATGGTCCTACAGCCTGATCGGGCTGTATCTGGTCGGAGCAGTGTTCTTTCTGGCCCTGTCGGACACGATGCATCATCACGGCCATATCGCGCTGGATGTGTTTGTGCCATTCCTGCCTCGCCTTGTCCGGCATCTGTCGCAGGCCGCAGGTTATGGCATATCGACACTGTTCATCGGAGTGATGACTTGGCTGGGCTATGTCCAGTCGCGTGACGCTTTTATATCCGATGCCCGTGTGGCCGAAGCCGTGGCCTGGCCTACCTGGATCGCCTACGCCTTGCTGACCGTGGGCATGGGCGCGATGTGCCTGCGTTGTGGTTACCGCGCGTTGTTTCATCTGGTCTCGGTTTTCGCCGGGCGCGATATGGTGGAACTGCCCGCTCCTCCCAATACTGAACTCAAATCCGGGGAGCACGGCGAATGAGTGTAACCATAGTTTTGATCCTTCTGATAGTTTTACTGGTTACCGGCATGCCTGTGGCGTTGGCGATGGGCGTCTCGGGGGCAGTAGGGCTGTATATGTTCGGCGGCTGGCCGATCCTTCAGGGCATCCTGAAAACCACTCCGCTGTCTACCGCCAACGATTATGAAATTATCACGATCCCGATGTTTATCCTGATGGCGGAGTTCGTCATTATTTCTGGCGTGGCGAGTGATTTGTTTCGCGCTGCGACGATCTGGGTCGGCCGGTTACGTGGTGGTGTGGCAATGGCCACGGCGCTGGCGGGTGCGGGGTTTGGTGCGATTTCCGGCTCCTCCACGGCAGCGGCGGCGACGCTGGCTTCGACGTCGATCCCGGCGATGTTGAAAGAGGGCTATGATCCTAAGCTGGCCGGCGGTGTCGTTGCGATCTCGGGTACGCTATCCATGCTTATCCCGCCGTCGATTGCGCTGATCCTCTACGGTATCATAGCCGATATTCCTGTTTCGTGGCTGCTGGTGGGTGGTGTGCTGCCCGGCATCTTGGTTACGGCAACGATTATGCTGACCATCGCCTTTCTTGTGTGGCGCGACCCAAAGGCAGCCCCCAAAGGGCAAGCGTATAGCATCTTGCAGAAATTGAAGTCACTTCAACGGGTCGGGCCGGTTTTGATATTGTTCTTTGCCGTCACCGGTACGATTTATTCCGGCATTGCCACACCCACCGAAGCAGCCGGAATCGGTGCCTTCTGCGCCATGTTGATTGCTGCTTGGGAACGCAAGCTCACGCTTCCGAACAGTTGGCTGGCGCTGCGCTCTGCCGCGCAGACCACATGCATGATCTTGTTCATCATCTTGGGTGCGCATGTTTTTGGCTACTATTTCACGCTCACCCGCGTCACCAACGATTTGACCGATTGGGTGGGTGCGTTGGAAGTGTCGCGTTGGGCTATTCTGGCTGTAATTCTGTTCGGCTATTTGATCCTTGGCTTCTTCATGGACCAGATTGCCATTCTGATCCTGACCGTTCCCGTAGTGCTGCCTTTGGTGCATCAACTGGGCTTCGATCCAGTGTGGTTCGGCGTGCTGATCGTCGTCACCGCCGAGGTGGGTATGGTCACACCGCCGATGGGGATGAATGTCTTTGTCGTGGCCAGATATACCCGCCGTCCACTAGGCGAGCTTTTTCTGGGGGTCATGCCCCATGTCTGGGCACATCTGATTGTGATCGCACTACTGGCAGCCTTTCCCGCCATCATCCTGTGGCTGCCATCCACCATGCAGTGACAAATTAAACCAAGGAGGAGAAGTAACCATGAAACATACCATTTTGGGATCCCTTGCCGGCTTGATGCTCGGCCTGGGCACGGGTGCAGCAACGGCACAGGATGTGACGCTTCGCGTCGCCGACAGCCTGCCGGTGGGACATTACATTGCGGAAAGCCTGCTGCTGCCATTCATTGACGAGATCGAAAAGACAACCGACGGAAAAGTTGGTTTCGACTATTTCCCCGCGCAACAGTTGGGTAAGGCGAAGGATATGCTGTCACTGACCCAGACCGGCGTAACCGATATGGGGTATATCGGCGCCTCATATGTGGCGGACAAACTACCATTGAGTTCAGTCGCGCAGCTTCCCGGTTCGTTCTCCAGTTCGTGCGAGGGAACCATGGCATACTGGTCGCTTGCCAAACCTGGCGGCATTCTGGATCAGGAAGAATATGCCCCTGAAGGCGTTCGTGCACTGATGGTTCTCGCCTTGGCACCATATCAGCTATTCTCTGCGAAGGAGCTTAGCGATCTCGAAAGCTTTCAGGGCCAAAAGATGCGGACAAGCGGAGGCGCCCAAGCACTTGCCATGACCAAGTTGGGCGGAGTGCCGGTGCAAATGTCTGCGCCGGAAACACGCGAAGCCCTGTCACGTGGCACTTTGGATGCAATCGTCTTCCCACACAGTTCCGTACCGCCCTATGATCTGACTCCCCACCTCAAATCCGCTACAGAGGATCTTAACCTGGGATCGTTCGTATTGGCATACATGATTAGCCAAGAAAAATACGACAGCTTGCCTGCCGATGTTCAGCAATCCCTGACCGAAGCAGGCGAAGAAGCGACCCGCCGCGCATGCGAACTAGTCGACGCTCAAGACAGAACGGACAAACAGGCGATTGCCGACGAGGGTGTTAACTTTGTCAAACTGCCCGAAAGTGACGTTGCAAAAGTTCAAAAAATTCTCGCCGGGGTCGGCGATGAATGGGCGGCCGAGCTTGACGCTCGGGGTAAACCCGGCTCGACAGTGTTGTCGGCCTTTCAGGACGCACTGAATTAAGCCTTGGACCGGAAGGCGCCTGTCGTCTGCTCGCGTCATGCGTGACAACGTGATGGCAGGCGTCTTTCGCATCACCGAGTAATAGTGTTGAATCGGCATGGCGAACCTGTCTAAGGCGCGCATGCTGATAAAGGCTTCCGGTCGTGGTGGGCGATCAGACTGAAGATGAAGCACTCGGTCGCAAGTGCGATCCGGTGTGATTGAACCGGAGCGTCAAGACATTCGTGACGGCTCTCGATAGCACGCTAGTGCCAGTGTTCCACGCCTACGTTTATAATAGTAACTTTGCGCAATTTCTATTTGCCCTTTGGGCCCTTTACGACGAACTCCTGAACAAGGAGATATTAGAGGTGACCCGGCGTAAGCTGTCGCTCTGGAGTTACAGGAAAAGCAGCGTCAGATCATACCCTTCGCTGGGAAAACAGGCACCCGATAAGCGTTTCGGATACTTAAGCAATTTGAAAGCTTTACACCCGGTCCCGGCGCGCGCGCCTAAACCGACAAGCAGAACTACCAAAATCGAAGGCCCGGACTTTCCTTGTGAAGGAGGGAGTATTGGTCGGCGTGTAAAAACGCAAAAATGCGTTGCTATATGATCCTGTATGCGCAATAACAGAACATATGGACTGTTCAGCAGACCAATTTAGAGACCTGAAGGCTGAATGATGAGAGGCGATGGGCATATGACCGAGATGATTCCGATACATGCGCTTGCGCACGCCCGTTCGGGCGACAAGGGCAACCGGCAGAACATCTCCGTCATTCCCTATGATCCAACGCATTGGGATCATCTGGTGACACATGTTACAGAACCAAGCGTGCGGGAGCTTTTCGGGCATCGTGGAGTAAGCAAAGTTACACGCTTCCTGCTGCCCGGTCTTCCCGCCATGAACTTCGTTCTCGATGATGCGCTTGAGGGTGGGGTGAATTCCTCGCTCGCGCTCGACACTCATGGCAAGAGCGCCTCTTTCCTGCTGCTCGGGCTTCTGATCCCGCCGGCGGAAAATCCGGCGGACACCTAATCACGACCAAAAGTATCCAAGGGAGGATCATATGAAACATCTGGCAACCGCTGCCATTTTGGCGGCTTCGATCTGTGCATCAGGGGGCGCGATAGGGCAGGAGCGCCTCGCTATCGGTTCGACGGCATCGTCGTCCAGCCACTATGCTTACTATGTGGCGGCGAGTCAGGCCATCAACGCCGACGCCGAGGGTATCGAGACGAACGTGGTGGAAACTGGCGCCACGCTCGATAACCTCAGAAGGCTCCAACGCGGGCAGGTCGACATGGGGCTCGTGACCACCAACGTCGCCTATGACGTCTATCATGGCGAAGGCGATTTTGAGGGGCGTGCCTACGGTGGGCTGGTACTCTGGGTCTACGGCGTTTCGATACAGAATGTTGTGGTGCGTGAGGACTCCGGTATCGAAGCGCTCGCTGATCTTGAAGGCGCGCGTTTCAACCCAGGCATCGTCGGCTCTGGCACCGAAGCAACGGCACAGGCCGTATTCTCTGCTCTAGAAATTGCGCCGGATTATGCCCGTGGCTCCACGGGCGATATCGTCGATCAGATCAAGGACAATCGCGTGGCGGGTTATGTGAAGTCCAGTGCAGGTCGCAAACTTGATGCGTCTTCGGTCGATATTAGTACGTTCACACCCATCAACGTGGTTGGTCTGACCGATGCTCAGGCGGACACAATCCGTAGCGAGTTGCCGAGCCTCTCTGTCGTCAGTGTGAACGACGACGAAGCAGCTTCGGGCATTCCCGCCTATCAGACATGGGCCTATGCGACCACGACCATGGCGCGTCCAGATCTGGATGAGGAAACCGCCTATCGCGTCACCAAGGCGATCGTTGAGGACAATGAACTGCAGTCGGCAGCCTTTGCCGGGCTAAAAGGCTCTGACATTCCGCAGATGACCATGTCGCTGGCTACAACGCCGCTGCATCCCGGTGCGATCCGCTACTACGAGGAAATTGGCGTCACCGTGCCCGATCACTTGAAGTCCGGACAATAAAGTCGAGCCAGATATGACAACTGACCCGAATACTCACCGGGGGCAAGCAGAGCCGAGGGCGCTTCGCATTATGCGAAGCGTTCTCGCGCTGATGATCGGGCTCTTTATCCTCTGGACAGCCGTCCGCGGCCCGTTTGACTCGCTTGTGCAGCGCTCGATTATGCTAGCGATGGTGATGACGCTGGGCTTTCTTAGTTTTCCACTACATCGCAATGGTCCCCGTAGACGCTGGACGCTTGCAATCGACGGTCCGCTGTGGGCCGGGTCAGTTGCCGCCTGCATCTATGTCGCTGCCAAGGCGGACACAATAATGACGACCCTGCCGCTGGCATCGCCGTTGGACATGGCGCTGACGGCGGTACTGGTGCTGGCGATCCTCGAAGTGTCGCGCCGGGCCGTGGGCATCGCCTTTCCGATCCTCATCTCGATTGGCATCATTTACGTCTTCTTCGGCGATCTGATCTCGGGGCGGCTGGGCCATCGCGGCTTTGATATCTATTTCGTTACGGAAACCCTGTTGATGTCCGACATCGGGATCTGGGGCAAGCTAACGGGCATTGCCGCGACCGTTATCGCGGCCTTCGTCCTGTTTGGCGCGATGTTGCTGCGCTCTGGCGGCGGCGAGACCTTCATGGATCTCGCTATCCTCGTTTCCGGACGCCGCGTCGGAGGTGCCGCCAAAATTGCCACCATCGCCTCTGCCGCCTTCGGGTCTGTTAACGGCAGCGCTGTGGCCAATGTCGCCACGACCGGATCGATGACGATCCCGCTGATGCGTCGGATAGGCTACCCCGCGCCGCTCTCCGCCGCGGTCGAGGCGGTTGCCTCCACCGGCGGACAGATTACCCCGCCCATCCTGGGCGCAGCCGCCTTTATCATGGCCGAGATCGTGGGCGTGGAATATCTGCGCATCGCGCTTGCCGCGCTGATACCGGCCCTGTTGTTCTATGGCGGTGCCCTGCTGACCATTCACCTGATCGCCCTGCGCAATCGCTACGGTGTCGTGCCCGAGGAAGACATCCCCGCTGCGCGAGAGGTACTAACCCTTGCGCGGCTGGCGCCGATCATCGGCGGACTGGGTGGCTTGATGTGGATGTTGACTGCGGGCCGGTCGGTCGCCTTCTCCGCAGCATTCGGTATCGTTTGCATGGTGGTTCCCTTCGTGATCTTCGAACTGTTGTCTTCCCGCAGGCCGCGCGAGACCCTTGGCAAACTGGTTCACGGGCTTTTGGACGCGGGGCAGGGGATCGTCATCGTATTCGTCATGCTGATCGGGGCGCAGATCCTCGTCAGCCTCATCAACATGACAGGGGTGGGTATAACTATCTCGTCTCTGACCGTGGCATTGGGTGGGCAAAACATGATCCTCGTGGCGCTCATCGTGGCGCTAGCCTGTCTGATCCTGGGCATGGGCATTCCGACAACCGCGGCCTATGTGCTGGTCGCTGCGGTTATGGCGCCGGCGCTGATCGCCATCAAGATCGAGCCGCTAGCGGCCCATATGTTCGTGTTTTACTACGCCACGATCTCGGTCATCACGCCCCCGCTCTGCGTGGCGGTTTTCGTGGCGGCCTCGATTGCCAAGACTAGTTGGTTCCAGGTAGCCCTGCACGCGGTGCGGCTGGGGGCTGTTACCTATGTCGTGCCTTTCATGTTCCTGACCTATCCCGGGATGCTGTGGTCGGGCAGCCCTCTGGATATTGCTGAGGCGGTGCTTTCGGGCTCGGTTCTGGTGATTGCCTTCGCGCTGTTGCTCTCCGGTGTGCGATTGCGGGGCAGTCGTGTCGCCGCGATCCTGGTCTATGGGTGCTCTGCCGCGCTAGCCTTCGTACCCCAGCATGCAGCCCTGGTCATCGCGGCCTTGTTGCTCGTTACGGGGTTGGTTCTGGGACGGCATTTCCGAGTGCCGGATGATCCCGATCTTGCGGACCCGGTACGATGACACGGCCGCTGTTGATAGGATCTGGCGCTGGGTTCTCCGGTGATCGGGTTGACGCGGGTCTGCCCGTTGTGCGCGAGATCGCGCGCCAAGGTGGCGGCGTCATCATCTACGAGACTATTGGCGAACGAACCCTGGCGCTTGGTCAGAGCGCGTACCAGCGAGATCCGAGCACTGGGTACGAGCCGCTCCTAGAGCAATATCTAGAGCCGGTCCTGGCCGAGGCGCTGGCAGGTGGTGTCGCCATCGTCGGCAACTTCGGTTGCGCCAACCCGGTGGCTGCGGCCCGGAGCATCGGAGCACTTGTGGACAGGCTCGGTCTGTCTCGCCCACGGATCGCCGTGGTGGAGGGGGATGACATCCTTCCTGATTTTGATCCACAGGCGGCCCTGTCGTGGGAACAGGATGACGCCCTGCCATTGCCACCCGGCGGGCTTCTTTCCGCAAATGCTTATACAGGGGCGCAGGGTATTGCCGATGCGCTCAGAAGCGGCGCGCAGATTGTCGTCACGGGGCGTGTGGCCGACCCGGCGCTGGCCCTCGGGCCGCTGGTGGCCCATCATGGATGGGATTGGATGGATCATGATCTTATCGCGGCGGGAACGCTTGCTGGGCATCTTCTGGAATGCGGCAGCCAAGTGAGCGGCGGCTATTTTGCCGATCCCGGGTGCAAGAACGTGCCCGGAATGGCCGAGATCGGGTTCCCGATCGGGTCCATTGCAACTGATGGCACGCTTGATCTTTTCAAGCCACCCGCAACAGGGGGATGTATCACCCGCGCCACCGTTTCGGAACAATTGCTGTACGAGGTTCACGACCCAACAGCTTATGTTACACCCGATGTCGTCCTCGATCTGACCGGTGTGCGGCTCGAGGAGATTGGAGTGGATCGTGTCCGCGTGACAGGAGCGAGAGGTCACCCTCCTCCCAGCCATCTCAAGGTGACTGTGGGCTACGAAGGCCATTGGTTTGGAGAGGCCGAGATATCCTACGCAGGGCCCGGGTGCACGGGGCGCGCGCGTTTGGCTGCGGAAACCCTTGAGCAGCGCCTATGTATGCGTGCGTTACCGCTATTGGGGCGGCGGGTGGATATTGTGGGCATCAATTCCAGTTTTGGGGACGATGCCGGGAACTACATGCGTGGCCATCCCGATCCGGTGGTGCCAGAAGTCCGCGTGCGACTTGCCGTCAGAACAGAGACGCGAGAGAGCGCCGATGCGGCAATGCAGGAGTTGCTTGCTTTGTACTGCTGCGGTCCGGCAGGTGGAGGGGGTGTTCGTACGCATGTCGCGCGACGTGTGGAAACACGCTCTTGCCTCTATCCCAGACACCTTGTCGAAGAGCGGGTCAGTTTTGTCGGACCCGAGGGGCTTGGCGTCTGTTCATAAGAAACTCACACCCAGATCGGCTGCTGCTCAACTTCGATAGCACCTTGTCTCGAAATCTGCCCAGATACCAACCTGGGCCCGGGGCTTTGGGGCCGAGTCGACAGGGACGTCCGGGTCATGGTGTTTCGGTCGCCCGATACCTTAGAGGTCCAGGTTCAGGTTTTTTCCATCGTCTGATCGAGAGGGGCGTAGCTGCCCTCCAGTGCTTCCGTGAGGTCGCGCGCGGCTGTAAGCAGGGGCTGTTTCATCCGGGCGATATCCTCCGGGGCAAAACGCTCCTTCGGTCCGGAAAGTGAGAGCACACCTATCAGGTTGTCACCGCCCGAAAACACAGGCGCCGCCAACCCGGCGCAGAGTTTGTCCCGCTCTCCAAGGGAAATGGCAAAACACTCTTCACGGATCTGTTGAAGCTCGGGCGTATCGGGCGCGTCTGATCCGAAGGCAAGCAGCACCTTGCCTGCGGCGCCGCGACGGATGGGAAGGCGGTCACCCGCCTGCACCCGGTCAAGCGTTGAATGCCGTGAATCCAGACGAAACAGGCAGAGCCTTTCATCCGATGTCTGCCGAATGTGGAACGAAGGGCTTTCCGTCCCCTGGTCCACCAAGCGCTCCATGATCGGCATGACAATATGCCGAAGCGGATTGGACCGTTCATAGGCTAGCCCGAGGTTCATGATCGACGGGCCGAGGGCATACTTGGAGCCCTCTACCCGCATTACGTATCCGGCGTCGAGCAGCGACTCGAGAATGCGAAGGATCGTGCTTTTGTAGAAACCAGTGGTGCGGGAGATTTCGCTCAAATTCCGCGGCAGAGTGGACTGCTCGATTGCTGCCAGGATCGCCAACGCACGATCAACGGCAGCCACGCCGCGGGAATTCTTATCCGTTTGGGATGTCTCTGTCTCTCTCACTCAATCATCCTTCATGTCTGCCACGCTTATATTCGACGCGGGATTAATCAAATACAACTTGCTATTTGCCCTGTCGATGCCTTCGCATGTCGCGGGCGTAGCGCACCAGCGCGAGATAGCGGTAAAGACCATGAACGAACTTGCCGTAGGGCATGGTCAGGAAGAATGTCAGTACGGCGCCAAGGTGCAAGGCCAGAAGCGGACCAAGCAGTGCAGTCTCGCCCAGAATTCGTAGTGCCAGACCACTTGCTCCAGTCACCAGCAGTATCAGGATGAATCCGACTTCCATCCCGCGGAAACTTTGCGCCCCGAGTTCGGGCATGCGGTCACGCTTGGCTCGTAGTAGGCCGATCGGGCCGATCACCAGTCCAATGCCGCCAGCGATCCCCAGCAGTGCAGGGGCGCTATACCAAGAATAGGGCGCGTGCCAGCTAAGGATGTAGTGATAGAAGGTGGCAAGCGAGGTTGCGGCGAAACACAGTATGAAACCGTAGAAGGTGAGGTGGTGCCAGAGGCGTCGTTGGTCGGTCGGCTGATCGTCGTCGTTGAAACACCCCATGCCGCCACCATCGAGATAGCGTAACCGGGCCGTGTCATGAGTTGCCTGGGTGTGATCCATCCTCTCAATGCCAGAGGCGCCGGTGTCCCGCCAGAAAGCGAGTGCACCCATAAAAGTGGCAATTATCATCCAGAGGAAGGCGGCGCCGAAAACCGCCACCATCGCGTTGTGCGGCATCAGTGCGTAGAATCGAGTTTCTTCAAGATGCGCGGTTAGCAACGCCCGCGGATCCCCCACGGTCACGAACCCCGCGATGAACAGCGCGGTCCCTAGCGTCAGTCCGATGGCCAGCGCTGTGCCATGCCGCGCAAACAGCGGTCGTGCCGCCGACGGCCATGCATACTGAGCATAGCTTTCCGCGCGCACCTGCGCCAGTGTGCCGGGCACGTTCACCGCGTATTCATGCGGCGGGGTGAACTGGCAGTCGTGGTAGCAGGCCCCACAGTTATGGCACAAGTTCGCGAGGTGGTTCAGGTCACCGTCGGTGAAGGAGCGCTTCAGTTCCATGGCTGGGAAAACCGCGCAAAGCCCTTCGCAATACCGGCAGGAATTGCAGACCGTCATCAGGCGGTTGGCTTCGGCAAGGGCGGGGGTGCTGTGGGTCGTCGTGTCATGCGACATGGGCAGCGGCCTCCTCTCCGGCAAGGCGGCCGAAGACCGCCCCGATTGTCATGCCGATCCCTGCGGCATAACCTTGTCCCAGCACGTTGCCGGCCATGATTTCACCAGCGGCAAACATGTTTTCGGCGGGCATTCCGTTAGCCATGACCATGCGTGCGCCGTCGTCAACCCGTACTCCGAGGTAGGTGAAGGTGATACCCGGACGCACGGGATAGGCGTAATAGGGGGGGGTCTCGATCTTCTGCGCCCAGTTGGTTTTGTTGATCTCAAGCCCTTCGGTCCGGTTTCCGTCAGGCTCTGACTGATCGAAGGGGCGGCCACCTATCACTGCCTTGTTGAAGGTCGTGACGGTCTCCGTCAGCCGCTTTGGATCGAGAGAAAGTTTGTTTGCCAACTCAAGCAGGCTATCTGCCTGGATCGGCGGGTAAAGGGACGGCATGAATTTCTCCAGGTTGGGCGCGTCGAAGACGATGTAGGCGATCTGGTCCGGCTGTTCGGCAACGAGGCGCCCCCAGATAGCGTATCGCTTGGGCCAGATGTCCTCGCCCTCGTTGTAGAAGCGGTCGGCATTACTGTTGACGACAATGCCGAAAACTACGCAGTCGAGGCGGGTGATTATGCCGCCGTCGAACTTGGGCGCGCGAGCGTCGATCGCCACGGCATGACATTGTGTCGTATCGCCGATCTGCTGAACGCCGCTGTTGATCAAAGCACGGGTCAGGCTGCCCCGGTTGTAGGGAGTGCCTCGGATCAGGAAGTTGTCGGCCCTTTCCCCCCAGCCCTGCTTCAGCCAGTCGATGTCTGCTTGGAAGCCTCCACTGGCGGCGACGAGCGTGCGCGCCTTGATCCTGGTGTGGCCCTTGGGGGTGCGGACCCGGGCGGCGTGGAACCTCGGCCCCTCGATTTCGACGTCAACGATCTCATGATCGTAGCGGATCACGACGCCGAGCCGTTCGGCGGTGCGGTAGAGCGCGTTCAGCATGGACCGCCCGCCGCCGAGGAAGAAGGAATTCGTCCGGCCAAGGCTGAGTGTACCGCCAAGCGAGGGCTGGAACCGAACGCCTTGTTCTTGGATCCAGCCCAGCATGTCATAGGACCGGTCGATCATCATCCGCGCCAGCGCCTCGTCTGTATTGCCGGACGTGACGCGCAGAAGATCCTGCATGAATTCGTCGCCGGTATAGGGCCCGGTCAGCGTTCCGGTGGCGGCATCATGGGCGCAACGCATGTTTCGCGTGTGCCGCGTGTTGCCTCCACGATAGAACTTCGGCGCCTTCTCCAGCACTAGGACACTGCGTCCGGCGCGCCGCGCGGCGATGGCCGCGCAGAGCGCTGCATTGCCGCCACCTGCAATCAGGACATCCCACTCTTGCATCATGTGCGGTCCGTCACGCGGACCAAGGCGGGAAAATAGGCATCGCCCAGCCCAGCCTCGCGTGCCTTTTCCATACGGTCGCGCGCCAGTTCGGCCCCTTGTGCCCGGAAGCGGGTAAGCCTAGCAAGGTCGAGCGCATAGCTTACGTCCTTAAGCGCATAATCCGTCGGGAACGCACCGGTGGGGAAAGTGTCGGGCAGCATGGCTTTCATGCCGTGGTTGCGTAACGCGAAACTGTCGGCAGAGCCTTTCGAGAGCGTGTCGAACAGCAGAGTGTCATCAACACCGGCCGCGCGGCCTAGATTTAACGCCTCGGAAAGGGCGACGACCGTCTCGAACAGGACCATGTTGTTGAGAATCTTGACGACCTGGCCGCAGCCGATCGGTCCGCAGTGGGTGATGTCCGTTGCGGCATGGGCAAGTAGGGGATGTAGCATTGCAAAGTGATTGTCACTGCCGCCTACCATGACCGACAGAGTCCCGTCCTCGGCGGCTTGCCGGGTCCGGGCGACTGGGGCATCGATAAGATGTGCGCCCTTGGCGGCCAACTCATCGGCCAATTCGCGGGTCAACCCCACCGGAGAGGTCGACATGTCGACGATCAATTGACCGGCACGGACGGCGGGTAATATCTCGTTTCGAACCAAGGCCTCGACCTGTTTGCCGCCGGGTAGGGAAAGAAAGAGGATGTCCACCTCTGCGGTCATCGTGGCCACGCTATCAGCGGCGATGGCACCATGTGAGACAAGGCGTTCGATAGGGGCCGCCGACAGGTCAAAGACCTGCATGGCAGCGCCTGATTTCACCAGAATGTTTCGGCAGATCGGTTCTCCCATGACACCCAGACCGGCAAAGCCGAGGGTAGGTGTTTGGGGCGGGACAGTGTCCTGTGATATCATGCGTGTTCTCCTTGCGGAACGGGAATGGAAAGGATCGACGTACCGCAAAGAGACCCAAGGTAGGCGCGGCTTTCGTCTTTGGAAAACGTGACCGAAGCGATGTTGCCGAGGCTGCTTTCGCCCGTGTCGTAAAAATGTTCGCGCCCCATCTGGCCCTGAGCCAGAGCGGTCTCTACACGCTCGACCAGTGCCGCGTCGTAGTCTTGGAGGATCAACTCCATCGCGCCATCCGGCGCGATCCGCCAAAGCCTGTTCGAGACGATACAGGTAACCCAGAGGTGGCCGGAACGGTCAAACCGTATGCCGTCTGGAAAATCGCCGCGCCCGAACTGGACCAACGTGCGGCGGTTTGTCAGCCCCGAGGGGCTGAGATCGAAGCGGGTGATCCGGCGCGAAAATGTTTCGGACACGACAAGTCCTGCACCATCGGGGGTTAAGCGGCATTCATTGGCGAAACAGATGTTATCGGCCAAGATCATTGCCTTGCCATTCACGATGAGCACGATGAGCCCGTCAGCCACTTTGTCTGAATAGGCATTGAACCGGGGCTGTTGAACGGTGCTGACAGTTACCCATGTACGCCCCTGCTCATCGGTCATGACAAAGTTTGCGGCGGCCAGCGGCACGCCATCGACCTGTTCCAAAACGCATTCCAAAAGGTCGCCGGTGGTCAGGCGCCAAATACCCCCACCTTCGCCGATATTGGCAATGAGGGTGCTGCCGTCGGCCTGTGGCGCGATCCCATTGGGCACCAACTCGGCCCCGTTGGCGATGGCCGGTTCAGGGCCGTGGGTGCTGACGCTACCGTCAGGCGCGATGCGACTGACGCCGCGGGCGCGGTGAGACACGATAATGCTTCCTTCGGCATTTACGTGAACCGATTCCGGACGGTCGAGGCCGTCACCGATTCGGCTGACATCGGCAAGGGTGAGGCGTGGCGTGAGTACGGCATGTGTCATTCGAATTGACCTCTGTAGAAACGAACAGTTTGTTCTGTTTTGCCTTGATAAGCGCGGCGAGGCGAGCCTGGGATGGCGGCCCAGTTTGGAAAAAATCTCAATTTCATCTTGCATCCTAGTGCGGTGGTTTCGTATGAAATAGACCAAATGGTCTGCACAATGCAACATAAAGAGATAGAAATGAGCAATCAAATCGAAAGCATTTTCGCGCGGTTGCCGGGCCTTTTTGTGGCCCGATCTGACCTTCGCACCCGTAGCGAAAAGGCGCGGGCCACCCTGTTGCTGGAGGCGGGGGAGGATCGCGTCCGTCTTCGTATCGCGGATGGTGCAGTAACGGTTCTTCCGGCAAACGGACCGATGGACGGATGGGATATCGCCCTGCGGGCTGATTCTGGGGCCTGGTATGACCACTGGCAGGCGATTCCGGCGCCCGATGCTTTTGACATTTTCGGCATGGTGCGCCGCGGGCGGATGCGGATAGAGGGCGATTTCACGCCGCTCATGCGTCACCTGCAACTTATCAAAGACATTCTGGCGTTGCCGAGGGCGGCGGCATGACGGCGCAGTTTGATCCCATTACGGGGCGCTACCTGCGGCTCAGTCTCAACGGGCGGTCACACCGCCTTTATGTGGAAGAGGCTGGGCAAGGGGTCCCGCTGTTATGCCTTCATACTGCTGGGGCGGATGGGCGTCAGTATCGCGACCTGATGCTGGACGAAGCCGTGACCTCGCGCTTTCGAGTCATTGCCTTTGATATGCCATGGCACGGAAAATCGAGCCCCCCCGAGGGGTGGCAGAGCGAGGAATACCGACTGAGTACCCAAGGCTACGTCGGAATGATCCTCGATGTCTGCGCTGCGCTTGATCTGGACCGACCTGTGGTACTGGGTTGCTCCATTGGCGGGCGGATCGTCCTGCAGTTGGCGGCGGATCATCCGGACAGGTTTCGTGGTCTTATTGGGGCACAGGGTGCGGCTTGGCAGGACGCTTGGTATGATACGGACTGGCTGCACCGGCCTGACGTTCACGGCGGGGAGGTCTGCGCGGCGCTTATCTCAGGTCTGATCGCGCCCGGGGGTCCCGAGGCCGACCGGTACGAGACGCTCTGGCATTACATGCAGGGCGGTCCGGGTGTCTTTAAGGGGGACCTTTGGTTCTACCGCGTCGACGGCGATCTGCGGGACACGATCACGCGGATCGACACCACACGGTGTCCGCTGTGGCTAATGGCGGGAGAATACGATTTTTCTTGCCGCCCCGAAGACATGCAAGCCACCGCTGATGCCATTCCTGGCTGCAACGCCGTCAGGATGGAACGGCTGGGCCATTTTCCAATGAGCGAGAATTACGGGCAGTTTGCCCGCAGCCTTATCCCGATCCTTGATCAGATTGAGGGGTCGGCTCCGGCGGCGCAGGGCGCCGTGGCGGAGCGCAATTAACAACTTCTGGGAGGAAATCTAAGATGAAACGGAACAGCATTCTCGCGGCAGCTTCGGCTTTCGCGCTGATCTCCGGCAGCGCCATGGCGCAGGAGACTTTGAAGATCGGGGCTCTTGTCACAATGTCCGGCGCCGGGGCGAGTTGGGGCAACGGCATGAAGCGTGCTGCCGAACTGGCCGCGAAAGATGTAAATAAGGACGGCGGCCTTGAAGTCGGCGGGACGAAATACCGGGTAGAGGTCATCGCTTACGACGACAGCTACAAGGCCAACGAGGCAGTGACGGCCGCCAACCGGCTCGTCTTCGAGGACAAGGTCAAATACATTGTCGGAACTGTCGGTTCGGCCCCGATCTTGGCCATTCAGCCTATTACCGAGGAGAACGGAGTTATCACGATGACCCTCGGCTTCACTGCCAAGGCGCTATCGGCGGACAAGTCCTACACCTTCCGCCCGAACCCGACCACGGCTGAAGTCGCGCAGCCGCAGATCGATTGGATCGTGAAGACCCAGAACGTCAAGACGGTTGGCGCACTCTTTCCCAAGGACGAGACCGGCGAAGCGATCGCCAAGGACCTCGCCGGAGCTTACGAAAAGGCTGGCGCAACCCTAGCCGCAACGGAATTCTTCGAACGTGACCGCGTTGATTTCATCCCGCTGCTGACGCGTATCATCTCGCAGGGGGTGGACGCGATCGAGCTTGATGGCAACTCTCCGGTTACGGCAGGGCAGATCGTGCAACAGGCCCGAGATCTGGGCTTTGACGGCGTAATCTTGCGGACCGGCGGCCCCGCCACGCAGGAGATCGTCAACGTGGCCGGTGAGGCCGCAGCCGAAGGCATGTTTGTGCACTCGGCCTTTGACCCCGGCGTGGAAAGCGCCAAGGCCTACGAAGAGCGTTATGTCGAAACCTACGAGGAGCCGATGAACGGGTTCTCGCCCTTCTTCTATGACGGCACCAAGATGCTTTTCCAAGCGATGCAAGACGCCGGCACGGTCGAGGATACCGAGGCGGTCAAGGTCGCGATGGAAAACATCACCGATTACGAAGGCATCCTCGGCACGATGAATTGGACGGGCCAGGATCGCTATGGCATCGCGCACCAGCTTGATAGTCCCTTCTACATTGCCCGTGTGACGGGCGGTCAGGAAGAAATCGTCGCACGCTGTAACTCTGCTGGCTGTGAATAAGCACCTTC
This sequence comes from Roseovarius sp. MMSF_3281, assembly GCF_030733685.1. Taxonomy (GTDB): domain Bacteria; phylum Pseudomonadota; class Alphaproteobacteria; order Rhodobacterales; family Rhodobacteraceae; genus Roseovarius. The sequence goes on from NZ_JASHIM010000029.1 coordinate 21,814, forward strand.
AGGCTGCGCGCGACGACATGCTGCGCGCGGCATATCATTGAAAGGACCGGCTTCGTGAGCTTTCTTATAGCCCAGTCGTTAATCAACGGTATCATTCTGGGAACCCTTTACCTATTGATGGCCATCGGTTTCACGCTGGCTTTTGGCGTGATGCGTATTGTCAATTTCGCGCATGGCGAATTCTACATGATCGGGGCGTTCTGCGCCCTGATCGGCGTCACCTGGCTGGGTTTGCCCTTCCCGGTGACACTGGCCCTGACCATTGCGGTGGCGATCCTGTTTGGTGCGCTGGTTGAAAGGGTCGTCTTCCGACCATTCCGCAATGACGAGCTGTCTGGGATGATCGCCTCGCTCGGGCTTGCGATGATCCTTCAGCATGGGGCGCTGATTCTTTTCGGCCCCGATCCGCAGGCATTTCCGGCCATCGTGACGGGCGTCTTCAAATGGGGGTCGCTGATCGTGCCGAAATCCCGCGCGCTCGCACTTGGCATCGGCATCGTGATCCTGCTGATCTTCTACCTTTTCTTGATGCATACCCGGCATGGGCGGGCCCTGCGCGCACTGGTTCAGGACCAGGAAATTGCCGCCGTCTTTGGCGTCCGGCTCGAGATCATGTATGCACTCGGCCTAGGCTTCGGTGTTGCGTTGGCTGCGGTGGCTGGCGGGTTGATGGCACCGCTTTTCGGAGTGTCCCCATTCATCGGAGCGACGCCGCTGCTCAAGGCTTTCATTGTGGTGATCCTAGGCGGACTCGGCTCCATTCCCGGCGCCGCGCTGGCCGCGATCCTGCTGGGGTTGATCGAAAGTTTCACATCCTCCTTTGTCAGCGCTTCGGCTGCCGACATCGTGACCTTCGCGTTGGTGATTGTCGTGCTTCTGGTCCGTCCGGCAGGACTGTTGGGGAGGGCCGAGACATGAGCGTAACATCCACCTCAACCGCTGGCGGGGTGCGTCCGATGAAGCTTGTCGGGGCCATCCTGCTGACTCTGGCGGCGACGATCCCCTGGTTCACCGGCAGCACCTTCCACTTCCATATTGCGGTCATGGTCTGCATCTCGGCTATGGCGACCAGCGGTCTGGCCGTCATCGCCTGGGTTGGACAACTTTCGCTGGCCCATGCCGCTTTTGCTGGGATTGGCGCTTATACCTCGGTCCTGCTGGTGGTGCGCTTTGACCTTCCGGTCCTCTTGGGGCTTCCGGCGGGGGCACTGGTGGCGGGGGCGGTGGCCTTTGTCATCGGTTCACCGCTTCTGCGTCTGCGCGGGGTTTATTTCGTGCTGATCACCTTCGCGCTGAACGAGCTGTTTCGCCTCATCATGCTCGACATCCCGGAATATTCCGGCGGGTCGAGCGGTATCGCGGGTATTCCCAAGATATCGCTCTTTGGCATCACCTTGTCGAGCTATCAGGCAGTCTATCCCTTTGCGCTGGTCTGCTTGTCATTGGTCATTGGGCTGCTCGTGTTGATCCGCCGTGGCCAATTGGGCCGGCGTTTCGCCGCGGTGGAGGAGAATCTGGATCTGGCGGAGTCCTCGGGTATTCCGACGGCAAGGACCCAGAACATCGCCTTCACCATCGGTAGCGCAATCGCCGGTTTCGCAGGTGCCTTTCTGGCCCACTATGTCGGCTTCATCTCACCTGAAACCTTCGGATTCCAGCTGTCGGTGTCTTACGTGATCATGCTGGTAACGGGAGGTCGTCTGGCCCTATGGGGGCCGCTGGTTGGCGCGCTCTTTCTCACGCCGCTGCCCGAGTTCCTGCGCGGTGCGGTCGAGTATCAGCATATCATCTACGGGGTCGTGCTGATCGCGGTGCTGCGGTTCTTGCCACAGGGGCTTGTAGGTCTTCCCGCACAGCTGGCGCAGAAAGGAGGCCGGGCATGAGCACGCTTTTGGAAATCAGCGGGCTGACGAAACGGTTCGGTGGGCTGACGGCCCTTTCGGATGTCAGTTTTTCCGCCTCAGACGGTGCGATCACCGGGTTGATCGGCCCAAACGGTGCCGGAAAGACGACCTGTTTCAACCTGATAACGGGCACGCTGCCTGCTACCTCCGGAACCCTGCAATTCAAGGGGCAGGACATCGGGGGCCTAGCTCCGCACCGGATTGTTGAACGAGGATTGGCCCGGACATTCCAGGCGGCGACGACCTTTCCCGCCGCAACCGTGCGAGAGAACATCCTGCGTGGGGCACTACTACGGCACCCGCTGGGGCTGGGTGCGATGCTGTTTGGCGGCCCCGCGGCCCGGCAGGCAGAACAGGCGGCGCGGGGCACCGTCGAAGAGGTAATGGAGGCGCTCGACCTAACCGAACACGCCGATCGGGAGGCTGGCACACTTGCCTACGGCCATCAGAAGCGGCTCGGTGTGGCCATCGGGCTGGCTACACGGCCCGCGCTGCTGTTGCTTGATGAACCCGCGGCAGGGCTCAATCCCGATGAGGTCGACCGTTTCGCCATCATGTTGAAGGAGATCCGAACCCGTTTCAATCTGTCGGTTCTGATTGTTGAACATCACATGCGGCTCATCATGCGGGTCTGCGATCACATCGTTGTTTTGGACCACGGTGAAAAGATCGCCGAAGGTGCTCCAGAAGAGGTGCGGGACAATCCCAAAGTGATCGAAGCCTACCTGGGAGCCGAACATGCATAGTGACCTTTCCGTCCGTAACCTCGTCGTCAACTACGGGCCTGTTCGTGCCCTGCACGGTGTCAGCTTCGACGTGCCCGAAGGGCAGGTGGCGGCGCTTGTCGGATCCAACGGTGCCGGCAAAAGCACGATTCTGAAATCAATCTGCGGGCTACTGAAGCCCATCGAAGGCGAGATTCGCGTGGGTGACAAGATCATGTCACCTCGACCAGGTGATCCGCTGCGCCACGGCGTCGCTCTGTCGCCTGAGGGCCGCCGCCTCTTTGGTCGGCTCTCCGTCGAGGAAAACCTTATGATGGGTGCTTATACCGTCAGAGACAAGGCCGCCCGAGACCAGATGCTTGACCGGGTCTTTGTCTATTTCCCCAAGCTGAAAGAGCGACGGCGGCAGATGGCGGGGTCCCTGTCGGGTGGGGAACAGCAGATGTGCGCCATCGGTCGGGCACTCATGGTGCAACCACGCGTGCTTTTGCTGGACGAACCCTCGTTGGGAATTGCCCCTATCATCGTCGCCGAACTCGCCACAATCATCCAAGAGATCAGCCGTGACCTGTCCATGACGGTCCTGCTGGTCGAACAGAATGCCCAAATGGCGCTCTCAATCGCCGAAACGGGCGTGGTGCTGGAAACGGGCAAAGTCGTGCTGACCGGCACGGGCCACGAATTGCTGGCCAGCCCGGAAGTCCGGGCCGCTTACCTCGGAACCTAATTTCGTAACATAGAAGGAACCGACCATGTCGCTTCTCGCCAAGGACGCCGTGCTGCCGCCGGTCGACCAAATTCAAGACTTGCTAATTGCCGGGCGACCCGCCGCCGGAGATGGGCCGCCGCTCGATGTCACAAACCCCGCAACCGGTGCCCTCTTGGGGCGCGTCGGCACCTCCAGCCCAAAGCAAGTCGCAGCCGCGGTCGCGGCAGGCCGCGACACCCTGATCCAGACCAACTGGGCAGAGCGCCCGCCGCATGAGCGCGCCCGCGTGCTGACCCGCGCTGCAGACGAGATTGAGCGCCAGGCCGATCACCTCGCGGATCTGCAGATGTCCGAGAATGGCAAGACACGCCAGGAAAGCCGGGCACAGGCAATGTCGGCCGCAGACATCTTCCGTTATTATGCGGCGGTCTGCGAGTGCAGCGAAGAGTCCATGCCGCCCGCGCGTGGCGACTATTTTACGATGCAGGTCTATGAGCCCGTCGGTGTGGTCGCGGCGCTGACGCCGTGGAATTCGCCTTTGACCATGGGGGCACAGAAAATTGCGCCTGCGCTGGCGGCGGGGAATGCGGTGGTTCTCAAGGCCGCTGAAACGACCTCCTTCGTGACCCTTGCGCTGGGCCAGTGTGTCGTTGAAGCGGGGCTGCCGAAAGGGCTTCTTTCGGTCGTCACCGGCGGGCGCGAAACGGCGGTGGCGCTGGTCGAGGACCCTGGGATAGGCCTCATCAGCTTTACCGGCGGTACCGCGACAGGCCAGAGCATTGCGCGGGGGGCAGCGGACCGGCTGGTGCCGCTGATCCTTGAACTGGGCGGGAAGTCTCCGCATATCGTATTTGCGGATGCTGATCTCGAGGCGGCGGCCAGGGCCGTTGCCAACGGCATTTTCGGAGGCACCGGGCAGTCCTGTGTCGCTGGCTCGCGGCTCTTTGTTCAGGCCTCTGTCGCCGACAGGTTCCTTGACTTGCTGATCGAGGCTGCGGGAGCCATGACGCTGGGGCCGCCCTCTGACCCATCCAGTGTCATCGGTCCACTATCCTCCTTTGCACATCGGGACCGTGTGGAGGCCTTTGTAAAGTCCGGTATCGACGCGGGCGGAGAAATCCTTTTCGGGGGGTGCCGTCCGGAAGGTGAGGTTTATGCACAAGGGGCCTATTTCCAGCCGACGATCATCGGAGGCCTCGACAACAACTCGACCGTTGCCCAAGAGGAAATCTTTGGCCCGGTCCTGTGTTTCATGACCTTCGAAGACGAAACGGATCTGATCGCGGCCGCCAACGACAGCGCCTATGGGTTGGCCGCAGGCATCTGGACCGACAGCTACCGGCGGGCCTGGCGCGTGGCCCGCGCGCTCGAGGCGGGCACGATTTGGATCAATACCTATAAGCAGCTCTCGATCGCCGCGCCTTTTGGTGGTTTCAAGCTCTCGGGGCTGGGCCGTGAAAAAGGGTTACAGGGCATGCGGGCTTATCAGCAGATGAAAAGTCTATATTTTTCAAATTCTTATGGTTAATGTGGTGGAAGGTATAGAGAGATCAAACGCTGGAAGCGCGGGGGCTGTTCGACAAGGAATGGAATGGCTTTGTCGCGATGGAACATGAACCAGATGACGACGAGGACGATGACGTCGTCGCCAATTTGCCCGATGATGTCGTACGGCCACCCAGTAAACGATCCTGGGAAGCCCCGGAAACACCTCTGGCCAAGACCATGAGCGAGGCGGAGATCGCGGCGGCGATCTTCTCCGGATGTGATCCATGGGCACAATCAAGGACCGGCCAAGGCAGGATGGTGCGCACGGGGACCCGCCTGCGTCCCTGATTGCCACGGCCTTGGGGTTGAGCGTAATCGTCGATAGTGATGATCACCTGCGCAGTCTGTTCGTCCCTGGTCATGTCACGAACCTCATCTGCCCGGCAGCTTGTCTCTGGGGGCTGGCCCAGATCCTGCCCGGTGCCGCCAAACAGTGGAAAAGCCATCTGCTCTTACCGAAAACGGCTGATCTGCATCGCTACGTTCAGGACGAGGACGAAACCGGTCGCCCGAAAAGCCGCATGCGTAAGCGCGGGATGTGGGGGGCACGGATCGAGCGGAGTCTTGCTCAAGGGGCTTCGGTTTTGATCGTCACTACGGACCCCGGATAGCTTGACGAGACCATGAATGCGCTTGTGTCGCGCCGGGTGACATGGCCGGGCATCACGCCGCAGATCATCGTCGAGACCTTGCGGTTGACACATAGCGCCACGGGGTACCTGTCCGAAGCTGACATCCTCCAGCGTTTGCCGGAAGAGCACAGCCTGAAGCTGTTCGAGCCTGCACAGATCGATGCGGCCTTTGCGGCCCCCACGACCCTGCAGGTGGCGGATCGCCTCGCAGGCATCGCCCGGAAACTGACACGACCGGTTCCGGGCGTGACCCTGGATAGCCTCCACGGTCTCGGGGATGTACGCCGATCACTGGATCGCATGTTGAATGATCTTCAGCTTTGGCGAGGTGGTGATCTGTCATGGTCGGATGTCGCATCGAGTGCTGTATTCCATGGGCCGCCGGGTACTGGCAAAACCACGATGGCGCGCGCCTTCGCGGGCTCGGCAGGCCTTCCGATCATCGAGACGTCGTATTCGGATTGTCAGAAGCACGGCCATCAAGGCGACATGCTGGCGGCTCTCGATCAGGCTTTTGGCGAAGCCAAACAGGCGGCTCCGGCCGTGTTGTTTATCGATGAGCTTGATAGCTTCTCGCAGAGAGATGCGCGGCCCCACAATGCGGATTACTTGCGCGGTGTCGTGAACGGGTTGCTCGAGCAAATCAACCGCGCCAAGGATATCGGTGGTTTGGTTCTGTTCGGCGCAACCAATTACCTTGATACGGTCGATCCGGCGGTTATTCGAAGCGGGCGCTTCGATCTGAAGCTGCATGTCCCGTATCCCGGCAAAACAGGCTTGAGGGCGATCCTCGCCACAAAGCTTGGTAGTGAAAATACCGGAGGCGTCGATACGGGGGCAATTGCAGATCGGCTGATCGGATTGTCCGGCGCGGATGCCGAAGCTGTAGCGCGGGATGCTCTTGGACGTGCCCGCGCCGATGGCGCACCGGTGAATCAACAGCACCTTGAACTGGCGGCAGATCAGATTGTACCGCCGCTGGACGATGACACGTTATGGCGGGCGGCGATCCATGAGGCCGGGCATGTGATCGTCATGATGCGCCTCGGCTGGCCGATTCCGGATCGGGTTTGTCTCACCCCGAACGGGGGACAGGTCGAGTCAGCGCCGGTAAAATCCCTGACGCCAAGGACGGCCCAGGAACGCCTGCAGGTATTGCTTGCGGGCCGAGCCGCAGAAATCTGTGTTTTTGACCAGCCGAGTTCCGGTGCGGGTGCCGGAGTGCAAAGTGATCTCGCGAAAGCCACCAGTCTGGCCCTAGCGATTGAGCGCCATTGGGGGTTCGGGGACAGTGGATTGCTATGGGATGGTCTCTCGGCAGAAGATGTTTGGCGTGCTCCCGCAGATATCCGCGAACGGGTAGAGGTGCATTTGCACGAGGCCCAGGATAAGGCGGAGGTCACGCTCCGGGCCAATCGAACTGTCCTTGAAGCGTTGGCCGAACGGTTGTTGCGCGTCAGAGATATGTCTGGGCGGGATATCGAACTGCTTGAACAGGATATCACGGCCAGCAACGACGATGTGCCCTCAATCGAGGTGGCAAGTGACGCGCAAAGCACTTGCCTGGAAAACTGATTGCAGCCCTGCAGGTGGCTCCATCGGATGACAACCAAAACCGCCCGGCGCAAATGACGCCGGGCGGTTTTTGCATGGGAGAGTATGTGTTCAGACTTCCAAGCGACTTTCCAGCCATTCCTGAATTGAAGTGCTGTGCCATCCGATAAGCCGTTCGGTCAGTTTGACGGGGGCCGGAAATGTGCCCGCATTGATATGTCTGTAAATTGTCGAGCGGCTTAGGCCAGTAATTTTTTGTACATCTTT
>NZ_JASHIM010000002.1 GCF_030733685.1 Roseovarius sp. MMSF_3281
CCTCCGAGTTTCGTACAAAACGCGCGTACAAAACGTACAACTTGTACGTTTCTCGGCCCCCATCCCCTGCGCGCCGGTCCGGGCTTGGGAGCACCTTGGCCGGGGAATGCCCCTGTTTGATGAAAAACCGAGTGAAAGGCCATTGGACTGTCACATTCTTTGACCACCGAAACCTCACCCGAAGCGTAACACCCCTTGGCACATCATGGCGGGGGGTCTCATGCCCGGAATTTTTACATACAGTTCAAGCCTTTGGGCAGAGCAGCATAATGTTCTTTACGGTATGCGGAACCTGTCGCTTTCGCAGGGTGAGGCAGGTTTGGTTGCCCATGTGGTCTCCGGTCCGAACGAGGGCTTTCAGCTCTCGGCGTGGTCGATACAAGGCACGCCAGAGCCCGTGGACCTGGCCTATATCGAAGGGTCGGCCAAGGCCGGACTCACGCCAGGCTTTGCATCCGGCACAACCCTTGCGGGGGATACCTTTGTTTTCTTGCCGGGCACCGGGCCGGGTGGCCTTTCCGGAGTCTGGACCGATACCCAAGGTCGGTTTCAAAGCTCTTTTTCCACCGGCGCCGAGGGTGTGACCTTGCAAAGTTTAACCGTCGTCGAGGGCGCGTCAGCGACCTTTGTTTACGGGTTGGAACAGGGCAGCCAGAGCCCGAGTGTCTGGCAAATGACGACCGAGGGACAGCTGAACCTGATTGCAGCCGGACACCGTTTTTCAGCGATCAACGGGATTCGAACCGACGGGTTGACCGATATCTCGGCAATTGGTCCAAACCTTGTGGCCGGGGGGCACGGCGATGCCCCGATCCTCCTGTTTGCACGTGGTGAGGATGGGACACTTCAGGAACTGGCCCGGGTCGAGGGTGATCAGAATCCGGGCATTTCAGGTAAGATTACTTTGGACACCATAACGATGGACGGGCAATCCTACGTGATTGCAGGGGCATCGGGCAGCAGCAGCATCAGTCTTTGGCACATCACGGCAGAGGGTGATCTTGCACTGACCGACCACGTGATCGACACCCGAAACAGCAGGTTTGCAGATGTGGTGGACTTGGCTGTCGTTTCCCATGCCGGCGTGGCCTATCTGGTGGCGGCGGGCGCCGACGATGGCATAAGTCTGTTCCAGATTTTGTCCAATGGGCGCCTGATTCATCTTGGCCAACAGGCCGACACACCAGGGCTTGCCCTGTCTGGTATAGAGGCCATCGACCTGGCCAGCGCGGGGCAGCAACTCGTGATCGCGGCACTGGCTACAGGCGAGCAAGGGATAAGTATTTTTCAGAACACCCCCGAGGTGCGATACAGCAACCAACGTATCGGCACTGAAGGCAATGATGTGCTTGTCGCAGGGTCAGGGGGCCATGCCTTCTTTGACGGCGCAGGCGCAGACACCATGCAGGGCGGTGAAGGTTCTGATTACTTTTTGTTGGCCGCAGACAACACCGCAGACACAATTCAAGGTTTTGATCCGGCACAGGATGTTTTGGATTTGTCCGCCTGGGCATTTTACCGAGGCTGGTCGCAACTATCGGTCAATACCCGCTCAGATGGCGCGGAAATTGTTTTTGACGGTCCGATGGGGCGCGAGATTCTGTATATTTCATCAGTTGATGGCTCGCCACTTGACCCTGTCGAGATACAGGCCGCCATCGCCAACGGACCCGACCGGATAATACCAGAGTGGCAAGGGCTTTCGGACAGTGGCGAGGCGTTCGACTCGACGCCCAAGACCATGATCGGCACCCCGGACGACGACAGTCTGCAAGGGGCTGGTGGGAATGACACGCTGACGGGTCGAGCAGGATCCGATCGGCTTGACGGATCGCAAGGAGCCGATCGGCTTGACGGCGGAGTCGGGTGGGACACGCTGATTGGTGGCGCCGGAAACGATGTGCTTTTGGGTCGCAATGGTTTTGACGATCTTCACGGGAACGCCGGGGATGACTGGATCATCGGAAACTATGGTTTCGACCATGGGTTCGGAGGCCCCGGTAACGATACCCTTGAAGGGGGACTTGGGCCCGATACGCTTGAAGGGGGCGAGGGTGCTGACCTAATTCTGGGATCGCCCGGGTTCGACAGTCTTCTGGGGGGGCCGGGTGCGGACCGGCTTTTTGGAAACGCCGGGGCCGACCGCATCGAGGGCGGGATCGGGAATGACACCCTGAACGGGGGCATCAATTTCGACACACTGATCGGTGGCGATGGCGACGATCACCTTTTGGGCATGGATGGGTATGACACGCTTCTTGGGGGCCTAGGGGATGACAGCCTTGAAGGAAACGCGGGCAATGATTGGCTTGATGGCGGCGGCGATCAGGATCGCCTGTTCGGCGGGATTGGCGCAGACCGGTTTATCTTTCGCGGTAACGGGACAACGGTGATCGAGGATTTCCAAACCGGAATCGATGCAATTTTCTTTGCCTCAGAGTTGCTCGAAATCCAAGGCATGGATCTGAACGAGGTGAAACAGCAGGCTACGGAGCAAAATGGCGACACGGTCATTGATTTCGGGGGTGGGCATATCCTGGTTCTGGAAGGGCTAGACCCATCCGTCCTGAGCCTACAAGACTTCGGGATTTTGTGAAGTCCTTAGCGTTCCAGAAGGTCACGGTAATATGTCTTGAGAAATCGCAGCCCAATCATGGCCGTCACCAATGCAAAACCATAGGCATAAGCGACATCCACATAATCCGCAGAATAACTGTAATAAAAGCCACGCCGAGACTCTCCAACGACATGAACAAGCGGATTCCATGACAGCCAATCACGATACGGCTGCGGAATCGTGTCATGCAAAATAATGACACCCGAAATCAGGATAAGCGGACGTGTGATCACGCTCCAAATACTGGCCCAGATCGCCTGTCGAGATACAAGAACGCAATTTAGCATTCCAACGCCCATACCAATTGCGGTGGCCATGGCATAAGCGTTGAGAATATGGCCTAGGTCAAGGATCGTCCGCGTTTCGTACATTGTCCGAATAAAAGTAAAAATGAGAACGCCGACAATGCTTTGAATAATGATGGTTAGAAACAGCCGTGCAAGCAGGGCATCCACGAAGGTAACCCTTGGATATGACAGCAACTGTTTCGAAAAATTGATAGACTGCTGCACCTTCATACTCACATTCATAAACATGAAGAATGGCAAAAGTCCGCTGGCATAGAAAATAGCAAAATTCGTGCCAAGTTTCGGCGACCTGAAGCCGATTGAAAAGATGAGCGTGATCACCAGAAGGCCCAGTGCTGGCTCAAGCACTGCCCAGATATATCCACCCGGGCTACGGCCATAGGTCGAGGTCATTTCGCGCAGCATCAACGCCGCAATCGTGCGCAGGCTGGCAAAGCTCGGCACATGTCTGTGGACGCTTTTGAGTTCCGGCATTGACGATGGATCTTGTGAGGTCATGGCTATGCCTTGTCTCTGCGCTTGACCACATAAGGTCAAGCCACAATGCCCCGCCCGCCGACTTCCGGCGCACAGACGATCATCCTTGGCGTGCCCCATCGGGTGGTCCGTTTTGATTGTTAGTGCATCATGGGCCGTTGGTCCACCGGGACGATGGATTGCGGCGCCAAAGGCTGCAATCCGGTCTTGAACTGCCCGGGCACCGATCTCGGGGCCATAGCACGTCGTGACGAAGGGCTATTGGTAGGTAAGGCCGCCTGCGCAGCCCTCATATAGCGTAGCGGGTGGCCTTAACCGTCAACATGCTGAGGAGATCGCCACCCTTTCGACCTGGCGGCACGAGGTGCTGATTGGCATTCCCGGCAAATGGCGCCGCCGCATGACGATTACGAGCACGTTAAGAATTTTCAGCACATGTGCCGGTTTCATTTTTCCACAGGAAGCCTCCGGCGATCCCATGTAACGCCGGATTTCATGACCCGTGCGGGTACACCAGCGGCAAGACTCCCCTCTGGTGTATCCCCTGATACCAACGACTTGGCGCCAATGATGCAATTCGATCCAATGCGCGCGCCTTTCAGGATCTGCACACCCTGCGCAATCCAAACATGATCGCCTATCTCGATATCCTCGGGAGGGTTGATTCGGGTGCCGGTCTTCGCGTCGAGAATGGAATGCATGTCCGACACATCCATCGTGATATTGCCGGACAACATGCAATCCCTGCCAAGCCGGATCGTGCCAGCCTCGTGCAAAGTGATTTGCGCACCCATCATGGTGGTCTGGTCGCCGATGATCAGCCGGGTGTCATCTGCCCGCAGGCGAAGCTGCCCCGAGATGACACAGCCTTCACCGATGGTCATCTCGCTTTCGTGGTTCCGAATTTCAATGAGGCCCGCCGCCAATCGCGTCTTCGGCCCGATCCGAAGCCGGTTGTTGTTTCCCAGGATCTCGATACGAAGATTGCCCGACCGTTCGACCGACTTGTGAATCTCGATCCGGTTGTTTTTTCCCTTGTCGGTGATGTCTATCGTCATGATGTAACCCCAAATCCGGTACAGCTACGCCAGAATTGCCCATTGACTGCCTCCAACGCCTTTCGGCTTGCATAAGCCGGTCACACATGATGGTAAAAGCCAAAGCGTACCAAAAGGCCAATTTTTTACGTCGAGAACTTTGATTTGGTACCCAGAAGGTTAAGGCCATCAGGAGACGCCGGGTGATCAACTTATTGCGTGCTTTCTACAAGCGCTATGAGTCAACGCACGCTATTGTAGAAGGCACAGGACGCCCAATTACCGACGGTAGCGGTCAAAACGTTGGATACGTCGACCGGATTCGTCACGAATCTGGACGCCTTCAGGTGGCCGGTTGGGTCACAGGGGAAAAAGTGCGCTTGGTGATGAATGGGCTTGAAGCCGATTGCGTCCCGAACAAACAGCGCCTTGATGTGGCCGCTGCGCTTGGGCTTCCCGAAAATGTCGGCTTTGACTTATCGCTGCCTTCGAAACCCGATGATTTGTGTAAATCTGCCCCACCCGGCTTGATCATTTCTGAAAAGCCGGGGGAACCGCCGATTGCCCCCATGCCTCTTCCACTCTGCTTCGGCAAACGGTCACGCCTGGCGATACGCGCCCGTTTTCTGCGCGATGTGGCGCTTGCCCTTCCCGCGATCATCGGATGGTACACCACGCGCAATCCCATGTATCGCGCCCGGGTGAAAAGCCGCTTGCGTCTGACAACCCAATTGCAGACGGGTCCATTGGCGGCAAATCTTTTCATCACGCCGAACGACACAATTCCCGATACCGAACCGGTGTCGATTACCATTGTCTTGCCGGTCTACAATGCCTTCGATCTGTTGGCCGAATGCCTTAATCGGGTCGAGCGCCACACCGACCTGCCCTATCGCTTGATCCTGATCGAAGATGGGTCAACCGATGACAGGGTACGCCCCTTTCTGCGTGACTGGGCCATGTCTCGCCCTATGGTTCGGCTACTGGAAAATGACGGCAACAAGGGGTTCATCGCCTCGGTCAACCGGGGCCTTGCCGTTGCCCTTGACGAAGCCAACCAAGATGACGGCCCTATCGTTCTGCTCAACTCCGATGCCTTCGTGCCGGAAAACTGGGCCAGCCGCCTGATCCGCCCCTTCCAGACGCACAGCGACGTTGCCAGCGTCACGCCGATGTCCAATGATGCCGAGATCATGTCGGTGCCGGTGATTTGCCAACGCACGCCACTTATTGCGGGCCAAGGCGATAAGATCGACGCCATGGCCCAAGAATTCCACCCCGAGGCCTTGCTATCCGTTGCACCCACCGGGGTCGGGTTTTGCATGGCAATGGGTCGCGATTGGCTGGCCAAGGCCCCCAGTTTCGACACCGCTTTCGGCCGCGGCTACGGCGAAGAAGTTGACTGGTGTCAAAAGGTCATCGCGCAGGGCGGGCAGCACTTGGCCTTGTCCGGCTTGTTCGTCGAACACCGCGGCGGCGAAAGTTTCGGTAGCGAAGACAAGCTGGCCCTTGTCGCGCGCAACAACGCGGTGATTTCAAAACGCTATCCGGACTATGACCGCGAGGTACAGGATTTCATCGCCGCCGATCCGCTTCTGACCGCGCGGCTGGCGCTGGGCTTGGCATGGGCCGGAAGCCTTGAAGCCAAAACCCCCGTGCCGGTCTATCTGGCGCATTCGCTTGGGGGTGGCGCCGATCACTATCTTGAACACCGGATGGCCAATGACCTTGAAAATGGCAGGCCATCGGTGGTCTTGCGGGTGGGCGGGCCGCACCGCTGGTCATTGGAACTGGTCACCGCCGCAGGTCGTCATCAAGGCGTGACCGAAGACTTTGACACGGTCAAAAGGCTTCTGGATATTCTGCCCGCCAAGCACGTGGTCTATTCATGCGGCGTGGGGGATACAGACCCCTTGTCCCTGCCCAAACACTTGCTTGATCTGATGTCCCCCACAGACAGCGCCGAGATGTTGTTTCACGACTATCTCCCGCTGTCGCCCAGCTATACCTTGCTGGATCGTGACGGGGTGTACCGCGGGCCGGTGGTGCCCCCACGTCATGACGAGGCGCATAGCTTCAGGGCCCACGACGGGCAGGTGACTGACCTGAATACATGGCAAGATGCTTGGCTTGATTTCGCGATGCAGGCGCAGATCGTTACCTTTTCCCAAAACAGCGCCAAACAGGTCGCGGCGGTTTGGCCCGATCTGGCCGCGTCGATTGACGTTGTGCCCCATACCCTTCCCCATGGCCTTGAGCGACTTCCCACACCGGACCCGAACGCGCCCATGGTGATCGGCATTCTGGGCAATATCGGCCAACAGAAGGGCGCCGGCGTGGTGCGCGACATGGCCAAGCGCCTGTTCGACAATCATGGCCGCGAGGCAAAGCTGATACTTGTCGGCAACATCGACCCAACCTTCGCCCTGCCGGAGCACGTCACCGTCCACGGGTCCTATGCCGTGCGTGATTTACCAACTATTACAAAGCGATACAGAATCACCCATTGGGTCATACCGTCCATCTGGCCGGAAACCTTTTGTTATACCGTCCACGAGGCACTCGCCACGGGCCTGCCGGTATTCGCGTTCGATATCGGCGCGCAGGGTGATGCCGTCCGCGACGCGGCGAATGGATACCAGATACCCTTTGACCCCGATGCCGATCTGGCGCATGAAGTCGCCCAATCCCTCAAGAATGTGCGCAAAGGGCGCTGAAGGTTTTTCATGAGCGAAAATGTTTCCATTTCCTGGCTGAAGTCACGCGGTGTCGAAGTTCTCAATCGACCCGGCGGAAAAGTACCACTGCCCAAGCGTACGATCCTTGAGGCCCCCTGTAGCCTGAAGTGGACAACATACGATGGACTGATCGAAATGGGCGCCTTTTCCTATCAGGTCTCGGGCTATTGTTTCGCCGCCAAAATCGGGCGCTATTGCTCGTTTGGCGAAGACGTGCAGATCGGGCGGCAAAACCACCCGACCTCGTGGATTTCGACAAGCCCGGCGTTCTACCTTGGGGACAAACTATTTAATCTGGACGGCGGTTTTGAAGGAGCGGACAAGTACCACGAGTATAAATTCGACTTCAAAGGCCCTGCAACAAAGATGCAGGTGACCACCATCGGCAACGATGTCTGGATCGGTCACGGCGCGCATGTAAAGGCCGGTGTCACCATCGGGGATGGGGCCATCGTCGCGGCCAATTCCGTGGTGGCCAAGGATGTTCCACCCTACGCGGTTGTCGCGGGTAATCCGGCGGTCATCAAGAAATGGCGGGTTCCGCCCATGACCATCACGCCGCTTTTGCGCACAAAGTGGTGGCAATATGCGCCATGGCAGTTGGACCATCTGGACCCGTCAGACATCGGTGGATTCATTCGTGGCCTGCACAAACTGGACGCCGAACCGTTCAAGCCCGATGTCATCGACCTGCGGAATACCTGAGATGGTCGCGTCTGAAACCAGTATCGTTTTCCTGCACATCCCGAAAACCGCGGGCCAGACAATCCATTCGGAACTTGCCCGCGTCATGGGTGAAACGCAGGTGTCGCCCATCCGGGTGCACACGCAGGCGAAAACCCCAGAAGAACAGTTTCCCGAAGGCTACAGGCTTTATTCCGGGCATATCGACTGGGTCGCGCTGGACAAGGTGCCGCAGCCAAGATTCGTCTTTACCGTTCTGCGCGACCCGCTTGAGCGTATTGCATCTTTCTATTTCTACCTACTGCGACAGGCGCAGGACATGACCGAAAAACAACGGGCCGAACCAAGCCGCGTTGGCATGCGAATGATCATGGACAACAGCGTGGATGACTATTTCTTCGGCGGTAATCCACAGTGGAAGAAATTCATAAACGATCACTATAACAGCCCCTATTGCGCCTATCTGGTAACCGGAAAGATCCGGGGGTTTTCCTCGGTCGCCAGGCAACCACGCAAGCGTTTGGTAAACCGCGCGGTGCAAGCTGCCGAAAAGCTGAACGCGATTTACAGTGTGGATCGCCTTGATGTCCTTGAGCGCGATCTTGAAGCCCAACTTGGCATCAACGTTGATTTGACCGGCCGCTTTGTGAACGCAGCCCCCAAAGGCCAGAACACCAAGCGCTGGCCACAGCTTGAAAAGCTGATCGAACGCGACGAAACACGCGACGGCCTTATGGACTTCGCCCGCGCCGATCAGGTCTTGATGCATCGCCTTGGGCTTGGGCCAAAGCCACCGCGTCTAGAGCCACGGCAAACCGGCTCTGATTAGCCCCCATCACAACCGGCCCGACCGCGCCATGATAAGCAATAGCCTGTCCGACATCGGTGTCTGTCGATAAACGCCCAAGGACGGCAGCGCCGCCGCCAATGTACGCCCGCCTTGGTTGCGCGCGGCCATGAACCCTTCAAGTAAACGCCGATTTTCCCGCGTCAGCAAGTCAGGATGCTCCGACAGGGCCGTGGTATTCGCCGTAATCCAGTCTGAATAGTTGCGCCGCGCGATCAGCCCCAAACGCCGAAGGCGCCCACGCACCGGCCCATGATGCCCCAAAAGATTGCCCCTGTGCTGGCGATACAGGACAAGCGGCTCAGGCTCTTGCCGGATGATTGCACCCATGCCCGTCGTGACCTGGTAAATCCACCAATCGTGATACGGAACCCCGGCTTTGATCGCGCTTTGCGTGGTCCGTGCCACCACACGCGCGGCTGCAGAGGACAGCACGATAGTATTCCCAGCAAGGATGTTCTGTACCAGCGCATTGCCAAACCGCCCCGGGCGCGGAAAACTGCGGCTTTTGCCCATCGGTCGAAGATCGGCATCGGTCAGGATGGTGCGACTGACCCAGACCAAAGGAATATCGCGGTCCGCCCCCTGAGAAGACATCCAAGCCGCCGCTCGCTCCAGTTTTTGAGGAAGCCAGACATCATCTTGATCCGAAAAGGCTATCGCGGCATCAGGGTTATCTTTGACCGCGCCTTGCAGCAGCGTCAGGAAATTGCTAGCCGATCCCGCCCGTGGCCCATTGAGAAACCGCACATCGCGGCCGGGATGCCTATTGGCAAACTCGGCCACCAGATCGGCGGTGGCATCGGTGGAGCCGTCATCGCCCACGTCCAACGACCAATCAGAATGGTTTTGATCGGCAAAACTCTGCAACTGGGCTGGCAAATAGCCGGCGCCGTTCCGCGTTGCCAGCAAGATGCGAATATGTAGGCTTTTCTCTGCCAAGGGTGGTTTGCCTCTTCATTCAGTGTCCGTCGAACACTGGTGTTGCCCCGTGATCTTCTGTATATTGATGCTCATAGAACAATTTCCGGGTTGAGGCATCCATTGACAGCTCAAAAACCGACCCCGGCACGCACAGATGCTACGGCTAATGTGGAGGCCGAAGACTCTCGCGATCAATCATCTTCCAATCCCGATGAAACCTCCAAGGCCACTGCAGCCAATTCGGTCATGGCCGAGCGTAAGCGCTTGGCGGCCAAGATCGGGATGCTCAAGAACGAGAAACTTCGCAAGGAGTTGGAAGAGCTTGAAGCCGAAGCCGCCGCAGAGGCCAACACCGAAACAAAAGCTGCGGCCGACCATGGCCAGCAAGGCGCCGCTGCCGCCGGAGCAGCCGCCATGGGCAAAGACGCGTCCCCCAAAGGGCCTACGCCTGTCCCCGACGCGCGCCCCCGCAAACGCCATTGGCTTACCTTGGCCAGCTTCTTGGTTCTGGTGCTGCTGCCGACCCTCGTGACCGCTTGGTATCTTTGGAACCGCACACATGATCGGTATGTCTCTTACACGGGATTTTCCGTCAGAACAGAAGAGGTCGGCTCGGCCTTGGAGCTTTTGGGCGGCGTGGCCGAACTTTCGGGCTCCTCTTCCTCGGATACCGATATCCTTTACAAGTTTATCCAAAGTCAGGAACTGGTGCAGAAGATCGACGATCAGATCGACCTGCGCGCGATCTGGTCGCGCCCGGGCCGGACATGGGCCAATGCTGATCACGACCCGGTTTTCGCGTACAATCCAACCGGGGCCTATTCCCGCATTCTGTCGCCGCCGGATGAACCTGCCGGGGGATCCATCGAGGATCTGACGGATCATTGGCGACGGATGGTCAATGTCTATTCCGACAGCGGTACAGGTCTGATCGACCTAGAGGTCGAGGCCTTCACCGCCCCTGAGGCACAGGCCATCGCCCAGCTGATCTATGATGAAAGCTCGGCGATGATTAACCGCCTCTCGGCCATCGCGCGCGAAGACGCCACTCGCTATGCGCGCGAAGAACTCGACCAAGCAGTAGAGCGGCTCAAAGTGGCGCGTTCTGCGTTGACGCGCTTCCGCAACCAATCTCAGATCGTCGATCCATCGGCCTCTATCCAGGGTCAGATGGGCATTCTGACATCCCTGCAACAACAACTGGCTGAAACGCTGATCGAACTCGATATTCTGGAAATGACGTCACGCCCGAATGACCCTCGTATCACCCAAAACGAGCGGCGGGCCGAGGTGATTGAAAACCGAATTGAACAAGAGCGCCGCAAGCTCGGTATCGGTAGCAGCTCGGATACCGAGAACAACGGCGATCCGAATGCATTTGCAAACCTCGTGGGTGAATACGAAAGCCTTGCGGTCGATCTGGAATTTGCCGAACAATCCTACACCGCCGCGCTTGCCGCCTATGACAGCGCATTGGCCGAAGCCCAGCGCCAAAGCCGCTATCTTGCCGCACATGTCAATCCGACGCTGGCGCAATCCCCCACGCGACCTGATCGGTTTTCCATTCTCGGGCTGACCGCGCTCTTTTCTTTCCTGACATGGGCCATTCTGGTTCTGGCCGCCTACGCACTTCGGGATAGACGATGATCGTTCTTCGGAACCTTACGAAGATCTATGATTTCAACGACACCAGAAAGGTGGTGGCGAACAATATCAACGTGGTTTTTCCCACCGGGGTTTCGGTCGGCATTCTGGGCCGCAACGGGGCCGGGAAATCGACCTTGCTAAAGGTCATTGCCGGCATTTCGGCCCCCACATCGGGTGAAGTTCTAACCGATGGCAATATCTCGTTTCCTGTGGGGTTGGCCAGCTCCATGCACCCGGACATGACCGGCGCACAAAACACCCGCTTCGTAGCGCGGATTTATGGCGCTGAAACCGATTTGATGGCGCGTTTCGTCGCAAATTTCGCCGAGTTGGGGGATCACTTTCACCTCCCCGTTCGAACCTATTCATCGGGCATGAGATCGCGGCTCACCTTTGGCATCAACATGGCGCTACAGTTCGACACATACCTGATCGACGAAGTCACCGCCGCAGGCGACGCTTTGTTCAAAGACAAAAGTAGCATCGTCTTCAAGCAACGGATGCAAAATTCCGGCGCTCTTTTTGTCAGCCATTCCATGGGTCTTATGCGTGATTTTTGCGAGGCCGGGGCCGTTCTTGAGGGTGGCGAATTGACCTACTACGACGATATCAATGACGCCATCGCACACCACGAACAAAATATGCGCCTCCTTCGCCAGCAACGCGCCTGAAAGGTTTGAATATGCTCTCTCGTCTGCGTCGCGCCGCGCCCGCTCCGACCTTTCCAGAAACGCCATTTCCCAAGGATGCGCAGATGTTCTTTTGCATCGGGGCGCAGAAAGCCGGCACCACATGGCTCTATGAGTACCTTTCGCAATCTGAAAATGTTCACTTTTGCGCCAACAAGGAATTGCATTACTTCAATGTCCGCGCAGGCTACGCCCAAGAGGCGCTTAAGCTTCGCATAGATATTGTGAAGAAAATTTCCGAGCGTATGGACCCCTCCAACGGAAGCCTGCCCCCCAATCAAATCGCCCGCCTCCAAGAAGCCCTGGATCTTCTTCGTATCTATTCCGGCAAGGGCAAGGGGCCTAACCGGCACAAACCATATTTGGACTACTTGCTAAAGGGCCGGGCCAATCAGCCCGTCGTCGCGGACATTACCCCCGGCTATGCCGTCATGAATCGTGAAGGCTTTGCAGATATGGCAAGCGTAGGGAAGGCACGTTTCATGTTCATCATGCGCGACCCGGTCAGCCGAATGTGGTCACAGATCCGCATGGCGGTTAAGGTTCAAAACCGCGATGAAACCGATCGCGAGAAACTTGCAAGCGCCTGTCAGGAACGCGCCGATATGCTGATGAACAGCGGGCGCCTCAAGAACATCGAACGTGCCGATTATGCGCGAACGATCACTGAGCTTGAGGCCGCCGTACCCCCGGATCGCATCAAGTATATCTTCTACGAAAACCTGTTTGGCGGTGGCGCACCACAAGAAATTCTGGATTTTCTCGAGATTCCGGAAATCCCCTTCAATGCCTCGAAACGCGTAAACGAGGGGATGAACCTGCCGATCCCGGATGAAACAGCCGACAAGTTTCGCGCCGCCTTTGACAAGCAGTATAAATTCATGCGTGAACGCTTCGGCGATACGCTGCCTGCCGGGTGGCGGACATAGGCCGAACCCAATATTACGCCGGTTGGGTGAGGTCTTCGAAAACTTCGAAGAGACGTTTACCTATAAATTCTTCATTTCCATGTCGAATAACGGTAGCTATTTGTTGTTCTTGTACTTCCTTCGCTTTTTCAGGGTAAATCGCAAAATCTTCGAGCATTGACAGGAATTCCTCCTGCCCATCATAGAGGGTGTCTGGGCTTACACTGTTTGCGGCATCAGTTGCCACCTCAATCAATGCGATGCATCCGCTTGTAATGGATGAAACGGTTCCCATACCCCCACCGGACGTTCCCGGCAATTGGAGAAACATATCGCAGTGTTCGTAAAGCGCGGGCAAATCGTCATCGAAGGGGCGAATAACAAGGCCGCCTTCCTCATAATAGGCCCGCACGACAGGGGACGCGTTCAAGATCGCCTCCGGTGTCTTCACGCCGACCATGATCCAACCGATCTTATGAGCGCGCAGAGTGCCGATAAGTCGATCTAGAAAAGCATGGTCATATGTGCTGAACGCCTCTTCAATCCTCGCGTTGCTTAGAACGGTGACCGCAATACGGCCTTTGAATTCACCCTCGACACCCTCCAAGGCTATGTCACGAGCACGAGGCGCTTGCAGTTTCAAAGTTTTGATTGGAATGGGAAAAAACTCGAGTGTTCTTCCATGACTATCAGTAGTCCCGGCGCGAGGTCGCCCTTGCGGCAATACTCGTGACGCAAAAGGCGATGTTCGGTTACCAGAGGCAAATTGGATCTCAACAACCGGCGAAACCTGAGCGACTCTGCTTCGAAGAAAAAGATTCTCAAAAACACCCAAGAAGAAAAAACAAACACTTGTTTCGTTGGCTAGTGCCTCGATAAGCGCGTCTTTTTCGGATGGCGCCGACACGAAACATATTTCAACTTTATCGCTGCCTTCGCCAATTCTGTCTTTTAGGTATTCTTTGGCTACATTCTCATAGCCTCTTTGGGATGCATTGAAGAAGGCACAGTCAGGATTCCGCTCGTTGGTGAAAACGATACGGACGTGGTCAAACGTCGTTGAAGCAGCAAGAGCATAAGAGGCGACTTGCGAAATATGCGAGGCATTAGAGCGAACAGGCACCCGATTAAGGAAAAACGTCGCCGTTCGCTTGGGGCCCGTCGGTCTTTCGGAAAGACTTTTTATTTCCTCGGTCTCAAAACTGGTGAAGACGGCCTCCCTTACGGAACCGACGTACTCGCGTTTGAATTTGATCGCCAAAGGATAAAGGATTGGCAAATCAGTCGCGTTATATTGACTCTTCGATGCATCGGCTAAAGCTTTCTGGAAAGCTGCTGTATCGCTGAAGTCACAAAGCCAATCCCAAATCAGGAGTGCAACACAAAGCCTCCATGGATTTTCAATATGCTTTATAAGTGTTTTCTTTGCCCGGAGAAGAAGCTGTTGCTCATCGCGACTGATATCATCGCGCGCAAGGACAAGCTTGCGCATTAGAAGACCCAGAAAAGCCTCTTCTTTTTCACAGACGAAAATGAATGCCCAAACGAACTCGTGCTCTGGCGACAAGTCGAGGAACCTTCCACGGTTCTCGATAACATAAGCCGCGAATTTTTCATGGCGCAAATCACTTTGACCCAAGCAATCCGTTAAACTAGGCAGCATCCAAGCCTCCAGAACGAATGCCATCTGTCATGACATTATGAATTTTGTTTAATTTCATTCCAAACACTTGATAAATTACCAAGCTCCGGAAACGAGCTAAAGAAATCCTCAACGGCATTTCGGAATTCGGGGTCTCGGAAAATTGCCAAAAAGTCCTCATCATCGAGATAAAGCTCGTATCTGGACTCCAAGTCTTCAATCGAAGGTGCTGCTTGGTCTACGTGATATCCTTCAAAAGAGCTTCCACCACCCCATTGCGTCATTTTGAGATTTCTGTGAGGCACGGCAAGGCCGAGCTTCTCAAAGATCTGAGTACGATATTCATCGTCACGCCACCACAGGTTGGCGACGATGCCTATTCCAGCGTCCTGAGACTTTACTTGCTGCCAGTGATCAACCCAAACCTCGGTTGCGGCCTTTAACTTTTCGTTTTCTTCTATTTTCATAGAACTTGCATCACCCGTTCGAGCAGCATTTTTCTTTGCCCGATTAAAGTGGCTGGCAAGGTTGTTGATAGGGTCTCTTAGCCAAGTCACATAGAAACGAGAGGCGCTTTTACCAGCCGACTTTTTCGTCTTTTCGTCGTGAAATATGTCCAGTGCCTTATCAGTCAAAAGCATCTCGACACTGTAAACCAAGAGTTCTTTTGGTGTCAGGTTACCCGTGATTTCATCATCCAGATTCAAATTTAGATCATTGATGAACCTTTTTTCAGGATTGCTTTGAATAAACTTCCTGCGGAACAAAGAGGAATCTGAAATACAATTCAAAAAACAGTGACGATCTGTGGAGCCGAGCAACTCCATAATAAATGCATGATGCGCGCTTCGCTGCATTGAATTTACCATAATCTCTCGTTTGTTGATGCAATCAGACAATAATCTTTCCTCTTCGGTCTTTGGAAATCCAGAACTAGGCCTGCGGCGGCTTCTTGTATTGTCCCGGTGTCATGAATTCGAGAATGGCCGAGATATCCTGCGGCATCTGGACCTCAAGAAATGCGGCCAATTCCTGCAGAAAGGCTTCGGGGCGGCTGGCTGCGCGTTCGTACGACACCAAAAGCGTTGGGCAACAAAGCCTTTCGACCATCGCCATGTTGCGCGCTTCCATCTTGATACGTTTGCGCACAACATCCATCGGGTCATGCTCTCCCCGCTTCAAGGTGCGCAGGCACGCTGGCACTGGATCGCGCAGCACGACAACAAGGTGAAGATTGCGCAAATCATCGGCAATTTTTTCAAGGTAACGCTCGGCGCGTGGATACTTCCAGCCCCAGTGGTCAAACTTCTGATTCCGTTCGGCGATGGCCTCGGGAAGGGTCTGCAAAAACTCGTCCAACCCCTCTGAACGACCATCGGGGTTAAAGGATCGGTCCTCGATATTGACCGGCAGGTCGTCACCCATAGGCACGCCCAGGCCGACCATTGCGCCGGCCACCATGCTTGTCCCGCCTCTGGGGGTTCCGATACACACCGTCGTACGGTGATGACTGTTCTCGACATCCTGATAGATATCTGGGTTAAGGATGAGACTGGTTTCTCGCATTCTGCCAAGCCTTATAAAAAATCTTTTCGGTCAATCGTAAAACCACGCATCAAGATGCGCAAAATCCTCGCGAATTTTGCTTTGCGCGTCCTTGGAAAGTATCCTTTTGTACTCAAACGCTATGTCCGCCGAAACGGTGTGATTTTTGACATTTTCGTATCGCAGCGTTTCGATGATGGAATACTCAAGCCGAAATGCCTGGCCGACGTGGGCAAACATCCGCTCCATCGTTGCGCGCGCGTTCATGGCCAGGTCTTCAAGGCCAATTATTGCGACCCTCGGGTCATCCTTGTGTTCCACGTATTGCGCATAGCAATTGCTCGCATAGCGCAATTTACCCTTTACGTATTGCTCATACCATCCGGCAAAATCATCGGTCTTGGCGCGCTTGAAATCTGAACACACGATGGCGCGGGGATCCTTGTAACTTATAATCACCGGGGCGTCGCAACGCTCAAGCACACGGGACAATTGCGCAAGGTATCTTGGGGTTTTATCGAAAAACTCCGCTGTCCCCTCTTCGAGAACCGTACTTGCCTTGAACAGCTTTTCATAGAACTGATCAAAGCTTTTTGACGAACAACAGTCCGCGAACTGGTCCTCGGTGATGCCCCAACCCCCCAGCATGTTATCTGCAAAAGGCTGGTAGTCTTGAAACGCCTCGGGGCTTTCACACAACAACACGCCGCATTCAAAACCAGAGTCCAAATTCGGGATTTGTCGAAAAAGATCCGAGATCAAGGTGGTTCCCGTGTGTTCAAGTCCACAGACTAGGAAATTTGGGCGCATTTTCCGGTCCTATTCCTCTTTTTCGACCTTTGCCTCTCTAAACTTTTCACTCACAATTCACCAGCCGCTTTTTTCATCCCCGATCTATTGCTTCGTTGAAAATCCACCCCTGATCATCTATCCGCTGACTTGAAACTCAACATGGTGTCTCATGGCAATTTCCGAAAAGAATAATCCTTCAAAAACCCATTCAAACACGCGCAACAAAAAGCAAAACGACGGCCTGACCACTCGGTCAGGCGACCTCCCCGCCGGATTTGACAGCGACGTCTATTTACAGATCAACAAGGATGTGGCGGACGCGGGCATCACCGATGGCGCGCAGCATTATCTTGAGTACGGTCGATCCGAGCTTCGTACCCTCTTACCCGAAAACACAGGGCTCAAGCACCCTGAAAGCCGCATGCTCTCGTCAAATCAACGCACCCGTTGGATTGAAGAACTGGCCGAGATGTCCGAACAGACACCGTTGGATGAGATCGTCGAAAATCATCCGCGCGCGGCGTGGCTTTGGTCGGGCTTCACATTAAGCGGTTATTTGTCGGAACACGGTGATATTGCCGCCGCCATCGAAGACCCGCTTTTTGCGGCGTTTCACTTTCTCGAAATAGGCTTGGAAGAAGCGCGCAAAGCACACTCGGATGACTGGGATGCAGAATACATAGAAAAGCGTTACGGGCTTTCCTTCGATCCGGATGGCACAGAGGTGGTACAGGTTCTGTCTGGTCTTTTGGCGCAGGGTCATGATCCTTTGGAGATCGCCCTGACCGAAGCGCAACAATGGGAACTTTCCGGTCTATACGGCACCGAGCTGTGCAAGATGTTCGACCATGAACACTATCACGCCATGGCAAACCATGATGGAATGCCCCCGGCAGATTTTGATCGGCCAACATGTATCGCGCATTTCATAAATCACGGCATCGCGGCGACGCGCTCGATCAATCCAGAAGCTGAATTCGACGCAACATTCTACAGCAATGAGATCGACGACACTCTTCTCACGTCACTCCTGCAGGATCACTCCGAAGAAGAGCTTGAGAATTTCCAAAACGGCGACACGTCAGAACAGATAAAATCCAAACTGTATCGCCACTGGCTGTCGCGGGGCCTGCGCCTGGGGCTGACCCCGAATCTCAAAGCATGGGCCAAGAAGTACCATGCTATCGACGTTCCGTCGGAAATTATTGATCAGCTGCCTCTGTATCGCGTCGCCGCTAAATTGCCGTCCGAGGCAACACAACGTGAGGTGCTGGATCAACTGTTGCTCGATCCGCGTGCTGGTTTAGCCGCAATTGATATCACCCCGGACGCCGCTGCGGAATTCACTGTGGCAATGGCAGACCGGTTTGCTATCACGGACAGGCAAGATCAAGCCGAATGGCTTTATTGGCAAATTCTAAATCAAGCTCAGAACAACAACCGCGCCAAGCGACATTTGTCTGATTTGTTGCAACGCAAGGGTCGTTCCGACATTGCTCAAATCTTGCGAAAACAAGTGCCGCAATCGCAAGACTCTGGCTGGAACACATTGGCGCTGGCAGAATTGGAGTTGGATAACAATCGGGTGCATGAAGCTGCAAACCGGCTTTTTGATTTCCCAGTTGAATTTCTAAAAGACATCTCCATCGCAAAAAAGAAGTCCGAGCTTTCCAATAGGCTGTTCCACACAATCTGGGGCAATCTTAATGGATACCTTGATCTGTTCGGTATCAGCGAAACCCAAAACATCATTCGCAAAGCTTTGTCTGCCTGCACGCCCGAGTTTTCATCAACCGAACGCTCGCATGTCATCAAGCGCGTTGCCCTTATCGGAAACGAAGACCTGTATCAGTGCAAATTATACCGCGTTGACCAGAAAGCCGATCAGCTAAGCGCAGCCGGCTATGATGTGACAATTATCTCGCCCAGTCATGGGCTGGCCGAATTCAAACGTGATCTTTCCAATTTCGATGCGGCAATTTTCTTCCGCGTACCGGCATTCCCGCCGATAATCGACGCCATTATCAGCGCCAATCAAAACGGTGTTACGACTTTCTACGAAATCGACGATGTCGTCTTTGACACCGAACACTTTCCGCCAAGTTTCGAAAGTTATGCCGGCACGATTGATAAGCAGCACTATGCCCAAATGGCATGTGGTGTCCCCCTCTTCGAACACGCGATGGGCCTGTGCGACTACGGTATCGCATCAACCGCGACCATCTCGGAATTAATGAAAGAAAAGGTGCGCACCGGAAAGGTGATTGAGCACCATAACGCCCTGGGCAAACTCCACATGACCGCAATCCGCGAGAACGCAGGATCGCGGACAGAACCCGGCGAAGATCGCCCTCTCGTTATCTTTTATGGTTCCGGAACCAAAGCGCACAAAGAAGATTTTCATGACATCCTCGAACCTGCCTTGGCGGAAATAGTCAAAAGGTACCCCGGAAAGGTCGAAATCCGCTTGGTCGGGTACTTCGGCACTTTCAAGCATTTGGACATGGAATCTGATCCTGTCACGATCATCGAGCCGGTTTGGGACTTCGAAGATTTCTGCGCAATGGTCGCCAAAGCCGATATCAATCTGTCGGTTCTCACGGACTCTCTGCTCACAGATGCGAAATCTG
Source organism: Roseovarius sp. MMSF_3281 (assembly GCF_030733685.1). Classification (GTDB taxonomy): domain Bacteria; phylum Pseudomonadota; class Alphaproteobacteria; order Rhodobacterales; family Rhodobacteraceae; genus Roseovarius. Next base: position 19,486 of record NZ_JASHIM010000002.1, read on the forward strand.
AAATCAAATGGATGGAAGCGGGCATGTTCGGCACGCCCTCGGTGGTCAGCGCTACGGCAACTCACCGCGAAACCATAGAAGATCGCGTAACCGGCTTCCTGTGCCGCACAACCCAAGATTTTACGAATGCGCTGGATATGCTCGTTAGTGACGCGGGCCTCAGAAAACAGATCGGCGAAGCGGCCCGCGAGGTTATCCTTTCGCGGTATTCGATTGAATCCATGGGCCAGAACCTTCGTGACGCGTTTCACGATATCAGGCCCGGCCAATCCGACACGACCCGCGTCTTGGTTGTCAACGTGTTCTACCCACCCCAGGCAATTGGCGGGGCGACGCGTGTTGTGCACGACAACGTCAAACTCATACACGAAAACTACAAGGATCGTTTTGAGGTTGAAGTGGTCTGCACCTTGGAAGGCGGGCACACACCCCTGGACGTCACGACATATGGCCATGAGGGGGTGCGCGTCCACGCGATCACCGCGCCAAGTATGGAAAACGGCGACATGACAGCCGCGGACGCCCGGCTTTCAACCGTGTTTGAATCCCTGCTCGATAAGATTCAGCCCGACATCGTTCATTTTCACTGCATCCAACGCTTAACCAGCTCGGTCGTGAACACGGTACGCTACAGGAATATTCCATACTTCATCACGCTGCATGACAGTTGGTGGATTTCCCCCAACCAGTTCGTGATCGATGAAAATGGTGTGGCCGAGTACTACGATTACGCGAAACAGGATCAGCCCGATTTCCCAGACCGCGCCCGGGCCTTGGCCCGCCCCCTCAAATCCGCCTCCGGGCTTCTTGCCGTGTCCGAGAAATTCGCAGAATTGCACCGCGCATGTAACCTGAAGAACGTGATCACGGTTGAAAACGGGGTTTCACCGCTAAAGGCACTCCCCAAACAACCTTCATCCACTGGCCGGGTGCGCCTTGCACATATCGGCGGCGCCTCCCGTCACAAAGGCATCCATCACGTCCGAAACGCGCTTTCGGCAAACGATTACTCTAATCTGGAATTGCTCCTGATTGATCACGCCATGCCCAGCGGCTCGGAACGGCACGAGGTCTGGGGCACAACCCCGGTCACCATCAAAGGCAAGGTTCCGCAATCAGAGGTCAGCAGCCTCTATGCGCAAATCGATATCCTCTTGGCCCCGTCCATCTGGCCGGAAAGCTATGGCCTTGTAACCCGGGAAGCGATGACTTGCGGCACTTGGGTTATTGCCTCTGACCAAGGCGCTATCGGCGCCGATGTCAAAGAAGGCGTGAATGGGCATCTCGTTGATGTATCCACCTATGAAGGCTTGGCCAATTGCCTTTGGCAGGTGAATGACAACGCTGAAAAATACCTGGAGAGCCCGCAGGAAATACCACAGCTGCGTTCGGTAAATGAACAGGTCGAGGATTTGGTAAAAATTTATAATGGGATTTTGAAGTAAAGTGGCAAGGTCTAGTATGACTTGAGTAAACCATATTTGCACCCAAACTCCCATTGAGTCCGAACCTAGGTTGGAGACTGAAGTGAAAAAAACAAACGTATTCACAGCTGGTTATTATGATTCACATGAGCTCAGTGAAATGGGCTTCGCTTTCGTTGGACAAAGCGTTCAGGTTGCCAAAAATTGCACGATTATCGGCCTAGAGAATATTTCCATTGGCGACAACGTTCGGATTGACGGAGGTACAACGCTCGCCTGCGCAAATGGTCAACTCCACATTGGAAGCTACGTACACATCGGTGCTCATTGCTATCTCGCCTGTGGTGCTGGTATTCAACTGCATGACTTTAGTGGCTTATCTCAAGGCGTTAAAATTTATTCCACTTCGGATGATTATTCAGGCTCATCGCTTACAAATCCAACCGTCCCATCTAAATTTCTCAATGTGAACGAGGCGTTAGTACAAATTGGCCGACATGTAATAGTCGGGTCCGGTAGTGTAATTCTACCTGGCGTAACAATCAATGAGGGCTCTTCTGTTGGCGCCCTATCACTTGTCAGCAAAAACTTAGACGCTTGGGGGGTGTATTCGGGCGTACCTGCCAAAAGGCTAAAGGATAGAAAAAGAGATCTTCTGGAGCAAGAAAAGGCTCTTTTATCTGAAAGAGCACATCCGCTTCCAAAATTTTAAAGGCGCTTAAACGATAGGGGCCTAGGGCAAATAAAATTGCTAGCGCAGGTCAACAGTTCTCATCTTCAGTCACTAAAGCCAGGGTGGTATGAAACTCTCCGCTACTGAGCCACCTTAACTTTTGCCAAGCCCAATGGGGGCATAAATATTTCTCCACCATTCAGGAAAACAATTGGCCCAACGCCATATGAATGCGCTCTTTCAGCAGCGATACGTTTATCTGCTCAAAATCAGAATAGACCGGGAAGCAGGCACAGCGGTCTTGAAGGTCAAAACTGTTGGGTGTCTCGACACTCAAAATCTCGCGTGGACCAGTGTAGCCCTTGATGACACCGGGCCAATAATACCGTTTTATCTCAATCCCTTGATCCGAAAACGCCCCCAGAACATTGGACGTCACCGGTTCTGGAAAGACAACTGGAAAGGTGGACCAAGGCGTGCTGCCGGGCGACTCGGTAAGAGTTAGAAAGGGGAAACTCTTGAACAAATCATAATAGAACTCGGCGTGCCGAATACGGCCTTCTGTAACCTCCTGCATGCTGTCCATTGCAGCATGCCCAATCGCCGCGCGAAACTCGTCGAGTTTTGCATTCTGCCCTTCGCCATATGTACGGTCCGAATTGAATCCGAAATTCATGGCGGATTTTATCTTGGGCAGCATTTCCTCTGGCGCTGCAATAAGGCCACCTTCTCCGATTGCGAAAGTCTTGGTGGCGTGCAACGAAAAAACCTCGATCTCCCCGCTATCCGAACCAAAACGCATGCTGTTTTCCGGCGCGCCCAAAGCAGCGGCCGCATCAACGATCAAAGGCAGCCCTCGATCATCGCAAATATCACGTATGGGGCTCAGATCACGGTGCAGGCCGAAGGGACGCACATGCACCACGGCGGCAATATCCGGATGCTCCGCCAACGCCGCCTTCAAACTATCGGGGCACAATTCCCAGGTGTCGGCACGAATATCGCAGATAACCGGCTTGGCACCCGCGGCAAATGCCGCCTGAACAGTCGCCGCAAATGTAAAATCCGGAAGGACGATCTTTTTGCCATAAAGGTCCAAAGCCTGAATAACAGCCACAAGCCCTGCCGTATTGCTAGAGCACAAAGCACCCGCATAGCCATCCTGCAAATAGGCTTTCGACATGCGCGACGCCAAACTTGTCGCAAGCGCGCCAAAGTTGGAAAAATACCGGTGTTCATAACACGTTGCCAACCGGTCAACCCATGTGTCCGGCTGAGGAACGACTGGCCTTAAAAACGGAAAAAGCAATGCAAAGCCCCTATCTAGATACCCCGGGTATACTAAGCGGGAAAGCTCTTGTGCAATCGGCAATTTTCCTTTCGAAAAGCCAAGATTGCCCCGGGCCTGAAAAGTTGCATATGGCGCCAAGGAAATCTTCGGCACCATAAGCTGACGATCCTCGCAAACAGCGCCCGCAACATCACCTTTTCAAGCGCGTGATTTCGGTGGGCAAGGGTGGCCAATCCTGTGTCAGAACGTCCCGGCTTGCGCCCTGCTTGATCTTCTCGTGGCAAGTATCGCGCATTTGATCAATCCAATCACATGCACCCAGGATCGATTTCAATTCATCACCGGCAAGGGGCGTCAACCCGGCAACCTTCGTTTCCGATTCGTCAATCACCGCGCGCAAGGCGGCCACACTCAAGGCGCGCACCATATTAAGCTGCTCCTCGAAAGGCAAAGCTTCGAGAATACGCCGCCTTGCCTCCTCCCTGACCAGTTGCGCATGCTTGCGATTTTCGGCGTCCTGCTTGTCGTCGGATGTAATCACCCGGCTGAAATCAATCGCGGTCATTCGTTAACCTCCTCCTCTGCAATTGGTAGGGCAATTGGGCCATCTTCACTGACCGACACCTCCGGTGGAAACCGGCGGTCCGTGGGCGCATTCGCACCATGCGGAAGAAACAACGCAAGGTGCACGACACCGTCGATACGGCTAACGTCACCGGCGATCCACGGGCAGTCGATGGAATCACGCGGCAGCAGGCTGTCGTCAGGCAAACTGGTGAAATCCAACGTTAAATCGTTGACCGTGACGGCATCACCGGACTTGCTTAGCCAAAGTTGCTCATCCGATCGAATAGGGGAAAATCGAATTTTCATCATGCACCTCCTTGTCAGAACCAGCGGCCAATAGCAGAGATTTCAACACTCGCGGCCACGCGCGAACCGCCAAGATCCCAAACGCGAAACGACCCGCCGCTGGGGCCAATGCCCGCAACTGATACACACCGAGGATCCAAGGCATTCGGGGTTGCAGAAACACGCGGCGATGCTCCAAAACCCGCCGGAAAATTCCACACGGTCGCGCCCGTGCTTTGTACTGTCACGGCATGGCTGCAAATCTGGGTACCATCCGCAAACCGGACATATTCACCGTTGGCATTCACATCACGTTCGATCACTGCCCCGGTCGGTATCCCGGCGTCTTGCGTGACGGCACCGACAAGATTCAGTTGCCCCAACTGCGCACGCCACGGCAGCCATGAACCCCCATCCATGACACGCGTGAACACATGGTTCCGGTAAGGCGCTGGATAAAACAGATGGGAAATTTGCGATCTTACCCCGGATGACCACTCGCTTGTAATCACCACACCCGCCGAGTTTGCCGGCCCCGGCTTGTTGATGCTCGAAACGCCAAAACGGCAAAATGAACCTGGCGGCGCTTGATCAAGGTCGTCGCCTGGACAGATAGCAAGCGTCCCTCCCAAGCCAAAGGCACCCGATGTCATCAACCGTCCAGGGGTCGCGTCAAATGGGTCTTGCTGCACCGCCAGCCCTGTCACAGAGTCCGCGGAAAGCCCCTGCGGCGCGGTGACCACCCCCGAGGTTCCAGATACCGACAGACCAGTATGCCACGTCGCGCCGTCGGCACTGACCTTGATCGAAAAACCATCGCTTCCGGCGGTGCCCATCTCGGCCCGCCCCGACCAACCGGTCTGAAACAACAAACTGGCCGTATCGGCCGCCGCCGCCTTGTTCACCTTCATCTGGTGGCCGGCGCCCTCGTGGCTGAACAAACTCGCCTCCGAGGCCACAGCCAATCGGTTGACCGCATCGGACCCGGTGTTGACCCCGACACCATCCAGATTCTGGAACTCCGGCGCAAGGCTCTGCCAAGCGCTGCCATCCCACACCGCCATGGCGGCCTCGGCCTCCACATAGGCCCGCCATCCCGGCAAGGGCGGCATAAAGACCCAACCCTCGCCAACGGCATAAAGCGCCACGGCACCGTCTTGCCCGGCCCAGTCGCCGCTGCCACCGCTGGCCACGATATGGCGGTCGCCAGCCTCCGGTGCTGCGGGCGGGGCTGTGCGGTCGCGGTCCTTGACGCTCAGTTGCACCACAAGGTCCAACAGGCGCAGCGCCTCGTTATGCGTGACATGTTTTTGTGCCTGCGACGGCAGGATATAGGGCAGCGACAAGATCGCTGATTGGTCTGACATCGGCTGGTCCCCCAAGCATTGTTTCGCCGGGAGAACCTGACCAATGAAAGTTAACGATTGGAAAGTGGACCGCGCGTTGCCCGTTAGTCGGCGTTAACCACGTTGCAGCGCCCTTATCGGTTGGCCGTTTTGTACAATCTGTACAGAATCCTTCAACGCATCCCGGATTTTTGTACAAAACTGCCGGGGTAGATGTACAAGTTGTACAAAAATCTGACCGGCTTATTTCAAAAGCCCGGCCAGATACGTGCCATAGCGGTTTTTGGCAAACTTCTCGGACCGCGCAATCAGGTCCTCGCGGCTGATCCACCCTTGCTCAAAGGCAATCTCATCCGGGCATCCGGTTTGCATGCCTTGGCGTTTTTCCAATGTTCTCACGAAGTTACCTGCATCCAACAGGCTTTCATGCGTCCCTGTATCCAGCCAGGCATACCCACGCCCCATGCGCTTCACGCTCAAACTACCTTCGTCAAGGTAACTTTCCAAAAGGCTGGTGATCTCCAGCTCACCCCGCGCCGATGGGGTCACGTTGCGCGCCCGTTCGGGTGCGCTACCGTCGAGGAAATAAAGTCCGGTTACCGCATAGTTCGATGGTGGAACTTCAGGTTTTTCAATGATTTGCGTGGCATTGCCGCTTTCGTCGAAGCCCACCACACCATATCGCTCAGGGTCCGACACATGGTAGCCAAAGACCGTGCCACCCTCGGTCTGCGCACTCGATTCGGCCAGCATCTTGGGCAAGGCATGCCCGAAAAAGATATTGTCCCCCAAGACCATCGCCGAAGGCGCACCATCAAGAAATTCTTCTGCAAGAACATAGGCTTGCGCCAAGCCATCCGGCGAAGGCTGCTCGATGAACGTCAGGTCCAGACCCCACTGGCTACCATCCCCCAGGGTGCGCTTGAACTGCTCTTGATCATGCGGCGTCGTGATCACCGCGATTTCCCGAATACCGGCCAGCATCAAAACCGACAAAGGGTAATAAACCATGGGCTTATCGTAGATCGGCAAAAGCTGCTTCGATACGCCAAGGGTAATCGGATAAAGCCGCGTCCCCGATCCACCAGCCAGAATTATACCCTTACGTTCGGTCATTTTGAAATGCCCCCATCGTCCAAATTACTTGAAGTTGCCTAAACCAGACCGCACCTTGAAATGCGAGTCCCAAGATCGAAAAACACTGTCAGCCCAGAATACGCGGCAGCTCCTCGCGCCAATCCGGCCGATTGATGCCAAAGGCCGCCTCCGTCGCAGAACAGTCCATGCGCGAATTTGCGGGCCGCTTTGCCGCGGTGGGAAAGGCGGATGTCGGGATATCCTCGACCTCAACCTCTAATCCGGCCTGCGCGAAAATCTCGCGTGCAAAATCAGCCCAACTTACATCGGGCGCACCCGAAAAATGGTAAATCCCGCCAAGATTCGATTTTTCTTTCAATGACTTGGCCATTTGCAGACACGCCTCGGCAATCTTGCGGGCCGGGGTCGGGCCACCAATCTGATCGGCCACAATGGTCAGCTTGTCACGCTCCTTGCCCAACCGAAGCATGGTTTTGACAAAGTTCGCACCATGCGGCGAAAACACCCAGGAAGTACGCAAAACCGCCCACGTGCCCCCCGCCTCGGCGATTTTCTTCTCACCAAGCAGTTTCGAACGACCATATACGCCAAGCGGCCCAACATCGTCATCGGGCCGCCAAGCCGCGACGCCACTACCATCAAAGACATAGTCAGTGGAAATATGCACGAAAGGAATGCCAAGCTCAGCACAAGTCTGCGCCATAACACCAGGCGCTTCTCCATTGACCAAATTGGCCAGGTCTTCTTCTTCCTCGGCCTTGTCAACGGCGGTATAGGCTGCCGCGTTGATCACAACATCCGGCTGACGTTCCACAATCGCCGCACGACATGTTTCCGGCTTGCCAAGATCAGCCACATCGCGGCCCACCGCCATGACATCGGCGAGGTCTTGCAACTCCGTGGCGACTTGACCCGACGTCCCAAAAACCAAGATTCTCATTTACTGCACCCTTATTTTCTGAGGCCAAGCGGCCTCAATTTCCCAGAGCGGAAGACAAAGGCTTATGCCAGTCTTCAGGCACCGAAACACCCAACTTTTGAAGTTGGGCAATTTGGTTGACGCAAATTTCATCCGCCCTTTCAGCGAAATACGCCGGGACCTCTATCGCACTTGATGGGTTTACTTTTCTCTGCAGGGCTTGCTCGCGATAACTATGCTCCGGAATTTCCAGAAAGCTCTCAATCAACCTGAGTGTCTGCAAAGGCTCCTGCCTCATATTTTCAAAGAAGAGCAGCTGAACGGCGGCATCGGACAAATTGCGATGAAGACTTTCGATAATGCTTGCATAATCCGCATGTGATTTGGTTCCCGGGTCATCGAAAAAAGCTGCGTAGTCAGCTTCTGACAAACTTTCCAGAACATGCCCCTGGCCTGAAAACTCATAGGAAAATTTGAAATTGCTCCACAGCCGTTTGCCCGGGTGGCGCATCGTGTAAATCACTCGAACATCATCTGCCAGACCAAGGACTCGCGACCAATCCGCATCATCCATTACTGCATAAAGATTACTAAAATCAGCAGGATAAGATGCGTTTTTCTTCTGCGGTGGTCGGTCGTCGAAAAGGCTGTAATACCAGTCATCGTCAACAACCGGGGCAAGATAGCGCGTCGCATACCATGCCAGGTTGCGCTGGACATGCGGATTCATACGCTCAGCTTTCAGGTTACCGACAACGCGCTGATAACGTGAAATACGTCCCTCTAAAGACATGTAACTCTTGGCGTGCGGGTCAGCGAAGTAATGGATCTCTTTTTCCGGCGAAAAATAAATCTCCGGATGACCGGCCAATTGTTGATGAAGCCAAGTCGTACCCGCCTTCATGGATCCCACACTTAAAAAGAGCTTGTCGAACCGTCGGCGGGTTCCCGAAGGGTCAATTTCTGGTTTCATCATGCCCTCTCCAACTTTCTGGTTAACCGAAAACATTACAACAATCTGACCACGCGGATGACCTAAATCCTCAACAGACTCAACCTTCCACCCCGTGTTTGACGCCATGTCTTCAATCGTCTGAACCGTATAGTGAAAGGGATCATGCCAAGAAAAAGTGTGAATTCCGCTCTTCTGGGGATGCCGGCCAAAAGTAGGCGCGCCTTCTTTGGGTAAGAAGAATGTCGCCAGAAACCTCCCATGTGATGCGTTCATTTTGGGGCGCAATTGCGAAAGACACATTTCGATCTTATTGCGTGACAAATGCGTGAATAAGGAAACCGCTATTGCATAGTCGAAATTGACGTCTTCAAAATTAAAACTGAAATCATCGCTTACGCAAAAATTTTCTGATGGAACCCGGTTTCTATCGTCTGGGCTTAACTCATTGTTCAAACCAGCCTCGACGAGAGATCCATTGATATCGGTACCGAAGTAATTACCACGTTCAAGGTAAGGGATGAAATGAACTCCGCCCCGCAATGATCCGCATCCAACATCCACCAGTCGATGCCGAGGTTTCAAGCCAGCTTTCTTCAATAAGTTGAACTGCCACTTGCCAACCTCATCCCACAAGCCACCGATAACATCGCGATGCTCACCTGAATTCAATTTAGAGCGTACGAAATCCGAATTCTCATAGGGGCTATCCATCGTAGATCAAACTTTCCCCAAACGCTCACCAACACCTTGGCGGTTCTGGAGCGCCTGCCACCACGGCTTATTGTCCAGATACCAATGCACAGTTTTTTCAAGCCCTTCCTCGACCGTCACCGAAGGCCTCCAGCCCAGTTCCTCGCGAATGCGCGTGGGATCAATAGCATAGCGGGCATCGTGACCCGGGCGATCCGTCACATAGGTGATCAAATCAGTGTATGAACCCGCCTCACGCGGCGCTTTTTCATCCAGGATCGCACAAATGGTTTTCACAAGTTCAAGGTTCGTGCGCTCGTTCTCGCCGCCAATGTTGTATGAGCGGCCAAGCTCGCCTTTCGCGGCCACCACCAAAAGCGCGTCAGCGTGATCTTCCACGTACAGCCAATCGCGCACATTCGAGCCATCGCCGTAAATCGGGATATCTTTACCGGCCAAGGCATTCAGGATCACCACCGGGATAAGCTTTTCCGGGAAGTGGTACGGCCCGTAGTTGTTTGAACAATTGCTAAGGACCACCGGCAAGCCATAGGTTTCGTGCCACGCCCGTACCAAGTGGTCGGAACTGGCCTTGGAGGCCGAATACGGGCTGCGCGGGTCATACGGCGTATCTTCGGTAAACTGCACCGAAGGATCCGCCGGAAGCGATCCGAAAACCTCATCGGTCGAGATATGGTGAAACCGAAATCCCTCCGGCTTGCCCGCATTCACCCAATAACTGCGTGCGGCTTCCAACATGTTGTAGGTGCCGGTGATATTGGTTTCGATGAAATCACCCGGCCCATCAATCGACCGGTCCACATGGCTTTCTGCAGCCAGATGCATCACGATATCCGGCTGATGCTCGGCAAACGCCTGATCCAATGCCGCACGATCCCGAATGTCAGCCTTCACAAAGCTGTATTTCGGGTCATCTGCCACCGAGGCAACATTCTCAAGGCAGGCCGCATAGGTCAACGCATCAAGATTAACCACCTCATGGCCCTGCGCGATCGCGGCCCGTACCACGGCCGATCCGATAAATCCGGCCCCACCTGTTACCAAAAGTTTCACTGTGCCGCCTCCCAAGCAAAAGGGCTGTCGTATCCCCCGACACCGGGTGCATTGGCATCCTTGTCCGAGATCACCGGCGTGATCCCCGACAGTGGCCATTCAATCCCGATGTCCGGGTCATTCCAAAGCAAGGCACCTTCGGTTTCCGCCGCATAGTAATCCGAGCATTTATAGACGATCTCGGTATCAGGTTGCAGCGTCATGAACCCATGCGCAAAACCTGCTGGCACCAAAAGCTGCCGACCGTTTTCAAAGCTCAGCTCATACCCCACCCATTGACCATAGGTCGGGCTTCCCTTGCGGATATCCACCGCCACATCGAAAAGCGCACCACGACCACAGCGCACCAGCTTGTCCTGAGCGTGCGGCGGGGCCTGAAAATGCAAGCCGCGCACCGTGCCGACTTCGCGCGACAATGAATGGTTGTCCTGAACAAACTCCAGATCGATACCGTGATCGGCCAATTTTTGACGGCTGTAACTTTCCGAGAAGAACCCCCGATGATCGCCAAATCGTGGTGGCGTGATCAAAAAAACGCCCTCAAGCGCTGTATGTTCAATCTGCATAAGTCTATACCCCGGATGAACCAAACTTGCCGTCTGGATAGCAACGACATTCCAGAGTGTCACCCGTCAAAAACATTTCTTGACGATTGCGGCGCGATAGTCTGGTCGAAGAATGCGCATATTTGAAAGAGGCGCCTTTCATGCCCGATACTGTTTATGAATATCAAGGCGGCCGCCAAATCATTGAGCGCCGGGGCCAGAATGAAAACGGGCCGCTTTTCATATGTTTTCACGGTGGCGGTTTCGGCGGTGGTAAGCCCGATCAACTGTCGCCATTGGTTGAAACTCTTTCCCCGCTGGCCTGCCGTTTTGCCTTGCCTGAGTATCGCATGACAATGCCCGAGCCACTTGAAGCCGTCATGGAAAGGGGACAGCTGGCCGTTTCCAAGATTCTCGAACGACACCGAACCGGGCCCGTCGTCCTTTGTGCCTTCAGTGCCGGGGCGCCGCTTGCATTTTGGGCTCAGGATCTTGCAAAAGGTCGGTTGAAAGGCATGGTTTTCGTGTCTCCGGTGGTCGACCTTGGCCCAAAGGGCTTTTGCAACCGCGCGATGCGGGGCAAGCCCCGGCCAGACCTTTCACCGCTCCACGCCCTTAGCCAACAACTAAAATCACTCTTGGCACCTGTTTTTCTGGTCCAAGGCGGCAAGGACGAGACCACGCCACTGGCACGGGCCAAGCTGTTTATGGATTTCGCAAAGAAATCACAGCCAGATAGCCAACTGCTCGTGCGTCCGAATGCCGGTCACCGCTTGGTCAAGAACGAGCTGCAACTCAAGATCATATACCCAGAAGTTAAAAACTTCCTGACAGAGCATTTGGCAAGGCCCTAGGTGGCGTCAGGTAAGTTCGCACCGAAACCGGTCAGGTGGTGTTTTGGCGGGTAAACCCCGCGCGACCGATGCTTTCGTAGGCCTCGAACCCGGCCTGTTTGGCGTCTTTGACGGAATAGATGTTGCGCAAGTCCGCCAGTCTGGGCACCGCCATTTTCTTGGCCAGACGCTTCAAATCCAGCGCGCGGAATTCGTTCCATTCGGTCAAAATAACCAATAAATCCGCGTTGTTAACGCATTTATAAGGGTCCTCTTGCCAGACGACACCGGGCAACAGGGCCTCGCCCTCGTGGCGCCCTTGCGGGTCCGCCACCCGCACCTTGGCCCCCCCACCCACAAGCGCGGGAATGATCGTCAAGCTGGGCGCATCGCGCATATCGTCCGTATTGGGTTTGAACGTCACCCCCAACACCGCAATCGTCTTGCCGTTAAAACTTCCTTCACAAAGATCCAGCAGCTTGTCGATCATCCGCCGCTTGACCTCTTCATTGACGGTGATGACCTTTTCAACGATCTGCAAGGGCAGGCTGTGATCCTGCCCGATGCGGGCCAAGGCCTTGGTATCCTTTGGAAAACATGATCCGCCATATCCCGGCCCGGCGTGCAGAAACTTGTTGCCGATGCGCCCGTCAAGACCCATGCCTTGGGCCACTTTCTTCACATCCGCGCCAGTGCGTTCGCATAATGCGGCGATCTCGTTGATAAAGGTGATCTTGGTCGCCAAGAAGGCATTGGCCGCGTATTTGATCATCTCGGCGCTTTCCAGATCGGTTGTCACGATCGGAAAATCCCGCAAATACAAGGGCCTGTAGATGTCTGCCATGACATCCGCCGCGCGCTCTGTCTGAACCCCCACAACCACGCGGTCAGGCTTCATGAAGTCATCAATTGCCGCCCCTTCGCGCAGGAACTCGGGGTTCGAGGCCACGTCGAATTCCAGATCCGGGTTGGCCTTCTTAACTACCTGTTTTACTTGACGATTGGTGCCCACTGGCACGGTCGATTTGGTGACGATCACCACATAGTCCTTGGCCACCCGGGCAATTTCCTCGGCGGCAGCCATCACATAAGTCAGGTCAGCGTGCCCATCCCCGCGCCGCGTCGGCGTGCCAACGGCAATAAAGATCGCTCCGGCACCATCGATAGCCTGTTCCAGATCGGTCGTGAAGTTCAGGCGCCCGGCCTCAACGTTCTTGGCCATAAGCCTGTCCAGCCCCGGCTCGAATATCGGAACCTCCCCGCGTTCGAGCAATGCGATCTTGTCCAGATCCTTGTCGACACAAGTCACATCATGACCGAAATCCGAGAAACACACTCCGGATACAAGGCCTACGTACCCGGTTCCGATCATTGCGATTTTCATATGAAATATACCTTTGCAAACAAATGAACTTACTCGCCCCAACAGCCGGGTTTATTTGCTTGAAGGACTGATAGTTGGTTTAATCCGAGTTATCAATGACCCACATAGACCGCCTGAACGGCGCCCACCCAGAAAGTGCCTCGGATGGCGAACCCCGACTGAAGCCTTCAGAGAAGAGATGATGAAACTGAGATGGCGGAAGCGTCGCAACCAGTCTCGAGTCATCACTCTTTGCAAAGCATGGGTTATGACGTATTCCCGCGTAATCCAAGCCAAGCGGGGCCTCTCATGAACATGCTTTCCACCTTCGTCAAACCGATGCACCCCGAGGGCCGCAAGTTCGTGGCCGTTTTTGCCGCGATCACTCTTGTTCTTTTCCTGATCTGGGATGTCTTGGGGTGGGTTGGTGTTGGCCTGACCATCTGGTGCTACTACTTTTTCCGCGATCCCGAGCGTTTCGCCCCCGCCCGCGATGGCCTTGTTCTCAGCCCCGCGGATGGCATCGTTTCACTGATCGAACCCGCCACCCCCCCTGCGGAACTGGGCCTGCCCGATGCGCCGCTCACGCGGGTCAGTGTCTTCATGTCGGTGTTCAATTGCCACGTGAATCGCGCCCCGGTTCCGGGCAGGGTCACTGCCATCGCTTACCGTCCGGGCAAGTTTTTCAATGCCTCGCTCGACAAGGCCAGCAAGGATAATGAACGAAACAGTCTTGTGATCCGCATGGACGATGGACAGGATATCGCAGTCGTTCAGATCGCCGGCCTAGTCGCCCGGAGGATTGTCTGTTTCGTAAAGCAGGGTGATCATGTACAAGCGGGGGGCAGGTTCGGGCTGATCCGCTTTGGATCGCGCCTCGATGTCTACCTGCCCGATGGTGTGAAACCTCATGTTCGCGTCGGGCAAACCATGATCGCCGGGGAAACGGTGATCGCCGAATTGGCAAAGGATGATCAAGCGTAAGCGCATGGCTGACTACCGCGATAAATCAGAATCCCTCTCTCCTGTCTTGAGGGTTCTGCCCAACGCCGTAACCCTTGCCGCGATTTGTGCGGGTCTTACCGCTATACGTTTTGCCATTCAGGATCATCACACCGCCGCCGTTCTTTTGGTCCTGTTCGCTGCTGTTCTCGACGGACTCGACGGGCGTCTCGCCCGCCGCGTGGGATGTGACAGCGAACTAGGTGCCGAACTCGACTCTCTCGCTGATGCCATCAACTTTGGCGTGGCGCCCGCACTGATCCTTTATTTCTGGGCACTCGAAGGCATGGGTGCCTTTGGTTGGAGCACGGTTCTGGTTTTTGCGCTTTGCTGCGTCATAAGACTTGCCCGGTTCAATGTCTCATCCCGGCAGGACACCTCGGGTCAGTGCGGCGTTCATTTCACCGGCGTCCCTGCCCCCGCTGGTGCCTTCCTTGCCCTGGCGCCCATGTTCCTGTCTTTCTCCTTCTCGGACAGGCCAGTTTTGCCCGGCGTCATCATTTGCCTTTACATGCTGTTTGTCGGCCTGCTCATGATCAGTCGCATACCGACCATTTCATTGAAAGCGTTCAAGATATCACCCGAGAACAAGGCGGTTTTGATCTCTGGTGTCATCCTCCTGATAGTTTCGCTAGTTATGTTTGAATGGGTGACGCTGGTGGCGATCGCAGCTGTTTATTTGGCCATGGTGATCAAATCCATGATGACATACGGATTGCAAATCCAAGACAACGAGTAACGAAAATGGATCTCAAAGCGATTGAATCGTCCTACGCCCGCTGGGCGCCGGTATATGATGCGACTTTCGGCAGGATCACTAATGTCGGGCGTCGTCGCGCCGTGTCCCTGATAAACCAGAACCCCGGCACGGTTTTGGAGGTCGGTGTCGGCACCGGCCTTGCCCTTCCCTATTATGCCCCAGATTGCCAGGTGACCGGCATCGACTTCAGCGAAGACATGCTTGAAAAGTCCCGCCGCCGCGTGGCCGAGAATGACCTGTCGCACGTCAAGGCCCTGCGCCAGATGGATGCGCGCAACCTTGATTTCCCTGACAACAGTTTCGAAACCGTCGCGGCGATGCATGTGCTTTCCGTCGTCCCCGAACCCGAGCGCGTCATGGCCGAGATCGCCCGCGTCTGTGCACCGGGTGGGCGTGTGATCATTACCAACCATTTCGTCCGCGAGAAGGGCTTCATGGCCTTCCTCGAAAGGGTCGCCGCACCTTTTGCCAATGTGCTTGGCTGGCATTCGGATTTCCGGATCGACACGGTCCTGCGCGACGATCTTGACGTGACCCAGAAAAACTCGCTCCCGCCGGTGGGCATGATGACCTTCCTCGTCATGGAAAAACCGCGCCCGTCATAAGGGCGGCCCCTTGTACCGAAAACGTGCCACGCGTCCTGTTGGCCACTTGTCCGCCGATGTTTTACCGATGCGCCGAAGTTCGCAGTTCGGCCTTGTTCACAAGGCGATTCGAAAGGTTTTCGGAAACAAGGCCGCGCGCACCCGCACGCGGCGTTGATGAAAAACCCTTTCCTTCCTCGTCATTTCATCCGACCAAAGGCATATGCCGATTCTCGCCTTTCTTCGTGACAACGCACCTTGGCTTGCCGCCGGTGTCCTGCTGACCTTCCTCAGCAGCTTTGGCCAGACGTTTTTCATTTCGATCTTTGCCGGCAGGATCATGGAAGATTTCGGCCTCAGCCACGGGCAATGGGGCGGGATATACACCTTGGGCACCACAGCCTCGGCCGCACTCATGGTCTGGGCCGGAGGACTGACCGACCGTTTTCGCGTCCGTGCCCTTGGCACCGTGATCCTGTTGATGCTCATGGGCGCCTGCCTTTTCATGGCATTAAACCCCGTGTGGTGGCTTTTGCCCGCGGTGGTCTTTGCCCTGCGTTTTACCGGTCAGGGCATGACCAGTCACATCGCCGTCGTTGCCATGTCGCGCTGGTTCATCGCCACACGGGGCAAGGCGCTGTCCATCGCAACTCTTGGGTTCGCCGGGGGTGAGGCGCTTTTGCCGCTGATCTTTGTGGCCCTCATGCTGACATGGGACTGGCGGGCATTGTGGATCTTGGCAGCCATGATCGCAGTAGTCGGAATCCCCGTTCTATTGTTGCTTTTACGTCAGGAACGCACCCCGCAATCCTGGGCCAAATCCGACCAATCCCTTGGCATGCTGTCCCGCCATTGGACCCGGAAGCAGACGCTAGGACATTTCCTTTTCTGGTTCATGGTCCCGGCCCTTCTGGGGCCTGCCGCCTTCAATACCGCGTTCTTCTTTCACCAAGTTCACTTTGCCGAGGTAAAGGAGATCGCGCATGTGGAACTGGTGGCGATGTTCCCGCTTTATACGGGCGTCAGCATCGGCTCGATGGTCTTGTCCGGCTGGGCGCTGGATCGTTTGGGCACCGCCCGCCTGATCCCCTACATGCAATTGCCGATGGTCATCGCATTCGTCCTATTTTCCATTGCCAACGGGCCGATCACCACCCTACTCGGCTTTGTTTTTCTCGGCATCACGACAGGGGCAAACACCACCCTGCCCAATGCCTTCTGGGCCGAGTTTTATGGCACGGGACATATAGGATCGATCAAGGCCATGGCAGCGGCGATCATGGTTTTCGGGTCGGCCATTGGCCCCGGTCTGACAGGGCTGGGCATCGACCTTGGCCTCGGGATCGAGTCGCAATACCTGCTTGTCGCCGTCTATTTCGTCTTCACCTCTGTCATGATGGGCATCGGGATTACCCGCGCCCGCCCTAGCTTATCGGGCGCGACGTAAATACACGTAATAGGCCCCACCGCCACCATGTTTCAGGTGTGCTTCGCTGACCTGCAGCACCACCTGCGCCAAGGGCGGCGTCGATAACCAATGCGGCACATTATGGCGCAGGACACCACGGCGCACCGGGATCGGCCCATCCTGATCACGGTCCTTGCCCTTTCCCGTGATCACCAGAACAAGGCGCTTGCCTTGCGAATGCGCCCGCAGAATAAAAGCCGTCAGCGCCGGGTGCGCCCGATCCATCGTCATCCCGTGTAGGTCCAGCTTCCCTTCCGGGACCAGTTTACCACGCTTTAGCCTGCCAAAGGTCTTACGATCCATATGGACCGGCGCAGACTTGATCCGCTCTGACACACTGGGGGCAATATCGTGATCATTGCCTTTGAATTTCGAATCCTGACCCAGATCGAACCCATCAATCCGCGCCTTGGGCGTTTTTCGCGGCGACGGTTTGGGAAGGGGGGTATCCACATGCCTTCCCTCGGGATGAAGCTTCTCGGTCGTTTGCGCAACCTTACGCCACAGCTCAAGCTCCTCGGGCTTCAGGCGCCTGCGGGTCACGGTAAAAGATCCGTCGCCATGGCAAAGGCACGTTGAATAGGCATCAGTACAACCAGCCGGCCAGGGTCGCGCAGTTTTCCGGCGGCACGCCCCGCGGCATCACCGGTTCCAAAGAAAATATCGGCCCGCTGCGGCCCCTTGATCGCCGAGCCCGTATCCTGCGCCACCATCAGGCGACGCATGGGGGTCTTGCCGCCCTTCTCAATCCACACCGGCGCACCAAGAGGCGTGTATTTCGGATCAACGGCAACCGTACGCATTGTCGTGATCGACCTGTTCATCGCTCCAAGCGGCCCGGCATGGGCCGGCACCTTATCCAAACGTCGAAAAAAGACATAGGCCGGGTTATGAAACAACAGTTCGCGGCCCGCGTCGGGATTGCGCCTTACCCAGTTCTTGATCACCTGTGCCGACACTTGATGCGCCTTGTAGATACCCCGTCGCACCAATTCGACCCCGATGGACCTGTAGTCATGGCCATTCGACCCGCCATAACCGACACGTATCATCCGACCATCCGGCAATTGTATACGCCCCGAACCTTGAATTTGCAGGAAAAACAATTCGACCGGGTCGTCGACCCAAGCGATCTCAAGGCCCTTGTCGGCCATGAAATCCCCGGTTTCGATCTCGCGCCGGGTCAACCACGGATTGGACACCTTCGATACATTCGGTTCGCGATAAAGTGGGTAGCGATAGCGCGCCGACGGCTCCAAAGAGCCATTCAACTCGGGCTCGAAATAGCCGGTGAAAAGAGGACGAGACCCATTCTCGATCAGCACGGGGCGAAAAAACAATTCGAAAAACGTTTTTGCATCAGGCCCCTGCCCGGCCAATGCACAAAGCGATCGCCAATCCGGGTCATTCATATCCGCACAAGTATTCACGAAGGTCTGCAAGGCGGCGGCGTGATCGTCCTTCTGCCAGCCTTGCAAATCCTCAAAGCGCAAAACCTTGCGCGTAACCTCCTCGGCCGTGGCGGGCAGGGCCAACCACGGCAACAGACACAGAAAAAACCGCAGCGCGCGGATCATTCGCCCGTTGCAACAAGCCGCCAATTGGGATCATCCGATCCCATGATACGCTCGAAGGTCCAACTGTCCTTCTGGCGCTTGGGCTGTCCCGGCTTGCCCTCGATAATCTCACCATCCTTGTCCCGTACGACGGACACAAGCTCCCCCACAAAGCGCACGGTCAATTCCGCACGGCGGGTTTCGGTATCAAATCTGGCCTCCTTCAACACGGTCTCCCGCACGCCGATAAACTCGGCTTCGACCGACAGGCCTTGTTCCTCGCGTGTGTCCACGACCTGGGCAAAGGCTTCGAAAACGTCTTCCGAAAGGAATGGCGCGACCTCTTCAAGTTTTGCATTCTCGAAAGCCATCAGGATCATCTCATAGGCACCACGCGCACCTTGCAGAAAATCTCCGACACCAAAAGATGTCTCGACCCGCTTCATTTCGGCCAGGGCCTTGGCGCTGTCGGATCCTTCGGGGACGTTGTCGATGATGTCGTAATCCGGGCCGCCCTCGATGACCTCGAAGTCCTGACGACGTGTATCAGATGGGCCTTCGCGGCGCGTATCCTGCGATGAACCTTCGAAACCGTCGCGCGTTCCCAGAACGCTTTTCAGCCTCAGAATGAGAAAAATCGCGATACCAGCCAGTACCAGAAGCTGAATGATGGGCGAATTCATGGGCACCTCTTTTTGTGCAGGGCATGGTATGAAAACCATTCCGCACTTATGTAGGTGACTGACCGGCCCAAGTCTACCACAAGGGCCAAGTGATAACGGAGTTTCGCCAATGTGGCTTTTCGCGGCATTTCTACTTGTTCCGCTGATCGAGATCGCGCTTTTCATTCAAGTCGGCGGCGCAATCGGTCTTTGGCCGACCTTGGGGATCGTTATTTTGACAGCTATCCTCGGCACTTGGTTGGTGCGGACACAGGGCTTAATGGCCATGGGAAATCTGCGTCGGTCCTTTTCAGAGCTGGACGACCCGACAGAACCCCTGGCGCACGGTGCGATGATCCTGATCGCAGGTGCATTGCTTCTGACACCGGGGTTTTTCACGGATGGTATTGGTTTTGCCTTGCTCGCACCGCCGGTAAGACATGCGGTTTACAATTATCTTCGCAAGCGTGTTCATGTTCAAAAGTTTGAGATGGGCCCGGAAAACCCACGCCGTCCACGACACCCCGACATCATCGAAACCGACTATCATGAGGTTGATGCAAAGGATTCACACTCCAGGGGTGATTCCGGCTGGACAAGGCATTGAGACACTCGAACCATGCTGCTAAGCCACTTAGCAACAATATTGACCTTTCTGGAGATCGAAAAATGGCCGAAGAAACAGCCGGCGCACAAGACCAGCAACAGATCAAGATGAACGCTCTCACCCAGTTCGTGCGAGATCTGTCTTTTGAAAATATTCTTTCGCAACGCGGCGGCAGTGGCGACGTCCAACCTGACGTGCAGGTTGGTGTGAACCTTGACGCAAAGAAGCGATCAACAGAACATCAGTATGAAGTGGTCGCGAAACTCTCGGTTAATTCCAAGAATAAAGAGAATGAAGAATCTCTGTTTTTACTCGAAATGGAATATGTTGGCGTGTTCCACGTCGAGGGCGTTCCCGACGATCAATTGCATCCTTTCCTTCTGATTGAATGCCCGCGGATGATGTTCCCTTTCATCCGCCGTATTGTCAGCGACGTAACCCGCGATGGTGGCTTCCCACCGCTGAACCTTGAAAACATCGATTTCGTTCAGCTTTATCGCAACGAAATTGCACGCCGCCAAGCCGCCGCAGAAGCCGAGAAAAAAGAAACCCCTGACGCCTGAGTCAGCCCAGTTTCTTCCAAAGCGCGCCGTCGCCCATCGCCTCGACAAACTCGGCATGGGCGGCGGCTTCTTTTTCGCTCAAACGCGGCGGGAGCGGCGTTGGCCTTGGCTGTGGGCGCCACGCGGATTCCGCGGTATTGGCCTGCTCTGATCCGGTGTTCGACGACACCTTCAACGCAAAGTCAGGCTGCCGCCCACCAATCAGTTCAAGATAGACCTCGGCCAAGATTTCGGAGTCGAGCAAAGCCCCGTGCAGCGTCCGCGTGGTGTTGTCGATACTGAACCGTCGGCACAAGGCATCCAATGACGCCGGGGACCCCGGAAACTTTTTGCGTGCAATTGCCAGCGTATCCACGGCCTGTTCCCACGGAAGTTGCGGATAATTCAGCCATCTCAATTCCGCATTCAGGAATTTCATGTCAAAGGCTGCATTGTGAATGACCAGTTTCGCGTCGGCTACGAAATCCACGAAGGCTTGTGCGACCTGGTCAAAAAGGGGCTTGTCTTTCAGTGTGACTTCGCCGTCTTTTGGCGGGCGTGGCACATCCAATAGATCAGGCCCGATTCCATGTATCTCAAAAGCGTCTTGCGGCATCCCGCGTTTCGGATTGATGTACTCATGAAACGTCCGCCCTGTGGGCATGTGATTATAAAGCTCGATTGCCCCGATCTCGACAATCCGGTCACCTTGTTCGGGGTCGAATCCCGTGGTTTCTGTATCAAGTACGATCTCACGCATTGGCCAGCCTGCTTTTGACCTGTTCCACGATATCATGAACCTGCGCGCGGGCATGCTCAAGCGTATCCGTTTCAATAACGAAGTCCGCCCTCGCGGCTTTATCCTCGTTCGGCATTTGACGGGATAAGATGCCCTTGAACTGCTCTTCGGTCATTGTACCGCGCTTTAAGACCCTTTGTTTTTGCACTTCTGGTGAAACTGTAACACAGGCCACGGCATCCACTTTCTTTTCAAACCCATTCTCGAACAAAAGCGGGATATCGAGAACAATGATCGCATTGGCAGAGGCTTCGATGAACGCCTCCCGATCCTGGGCAACACGGGGATGCACAATGCTTTCAATGATACTTAGCGCGGCCGGATCACGCGCAATGATCTCCTTTAAGCGCATACGCGATACCGCGCCCTCCTCGATCGCCTCCGGAAACACCGAGGCCACAGGCTCTACCGCCGCGCCCCCCTTGGCATAAAGCCGATGCACCGCAGCATCCGCATCCCAGACGGCACACCCTTCCTGAGCAAACATTTCGGCCGTGGTGGATTTGCCCATTCCGATTGAGCCGGTCAGCCCGAGTAGAAAGCTCATCTCAAGGCCGCGGCGCGCGTGGCGCTATCCACTTCGGGACGAACGCCAAACCAACGCTCGAATGCCGGCACGGCCTGATGCAAAAGCATCCCAAGCCCATCAACCGTTGTGCATCCCATCTTTTCGGCCTCGGCCAAAAGGTGGGTTTTCAATGGCGCATAGACCAGGTCGGTCACAACAGCATCTTTGCGCAATCCATCCAATGGCACCCGGAGGGGCGGCTTTCCAAGCATACCAAGAAAGGTGGTATTTACCACCGTCGTTGCCTCTTCCAGCATGTTCCCGGCCTGAACCCACTCTACCACTTCGATCCGCTTGCCGAATTCGGATTGCAAAGCCTCGGCACGAACACGAGTCCGGTTCGACAAAAGAATTTGAGGAACACCCGCATCAAGAAGCGATGCAATCACCGCACGCGCCGCGCCGCCAGCCCCCAAAACCGCCGCCGGGCCCGCCTTTACGTTCCAATTCGGTGCATTCTGCCGAAGGTTTTCAAAAAAGCCATACCCGTCAGTGTTATCAGCACGCAGTTTCCCGTCTTTCTGAAAGGTCAGGGTATTCGCCGCGCCAATAAGCGTTGCACGATCCGTCACCAGATCTGCAAATTCCATAACCTTTTCCTTGTGCGGAACCGTTATGTTGACACCAACAAACCCCATTTTCGGCAGGGCATCCAATACCTGACCAAGGTTGTCTGTGCTGACATCCATCGGGATGTAATGACCCCTCAGACCATATGTCTTGAGCCAATGCCCATGAAGTTGCGGGGATTTGGAATGCGCAATCGGCGACCCGATGACACCGGCAAGGGGAATGCGGTTTTCACTCATGCAGGAAGATCTCCTCTCACCGTCAGGTAGTTCAACAGTTCCAACAAAGGCAGCCCGAGAACCGTAAAATAGTCGCCCTGCACCTGGGTGAAAAGCCGAACCCCCTCTTCCTCAAGCTTATATCCTCCGACGGAGTGCTGAATACTGTTCCAGTTACGATCCAGATAAGCGTCAAGATAATCATCCGAGAAATCCCGCATCGCCATCCGAACGATCCCGATGTGCCGCCATATTGGCTTTCCACCCTCACAGATCACGGCCGCTGACAAAAGTTCATGTCGATTTCCGCGTAACCGCCTTAGCTGCTCGCGCGCTTCGTCCTGTGTTGCGGGTTTGGATAAAAGGGCTTTGTCGAAACTCAGCACCTGATCGCAGCCAATCACAAGCGCGCCGGGCTGTTTCGCGCTGACTTTCTGAGCTTTCAACTCGGCGAGGGCATCTGCAATATCCCGCGCGGGCGCGCCATCCGACAAAAGAGCGTCGCGCACCATCACCTCATCGACGCGCGGAGCGCTGACATCAAATTTCACCCCTGCATTCCGCAAGAGGGTTGCCCGAATGTCCGAGCCAGACGCCAAAATGATTTGCTGTGTCATGTGGACAACTCGCGGCATAAGTTTGTTAACGTTCTATGAACCCTTCAACGAAATTTCCAGTGTCCTTGGGACACGACTTGGACACAGGGATAAATCCAATGGTTTTCTAAGAATGTCCAATGGTGGAAAAGGAAAAATCCACGCAGAGAAAAAATCATTCAATCCCTGATAGACACGGAAATCAATCAACACCTTTCATTTAAGGAAACAGATTTTAAGTATCTGTTTTATATAAGAAATTTTAGATAGCCACTGATAATTCCATTTTTATCTACAACCTTATCAACATGTTCATTTGCGTGTTGAAAACACTGTAGACAGGCGGTTAATCCACAACCAAGGCGCTCTCCTAAATCATCATCATCTTTCTTAATTTCTTTTTTATTTATAGAGAAGGAAACCAGAAGGGGCGCTGAATGACTGATATCCTGATCACGCTTTATCCATGGAACAAGGCCATACATATCATGGCCGTTATTTCTTGGATGGCAGGGATCTTTTATCTGCCCCGCCTGTACGTCTATCACACCGAGCAATCCGAACCTGGCGACAGCCGCGATGAAGTTTTCAAAACCATGGAAGAAAAACTGCTTCGCGTGATCATGACGCCAGCAATGATCGCGACATGGATCTTTGGGCTTGCCCTGGTGTTTACCCCTGGGATTGTCGATTGGGCAGCCATATGGCCCTACACCAAGGGGGCTTCGATTCTGGCTATGACATGGTTCCACCACTGGCTTGCCCTGAGACGAAAAGATTTCGCTTCGGGTTCGAATACCCTGTCGGGTCGGCAGTTCAGGATGATGAACGAGGTTCCCACGGTTCTCATGGTCGTCATCGTCTTGTCGGTTGTCGTTCGTTTCTGAGAGACATTGACTCGTGCGGGCTGGCCAAGTATGACCGCGCAAACACCCGTCCGGGTGGTTATTTCTCCTGAGACACATATCGACACGGCGCAACCGCCGCTTTGTCCCGAGGTACCCCCATGTCCGATGATCGCTTGAACCTGTCCGATCTCAAGGCGCGTAGCGCCAAAGACCTTCTTGCCATGGCTGAAGAGCTTGAGATCGAGAACGCCTCGACCATGCGCAAGGGCGAGATGATGTTCCAGATTCTGCGCGAACGCGCTGACGAGGGCTGGACAGTCTATGGCGACGGTGTTCTCGAAGTCCTGCAAGATGGGTTCGGGTTCCTGCGGTCGTCCGAGGCAAACTACCTGCCCGGGCCCGATGACATTTACGTCTCGCCTGACACCATCCGCCAACACTCTTTGCGCACTGGAGATACCGTCGAAGGGCAAATCAAGGCACCCGACGATAACGAACGGTATTTTGCGCTAACCTCCGTCACTCAGATCAACTATGAAGATCCCGAGCGCGCGCGCCACAAGATTGCATTCGACAACCTGACGCCTCTCTACCCTGACGAACGACTGAACATGGAAGTCGATGACCCGACGATCAAGGATCGTTCGGCGCGTGTGATCGACCTTGTGGCGCCTATCGGAAAAGGCCAGCGGTCTTTGATCGTGGCCCCGCCGCGGACGGGTAAAACCGTCATCCTGCAAAACATTGCCAGCAGCATCGAGAAAAACCACCCCGAGTGTTACCTTATCGTCTTGCTCATCGACGAACGCCCAGAAGAGGTGACAGACATGAAGCGCAGCGTGAAAGGTGAGGTTATCAGCTCAACTTTCGACGAACCTGCCGCGCGACATGTGGCCGTCGCCGAGATGGTCATCGAAAAAGCCAAGCGTTTGGTCGAACATAAACGAGATGTGGTAATTCTTCTCGATTCAATCACAAGACTTGGTAGGGCTTACAACACAACTGTTCCTTCCTCGGGTAAAGTTCTGACAGGTGGTGTGGATGCGAATGCGCTGCAACGTCCCAAGCGGTTCTTCGGTGCGGCGCGGAATATCGAAGAGGGTGGCTCTCTCACCATCGTGTCGACGGCCCTGATAGATACCGGCAGCCGGATGGATGAAGTGATCTTTGAAGAATTCAAAGGCACAGGTAACTCTGAACTCGTCCTTGATCGCAAGATCGCGGATAAGCGCGTTTTCCCGGCCATCGACATCCTCAAGTCCGGCACCCGGAAAGAGGATCTTCTTATCGACAAGATGGACCTTCAGAAAACCTATGTCCTGCGCCGTATCCTGAATCCGATGGGGACAACCGATGCCATCGAGTTCCTGTTGTCGAAACTCAAGCAGACCAAGACGAATGCCGAGTTTTTCGATTCAATGAACACCTAAAGGGCATCGCGCGGGGCCATTCCCATGGACACGATCTATGCTCTTTCGACGGCGCAAGGCAAAGCGGGCGTCGCCGTGATCCGTGTGTCTGGCCCGCTTGCATTCCAGGCGTGCAAGACTTTGTCGGGCGATGTTCCGAAACGCCGTCAGGCCGCATTGCGGACCTTGCGGGATTCCGAGGGGGTTCATCTTGACGATGCACTTGTCCTGACGTTTTCGCAGAATGCCAGTTTTACTGGTGAGGACGTGGTCGAGTTTCAAAGCCATGGAAGCACGGCAATCATCGCCTCGATTTTGCGCAGCCTTGGCAACATCAAGGGGCTTCGCGCGGCGGAACCAGGGGAGTTCACGCGCCGGGCTATGGAAAACGGGCAGCTTTCGCTGGCACAGGTCGAAGGTTTGGCCGATCTCATCGAGTCCGAAACCGAGGCACAAAGGCGTCAGGCCCTGCGCGTCCTGTCAGGTGATCTTGGAAATCTGGCTGAAAGCTGGCGCCGCGATTTGATCCGTGCGGCAGCCCTGCTTGAAGCGACGATTGATTTCGCGGATGAAGAGGTTCCAGTCAATGTTGCGCCCGAGGTGACAGAGCTTGTTGAACGCGTCATTTCCGCCTTGGAGCACCAAATCGAGGGCGTGGGAATCTCCGAGCGGATCAGAACGGGGTTCGAAGTTGCTATTGTCGGGGCGCCGAATGTCGGAAAATCTACCCTGCTCAATGCCATTGCAGGCCGGGATGCCGCGATAACATCCGAGTTCGCAGGAACGACACGGGATGTGATCGAGGTTCGCATGGATTTGAAGGGTTTACCGGTGACCATACTTGATACGGCTGGCCTGCGGGAAACCGATGACAAGGTCGAATCAATCGGTATCGACCGCGCCAAACAGCGGGCTGAACTGGCAGACCTGCGCGTTTTCCTTGTTGAAGGTGATGAAACACCAGATATGGCGCCGCGAACAGATGACATCGTGGTCAAGGCCAAGGCCGATCTTTTGGACGATCCCGTCAATGCCGTTTCAGGAGTGTCAGGCCATGGCCTTGCAGCATTGATTGGCCGAATCACGGAAATCCTGTCAGATCGGGCCTCTCATGCGGCGGTTGCGACGCGCGAAAGACATCGTATTTCAATGGCCAAGGGGCTCGATGCCTTGCAGTCGGCGAAAAACCTTTTGCCGGGTGGCGAAGAAACGGCGGACATTACCGCCGAAGAAATTCGAACAGCTATTCGTGCCCTTGATTCTTTGGTAGGACGCATAGATGTCGAGAACGTGCTCGACGAAATCTTCAGCAGCTTTTGCCTGGGCAAATGAGGAGTGTTTCACGTGAAACATTTTGATGTCATCGTTATCGGGGGTGGTCACGCGGGCGCTGATGCCGCGCATGCGGCGGCCCGCGCCGGCGCACAAACTGCGCTGGTTACTTTGTCGCGTCGCGATATTGGGGTGATGTCCTGTAACCCGGCGATTGGTGGCCTTGGCAAAGGCCATCTTGTGCGTGAAATCGATGCGCTCGACGGGGTAATGGCCCGGGTGGCGGATAAGGCTGGGATTCAGTTTCGTCTATTGAACCGCCGCAAAGGTCCAGCGGTTCAAGGCCCCCGTGCACAGGCAGATCGGAAAATTTACCGCGAGGCGATGCTTCAGGAGATCGAGCGCCAGCCGAACCTTTCAATCATCGAGGGTGAGGCCGCAGATTTCCTGATGGACGGCGGGCGTGTCACCGGTATCCGCCTACTGGATGGATCGGAAATATCCGCGAAAGCGGTTGTTCTGACGACCGGCACATTTCTGCGCGGTGTTATTCATATTGGTGATGTCTCTCGTGCTGGCGGCCGCATGGGGGATAAGCCATCGGTTAAACTGGCAGAGCGCGTAGATTCCTTCGGCCTGACGCTTGGCCGTTTGAAAACGGGTACACCTCCGCGGCTGGATGGAAATACGATTTCTTGGGATGGCCTGGATGAACAACCGGGTGACGATGATCCGGTTCTGTTTTCCTTTCTTTCGAAAGGCGTCAGTGCGGCGCAGGTGTCCTGCGGGATCACCCATACCAATGAAAAAACCCACGACATTATCCGGGAGAATCTGGATCGTTCGGCAATGTATGGCGGGCATATCGATGGAGTTGGGCCACGCTATTGCCCATCGATCGAAGATAAAATCGTCCGGTTTGCCGATAAGACGTCGCATCAGATTTTTCTTGAGCCGGAAAGCCTATCGGATAGCGTGATCTATCCGAATGGCATATCAACATCTCTCCCCGAGGAAGTGCAGGAAGATTACGTTCGTTCTATCCACGGCCTGGAAAACGCGGTGATCCTACAGCCCGGCTATGCGATTGAATATGACTATGTTGATCCGAGGAACCTCGATGCAACGCTCGCGGTGAAATCCGTGTCCGGGCTATATCTTGCGGGGCAGATCAATGGAACAACAGGCTATGAAGAGGCTGCGGCCCAAGGGCTTGTTGCCGGTTTGAACGCGGCCCGGGCCGTGCAGGGAAAAGACCCGGTAATCTTTAGCCGCGCCGATAGTTATATCGGCGTGATGATTGATGATCTTATCACCCGTGGTGTATCCGAACCCTATCGCATGTTTACCTCGCGCGCCGAATTTCGCCTTTCTCTTCGTGCGGACAACGCGGACCAGCGGCTTACCCCTATTGGAATAGCGGCCGGATGTGTTGGTGCAGACCGTCAGAGGGCCTTTGAAGACAAGATGGAGCGCCTCGATGTGGCCAGAAATCTGCTTACATCTGAAGAGTATACGCCAAAGTATCTGGCGTCCTGCGGGCTGAAGATCAATCAGGATGGAACGAAAAGGACAGGGTTTCAGCTTTTGGCGTTCCCCGATGTTGATTTTGACACCTTGGTGCGTCTGAACGAAGCCTTGGGCGAAGTGGATTCCGAAACCCGCACACAGCTTGAGAAAGATGCGCTTTACGCCAACTACATCACGCGCCAAAAGCAGGATGTCGAGATGATGAAACGCGACGAGGCACAGGAAATCCCAAAGGATTTCCCGTTTCAAAGCATCGAAGGCCTGTCAAACGAACTCAAGAACAAACTTACCGCGACAAAACCATCGAACCTTGCTCAAGCAGCGCGAGTCGACGGCGTAACGCCCGCGGCGCTGACACTCATTTTAGCGCGCTTGCGTAGGGATAAACGGGAAAAATCCGCATGATGCGTGCGGGGCTGCCCTCTGATGTTTCACGTGAAACATTGGAAAAGCTAAAGTATTTTGCCGACCTTCTGTTGAAGTGGAACCCAAGGATCAATTTGGTTTCGCGTAATAGCCTGGATGATGTTTGGGCGCGGCACATCCTTGATTCTGCACAAATTTATGAGCTTGCCCCCCACCCTGTGAACCATTGGGTTGACCTTGGCGCCGGTGGTGGGTTTCCGGGCCTTGTCATTGCAATGCTTGGTTTAGAACGGGAGTCGCCAAGAAAAGTTACCCTTGTTGAAAGCGATGTCAGGAAATCTGCATTCCTTCGAACGGTTATTCGCGAAACCGGCGCACCTGCCGAGGTTGTAAATGATCGAATCGAAAACATTCCCCCGCTGGAAGCCGATGTTCTTTCGGCCCGCGCCCTTGCAGATCTGCCAAAACTTTTGGCATTTACTGATCGGCATCTGTCTGCTTCGGGCACCGCCCTGTTTCCAAAGGGCGCGTCATGGGAGAAAGAGCTGCAAGATGCTCAAAGTCAGTGGAACTTTGGATACCGTGTTGCTAAAAGCAAAACAGAAGACGGCCCCGCCATTCTTGCAATAACAGGAGTCTCCCGTGTCTGATCCCACGCGCCCTCGCGGCCCGAAAATCATTGCCGTCGCAAACCAGAAAGGCGGAGTTGGGAAAACGACCACAACGATCAATCTCGGTGCGGCCTTGGCCGAAGCGGGGCAGCGTGTTCTGATCGTCGATCTTGATCCTCAAGGAAACGCCTCCACGGGTCTTGGGGTTGAACCGGATGAGCGCGAATTCACGACATATGAGTTGCTTTTGGAGGATATTGACCTTTCAGAAGTCATTCGCCCCGCGAATCCTGAAAACCTCATGATTATCCCCGCGACCGTTGATCTGAGTTCCGCCGATATCGAACTTATCTCCAATGAAAAGCGGAGTTTCCTTTTGCATGATGCCCTGCGACAGCATGCGATGGATACCTATGCGCTTGACTATATCCTGATCGATTGCCCGCCCTCGCTCAATCTTTTGACAGTGAACGCCATGGTGGCCTCTCATTCTGTCCTGGTGCCGCTTCAAAGCGAGTTTTTTGCACTTGAAGGCCTTTCGCAGCTCATGCTGACCATCCGCGAGGTGCGCCAATCCGCCAATCCCAATTTGCGGATCGAGGGGATTGTCCTGACGATGTACGACGCTCGCAACAACCTATCGTCACAGGTTGAACAGGACGCCCGCGATAATCTTGGCGATCTTGTCTTCCAAACGCGAATTCCCCGAAACGTTCGCGTCAGCGAGGCACCGTCTTACTCCACCTCGGTTCTTGAGTATGATACCACCTCTAAAGGGGCACAGGCCTATCGTGAGTTGGCACAGGAACTCATGCAAAATCAGGCGCGCGTAGCCGCTTAACGAAAGGAATCGGGAATGGCCGAGAAAAAATCAAAACAACGCGGGCTTGGCCGGGGGCTGTCGGCCTTGATGGCGGATGTGGCCGAAGATAGTGCGCCTGCCGGCGAGATTGCCAAACCGGCCGACCGTGCGGTTCCGATCGAATTGATTTCTCCTAACCCGGACCAACCGCGCCGAAGCTTTGATGCTGAAAAACTGGATGATCTGGCGGCCTCGATTAAGGAAAAGGGCATCATTCAGCCGTTGATCGTACGGCCCAAGCCCAACAGTGACGGTGAATTCGAGATTGTTGCAGGCGAACGCCGCTGGCGTGCGGCCCAAAAGGCCAAGCTTCACGAGATTCCCGTGCTTATTCGTGATTTCGACGATACCGAGGTTCTCGAAGTTGCGATCATCGAAAACATTCAGCGCGCAGATCTCAACCCGGTTGAAGAGGCGGCTGGATACCAGCAATTGATGGATAAATTCGGCCATACGCAGGAAAAACTCGCCGAAGCCCTTGGTAAAAGCCGTAGTCACATTGCCAATTCCATGCGTTTGTTGGGCCTGCCTGACGAGGTGCAGACATATCTTGGGCAAGGCAAGCTTTCTGCGGGCCACGCGCGCGCGCTCATCACGTCTGACGACCCTGCAAAGCTTGCCCGTGAAGTGATCAAAAAGGGCCTTTCGGTCCGCGAGACTGAAAAGCTCGCGAAGAAACCGATGGGCAATGCCGTTTCCAATGACGGCAAGGCCAAGAAGCAATCGGCGCCCGCGAAAGATGCCGACACCAAGGCGTTGGAGGGCGATCTGGCCGCGAATTTGGGGATGAAGGTTTCGTTGAATCACAAGCCGGGCCGCGAAAATGGCCAGATCACGATCAGCTACGACACCTTGGATCAACTGGACAGTTTGTGCCGCATTCTGACGTCTAGCAGTTCGGCCTAGTCCAGATAAACACAAGAACACAGGCAAGAACCAGTGCCTGAATCACCAGAACCAGTGGTTTAATGCCCATCGCAACCGACAGGGTGAAAACCGCGACAATTGCGATGGTCGATATCCGTTTGACGCGCGGATTTATTGCGCCACGTTCGTGCCAATCGGCAATGGCGGGGCCAAACTGGCGATGAGATAGTAGCCAATTATGCAAACGCTCGGATGATCGGGCAAAGAAAAATGCCGCCAAGAGCATGAAAGGCATTGTCGGAAGTAAAGGTAGGACCACACCAAGCATCCCCAGGCCGACACAGACAAGTCCCAAGGATGCCCAAAGAAAGCGCACGACTTAATCCCCTATCAACTCAACAAGCACCGAGTTTAGAACAATCCGCCCCTGCTCTGTGGCCCTGACCAACCTTGTGGAAAACTCGATCAACCCCAAGTCCTGAAGATAGTGCAACCGATCCTGCGGCAAGGGTTTACCCGCCAATTGGGCATAGCGATCCGGGTCAATCCCATCTTGAACGCGTAGGCCCATCATAAGGTATTCACCCGCCTGATCTTTCGGTAGAATGGCATCATATCGCTTTTCGGGGCGCCCCTCCGCGACAGCCTGCAACCATCGGTCGGGATTTGACCAAGCTTCGGTTGCATATCGCCGGCCATTCAGCGTCACTCGCCCATGCGCGCCGGGCCCGATCCCCACATAATCCCCATAGCGCCAATAAATCAGGTTATGCCGCGATTCAGCCCCCGGTTTGGCATGATTAGAGACTTCATAAGCCCCAAGGCCAGCAGCTTGGCAAAGCTCTTGTGTTGCTTCGTACATATCGGCGGCCAAATCCTCTTCGGGCAGGCCGCGCAACTTGCCCCTGTCATAGCGGTCGCCAAAGGCTGTTCCGGGCTCGATCGTCAGTTGGTACAATGACAGGTGGTCCACTGCCATGGTCAAGGCTTCGGAAAGTTCGTTGCGCCATGCTGCGAGTGTCTGGTCTTGCCGGGCGTAAATCAGGTCAAAACTCACCCGATCAAAGTTTTTTCGTGCAATATCAAAGGCTTGCTTTGCTTCCTCTACCGTGTGAATACGCCCAAGCCGCCGAAGGTCCGCGTCATTGAGCGCCTGAATGCCCATCGACACCCTTGAAACACCGCCCTGCGCAAAATCTCGAAACCGTCCAGCCTCCACAGATCCGGGGTTGGCCTCTAATGTCACCTCAAGATCGTTGGCAGCGGGCCACAGTTCACGCACACGTTCAAGGATTGCGGCGACGGTGTCGGGCTCCATCAAACTGGGTGTACCGCCGCCAAAGAAAACCGAATTCACAACGCGATCAGGCACTCGTTCCGCGTAACGATCCAATTCTGAAAGGTAAGCCTCGCGCCATGCATCTTGGTCGATCTTGCGCGCAACGTGGGAATTGAAATCGCAATAGGGGCATTTGGCCTCGCAAAACGGCCAATGGATATAAAGGCCGAAGCCCCCGTTTTGCCAATCCTCAGCCAAAACAGCCCTTCACCAGCTTGTCGAAGGCATCGGCGCGATGGCTGATCTTGTTCTTTTCCCAACGATCCATTTCGCCAAAGGTCTGATCATGGCCCTCGGGCTGAAAAATCGGATCATACCCATGCCCCTCATGCCCCCGCATGGGCCAGACGATTTGCCCTTCGACGGTGCCGGGAAATACTTCGTCATGCCCATCGGGCCATGCCAGAACCAGGGTACAGCAAAACCGCGCCGTCCAGGGCTTGGGGCTTTCACTTTCCAAAAGCCTGTCATGCGCCTTGCCCATGGCCATGATAAAATCGCGGCCCTTGTCGGTTTCCGCCCAGTTCGCGGTAAAAACCCCGGGCGCCCCATCAAGCGCATCAATCTCGATGCCTGAATCATCCGACAACGCCGGAAGCCCGGTGGCCTTCGCGGCGGCGTGGGCCTTGATCCGCGCATTTCCGACAAAGGTGGTTTCGGTTTCTTCCGGTTCGACAAGGCCCTTCTCGGCGGCGCCTACCACGCGCACGCCGAACGGCTCCATCAAGTTGGCGATTTCTTCCAGTTTTCCGGCGTTATGCGTCGCCACCAAAAGCGTGTCGCCTTCGAACTTACGCATTAACCGCCGCCTTCTGTGCATCAACCAGTTCGGAAACGCCCTTTTCGGCCAAATCCATAAGCTGGTTCATTTGATCACGGCTATAGGTCGATCCTTCGGCGCTCATCTGCACTTCGATCAGTTGTTTTGATCCGGTCATGATGAAATTTCCATCAACGCCCGCTTCGCTGTCCTCGGGGTAATCCAGATCCAGCACAGGCTGCCCCGCGTAAATGCCACAGCTGACAGCGGCCACAGGATCAGCCATCGGGTCACTGATCACGTCACCGATTTTCATCAGTTTC
Organism: Roseovarius sp. MMSF_3281; assembly: GCF_030733685.1. Lineage (GTDB taxonomy): Bacteria > Pseudomonadota > Alphaproteobacteria > Rhodobacterales > Rhodobacteraceae > Roseovarius. The sequence goes on from NZ_JASHIM010000002.1 coordinate 52,668, forward strand.
TGAACCGCAAGCCGCAGGGCCACCCAACCCCCGGTGATCGAGGCACAGCGCGTCCCGCCATCGGCCTGAATAACGTCACAATCGACGGTGATTTGACGTTCGCCCAGGGCCACGCGGTCAACCCCGGCACGCAACGACCGGCCAATCAGCCGTTGAATCTCAACAGTCCGCCCGCCTTGCTTGCCCGCCGTGGCCTCCCGGCGCATGCGGCTCGTGGTGGAGCGGGGCAGCATCCCGTATTCCGCTGTTACCCAGCCAAGGCCCGAACCCTTGATGAATGGCGGCACGCGATCTTCGATCGTGGCGGTACACAAAACATGCGTGTCGCCCACTTTGATCATGCACGACCCTTCGGCATGTTTCGTGACATTCGTTTCGATTGAAACGGCGCGCATTTCGCTTAAATCTCTACCCGACGGACGCATGGTGTATTCCTCATTTTGTTTGTGCCGGGGATACATGCGCCGCCGGTCGGATAGCAACCCCGATTGACCTTTTCCGCTTAGCGTCTTTAATGGCGGATCATACGGGATATATGGGAAATATGAGCAACGCCGGTAAAATTCTGGAACAGATGAACGACCGCTCGCGCGAGGTGTTTCGCCGCGTGGTCGAATCCTATCTTGCATCGGGCGATCCTGTCGGCTCCCGCACCCTGACCCGCGACATGAGCGAAAAGGTCTCGGCTGCCACCGTCCGTAACGTGATGCAGGATCTTGAGTACCTCGGTCTGCTGGATAGCCCACACATCAGCGCGGGCCGCATTCCAACGCAGGAAGGCCTGCGTATGTTCGTCGATGGCCTTCTCGAAGTGGGCGATCTTGAAAATACCGATCGCAAGATGATTGATGCGACCCTTGGGTCAAACTCCGACGATATGACCGGCGCGCTGGATCGTATCGGTTCCGCGTTGTCGGGTGTAACGCAGGGCGCGTCGCTTGTCCTTGCGCCCAAGCACGAGGCCCCGATCAAACATATCGAGTTTGTCAGCCTGTCGCACGATCGCGCGCTCGTGGTCTTGGTCTTTGCCGATGGCCACGTGGAAAACCGCATCTTCCACCCGCCCCCGGGCCAGACGCCCAGCTCGATGCGCGAGGCGGCCAATTTTTTGAACGCTTTGATCGAAGGCAAAACCATCTCTGACCTGCAAACCGTGATCGCGCGGCAGATCAGCGACCGCCGGCAAGAGATTGATCAACTGGCCCACCAGCTTGTCGAAAGCGGGCTGGCCGTCTGGGACGGTGACAGCGACAATTACGAACGCCTCATCGTCCGTGGCCGCGCGAATCTTTTGAACTCGGACACCGAGGAAGAAGAGTTTGATCGCATCCGCACGCTCTTTGACGATCTCGAACGCAAGCGTGACATCGCCGAATTCCTTGAACTGGCCGACGAAGGCGAAGGTGTGCGCATTTTTATTGGCTCCGAGAACAAACTTTTCTCACTTTCGGGTTCCTCTCTGGTGGTCTCTCCTTATATGAACGCAGACCGAAAGATCATTGGCGCGGTGGGCGTGATTGGCCCGACCCGCCTGAACTATGGACGTATCGTGCCGATTGTGGACTACACGGCACAACTTGTTGGAAAGCTGATTGCTGACCGCAGCTAAAGGTGAATTATGGCAGAGCCGAAAAACGACGACTTCCTTGATGACCTCGAACAGGCCGAGGCCGAGGAACAAGCCCATCACGCGGATGACATCGACGACACAGAGGCCGAGATCGAGTCCCTGCGCGCTGAACGTGATGCCTTTCAGGATAAGTTCATGCGCGCCCTCGCCGACGCCGAGAATGCCCGCAAGCGGAGTGAGAAAGACCGCCGCGAGGCGGAAAACTACGGCGGCTCAAAGCTCGCCCGCGATATGCTGCCTGTCTACGACAACTTGAAGCGCGCGCTCGAGGCCGCCACCGATGAGCAGAAAGAGGTTTCCGCTGCCCTCATCGAAGGGATCGAGCTTACGATGCGCGAATTGCTCAATGTCTTTTCCAAGCACGGAATCACCCTGATCTCGCCCGAGGTAGGCGATAAATTCGACCCCAACCACCACGAGGCGATGTTCGAGGCCCCCTTGCCCGGCACAAAGCAGGGCGAGATCATTCAGGTCTCTGCCCAAGGCTTCATGCTGCATGATCGTATCCTGCGCCCCGCGCAGGTCGGCGTGTCGTCCTTCCAAGGCTAACGATAGGCCGGGGTCACCCCGGCTTATCCGCCAACCCTTTCAATTCGTAAATCAAGTTCAGCGCCTCGCGCGGGGTCAGGTCATCGGGCAGGATCTCGGCCATGCGCTTGTCCAGATCCGAGTCCTTCACCGGCGCGGGCGGTGGCGGCGGCGTGGCCGAAAACAGTGGCAGATCATCAATCAACGCCTTTTGCGCCGTGCCGCCTTCTCGCTCTCCCTTCTCCAAAGCATCCAGAACAACGCGCGCCCGTTCAACCACGGCCGATGGCAACCCGGCCAGTTTGGCCACCTGCACGCCATAGCTCCGGTCGGCGGCCCCACGCTTGACCTCGTGCAGGAAAATAACCTCGCCTTCATGTTCCTTGACGCTCACCGTGGCATTATCCACCCGACCCAACTTGTCACTCAGGTTGGTCAACTCGTGGTAATGCGTGGCAAACAAGGCCCGGCAGCCATTTACATCATGCAAATGCTCCAATGTGGCCCAGGCGATGCTCAACCCGTCATAGGTGGCCGTGCCGCGCCCAATCTCGTCCAGGATCACCAGCGCATGATCGTCCGCCTGGTTCAAAATCGCGGCGGTTTCGACCATCTCTACCATGAAGGTCGAGCGCCCGCGCGCTAGGTCGTCACTCGCGCCAACCCGGCTGAACAATTGGCTGACCAACCCCACATGCGCGCTTGCGGCGGGCACGAAACTCCCCGATTGCGCCAAAAGCGCAATCAAAGCGTTTTGCCGAAGAAACGTCGATTTACCCGCCATGTTCGGCCCGGTCAGCAGCCAAATATCGCTGTCACCGCCAAGGGCGCAATCATTGGCGATGAATGGCTCACCCGCCTTGCGAAGCGCCTGTTCCACAACCGGATGCCGCCCTGCGTCGATTTCAAGTGCGCGGCTGTCGTCCACCTGCGGCTGACACCAGTTTTCGCCCCGCGCCAGATCGGCCAAGCCGGTGGTCAAATCCATTTCGGCCAAGGCCCGCGCGGCCTGTGAAACCTCTGCCGAGTTTTCCAAAATCGCAGTTTTCAGGCTGTCATAGAGCCGCTTTTCAATCTCAAGCGCCCGGCCTCCGGCGTTCAAAATCTTGGTTTCCATCTCGCTTAGCGGCACGGTGGTAAACCGCACTTGGTTGGCCGTGGTCTGCCGATGCTTGAAGGTCTCGTTCAACGGTTCCGACAACATCTTGTCGGCATGGGTGCTGGTCACTTCCACGAAATAGCCCAGCACATTGTTATGCTTGACCTTCAGGCTCTGAATCCCCGTCAATTCCTGATATTCGCTTTGCATTGCCGCGATCACGCCGCGCCCTTCATCGCGAAGCTGGCGCACCTCGTCCAACTCCGCGTCATACCCCGGCGCGATGAACCCGCCATCGCGCGCCAAAAGCGGCGGCTCGGCGATCAGGGCTTGATCCAACAGGTCAAGCAATGCGTCATGTCCGGCCAAATCCCCTGCCGCATTGGCCAGGGTTTTGGGCAAGTCCACGCTTTCGACCATCCCGGCAATCTCGGCGGCTTGGGTCAGACCATTGCGAATGGCCGCCAAATCCCGCGGCCCGCCACGATCAAGACCAAGCCGTGATAGTGCGCGGTCAAGGTCCGGCACCTTCCGCAATGCCCCACGCAAACCTTCGGAGAATCGAGACTGTTCCACCGCAAAAGCCACTGCTTGCAGGCGGTCTTGCACCACCTCCAACACCCGGCTGGGGCTGGATAGCCGCCGTTCCAACAACCGGCCTCCCCCCGCCGTCACCGTCCGATCGACCGAGGCCAAAAGCGATCCGGCGCGCCCGCCATTCATCGCTTGGGTGATCTCAAGGTTGCGCCGCGTGGCGGCATCAATCTGCATCACCCGCGCCTGCGCCTCGCGTTGTGGCACCTGCAAAAGCGGCAGTTTGCCCTTCTGCGTGATCTCAAGGTATTCAACGATGGCCCCCATGGCGGCCACTTCGGGCCGGTTGAAGGCCCCGAATGCCTCCAGCGTACCAACGTCGAACAAATCGCACAGGCGCTTTTCTCCGCCGGTACTGTCAAAGGCCGCCCGACCCAATTCGGTAACCGAGGCCCCGGATTCAGTCACTATTTCACCCAAATCGGCGTCACCCTCATTGGCTAGGATCACCTCGGACGGCGCCAGCCGCGCCAGCTCCGGGCCAAGCCGTACCTGCGCCAAGGGCATCACGTGAAACGCGCCCGTCGAAATATCCACCCAGGCCAAGGCCCCCTCGCCCCGCACCTGTGCGAAACTGGCAAGGTAATTGTGCCGCCGCGCCTCAAGCAAACTTTCCTCGGTCAGCGTTCCGGGTGTCACCAGCCGCACAACCCCCCGCTTGACCACGGATTTCGAGCCGCGCTTTTTCGCCTCCTCCGGGCTTTCCATCTGCTCACAGACAGCCACGCGAAACCCTTTGCGAATAAGCGTCAAAAGGTAACTCTCGGCCGCATGCACCGGCACCCCGCACATCGGGATATCCTCGCCCAGATGCTTGCCCCGCTTGGTCAGGGCAATATCCAAGGCCTCGGCGGCCGATACCGCATCGTCAAAAAACAGCTCGTAAAAATCCCCCATCCGGTAGAACAGCAAAGCCCCCGGATACTCCGCCTTGATCTCTAGGTATTGCGCCATCATCGGCGTCACGGTGGATTTCATGGATGTCACTCTGCCCCCGGCGTTGATTGCCGCCGACATTACAAAGCCAAGGGCGCGCATGAAACCCGAAAACCCGCTTGCGGTTGAGGCTTATGCAAACCCCCGCTATGGAGTATCAAATCCGACTGATCCCAATAAGGCCGCGACATGTCCAAACCCAAGTTCACCCGTGAAGAGGCGCTTGCCTTCCATCTTGAACCCACCCCCGGCAAGTTCGAGATCACGGCCACCGTCCCGATGACCACCCAACGCGACCTGTCGCTGGCCTATTCCCCCGGCGTCGCCGTGCCTTGCGAGGAGATCGCGGAAAACCCCGGTCTGGCCTATGACTACACCAACAAGGGCAACCTCGTGGCGGTCATCTCGAACGGCACCGCCGTTCTGGGCCTTGGCAACCTTGGCGCGCTGGGCTCCAAACCGGTGATGGAGGGCAAATCGGTCCTCTTCAAACGCTTTGCCGATGTGAATTCCATCGACATCGAACTCGATACCGAAGACCCCGAGGAATTCATCAAGGCGGTGGAACTCATGGGGCCGACCTTCGGCGGCATCAACCTCGAAGACATCAAGGCGCCCGAGTGTTTCATCATCGAGCAAACCCTCAAAGAGCGGATGGACATCCCCGTTTTCCACGACGATCAGCACGGCACCGCCGTGATCTGTGCCGCGGGCCTGATCAACGCGCTGCACCTCTCGGGCAAGAAAATCGAGGATTGCAAGATCGTGCTGAACGGTGCGGGGGCTGCCGGCATCGCCTGTATCGAACTGCTCAAGGCCATGGGCGCGCGGCACGAAAACTGTATCGTCTGTGATACCAAGGGCGTGATCTATCAGGGCCGCACCGAGGGCATGAACCAATGGAAATCGGCCCACGCCGTCGCCACGGACCTGCGCACATTGGAAGAGGCGATGAAACAGACCGATGTTTTCCTTGGCGTATCGGTCAAGGGCGCCGTGACCCAGGATATGGTCGCCTCCATGGCCGATAACCCGGTGATCTTCGCCATGGCGAACCCCGACCCGGAAATCACCCCCGAAGAAGCCCACGAGGTCCGCCCCGATGCCATCGTCGCCACCGGGCGTAGCGATTATCCTAACCAGGTGAACAACGTCCTTGGTTTTCCCTACCTGTTCCGTGGCGCGCTCGATGTGCATGCCCGCGCGATCAACGACGAAATGAAAATCGCCTGCGCCGAGGCTTTGGCCGAACTGGCCCGCGCCGATGTGCCCGACGAGGTTGCCATGGCCTATGGCCGCAAACTGGCCTTCGGGCGCGATTACATCATTCCCACCCCCTTCGATCCGCGCCTGATCCACACCGTGCCGCCCGCCGTCGCCAAGGCCTGCATGGATACCGGCGCCGCGCGCCGCCCCATCGTGGATATGGATGCGTATGAGCAAACCCTTGCCGCCCGGATGGATCCCACGGCCTCGATCCTGCGCTCGATCAACGCCCGCGCCCGCAATGCACAGGCCCGGATGATCTTTGCCGAAGGCGATGACCCCCGCGTTCTGCGTGCCGCCGTGCAATATCAGCGCTCGGGCCTGGGCAAGGCCATCGTTGTCGGCCGCGACGATGACGTGAAAGCCAAGCTTGAGGCCGCAGGCCTCGGCGATGCCGTGCGTGAGCTGGAAGTCACCAACGCCGCGAAAACCGACCGTTTGGATGACTACAAGGAATTCCTTTACCAACGCCTGCAACGCAAGGGCCACGACCGGCAGGATATCCACCGCATGGCCGCCCGCGACCGGCATGTTTTCGCGGCGCTCATGCTGGCCCATGGCCATGGCGATGGCCTTGTCACCGGGGCCACCCGCAAATCCGCCCATGTGATGGAGCGGATCAATCACGTCTTTGACGTCAACGCCGAAAACGGCGTGGCAGGGGTCACCGCCCTTTTGCACAAGGGCCGTATCGTGTTGATTGCCGACACATTGGTGCATGAATGGCCGGATGAGGAAGACCTCGCCAATATCGCCACCCGTGCCGCCGGTGTCGCCCGGCACCTCGGGCTTGAGCCACGCGTCGCTTTCGTCAGCTTCTCAACCTTCGGCTATCCCAAATCCGAACGGGCCGAGAAAATGCATCTCACGCCCGAGGTGCTCAAGCGTCGCGGCGTGGATTTCGAATACGAAGGCGAAATGACGGTCGATGTCGCGCTCAACAAACTGGCACAGGAAAGCTATCCGTTTCAGCGCCTCACCGGCCCGGCCAACATCCTCGTGGTGCCCGCGCGCCACTCGGCCTCGATCTCGGTGAAACTGATGCAGGAAATGGCCGGCGCCACCGTCATCGGCCCGATCCTGTCAGGCATCGACAAATCGATTCAGATTTGTTCGTCCACCTCCACCGCCAGCGATGTGTTGAACATGGCGGTACTGGCGGCTTGCAAGGTGGGCTAACCCAAAGAAAACGGGCCGGCCCTGATGGACCGGCCCAAACTCTTTAACGAACCTTATTCAGTTCACGAACGGCGCGGCCCCGCCCCACAGGGCCTTTACCCGCTGATCCCGGCCACAGGCATCGCGATAGCGCTTGTAAGCCGCCGATTGCCTTTTCGGGCCAAAGCGGGTCAGCACGATTTTGTCACCCTTGTAATAGTCCTGATGATAATCCTCGGCCTCGTAGAACTCCTTGGCTTGCAAGACCGGCGTCACGATTTTCTGGCCCAGGGTTTTCTCCGCCTCCGCTTTGGCAGCCTCTGCCGCCCGCTTTTGCGCCGGGTTAGAAACGAATATCGCCGTGCTATAACTCATCCCGCGATCACAGAATTGCCCGCCCGCATCGGTCGGATCGACCGAACGGAAGAACATGTCGTAAAGCTGCCGGGCTGATACCTTGGCAGGGTCGTACTTGATCTCAACCGCCTCGTAATGCCCGGTTCCACCGCGCACCACTTGCTTGTAGGTGGGGTTCGCCACGTCCCCGCCGGTATAGCCGGAAACGGCTTCACGCACGCCCCTGACCTTTTCAAAATCCGCCTCGACGCACCAGAAACAGCCCCCCGCAACGGTGATGACCTCGGTACCGGCGGCTTGGGCGGTTTTCACATGCGCGCCAAATCCAATGGTGATCAAAACCGCTAAAAGCCCCGCTTTCAGGTTTCGCATTTGCCGTTTCATGGCCAAGCCCTCCAATTCGATGCCCTCACCTTGCCCGTCTTCAACGCGGCCGCCAATTCAACCCGGTGTGATCTCACGCAGTGGTGATCTGAATTTACCGCTTGGAACTTGAAACCGTCGGGCCTAGCCTCGCCTCGAACGGCAAACAGGGGGCCATATGGCAGATCACCAAACCACCCATCAGGCGCAGGAAGATGCGCGGAACGAAACCATCAAGATCTGGCTCAACGGTGACATCGTGCCCAAGCACGAGGCCAAGGTCAGCGTTTATGACAGCGGTTTCATGCTGGGCGATGGCGTGTGGGAAGGGCTGCGCCTTTATAATGGCACCTGGGCCTTTATCGATGAGCATCTCGACCGGCTGTTCGAGGCGGCCAAAGCTATTGACCTTGATATCGGCATGACCCGGGATCAGGTGTTTCAGGCCGTGTTAGACACGCAAAAGGCCAACGACATGGAAACCGATGCGCACGCCCGCCTTATGGTGACGCGCGGGGTTAAAACGCGCCCGTTTCAGCATCCGTCGCTGTCGCAACAGGGGCCGACCATGACCATCATCATGGAACACTCCAAGCCCAGGATCGCCCGGCCGATCCGTCTGGCCACCGTGCCGCATCTGCGTGGCCTGCCCATGACGCAAGACCCCAAGCTGAACTCGCATTCCAAGCTGAATTGCATCCTTGCCTGTATCGCCGCCGAAAAGGCCGGGGCCGACGAAGGCTTGATGCTGGATGTCCATGGCTTCGTGAACACCACCAATGCCTGCAATTTCTTCATCGTCCGCAAGGGCGAGGTTTGGACCTCGACGGGTGACTATTGCATGAACGGCATCACCCGGCAAAAGGTGATCGACCTCTGCCGCGAGGATGGAATCCCGGTTTTTGAGCGGAATTACTCCCTTGTCGATGCCTATGGCGCCGACGAGGCGTTCTTGACGGGGACTTTCGGTGCGCAAACCCCCGTGGGCGAGATTGATGGCCGCCCCATCGGCACCGGCGAAATGGGGCCCGTCACAACCCGGATCAGGGAACTATACAAGTCTCTGATTCAGCGTAACTGCGCCTAAATCCCTATTTTCAGGAGACTGCCCATGCGCCTTGCAATGTGGTCCGGCCCCCGCAACCTTTCGACGGCGATGATGTATTCCTTCGGCGCGCGGTCGGATTTCGCCGTGGTTGATGAGCCCTTCTATGCCGCCTATCTCGCGCTCACGGGGCTACAGCATCCGATGCGCGATGAAATCATCGCCTCGCAGCCGACCGATCCACAAAAGGTTGTGGATCAATTAATAGGCCCTGTTCCCGCGCAAAAGCCGCATTTCTACCAAAAGCACATGGCGCAGCACATGATTGACGGGGTGCCGCGCGATTGGGTGGCGCAGGTCACCAATGTCTTTCTCATCCGTCACCCCGCCCGCGTCGCGGCCAGTTTCTCGGCGAAATACGACAACCCCACGCTGGCCGATATCGGTTTTATCCAACAGGCGGAACTCTACGATCATCTCACAGAACAGGGCCAAACCCCCGTAGTGATCGATTCCGCCGATATCCGCCGCGCGCCCGAAACCATGCTGAAACGGCTTTGTGCCGCGATTGATCTGCCTTGGGATCCCGGCATGCTCCACTGGCCCAAGGGTGGCCATCCTGACGATGGCGTCTGGGCCGCGCATTGGTATGCCTCGGTGCATGGCTCCAGCGGATTTGCCGCTGCCGAAGGGCCCTTGCCCGCGCTTGACGGCCAGCGCGCGGACCTCGCCAAGGCCGCCATGCCCGCCTATGAAAAGCTCCGCGCCGTGGCCCTTTAACGCAAAAACCCCGGCCAAACGGCCGGGGGCTTTAAGTCATAGGGGTCGTCAGGGGTTAGCCCACGTTGCGGGCCTCGGCCCGAAAGTCGGTATTGTCGGTCACGCAAAACCGTCCGCCCTTCAACTTCTGCAGCTTGCCCTGACGCAGCAACTGGCCAAAGGTGCGCAGCCCGTCTTCACGGCTGAAATCGTGGCCTTCGACTTCCTTCAGCTTGCCCATCAGCATCGGGCGCGAGAATTGCGCGCGGCCCTCGATATCCGACATGTAAGCCGCCGCTGCCTCAAGCAGTTCGGGCAGGTCGCGGGCGCCCATTTCCTCGGCAAACTCGGTAAAATTGCTGCCATCTGCGTTTGCCTCGGGTTCTTCCACGACTGCGGCTGATACGCGGCGGGGCCGCACCGGCTCGTTTTGTACATCCACGCGTTGCTCGGCCACCAGTTTCAGGGGCGCGGGCCCGCTGGATGCAACGCTGGGCCGGGTGGCGCGTGGCCGGCCTTCACTGGGTTCCGGGCGGCGCGGGCGCACCACGCTGGCCAGATCGCTCCGGTAAGGCGAATCATCGACATCTTCCTTCAGCGTCGCACCGGCCTTTTTCTCGGCGCGGGTCGCGGCAACCGCGGCGCGCAAATGCTGGATCGCGTTGCGCCGCTTGTTGGTTTCCGGCGCATCAAGCTGTGTATCCGCTTCTTCGAAAATCCGTGCCAAGTCGGCCTGACGTTCGGCGCGTTGAAGTTTCGAAGCCCCACGCCGCGATTGTTCGTCTTCGGCGCTGTCCGCCTCGGGCTCGGGGGTGTCCAGGATCGCTGCCTCGGCGGTACCGTCCTTTTCGGGCGTGTCGGCTGTGGCCTCGTTCTCAACCTGATCCGCGTCGGTCAGGCGCAGCGGCACGCTTTCCTCGGCCTCAAACTCCGGCTTGGTCGAGTCCTCGACCTCGGATTGGCCAAACTCGGCCTCCACTTCGGCCAGCTCGCGTTGCAGCTCGGCTTCTTCCTCGGCGCTCAGGCCCGAATCATCGCCGAAAAGGTTATCGTCAACGCTCTTGTCGTCGTCCTCTTCGAAATACCCTTCCGAAAGGGCCGCCTCGAACTCGCTCCGCTTCATCTTGACCACGCGGGCCTGAACCACAGGGCGGTCTTCGGGGCGATCTTCCGCGGCCTCAGTAGGCGCAGCCTCGGTTTCGGCCTGAACCGCATCCTCGGGCATCGCATCGGCCAGCAACTGCGCCAGGGTATCCTCGGCCAGGTCAACCGGCTCGGCCTTTGCCGTTTTCTGGGCGGTCTCGGGTTCGGGCGCTTGCCCGGCGTCCTGCTGTGGCGCGTCACCCTGCGCCGCGTCGATAATCGACGACAAATCAGGCTCATCCGCTTCGGCTTGTGCGGCACTTTCTGCCGCGTCGTCCTCGCTCAGGGCATCATCCAGTTCGGCGGCCGTTTCGCTCAGGAAATCCTGCGCGTGCTCGTCCTCGGAATACACCGTGTCTTCGAACCCGGCTTCGGATCCGTCCACAAGCGATCGAATACGCCGCAGGCGGTCGGCCACACTGTCACCCTCTTCTGCGGCCTCGGCGGGTGCCGGTGCTTCCTCGGCGTGATCTTCCGTGCTGTCGGCAACGGGGTCTGCCTTGGTCTCGGGCGCATCTTGTGGGGCCAGATCCTCGGTCACGGCCAGGTCTTCGACGGGCTGCTCCTGGCCTGTTTCGGCCTCGGGTTCTTGCGCGGTGTCGGTTTCGGCTGGCGCATCGGCATCATTATCGGCCTGCGCCATGATACCGGTAATGGCCAAATCCGATCCTGTTTCGTCCCAAGCAGCGGCAACAGGCTCTTCTGCCTCATCGGTTGCGGGCTCACCCGTGGCGGCTTCGACCTCGGTTTGCGGCATATCTGCCGAATTGTCTTGCTCGGGCGTTTGTGCAACTTCGGGTGCCCCTTCCAAGGCACTCTCGGGCGAAGCGGCTTCCTCGGCGGGGGCCTCATCCTTGGCCTGTTCTTCGGCTTGTTCGGCTGGCTCCTGCTCTGCCGGCTCGTCTGCCGGGGCGGACAGGGATGAATCCTCTGCGGCACGTAAAACGATATTGCCTTCCTGCTCGTGGGCATCCACGCGCCGGGCGACTTCGCGCTCTGCGATCCGGGCCAGCATCTCTGCATCGGGTGTCGGCGGTTCGGCCCCAAAATACCGGTCGTCCGCCGCCAGATCGCGAAAATACTCCGCGATGGCCTTCATCGTGTCGAAGGAATCGTCGAATCCCTCAAGGGTGCACGAAAAGGTGCCGTATGAGACTGTGAGTATTTTACTTGTGCTAACCATTATTCCGCTCGCTCCGCATTACATGCTAAGGAGTAAACCTACCACCACAGCCAAGACCAAAGATGTTCGATTCTTAGAATTTTACCGTATCATTTCGTGGTCAGAATGTGATCTGTTTCCAAAATAGGGATTAATCCGGAAAATTTGAACATGATTGTATCGCATGACAAACCCGTAACCTTGGTCGGCGGGGCCGAAATCTCGAAAAAAATGCTGAATCGCGCACGGTCCCTTGGGTCTCTTGTCGTGGCTGCGGATGGCGGGGCGGATGCGGCGCTTGAAAACGGTGTTGTCCCCGAGGCGGTGATTGGCGATTTCGACTCGCTCACCGATTGGGCGCGCGATCAGATCCCGGATAATGCCCTGCACCTTATCAGCGAACAGGATACAACCGATTTTGACAAATGCCTGGGGAACATCAACGCACCCTTGGTGATCGGTGTGGGGTTTTCCGGCAATCGCCTTGATCATCAGTTGGCTGCTTACAATACCCTTGTCCGTCATCCCGATCGCCCTTGCCTTCTTCTGGGTGTTGAGGAACTTGTCTTTCTCTGTCCGCCGTCCATTCGCCTTGATTTGGAAAGCGGCACGCCGGTGTCGCTTTTCCCGATGGGCGCGGTCGAGGGGTTGTCGGACGGGTTGAAGCATCCGATTGACGGGTTGAATTTCGCGCCGGACGGTCGGGTCGGTACTTCCAATACCGCGCTTGGCCCGGTCGAGGTTTCTGTTACGTCGCCCAAGATGCTTGTCATCCTTCCGCAAGAGTCATTTGAACAGGCCGCCCAGGCCGTGTTGACCGCCCGGTCCTATTGGCCCGCGCCGTAGGGGAAGGTTAGACCGCCAATCCTTGCATTTGAATTAATGCGCCGCGCGCAAACGTAAGGCCCGGCGCTGGGCCGGGCCTTGTCTGTCGTATTTCGTACGACTCGTACGAAAGGTTTTCCGCACCCCCGGATTTTCGTACGAAACTCGGGGGTAAAACGTACGACCCGTACGTTTATCCCTTCAGCCGACGCTCCCGCGCTGCCAAAAGCTTCAGGCGCAGCGCGTTCAACTGAATGAACCCGGCCGCGTCCTTCTGATCATAGGCGCCCGCATCGTCCTCGAACGTCACATGCGCTTCGGAATACAGGCTATGCTCCGACCAGCGGCCAACCGTCCGGACCGCGCCTTTGTAAAGCTTCAGTTTCACGGTCCCGGTCACATGATGTTGTGAGGCGTCAATCGCCGCCTGCAACATCTCGCGTTCGGGGCTGTACCAGAACCCGTTGTAGATCAGCTCTGCATAACGCGGCATCAGCTCATCTTTCAGGTGCGCGGCGCCCCGGTCCAGCGTGATTTGCTCAATTCCGCGATGGGCCTCCAGAAGGATCGTGCCACCGGGGGTTTCGTAAATCCCGCGGCTCTTCATGCCCACGAACCGGCCTTCCACCAGGTCAAGCCGCCCGATACCATGCTTGCCACCCAATTCATTCAGCTTTGTCAACAGGTTAGCAGGGCTAAGCGCCTCACCGTTGATGCTCACCGCATCGCCTTTTTCAAAGCCCACTTCGATGATCTCGGGCTCATTCGGTGCATCCTCGGGGTGCACTGTCCGCTGATACACGTAATCCGGCGCCATCTCTGCGGGGTCTTCCAGAACCTTGCCTTCGCTTGAGGTGTGCAGCAGGTTCGCATCCACCGAAAACGGCGCTTCGCCGCGTTTGTCCTTGGCAATGGGAATTTGATTTTTCTCAGCAAAATCAAGAAGTTTCGTGCGGCTGGACAGGTCCCACTCGCGCCACGGCGCGATCACCTTGATATCGGGGTTCAGGGCATAGGCGGCCAGTTCGAACCGCACCTGATCGTTGCCCTTGCCGGTCGCGCCATGCGACACCGCATCGGCCCCGGTCTCTTCCGCGATCTCCACAAGACGCTTTGAAATCAACGGCCTGGCGATCGAGGTGCCCAGAAGGTACAGCCCTTCGTACACCGCATTGGCCCGGAACATCGGGAAGACGAAATCGCGGACGAATTCTTCGCGGATGTCTTCGATAAAGATGTTTTCTGGTTTGATTCCAAGAAGTTCCGCCTTTTGGCGCGCGGGTTCCAACTCCTCGCCCTGGCCCAGATCGGCGGTAAAGGTCACCACCTCGCAGTCATATTCGGTTTGCAACCATTTCAGAATGATCGAGGTATCAAGCCCCCCGGAATAGGCCAGTACGACTTTCTTGGGCGCGGACATCACTTTTCCCTCTCTACGGATATGCGCCCGGCGCTTATCGGGTTTTCGCGTCAGGGGCAAGATAAGACAGGTTTGCGGTATTCTTATGTATGTTTTGGCCAGAGGCCTTGCCCCGGGCGAAACATTCCGTCAATCAAGGGGTTATGAGTGATTTTCGCCCCCTTGCCCAAGCCGCCGAAGCCGCGATGCGCGACGTGTTCGACCTCACGCCGTTGCAACGCAATGATCATCTGTCCGATCGCTATCATGCCGATATCTGGCTCAAGCGTGAGGATCTGACGCCGGTGCGGTCCTACAAGCTGCGCGGGGCCTTCAACGCCATGCGTAAGGTACTGGAAAAAAACCCGGAATCTACGCGGTTTGTTTGCGCCAGTGCCGGCAACCATGCCCAGGGCGTGGCTTTCATGTGCCGGCATTTCGGGGTCAAGGGTGTGATCTTCATGCCTGTCACGACGCCACAACAAAAGGTTGGCAAAACCGAGAAGTTCGGGGGTGATGCGGTCTCAATTCGCCTGACAGGGGATTACTTCGACGACACGCTCGCCGCCGCACAGGCTTATTGCACTGAAATCAAAGGGCATTTCCTGTCCCCCTTCGATGATGAGGATGTCATCGAAGGTCAGGCCTCGGTTGGTGTCGAGATTGAAAAGCAGATGTCTCACATGCCGGACCGGATCATCATGCCGGTTGGTGGCGGTGGCCTGTCTTCTGGTGTGTGCAGCTATCTTGAGGATCGTACCGCCTTTACGCTGGTCGAGCCCGAGGGCGGCGCCTGCTTGGCGGCGGCTCTCAGGGCGGGTCAGCCTACCCGCTTGAATCATATAGATAATTTCGCCGATGGCGCTGCCGTGGCGCAGATCGGGGCCAAGACCTTTGCGCGCCTTTCGCATATCGACCCCTCCAGCATGTTGGCGATTGACGAAGATCGGCTTTGCACCACGATGCTTGAGATGCTCAATGTCGAAGGCATCGTTCTTGAACCCGCTGGCGCGCTCGCGGTGGATGCGTTGAAGGACATGGCGCAGGAAATTCGCGGAAAATCAGTGGTTTGCGTGACATCCGGCGGCAATTTCGATTTCGAACGCCTGCCCGAAGTCAAGGAACGGGCGCAACGTTATTCGGGTGTCAAAAAGTACTTCATCCTGCGCATGCCGCAACGCCCCGGTGCCTTGAAGGATTTCCTGAACATCCTTGGCCCCGAAGACGATATCGCGCGGTTTGAATACCTCAAGAAATCGGCCCGTAACTTTGGGTCGGTCCTGATCGGGATCGAAACCAGCCTGCCCGAGAATTTCGAGCATATTCAGACCAAGCTTGAAGCTGCTGGATTCGATTATCGCGATATTACCAATGACGAGGTTCTGGCCGAATTCTTGATCTAGGCCACTGACAGCGTCTCTATTTCAGCCAAAAACGCGATTTTCGAAGCATCGTAACTGGCGAGGATATCCATGACATCAACGGCTTCCCCTGCCCCGTTCGCGGCTGCTGTTTCTCCCGCTTGGCACTTTTCTGTAAACGCGGCAAACCCGAGGTTCAGTGCGCTGCCCTTCAGGAAATGCAAGCGCGACTCAAGATTGTCTGTCGGGACACCTGCGCGCAAAACCGCAATTTCCGCTTCGACCTCATCAAGAAAAAGCTCTACCACCTCACCGAAACTGTCGGCACCGATCTCATCGCGTAATTCGCGCACTCTGGCCCAGTCGATCATGCTTCACCGTCCCGCTTTAGTCCTGTGAAGACTGGCATCGGCCGGTTAATGAAACCTAAGCGCAAGCAATTGGAAATAATAAACTTTTAGGCTTCATAACGGGTTAATCACCATAGGCCATGCTTCGGGCACCCCGGTGTGAATGGATGGTGCAAGTGGGCAGTCTAACCGCAGAACATATCGCGACGCGGCACGGAAATTCCGCGATCCGGAATATTCTGATCGTTGACGATAGCCGCGTACAAAGGCGGATTCTCTGTGCGTCCCTGCAACGCTGGGGTTTCGCGGTGCGCGAGGCGGAATCAGGTCTCGAAGCTTTGGATGTTTGCCGTGACCATCCCCCCGATCTGGTCATGAGCGACTGGATGATGCCGGGTATGGATGGTTTGGACTTTTGCCGTGAATTCCGGGCCATGCCGCGCGAAAGCTATGGCTATTTCATCCTTTTGACCTCCAAAAGCGGAAAGCAAGACATCGCCCATGGCCTTGACGCCGGGGCCGATGATTTCTTGACCAAACCCGTCAATGCCTCTGAACTCCGCGCCCGCATTGCCGCAGGTGACCGTATCCTGAGGATGGAGCGGGAACTGACCGAGAAGAACAGGCTGGTCAAATCCACACTGGATGAGTTGCAATCGCTCTACGACGCGCTTGATAGTGACCTGATCGAGGCCAAGAAGCTGCAACAGTCTTTGGTCAGTGACAGGTCTCGCGATTTTGGCACGGCCGAGGTCTCGCTTCTACTCCGCTCCCGTGGCCATGTCGGAGGCGATCTTGTCGGATTTTTCCCAATCAGCGCAACGCGCGTCGGCCTTTACGGAATCGACGTGTCGGGCCATGGAATCAGCTCTGCCTTGATGACGGCGCGTTTGGCGGGATATCTCTCTGCCGTGACTCCCGACCAGAACGTGGCGCTTTACCGCATGCCGAATGGGGAGTTTGCCCCAAAACCCCCGGGGGAAACCATCGCCGCCCTCAATCAAGTGATCCTCAATGAAATGGAGACCGAGCATTACTTCACCCTGCTTCTGGCAGATGTGAACATGTCGACGGGCAAGGTGAAAATGGCGCAGGCGGGCCATCCCTATCCGGCGTTGCAACGTGCCTCCGGACAGGTCGAGATGATCGGTATCGGCGGCTTGCCTGTCGGGTTGATCGACGGGGCCGAGTATCAGGATTTCGAGGTGACAATGTCACCCGGGGACCGGCTTATGATCCATTCCGACGGGGTTGTCGAATGTGCCGATCCGGAGGGCACCTTGCTGGATGATCGCGGGCTTTGCCGCATCCTTGAAGAGTTGCGCCAGACACGCGGCACCGCATGCCTTGAATCGCTTGTCTGGAAGCTGGTGGAACATGCGCAGACCGACGATTTCACTGATGATGTTTCGGCCGTCCTTTTGGAATTCAAGCCAAGCCCAATAGTTGGCTGACGAAATGCCTGTCGCCCGAGTTGCCCAAATCGCGGGCGGCGATTTTCGGGTCGGCCCAAACGGCGGTATGGCCGCTTTCGGATGGCGGGCCAAGCGGGCGCACGGGCCAGGCCATGTAGATCACGCAAAGCTTTTCGGCCCACAGGTCGTATTCCGGCATATAGGTGAACCGCCGAAAGGCCCCCAAACGGCGCGGCGCCGCAATCTTCCACCCGGTTTCTTCGAAGACCTCCCGATGCAGCGCCCGGATTGGCCCCTCGCCGGGGTCCACGCCTCCACCGGGCAACTGCAACTCCGGGATTGGCGCGGCCTGATGCGTCAATAAAAGCTGCCTGCCTTTTGGCAATATCGCATAGACGCCTGGCCGCCGCGTATATCGCACATCTGAACGGGGTGCCTCGCCAAAGCGCCGGATCATGCCACACCTCCCCCTTGGACCTTGCCTTGATGGTCATATATAGACGCGATATGCCAACTTCCGGCAGACAAGGAAACCCCATGACTCTCGGACAAAAAATCGCTTGGGACGACACGATCCTGCCGTTCCAGCTGGACAATGCGGATATTCGCGGACGCGTCGCGCGTCTTGATGGTGTGCTTGACGGCATCCTCAAGCAGCACGACTACCCCGCCCCGGTTGAGGCCCTGGTCGCCGAAATGGCTCTGCTGACGGCTTTGATCGGACAAACCATCAAACTGCGCTGGAAGCTGTCTTTGCAGGTGCAATCGAATGGCCCGGTGCGCATGATCGCCACCGATTACTACGCGCCCGAGGCCGAAGGAGAGCCCGCGCGCATCCGCGCCTACGCCAGTTTTGACCCTGACCGGATCTCGGGCGCGCCTTTCGATCAGGTGGGCGAAGGGTATTTCGCCGTGTTGATGGATCAGGGCGAAGGCACCACGCCCTATCAGGGCATTACGCCGCTCACGGCGGATGGGCTAAGCGCCTGCGCCGAATCCTACTTTGCGCAGTCCGAACAACTGCCAACGCGGTTCTCGCTGTCCTTCGGCAAATCGACCGAGGCAGGCGGGCAGGAACATTGGCGCGCGGGTGGCGTCATGCTGCAACACATGCCCAAGGCCTCGCCCTTCGCCCAAGGGGGCGGGTCGGGTGAAGAAGGCCTTTTGACCGCAACGGATGTGGTCGATGGCGATGACGCCGAGAACTGGAACCGCGCCAACATGCTTCTTGATACGGTGGACGATCTTGAACTGATCGGCCCTTCCGTCGCGCCCACTGACCTTCTCGTGCGCCTTTTCCACGAAGAAGCCCCGCGCGTCTTTGATATGCAACCCGTGCGCTTTGGCTGTACCTGCTCGGAAGAGCGGGTTCGCAACAGCCTGTCGATCTACTCGGCCAAGGACATCGAGAAGATGACCACGGACGAAGGCGTGCTGACCGCCGATTGCCAGTTCTGCGGGGCGCATTACCGGATGGACCCCAGCACATTGGGCTTCGATGCGGGAAATCCGCCGGGTGATGATGGCTGACCTGATCACAAACGTGAAGCGCGCCTTGGAAAAGGCGCGCCTTGATACCTCGGACTATGATCTGAACCCCGATATCGTGCTGCCCGAGGGCCGGACGCTTCGGCCTGCGGGCGTTCTTGTCGCGATTGCCGAAGCCAAGACAGGCCCACAGGTTTACCTGACGAAACGGTCTTCGGCGCTCAAGCACCACCCGGGGCAGATTGCCTTTCCGGGCGGTAAGCAGGACAAGGGCGATGCCGATGTGACGGCCGCCGCCCTGCGGGAGGCATGGGAAGAAATCGGTCTTGAACCTGACAATGTCGATGTCATGGGCACGCTTCCCAGCCATGAAACCGTGACCAGCTTCACCGTAACCCCGGTGGTGGCCCGTGTGCATGCCGCCTTCAATCCCATCCCTGAACCCGGCGAAGTCGAAGAGGTGTTTACCGTTCCCCTGTCGCATCTTTTGCGCCCGGAGAACTTTACCGTTGAATCGCGCCGGTGGCGCGGGCGTTCGCGGCTCTACTACACCGTTCCTTTCGGGCCCTATTACATCTGGGGGGCAACTGCGCGTATCCTGCGTTCCTTGGCGGATGCGGCGAGGGCGACATGAAAATCACCGGTGATTGGATATTGGCCAAACCCAC
Organism: Roseovarius sp. MMSF_3281; assembly: GCF_030733685.1. GTDB lineage: Bacteria > Pseudomonadota > Alphaproteobacteria > Rhodobacterales > Rhodobacteraceae > Roseovarius. The sequence continues at coordinate 72,214 of NZ_JASHIM010000002.1, forward strand.
CCAAGCGGTCTGCCAGATGCTGGAAATCGCCGGGTATCAGGCGCTTTTCGTCGGGGGATGCGTGCGTAACGCGTTGCTTGGTGCGCCGGTGGCTGACATCGACATCGCCACCGATGCCACGCCGGAAAAGGTGGTTCAGCTTGCCGAACACGCGGGCCTCAAACCCGTTCCAACCGGGATTGATCATGGCACGATCACCGTTGTTTCCGATGGCTTGCCGCATGAGGTGACAACGTTCCGCGAAGATGTGGAAACCTTCGGGCGTCACGCGACCGTGGCGTTTTCCACGGATGTTGCCCAAGATGCGCGGCGCCGCGATTTTACCATGAACGCGCTTTATGCGCGTTCCGACGGGTCTGTGATCGACCCTTTGGGGGGGTTGGATGACCTGAAGGCGCGGCGTGTCCGGTTCATCGAAAACCCCGACCAGCGAATTCGCGAAGATTACCTTCGCATCCTGCGCTTCTTTCGGTTTCATGCCTGGTATGGTGATCCCGATGCCGGCTTGGACCCTGAAGGTATCGGCGCCATTGCCACGCATCTCGATGGGCTTTCGGGGCTTTCGAAAGAACGGGTCGGGGCCGAGATCGTCAAGCTTTTGTCCGCCGCCGATCCCGCCCCCGCCGTTGCCGCCATGCGGGCCACTGGTGTCTTGAACATGGTGCTTCCGGGGGCGGATGATCGTGCCCTTGCGCCTTTGGTGCATTTGGAACGCATGATTTCCGCCGCACCCGACGGCATGCGCCGCCTTGCCGCGCTGGGCGGGGATCATCTGCAAGAGCGTTTGCGCCTGAGCAAATCACAGGCACGTCGCGCCGACCTGTTACGCACCGAGGCGGCGGATATGCGCGGGCCTGCCGAACTGGGCTATCGCTTCGGCAAAGCTGATGCATGCGATATCTTGCTTTTGCGCGCGGCACTGTTGGAACAGCCATGGGATAATTCGGACCTTGGGCAAATCCGCGATGGCGCGGCGGCCACGTTCCCCCTCAAGGCAGGCGATCTTATGCCAAGGTACCAAGGCCCGGAATTGGGCAGGCGACTGAAGGCACTGGAAAAGCGTTGGATCGAATCCGGGTTTCGTTTGACCCGCGACGATCTTTTGGCGGAATAGGGCGATGGAAAACTACCAGATCATACGTTTGGGCCATCTGGGCGACGGCATCGCCGAAGGCCCCCTCTTTGCGCCGCTGACTCTTCCGGGCGAGGTGGTGCAAGCCCGGCGTGAGGGGGATCAGCTGCGCGATGTGAAAATCGTAACCCCGTCGGAACACCGTGTCTCACCGCCCTGCCGGCACTTCAAATCCTGTGGCGGATGTCAGCTTCAACATGCCTCGGACGCCTATCTTGCCGATTGGAAAGTGGATGTCGTGCGCACGGCCCTGACAGCCCAAGGGATTGAGGCCGCCTTTGCCCCGATCCATGTGTCACCGCCGCAATCGCGCCGCCGCGCCACCTTTGCCGCGCGCCGCACGAAAAAGGGGGCCATGGCGGGCTTTCATGCCAAGGCCTCGGACGTGATTGTCGAAATCCCCGATTGTCAGCTTCTGCACCCGGATCTTTTGGCCGCCCGCCCGGTGGCCGAGGCACTTGCCGTGGCCGGGGCCAGCCGCAAACACAGCCTTGATGTGGCGATTACATTGTCCGGCAACGGCCTGGATGTGGCGGTGCGCGGCGGTAAACCCTTGGATGGGCCGCTTCGCATGGAATTGGCACAGCTGGCCGAGGCGCATGATCTGGCGCGCCTTGCCTGGGAGGATGAAGTCATCGCCACCCGCCTGCCGCCCGAACAGGATTTCGACGGGGTAAAGGTTGTTCCCCCGCCCGGCGCGTTCTTGCAGGCAACGCTGGATGGCGAAACCAAACTCAGGGATGAGGTCAAGCGCATCACCCAAGGGGCCAAGCGCGTCGTCGATCTTTTCGCAGGCACCGGTACCTTTGCCTTGCCGCTGGCCCAAGACGCCGAAGTGCACGCCGTTGAAGGGGACCCCGCCATGATGGCGGCCTTGGATGCGGGTTGGCGGCATGGCGCGGGCCTCAAGGCCGTTACCCATGAAGCACGGGATTTGTTCCGCAGGCCCTTGATGCCCGATGAACTTGGCAAATTCCAGGCTGCGGTCATCGACCCCCCGCGCGCCGGTGCCGAGGCACAAATCTCCGAGCTATGCCAATCCGATATACCGGTCATTGCCTATGTCTCGTGCAGCCCTGCAAGCTTTGCCCGTGATGCGCGCAGGTTGCTGGATGCGGGGTTTGAAATGGGGCCAGTGCAGGTTGTCGATCAATTCCGCTGGTCGGCACATGTCGAATTGGTGGCTGCCTTTCACCGAGGCTGATTCGGGACGCGATTTTTGTTTTCGATTTCGCGACCGGCGGGTTAGAATCAGTATGGAACGGGACAACGGATTGACGATATGCGGATAGTGAAACTGGTTTTGGCGGGTGTTTTGTGCCTTGGCCTTGCCGCCTGTAGCTCAAAATTCAAAACCTACAATGGCCCCGAGGTCACGCAGGTCATCATCGACAAGGGCGAGCGTCAAATGTTCCTCTTGCACCACAACCGGGTTCTCAAGAATTACGACATCGACCTTGGGTTCGCCCCGTCCGGGCACAAGCAATTTGAAGGCGATGGGAAAACCCCCGAAGGCAGTTATGTCATCGACCGCCGCAATCCCAACAGCGAATTCCACCTTTCGGTCGGCATTTCCTATCCCAATCCCAAGGATATCGCCTTTGCAACGTCACAAGGCAAAAGCCCGGGGGGCGATATTTTCATTCACGGACAGCCCAATGCAAAGGGCTTCCTGGAACGGTCCGACCCTGATTGGACTGCCGGGTGTATTTCGGTCAAAAACCGCGAGATCGAAGATATCTACGCGATGGTGAAAAACGGCACGCCCATCACCATCTATCCGTGACCTTCGTGGTTAATTGCCCAGAACCATTGTCCACCAGATTTTCCCGTTGTCCTCCTGAAGCCACGCGAACCCAAGGTTTCGCGCGTCCGGCGACAATATGACATTACGGGTCGTTTCCTGCTCCATCCACGCGGCCAGGGTTTCGGTTTCGGTCTCGTAGGTTTCCGAAATCGTTTCGCCCACAAGCTGCCCCGAGTATCCGACACGGCGTACACGGTCGATCGGTGACGATCCGTCTGATCCGAAATGCCACGGACGATTCTGCATCGACATATCGCGCGAATGGGTGGCGGCGGCGGCATTGAGTTTGGCATTCAACTGAACCGATGGAACACCTGCCGCTTCGCGCAGGGCATTGACCGAATCCAACATGCGGTATTGAATCTTTGCCGTATCCCCGGACCGGATGCGGTATACCTTGGGCAAAGGTTTGCCATCGGGCCCAAGTGTGGGTTCAGGTGGGGTGGTGGCGCAGGCCGAAAGCACCATCAGCGCCGAAAGAAGAAGTCCGAAAATACGTGTCATAATAGCCTGCCACCCGTTTTGTTTCGTGCGCCCCAGAAGTAACCAAAGCGTCGTGGCGATTCAAACCCACATCTGCGTGACTTTGCCAATTGACGTTTCTTTGAATTGCGACTGCGACATTCGCGCCATATATTGAGCGCCAAGTGAGATAGCCAAGATTGGAGTTCGACCATGGCCATCAAGTATTCAAATGGCATGAGCCGACGGGCCTTTATGGCGGCAACGGCGGCCGCTGTCGGCACGCCTGCCCTCGCTCAAAGTGTCACCGGCGAAGATACCGTTGAGATTGAGCGCGATGTTACCACCACCGTGCGCCGCAATATTTCCAGCTTCCGCACGCTGGACTGGCAGCCCTATTTCTCGAACCTGAAAAACGGTGCGATTCTCGTGGATATCGATTCACGCGCGCTGCATTACTGGTCGGAAGATGGCGAAACCTACAAGCTGTATCCCTCCAGCGTTCCGCTGACCGAGGATCTGACACGCCGTGGCCGGACCCGCGTCATTCGCAAGGTCGAAGGCCCCGATTGGCGTCCGACACCCTCGATGCTCAAGCGAAACCCCGATTGGCCGCCCTACGTTCCGCCTGGCCCGGATAACCCGCTTGGTACCCATGCGCTTTACCTAAGCTGGACCTATTACCGGATTCACGGCACCCATGACACGCGCAAAATCGGGCGTCGTTCGTCGAATGGCTGCATCGGTCTCTACAACGAACATATCGCCGAGCTTTTCGCGATGGCCAAAGTCGGCACCCAAGTGTTGCTAATTTGACGAAATTTGGTCTGATCATGCTCCAGATGTTGCAAGATGAGTTTGCAATCGCTCCGGATTGCTGCTTAGAAAACGCCACGAGGTAAGTCTTGGGTGCTTGTCGTCGCTTTCATGACGGCAGGCCAACATCTGGAGGATACTATGAAAAAACTCGTTCTCGCCGCTGCCCTGACAGCCGCCGCTTCGACCGCTTCTGCTGGCACCATTGAAGAGCCCGTAATGGAAGCACCCGTCGTTGTTGAAGAAACCACCGCAAGCTCGTCCGCAGCTGGCGTTTGGGTTCCGCTGGTGCTGCTGGCCATCGTTGCAGCAGTTGTCGCAGCCGACTAATTCGGTCGCCCGACAAACAAAAGAAAAGGCAGTGGTCTGACCACTGCCTTTTTTTATGCCCTATGACGCTTCTGCTTAATCCAGCCAGCCTTTCAGGTTGTTTTCGACAACACCGGCCAAGGCCTTCATATGGGCCTCGTCGTCATTGAGGCACGGAATATAGGTGAACTGCTCACCCCCCGCTTCCTCAAAGCTTTCGCGAATTTCCTCGTTGATCTCTTCCAGCGTTTCGATGCAATCGGCCGAAAACGCAGGCGCCATCACGGCGATCTTCTTTTTACCCTCACGGGCCAGATCGGCCACGTGATCCACCGTGTAGGGCTTTAACCACTCTTCGGGGCCGAAAACCGACTGGAATGTCGTGGTGATCTGCGTGTCGTCCCAGCCAAGCCGCTCTTTCAACAGGCGCGTGGTTTTCTGGCATTGGCAATGGTACGGATCGCCCTGCATCAGGTAACGCTTGGGCATGCCGTGATAGCTGACCACAAGGATATCGGGCCGCTCTTTTACATCGGCATAGGCTTTCTCAACCGATTGCGCCAGGGCCTCGATATAGGCAGGATTCTCGAAATAGGGCTCCACTACACGTGCGGTCGGCTGCCAGGTTTCATCCATCAAGGCGCGGAAAAACTGATCGTTCGCCGTGGCCGATGTGGCCCCTGCATAATGCGGGTAAAGCGGGAAAAACAGGATCCGGGTACAGCCGGCCTTGACCATCTCGCGCACCTTCGACTTGGTCGAAGGATTGCCATAGCGCATGCAGAAATCCACCATGACCTGATCGCCATACCGATCTTTCATATGCTCGGCCATCTTGGCGGTCTGATCCCGCGTGATGGTCATCAACGGGCTTTCGTTCCTGTCCTCGTTCCAGATGGATTTATAGGCCTCGCCGCTGGAAAAGGGGCGCTTGGTCAGAATGATCAATTGTAATAACGGCTGCCATTTCCAAGGGCTGTAATCAATCACCCGGCGATCCGACAGGAATTCGTTCAGATACCGGCGCATCGGCCAATAATCGTAGTGGTCCGGCGTGCCGAGATTGGCCAGAAGAACCCCGGTTTTCGCCTTGGGAATCGCGGGATGATCGGCATTGGCGTGCTCGGGAACTTTCGAAGTCGGGCTAGCGTCCTGCATGGGCAATCTCGTTTTTATATTCATGTTTCATTGTGTGAGATAACGGCTCTGTTCCTGCCGTCAATCTTTCAAAGGGCTTTCAGTCGTCCCAAGCGCATCGGCCAAGCGCGCCGTGGCCGATCCGGGGCGCAGGGGTTGGGGTTGGCTTTCGTCCGGGGCCCAGCCCGTCAGGACCATCAAGTCGAAACTGGCAGGCACCCGCCCGTCATCGGTGCCGAAGGTCTCGGTATAAAGCTCCCAGGCACGCAGGATCACACTGCGCCGGGTGGCATGCCGTGGTCGTGCGGCCAGGGCCGAGGCTTCGCCCATGGCCCGCAATTCCCGCATCAGGTGCAAGGGCGACTCGTAACTGGTTTTCAGCGGCAGGTAATCCGCCACCGGAAGGGCAAAACCGGCCCGTTGCAACAGCGCGCCAAGATCGCGGATTTCACCCATGGGCGCCACACGAGGCGACAGGCCGCCCGTCATGTCCACCTCTGCCTGCGCCAATGACGCGCGTAATTCATGCAGGGTTTCACCGCCAAAGAAGATGCCCAGAAACAAACCGTCTGGCCTCAAGGCCCGCCGCGCCTGAATCAGTTGGCCAACCGGGTCATTGGCCCAATGCAGGCACATGGCATGGATCACCAGATCATGCGCACCTTCTTCAAGGGCCAAGGTATCTTCATCGGCAACACAGGTCGCATCGGGGAACCATTCCTGCCACGTATCGGAAAAACCGCTTACCACGGCGGGCGCGTTAAAGGATTTATTAACCATCCCCAGCCGATCCTTGATCTCATCCGCCGCCGCTTCGTGCAGAAAGAGGGCCGGTGCCGCCATGGCACGGGCACGGTTGCGAAGCAGGGCAGGGCGGTCGGTGAGGGAGGTATTCATGCAAGGAACAATAGGATGAGCGCGCGGGCTTTTCAAACCGCCTTGCGCTTGGTTTATCCGCCACGCTGTACCCTCTGCGGCGATCATGTGGACAGCGATTTCGGCCTTTGCGGCCCCTGTTGGCGCGAAACGCCCTTTATCTCGGGCCTGTGTTGCGATGCCTGCGGCGTGCCCTTGCCCGGCGACGATCAAGGAGAGGCCGAATATTGCGACGATTGCCTGCGGTTTGCCCGGCCCTGGGAAAGGGGCCGTGCCGCGCTTCTTTACAAGGACCACGGGCGCAAACTCGTTCTCTCGCTCAAACACGGGGATCGCCACGATATCGTGCGGCCTGCGGCGCTTTGGATGGCGCGGGCGGCTGCACCGTTGTTCGACAGGCGCATGGTGGTCGCCCCGGTCCCCCTGCACTGGACCCGCATGCTAAAACGCCGGTTCAACCAGGCCGCCCTGCTGGCCGAGGCTTTGTCGCGCGAGTTGGGCCTTGAGTATTGCCCCGATCTCTTGATCCGTCGCCGCCGAACCCAAAGCCTCGAGGGGCTGGGCTTTGACGCACGCCATGCCACGGTCGGTCAGGCCATCGCGCCGCATCCCCGGCGCCGCCACCGGATGGCGGCGCGCAAGGTGCTGATCGTGGACGATGTCATGACATCCGGGGCCACCCTTTCGGCGGCGGCGCAGGCCTGTCTTTCCGGCGGTGCCGCCACTGTGAACGTTCTGACACTGGCACGCGTCGCCAAGGACGCCTAAGTTCCCTGCAAAGAGTAAGGGGAACGAACGAATGCAACCTGTTGAAATCTATACCTCGCCGCTTTGCGGCTTTTGCCACGCGGCCAAGCGCCTGTTGAAGCAAAAGGGCGTGAACTTTTCGGAAATCGACGTGCTGACCGATCCAAACCGCAAGCCCGAGATGATCCAAAGGGCCAACGGCGGGCGCACCGTGCCGCAAATCTTCATCGGCGACACCCATGTCGGCGGCTGTGATGAGCTTCACGCGCTTGAACGGGCCGGAAAGCTGGACCCGCTCTTGCAAGGATAGAAGCGATGAAAGCGGCCCTGATACAATTGAACAGCACCGATGATCCGGCAGAAAACCTGCCGGCCACCTGCGATTACGTGGATCAGGCCGCCAAGGGCGGCGCGGGGTTCATCCTGACGCCCGAGGTGACAAATTGTGTCTCGGCCAGTCGCACACGTCAAAAGGACGTGCTGCATCACGAGGCCGATGATCCAACCCTTGCGGGTCTGCGCGACCGGGCCAGACAGCACAGGGTTTGGCTTCTCATCGGCTCGCTTGCACTCAAGACCGACGATGCCGACGGGCGCTTTGCCAACCGGTCTTTCCTGATTGATCCCAAGGGTCAGATCGCCGCGCGGTATGACAAGATCCATATGTTCGACGTGCAGGTGTCCGAGGCTGAAACCTACCGCGAATCCGCAGGATACAGGCCGGGGCAGGCGGCGATATTGGCGCAAACGGATTTCGCGCCCATCGGCATGACCGTCTGTTACGACATCCGCTTTCCCTACCTCTACCGCGCCCTTGCCCAAGCCGGGGCTGACATACTTACTGTACCATCGGCCTTTTCCCCGGTGACGGGGGCGGCGCATTGGGAGGTATTGCTGCGCGCCCGGGCGATTGAAACCGGCGCTTACGTCTTGGCCCCGGCGCAAACCGGGACGCATAAGGCCAGTCGGGGCAAGTCTCGCGAAACCTATGGTTATTCCATGGCCGTGGCCCCGTGGGGCGAGGTGATTGCCGAGGGCGGCACCGATCCGGGTGTCATTTACGTTGATCTTGACCTAGGTAAAGTGGCACAAGCTCGTCAACGCATCCCGTCGTTGCAACAAGCCCCGCAATTCCATGGTCCGTGAATGAATGACTCTTCGATCAATTCCCTTGCCGTCGCCTTGTTCAGCGAGATTCTGGCAGATGAGCAATTGATCAGGAACCGGCTTAGCCGTGTGTTGCCCAAAGGCATGGAAATTTCGCATTTTTCGGTGCTCAACCAACTGGCCCGCGCGGGCGGCGAACGCAGCCCGGCACAATTGGCCAAAAGTTTTCACGTCACCCGCGGCGCAATGACCAACACCCTGAATAAACTGGAATGGGCGGGCTACGTGCATATCCGCCCCGATTGGGACGATGCCCGCCGCAAGATGGTGGCGATCAGCCCCGCAGGACGGCAGGCCCGCGAAGCGGCCATTGCGGCAATTACCCCGATGATTACCGAACTTGTCCGCGAAGTGGGCGAAGACAAGGTGCGCACCACGCTGCCCGTGTTGCGAGAGTTGCGCGCGAAGCTGGAAACCGACTAAAGCGTTTCGCGAAACGCAGTGCTCCGCTCAATCGTTGCACGCGTTCCGCCTTTCGCTGATGCATCAGGTTAAAGGCGGAACGCTTTAGGCTGGTTTCACACTGGCGGTGACGTAGTTGACGCTAAGATCCTTGGACGACAAAGACCATTGCCATGTCACAGGGTTAAAGACGAACCCCTTGCGATCCACCGGTGTCAGGCCCGCGTTCTCGATCAGTGAATAAAGCTCATCCGGCGTGATGAACTTGTTCCATTCATGGGTGCCCTTGGGAAGCCACCGCATAACATATTCCGCGCCCACGATGGCCATGGCAAAACTCTTGGCGTTGCGGTTGATCGTGGAACAGATATGCAGCCCACCGGGCTTCAAAAGCGTCTGACAGGCGGTCAGGTAGGCCAGCGGGTCGGCCACATGTTCCACCACCTCCATGTTCAACACCACGTCAAATCGTTCACCGGCCTCGGCCATGGCTTCGGCCGTGGTGTGACGGTAATCAATGGTCAGGCCGGATTGTTCGGCATGAACTTGCGCCACCGGGATATTGCGTTCGGCGGCATCGGCGCCCACCACCTCGGCCCCAAGCCGCGCCATCGGCTCTGACAGCAACCCACCGCCACAGCCGATATCGAGAATGCGCAGGCCGGTGAACGGTTTTTCGCCGGTCAAGTCACGCTCGAACTCGGCAGCGATCTGTGATGTGATATAGTCCAGACGACAGGGGTTGAGCATGTGCAGCGGCTTGAATTTGCCGTTGGGGTCCCACCATTCGGCGGCCATGGCCTCGAATTTGGCAACCTCGGTTGGGTCGATCGTGGTTTGAGCGGCTTGCATTCTGCTCTCCATATGCTCATGTGGTCCGGCCCCTTTATATAGGACGGTCATGGATAAATTCTCAGGCCAAAAGAGCGCAGTCCAGTATCTTTACCCCCCGATCGAGCCTTTTGATCGGTGTATGTTGGATGTGGGCGATGGTCACGAAGTGTATGTTGAACAATCGGGTCGCACCGATGGCGTGCCCGTGGTCGTGCTGCATGGCGGTCCGGGCGGCGGATGCAGCCCGGCGATGCGGCGCTATTTTGATCCCAACGTCTATCGAATCATCCTGTTCGATCAACGCGGCTGTGGCCGCTCCAAACCGCATGCCAGCGTCGAGGCGAATACCACCTGGGATCTGGTCGCGGATATCGAACGCATCCGCAAAACCCTGAAAATAGATGACTGGATCGTTTTCGGCGGCAGTTGGGGGGCAACGCTTGCCCTGGTCTATGCGCAGGCGCATCCCGGCCCGGTGCGGCATCTGGTGCTGCGCGGGGTCTTTACCATGACGCAGGCCGAGCTGGACTGGTTCTATGGCGGCGGGGCCGGGCGATTCTGGCCCGAAACATGGGCGCGGTTTTGCGAGTTGATCCCGGAAGACGAGCGCGACGATATGATCGCCGCCTATCACCGACGCCTCTTTTCCGGCAACCGCCTCGAGGAAATCCGCCATGCCAAGGCGTGGTCGGCCTGGGAAAACGCGCTGGCCACGGTGCATTCCAACGGCGCCACAATCGACAGCCCCGCCGAATATGCCCATGCTTTCGCGCGGCTGGAGAACCACTATTTCCTCAATGGCGGGTTCCTCGAACGCGATGGGCAAATCCACGAGGATATGCACAAGATCGCCCATATCCCGGGCACGATCGTGCAAGGCCGCTACGATATGATCTGCCCGCCCGCCTCGGCGTGGCGCCTGGCACAGCATTGGCCCAAAGCCAGCCTGCGCATGATCCCCGTGGCCGGCCATGCCCTGTCCGAACCGGGAATCAGCTCGGAACTTGTCAAGGTCATGAACCGTTTGGGGCGTGGCGGTTAGGCCGCCGGAAACCTCGCCTGCACAACGTCGATGCAGTTTCAACCTTTCGATCTTTTCATCAATCTAAATGTTGCTAGAATGTTCCGGGGTTCTTGAGGTGCTTTCATATGAAAGAAACGGATGTACAACCAATTCAATTGGTTGAAGATGGCGAAACCGGTGACCGGTTTTTGGTCTATGGCTCACAAGACGGGATGCGCCTCGATATCAAATTTGCAGGCGACACGCTTTGGATGACCCAGGCACAAATTGCAGAGCTTTTTGGCCGCGATCGCAGCGTGGTTTCCAAACATATTGGCAATGTCTTTGCCGAGGGGGAGCTGGACGAAAATAGCAATGTGCAAAAAATGCACATTGCTCAATCGGCCAAGCCTGTTTCGATCTTCAGTTTGGACCTGATAATTTCGGTGGGCTATCGGGTGTCCTCTGTTCAAGCCACCACGTTCAGGCGCTGGGCAACAAGTGTTTTGGTCCAATATGCAAAAAGCGGCTTTGTCGTAGACAAGGTCCGGCTGAAAGACCCTGAAAACGCCGACCGGGTTCGTGAACTGCGCGAGATCATTCGCGACATCCGGTCCGACGAAGCCAATGTTTTCAGAGAACTGAAAAATATTTGTGCAATGTGTCAGGATTACGAGCCTGGATCGACAGTTGCCCAGCAATTCTATCAACATACGCAGGCCAAACTGATCCATGCCGTTGTGTCGATGACACCAGCCGAAGTCGTACACTCGCGGGCGGATAGCTCGGAGCCAAACATGGGCCTGCAAACATGGCCGAACGACAATATTCGCAAGGCCGACACCACAGTTTCGAAAAACTACCTGACCAAGGTTGAACTGAAAGAGCTGAACCGTCTGACAACCATCTTGCTGGATATTTTCGAAGACCAACTGGACCTAGGTCGACTGATCGTTATGTCAGATGCCGAAAAACTCTTGGATCAGCAGCTATCCAATCTTGGGCGGGTGGTGTTGCGCGATGGTGGGCGCGTCAAAAAGACCATCGCGGATTCAAAGGCACATACGGAGTACGAGAAGTTCAAGGAAGTAAAAAAGCTGGAGCGTCATCAAGAGGCAGACCAGAAGATTTCGGAACTGGCCAAACAGGCAAAATCGTTGCCGAAAACGCGTGGGAAAAAATAGGCCCCTTGCAGACTCACCCGGCAAGGCGTATATCCCTTTTCAACAGCGGCGCGTTGGGGTCCAAACCCGGCGCTCCACCGGGAAATATCGACGGGCCGCGCGCCCGTTTTTTTGTGTTTGAAAGACTGATGAGCAACGACCTGATCGCCAAGACAGCCATTGATCGCCGCATGGCCGAGATCATCACCCCTGTCATCGAGGACTTGGGGTATGAACTGGTGCGCGTGCGCCTGATGGGTGGCAAGACCAACACGCTTCAGATCATGGCCGAGAAGCCCGAGGGCGGTATCGAGGTGGATGATTGTGCCGATATCTCCAACGCCGTCAGCGCGGTTCTGGATGTCGAAGACCCGCTGACCGATGCCTATACGCTGGAGGTCTCCAGCCCCGGGATCGACCGGCCCCTGACCCGCCTCAAGGATTTCGAAGAGTTCGAGGGCTACGAGGCCAAGCTGGAAACATCCGAGATGATCGACGGGCGCAAGCGCTTCAAGGGCGTTCTGGCCGGGGTCGAAGACAGTGACGTGCTGATCAACATCGAGGAAGGCACCGTCGGCCTGCAATTCGATTGGCTGGCCGACGCCAAGCTGGTGCTGACCGACGAACTGATCAAGGACATGCTGAAGGCCCGCAAGGAAGCCGGCACTTTGAACGAAGACCAATTTGACGAGATCGAGACCGCAGGGTCCGAGTCTGAGGAGGACTGAAAATGGCAATTACCTCTGCAAACCAGCTTGAGCTGTTGCAAACCGCCGAGGCCGTGGCCCGCGAAAAGATGATCGATCCGTCGCTCGTCATCGAAGCGATGGAAGAAAGCCTCGCCCGCGCCGCGAAATCCCGCTACGGCGCCGAGATGGATATTCACGTCAGCATCGACCGCAAGACAGGCCGCGCCACCTTTACCCGCGTGCGCACCGTGGTCGAGGATGACGAGGTTGAGAATTATCAGGCCGAGATGACCGTCGAACAGGCCAAGCAATACCTCGACGATCCCAAGGTCGGCGATCAGTTCGTCGAAGAAGTGCCGCCCGTCGATATGGGCCGGATCGCCGCGCAATCGGCCAAGCAGGTGATCCTGCAAAAGGTCCGCGAGGCCGAGCGTGACCGCCAGTTCGAAGAATTCCAGGATCGTGTCGGCACCATCATCAACGGCGTGGTCAAGCGCGAGGAATACGGCAACGTCATCGTCGATGTGGGCCGTGGCGAAGCCATCCTGCGCCGGAACGAGAAAATCGGCCGCGAAAGCTATCGCCCGAACGATCGTATCCGCTGCTACATCAAGGACGTGCGCCGCGAGGCCCGCGGCCCGCAGATTTTCCTGAGCCGCACCGCGCCGGAATTCATGGCCGAACTGTTCAAGATGGAAGTGCCGGAAATCTATGACGGCATCATCGAGATCAAGGCCGTGGCCCGCGATCCGGGCAGCCGCGCCAAGATTGCCGTCATTTCGCACGACGGCTCGATTGACCCGGTGGGCGCCTGCGTGGGTATGCGCGGCAGCCGCGTGCAGGCCGTGGTGAACGAGCTTCAGGGCGAAAAGATCGACATCATCCCCTGGAACGAAGATCAGCCGACCTTCCTTGTGAACGCCCTGCAACCTGCCGAGGTCGCCAAGGTGGTTCTGGACGAAGAAGCCGAGCGTATCGAGGTGGTCGTGCCCGAAGAACAGCTTTCGCTGGCCATCGGTCGCCGGGGCCAGAACGTGCGCCTGGCCAGCCAGTTGACCAATCTCGACATCGACATCATGACCGAGGCCGAAGATTCCGAGCGCCGCCAGAAAGAGTTCGAAACCCGCACCAAGCTGTTCATGGATACCCTGGACCTTGATGAATTCTTTGCCCAGCTTCTGGTCTCCGAAGGGTTCACCAACCTCGAAGAGGTGGCTTACGTCGAGATCGACGAGCTGCTGGTGATTGACGGTGTGGATGAGGACACGGCCAACGAATTGCAGGCCCGCGCCCGTGACGTGATCGAAGCGCAGGCCACCGCAGCGCTTGAAAAGGCCCGTGAACTGGGGGCCGAGGACAGCCTTATTGATTTCGAGGGCCTGACACCCCAGATGGTACAGGCACTGGCCGAAGATGGCGTCAAAACGCTGGAAGATTTCGCCACCTGCGCCGACTGGGAGCTTGCCGGCGGCTGGACGACTGTCGATGGCGAACGCGTCAAGGACGAAGGCCTGCTTGAACCCTTCGACGTTTCGCTGGACGAGGCCCAGAACATGGTCATGACCGCACGTGTCATGCTGGGTTGGGTCGATCCGTCCGAGCTGGAACCCGAAGAAGAGGTCGAGGCCGACGAGGCCGAAACCGTCTTCGCATCCGAGGAGGCCGGGGCCTGATCCGTCAGGCCCCGAGAGGCACCTGATGGGTCGCGCTGGGCAACCCAAGGACCGCGCGGATGGTCCCGAACGCAAGTGCATTGCCACGGGTGACGTACGGCCTGTGTCGGGGCTGATCCGCTTCGTGGTCGGACCCGACGGGCAGATCGCCCCCGACATCGCGGGCAAACTGCCGGGTCGTGGTATCTGGGTCTCGGCGGATCCGGCGGCACTGGCCAAGGCGGCGGGCAAGGGCCTGTTCTCTCGCGCGGCGAAACAGGCGGTCAAGGTGCCCGATGATCTGCCCGCATTTGTCGAACGGCAGTTGGCCGCGCGTGTTGTGAACCTGATCAGCCTTGCCCGCAAAGGCGGGCACGCGGTGTCGGGGTATGAAAAGGTCAAGGATTGGCTTGCCAAGGACGAGGCCGAAATTCTGATCCAGGCAAGTGATGGATCAGAGCGTGGAAAATCGAAATTGAGCACGCCTTATGGCGGTTCTTTCATCGGCTGGCTGACAGCAGAAGAACTGGGGCGGGCTTTTGGGCGACAAACTGCAGTGCACGCGGCACTGCACGCTGGAGGTTTGGCCCAACGTGTTGTAGAGGAGGCGGCAAGGTTGAAGGGCCTGCGCGTCTTGAACGGCGAAAAGACCCGCCGGAAAGGAAGTAGAAGCTGATGAGCGACAACGACGGTAAGAAAACATTGGGTGTGCGTGGCGGTCCCCGGTCTGGGAACGTGAAGCAAAGCTTCAGCCATGGCCGGACCAAGAACGTCGTCGTGGAGACGAAACGCAAGCGCATCGTGAAACCGGGCGCTAAACATGGTGCGGCTGGGGCTTCGGGCAACAAGCCGAATACCCCCGTGGGCGACCCCTCCAAGCGGCCCGCCGGTATCTCCGACTCCGAGATGGAGCGCCGGATGAAGGCACTTCAGGCCGCCAAGGAACGCGAGGCCGAAGAAGCCGCCAAGCGCGCCGCCGAGGAAAAGGCCCGCGAGGAAGAGCGCCAGCGCCGCCGCGAAGAGGCCGAGGCCAAGGAACGCGAACAACGCGAGGCCGAGGAACGCGCCAAGGCCAAGGCCGAAGAAGAAGAACGCAAGCGCCGCGAGGCCGAGGAAGCCGCCCAAAAAGCGGCGGCAGCGCCCGCGCCCGAACCCGAGCGCGCCGCCCCCAAAGCTGCGCCGCGCAAGGAAAAAGAGCGCGAGCAACAGCAACCGCGCGGTGGCAAGGGCCGCGGCCGTGGGGGTGACGATGGCCGCCGTTCGGGCAAGCTGACCCTCAATCAGGCGCTTTCGGGCGGCGAAGGCGGCCGTCAGAAATCCATGGCCGCGATGAAGCGCAAGCAAGAGCGCGCCCGCCAAAAGGCCATGGGCGGCACTGAACAGCGCGAAAAGGTCGTGCGCGACGTGCAACTGCCCGAGGCGATCGTCGTCTCCGAACTGGCCAATCGTATGGCCGAGCGCGTGGGCGATGTCGTCAAGGCGCTGATGAACAACGGCATGATGGTCACCCAGAATCAGACGATTGACGCCGATACCGCCGAACTCATCATCGAAGAGTTCGGCCACAAGGTTGTGCGCGTCTCCGACTCGGACGTCGAGGATGTGATCGATCAGGTCGAGGACAAGGAAGAAGACCTGAAACCGCGTCCGCCGGTGATCACCATCATGGGCCACGTCGACCACGGTAAAACCTCGCTTCTGGATGCGATCCGCGACGCCAAGGTTGTCTCCGGTGAGGCCGGGGGAATTACCCAGCATATCGGCGCCTACCAGGTGACCACCGATAGCGGCTCGGTTCTGTCGTTCCTCGATACACCCGGCCACGCCGCCTTTACCTCGATGCGGTCGCGTGGTGCCCATGTCACGGATATCGTCGTGCTTGTGGTCGCCGCCGATGACGCGGTGATGCCGCAGACCATCGAGGCGATTAACCACGCCAAGGCCGCCGAAGTGCCGATGATCGTCGCCATCAACAAGTGCGATCTGCCCGCGGCCGACCCCGATCAGGTGCGTGCCGATCTGCTGCGCCACGAGGTTATCGTCGAGGCGATGTCGGGCGATGTGCAGGATGTCGAAGTCTCTGCCGTCACCGGCGACGGCCTTGATGAACTGCTTGAGGCCATCGCGCTTCAGGCCGAGATCCTCGAACTCAAGGCCAACCCCGACCGCGCCGCCGAAGGCGCCGTGATCGAGGCACAGCTTGATGTTGGCCGTGGCCCGGTTGCAACCGTTCTGGTGCAACGCGGCACGCTTCACCAAGGCGATATTTTCGTCGTGGGGGAACAATACGGTAAGGTCCGCGCTTTGATCAACGACCGTGGCGAACGCGTGAAAGAGGCTGGCCCCTCGGTCCCGGTCGAGGTTCTGGGCCTGAACGGCACACCCGAAGCGGGCGACGTTTTGAACGTGGTCAAATCCGAAGGTCAGGCGCGCGAAATCGCCGAGTACCGCGAAAAAGCGGCCAAGGAAAAACGCGCGGCTGCCGGTGCCGGCACCTCGCTGGAACAGCTTCTGGCGAAGGCCAAGGAAGACGAGAACGTCAAGGAACTGCCGGTTCTGGTCAAGGCCGACGTTCAGGGCTCTGCCGAAGCCATCGTTCAGGCGATGGAAAAGATCGGCAACGACGAGGTGCGCGTGCGCGTGCTGCACTCGGGCGTCGGTGCCATCACCGAATCCGACGTGGGCCTTGCCGAAGCTTCCGGCGCGCCGGTTCTGGGCTTCAACGTTCGGGCCAACGCCCCCGCCCGCAACAGCGCCAACCAGAAGAGTGTCGAGATTCGCTATTATAGCGTGATCTACGACCTCGTGGATGACGTCAAAGCGGCGGCCAGCGGCCTTTTGGGTGCCGAGATCCGCGAGAAATTCATCGGCTACGCCGAAATCCGCGAAGTCTTCAAGGTTACCGGTGTCGGCAAGGTGGCCGGCTGTCTGGTCACCGAAGGTATCGCCCGCCGTTCGGCTGGCGTGCGCTTGCTGCGTGACGATGTGGTGATCCACGAAGGCACCCTGAAGACCCTCAAGCGCTTCAAGGACGAAGTCAGCGAAGTGCAGTCCGGTCAGGAATGCGGCATGGCCTTCGAGAACTACGAAGATATCCGCCCGGGCGATGTCATCGAGATTTTCGAGCGCGAGGAGATCGAGCGCAAGCTCGACTGATCGCGTAACCGTCACAGGAATAAAAAGGGGGCCATACGGCCCCCTTTTTCGTGTCTATCCGGCGATCCTTGGCCGCCCCGTGGCCTCAACCGTGATCACCGCTTCAAGGAACACCTCGCGCGCCTCCGTCTGCGCCGATTTGATGTCTTCCGCGATGCTCACTTGCACGTCCTCGGCCCCCGCTGTCGTGGCCCCGGTGCGGGCTTCATCCTCCAGCACCATGCGCAGGAACCCCATGGCAATCTCTGCATCGGCGAAATCGCTGGGTTCCCCATCGGTATGCACCCGGAACGTGCCTTCGGCGGGGCAGGTCACCGTGCCGGTCCGCCGGATCGTAACGCGCCCGACAACCGCACCAATGGCATTGGCCACGCCCGCATGTTCCGGCAGGATCATCTTGCATCCAAGGCGCTTACCCACCGCCGGATAATAACTGGGCGCCGAGGCGCCAAGCCCCACCACCGGTACACTCAACCCGGTTTCAAGCCGCACCAAACCGCGATGCCCCTCCAGCCCGCGTTGCATCAGAACATGCCGCGCCAGATCGGCAGGCGGCAGGCCAAAATCGCTGTCTTCCTCGGAAAAAGCAGTCTCTAACAAGGCCAAACTCGTCTGCTGTGTCAGTTGATCCACGATCATCTGCGCCATGTCGCGCGGCTCGGGGCATAGCCGCGTCCCCGCGCCCGTCCGCTTGCGCCTGATCAACTCCAGCGCCTTATGCGCGGCCTCGGCATCCCAGGCGTCCAGCCGCCCCAGAACATGCGCCGCGTCCGACGGCGTGACGCCCGACACCTGCACCAAGCCCCGCGCCACCAAGCGTTTCAGCGCCGCCGCCTCCATCCGGGTCTTGAGCACCTTGCCAAGCGGCTGCACCGCATCGCCAATCCGCTCCAAAAGCGCCGCATCACGGGGTTGCAGGCCCCCGGCCTCCATCCCCGGCACGGCGCGTACGAACCGCGTGTCATATTCGCCCGGCGCCGAGTTGCGCAGCTGTTCGTCCAGCATGGCATGCACCACGCCCGGTGCCTCCTGCGCCATCAGGCTCACCGGAACCACCCGGCGCGGGCCAAGCGTGACCCCGCCTTGCAGCCCCTCGTCGTTCACATGCACCTCGCTGTCGCCGCCAAGGCCCGTGGTGCGCATCGCCACCGCCTCGACCATGGTGCGCCACGGCCCCACCTGCGCGCCTGCCGGGTCGATCATTGGCCGCCCATCGCGCAGCACGGCCACATCCGTCGTCGTCCCGCCAATGTCCGAAACCAATGCATGATCCGCCCCGGTCATCCAGCGTGCGCCAACGATACTGGCCGCCGGGCCGCTCAGGATGGTTTCGATGGGCTTTTCGCGGGCCTGTTCCGCCGAAATCAGCGCGCCATCGCCCCGCACCACCATCAGCGGCGCGTCGATCCCCAACTCCCTCAGCTTGCCCTCGGCTTTCTCGATCAGTCTTGCGATCATCCCGATCAGCCGTGCGTTCAGAAGCGCCGTCAGCGCCCGTTTCGGCCCGTTCAACTTGGCCGACAGGTGATGAGAACACGACACCGGCCGCCCCGTCACCTCGCGGATCACCTCGGCCACGCGTTGTTCATGGGCCGGGTTGCGGGTCGCGAACTGGCTCGCCACGGCATAGGCTGATGCCTCCGGTTTAGACTCTAACCATGCCAAAAGTGCCTCTTCGTCCAGAGGCGCTGCCTCTGCCCCGGCATGGCCATGCCCGCCCGCAATCACCAGCGCCGGGTCGCCCGCCAAAACCTCCTGCAAGCCATGCGCGACCAAATCGCCCTCACGAAACCCGATATAGACCAACCCGGCCCGCCCGCCTTGCCCTTCGACAAGCGCATTGGTGGCCAAAGTGGTGGAAAGCGAGGCCATGCCGATCTGGCCCACGTCCACGCCGCTGGTCTGCAACACGGCCTCCACCGCCTTGCCGATGCCTTCGGCCAAATCGTGCCGCGTGGTCAGGGATTTCGCGCTTGCCACCACCTCCCGTTCGTCACGGATCAACACCGCGTCGGTATAGGTGCCCCCGGTATCCACCCCCAACAGCAAAGCCATGCGCGCCACTCCTCATTGCGTTCCGCACGGGTTTAGCGTGTTTCAGGGCCTATTCCATCCCGTTTGCGGCATGGCGCAGTCGCAGGGCCGCCCAACGCGCCGCATCCGCGACGGTGGCGTCGGGATCGTCGCACAATTCCTGCGCTACAGGCATCAATGCGGGATCACCAGAATTGCCAATCGCATACAGCACATTGCGCACGAACCTGTCCCGCCCGATCCGCTTGATCGGGCTGCCGGAGAACCGCGCCCGAAACCCCGCATCGTCCAGCGCGGCCAGTTCCGCCAGCTTCGGCGCCTTGAGATCTTCGCGCGCATGGTACTTCACCTCGCGGGCCTCTTGGGCAAACTTGTTCCACGGGCAAACCGCCAGACAATCGTCACAGCCATAAATCCGGTTGCCCATCTTGGAACGCAATTCCTCGTCCACCGGCCCCTTATGCTCGATCGTCAGATAGGAAATACAGCGCCTTGCATCCAACTGATACGGCGCCGGAAAGGCCTCCGTCGGGCAGATGTCCAGACAGGCCCGGCACGAGCCGCAATGGTCAATTTCCGCTGGATCAGTGTCTATTTCCAGCGTCGTAAAGACCGATCCGATGAAAAACCAACTGCCCAGCTGACGACTCACCAGGTTGGTATGCTTGCCCTGCCATCCCAACCCCGCCGCCTGCCCCAGCGGCTTTTCCGGCACAGGTGCCGTATCCACGAACACCTTCACCTCGCCGCCGGCTTCCGCAATCAACCACCGCGCCAGCCGCTTCAGCCGCTTCTTGACCGTGTCGTGATAATCCTTGTTGCGCGCATAAACCGAGATGGTCGCCAGATCCCCGCGATCCAGCGTCGCCATCGGGTCATCCTCGGGGGTATAGCTTTCACCCAACACGATGACCGATCGCGCCTCGGGCCACAGAACACTGGGATCGCCGCGCCAATGGCTCCGCTCGGCCAGCCATCCCATCTGCCCGTGATACCCCTTGTCCAGAAAATCCGCCAACCGCGGCGGCACATGCCCCACGTCCCAGGGACGACAGATGCGGCAGGCATCGAACCCTTCCTCAAGGGCGCGCGCCACCAATCTGTCCTTCAACCCGTCCATTTCATCTTTCCCGAAATACTCTGGGGGGAGGCCGCAGGCCGGGGGGCAACGCCCCCTAACTCAGAAATCCAGATCGGCATAATGCGGCGGTTGCGGGAACCCGGGCACCTGGTCGGCCAAAATCCCCCGGAACGCCGGGCGCGATTTGATCTTGGCGTACCAGTCTTTGACCGTATCACTGCGGTTCCAATCCACGTCCCGGATATAATCCAGCGAACTCAGATGCGCCGCGGCGGCAAAATCGGCCAGCGTCATCACGTCCCCGGCCAGCCACCGGCGATGGTCCAGCAGCCACGCCATGTAATCCAGGTGGTACTTGATCGCCTTGGCCCCGGCCTTGACGTTGGTGCTGTCCGGGAACCCCTGTTTCATCACCTTCTTGTTCACCCGCTCGTACAGCAGTTTCGAGGTGACCTCGTGATGAAACTTGTCGTCGAACCACGATACCAGCCGCCGCACCTCGTAGCGCGAATCGGCGCTTTTGGGCATCAGGCTCGGCTCGGGGTATTTCTCTTCAAGGTATTCGCAAATCGCGGCACTCTCGGCCATGGTCTTGCCGTCGATCTTCAGGACCGGCACCTTGCCCGCCGGGTTACGACGCAGGAAATCGGGGTGTGCCTCCCAATACCGCTCTTCCACCAACTCGCATTCGATCTTCTTCTCGGCAAGGCTCAACCGCACCTTGCGACAGAACGGAGACAACGGGACGTGATAGAGCTTGGCCATGCGTCAGTGAAACCTTGCGCGATTAAAGGGATACCCCTCCATGCCGCGAAAGCGCGCGGGTTTCAACTGTGCTTCGACCCATCTGGCGACCTCTCGGCAAGGGAACGCGCGTCCCTCATTTACTCTGGTAGGAATGGAACCTGCACTCCGCGCAGGCAATGCCGCCAATACCGCCCGATAAGGTCCAGCGTTCCGTCACCCCGCGACAAGCCGTGCGAACAATTGTATTTCGCCCAAAGGCCATCACTATACCCCACCGGCAACAGCCGCGTTTGGTCATAGCCCGCGTCCCGCACGCTTGAGACGAAAAACACCCCCCGCAATCGCTCAACCGAGGTTTCGGTTTCCGCCACATAGTAGCGTGACAGCGCCTTGTCGCGGAGGTGGGAAAACTTGATCTCGGTTCCGATGTTCAAAGCCCCCTCGCTGAGCGACAACATCAAAAGTTCCGGGTCCTTGTAAAGAGTAGCTCGCCGTTCACCCTCGTTCAGTTCGAAACCAACACCGGGTTTTCGTGGCCCATGAAAACCGGACCAGACGACCTGTTGGACAAGATCAAGGTTCTGATATCCGCCATCGTCATAGTCTATCTCGCGAAGGCTCATCAATTCATCAAGGCAGAGATGGGAAAAGGTGACATCAAGAAAAATAACCCCTTCGCGTGTTTCATGCAGTGCGCTGAAAAACTCTTGAAATGAGGCGAAGCCCTGGTCGCCGTAGGCGGCGACTTGATCGGCACCGCACATGTTAAAATTGGCCGAGGCATAGGGCAGCGCGCGGTCTTTCACGATCAATTCATACCCCGCCAAAATGGTTAGCAATCCACCCAGTCCAGCAAGAATAGAGCCTATTAGCCTACGCAAGGGCTGCGTTTGTTTCGGGGATGCAGGGTCGGAATCATTCATGCTGAAAATCGTATCGAAAGGTCAATCAAACCCATCGTGGATGTTCCGCTTGGCTTTGTCACTCAAAACAATCCGCGCGCCCGTCCCGGCGAATGGTGGCCGCCCCATCCATGATTCCCGCCGCCCGCTTGCGCAACCAGCTTGAGGGCTTGGCCGCATTGCGCTCCTTCGGGTTGGGCAAAACGGCGGCCAATCGCGCCGCCTGCACCGGGCTCAGGGCCTCGGGGCCGATGCCAAAGTAATGCCGCGCGGCGGCTTCCACCCCGAAAATCCCTTCGTCGAACTCGGCCACGTTCAGGTAAACCTCGATGATCCGCCGCTTGGGCCAAACCGCCTCGACCAGCGGCGTAATCGCCGCCTCCAAGGCTTTGCGCGGCCATGACCGACCATGCCAGAGATAGACGTTCTTGACCACCTGCTGGCTCAGGGTCGATGCCCCCCGGTTGCCGCCATCGGCAATCGCATTGCGAATGGCCGACATGTCGAATCCCCAGTGATTGCAGAAATTGGCGTCCTCGGCGGCCACGACCGACCGCGCCATGACCGGGGCCACCGCATCCAGGGGCACCCATTGGTGATCAACCTGTCCCAGCCGCCATTTTTCCTGCTGCATGTAATAGGTCGTGGGCGGGTTCAGCAGGCGATAACCGATCACCGCAAGAAGCACGAAAACCGCAAAACCCAGAAACAGGCGCAACACCCACCGCCGCAACCAGCGCAGCGGTCGAAACCCGTCGGTGCGGCGTTTGGTGGATTTGCGCCTGCCCTTTGCCATCCCGCTCAGCTATAGCCTTGGCGCGGCTTTTGCAAAAGGGTCTATGCGCTCACTCGGTCGGTTCTGAATTCACCAGGGCACGCAATCGGGCTTCCTCGGCGTCGTCCATCGGGGATTGGATCAGCGTGCCGCGCTTGGGAAAATCGGCGATGGTCTGCATTACCGCGTCATGGTCCAGGTCACGCACCAGAAGGCACAGGGCCGAGCCGCCCGGCGGCAGGCTTTCGGCGATACGTTCCAGAAAACCGCTGTCCACGCCAGGGTCGCGGTTACGGCCCAAAAGCGCGCCCGTGGCGGCGCCCACCGCGGCCCCGGCAACCGGCGCAACGAAGGCCGCACCCAGAACCAGCCCCCAGATCGTACCGCCCAGTGTTTGCGCCAGTGGCACGTTCAGGGGCCGGTGCATGGTGGGCGTACCCTCACCATCGCGGGTGACGATGGTGGTGTCCTGCGTTTCAAGACGTTGTTCGGCGCGCAATGCCCCCAGGTGGTTATGCATTGCGAACGCGGCGTCCTTATCGTCAAAGGCGATGATGAACAGATCGGACATGGGTGGTTTTCCGGCAATGTTGCTCTTGGAAAACGCGCCGCATCCGTCAAAGTTCCCGCGCGGCCTGTGGTTGCCGCGCGGGGGAGTGTCTTACTCGGCCGGGATGGCACCCTCTTCAATACCCAGCGGATGCGCCAGTTTATCCAGCATTTCCTTGGGGCAGACCTGCAGGAAGTTCCCCTTTTCGATATCCCAGTATTGCAGGATTTCCTGTGCCTTGCGGCTGCCGGTTTCGGCGGCGTGGCGCTCTACCAGTTCCTCCAGCTCGGCCAGCCAATGGGCCTGTGTCACCGGGCAGGTAACAAGCGATTCCATGTTGATCAGGTTCGCCGCGGCGCCTTCTGGGTCATAAAGGTAAGCCATGCCGCCGGTCATGCCCGCGCCAAAGTTGGCCCCGATGCTGCCAAGGATCACGGCAACGCCCCCGGTCGTGTATTCACACCCGTTCGAGCCACAGCCCTCGACCACCACTTTCGCGCCCGAGTTTCGCACCGCGAAACGCTCGCCTGCGCGGCCTGCGGCGAACAGGTAGCCACCGGTCGCGCCGTAAAGTACCGTGTTGCCGATGATCGTGTTCTCGGATGCCACAAGCGGGCTGGATTGCTGCGGGCGCACCACGATGGTGCCCCCCGACAGGCCCTTGCCGACATAGTCGTTGGCGTCGCCGCTGACCTCGATCTTCAGGCCCGGTGCCGCAAAGGCGCCCAGTGATTGCCCGGCGCTCCCCGACAGTTTCACCGTCAGGTGGTTGGGTTGCAGGTTGTTGCGCATGCCAAAGTTTTGCACGATGTGGCTCGACAGGCGGGTGCCCACCGTCCGGTGCGTGTTCTGCACCGCGTAGTGCAACTGCATCTTCTCGCCGTCCTCAAGGAAGCGTTGCGCATCGCGCACGATTTCCGCGTCCAGCGTATCGGGCACCGGGTTACGTGGGCGATCCCGGTCATATGTGATGTCCTTGGCCCCATCCACGGTGATCAGCATCGGGTTGAGGTCCAGATCGTCCAGATGCGCCGAGCCGCGGCTGACCTGTGTCAACAGGTCGGCCCGCCCGATCACGTCGTCCAGGCTCCGCGCGCCGATGCTGGCCAGCACTTCGCGCACTTCCTGCGCGTAGAAGGTGATCAGGTTCACAACCTTGTCGGCATTGCCGGTGAACTTGGCGCGCAGGCTTTCGTCCTGCGTGCATACGCCCACGGGGCAGGTGTTCGATTGGCACTGACGCACCATGATACAACCCATGGCGATCAACGCGGCGGTGCCGATACCGTATTCCTCGGCCCCCATCATTGCCGCCATCACGATATCGCGCCCGGTGCGCAAACCGCCATCGGTCCGCAGGGTGATCCGATCCCGCAGCTTGTTCATCGACAGAACCTGATGCGCCTCGGTGATGCCCATCTCCCACGGCAGACCGGCATATTTGATCGAGGTGGCCGGGCTGGCCCCCGTGCCGCCATTGTGCCCCGAAATCAGGATCACGTCGGCCTTGGCCTTGGCCACGCCGGCGGCAATCGTGCCCACGCCCGATTGCGCCACCAGTTTCACGGTAACCTTCACCGTCGGGTTGATCTGCTTGAGGTCATAGATCAGCTGCGCCAGATCCTCGATCGAATAGATATCGTGGTGCGGCGGCGGTGAAATCAGGGTCACGCCCTTGGTCGAATGGCGCAGCCGCGCGATCAGGTCGGTCACCTTCATCCCCGGCAACTGCCCGCCCTCACCGGGCTTGGCACCCTGCGCCACCTTGATCTCAAGCTCTTCGCACTGGTTCAGGTACTCGGCGGTCACGCCGAACCGGCCGCTTGCCACCTGCTTGATCTTGGCGCTGGGGTTGTCGCCATTGGGTTCCGGCACGAAATGCGCCGGGTCTTCCCCGCCTTCGCCACTGTCCGAGCGCGCACCAATCCGGTTCATCGCCACGTTCAGCGTCTTGTGCGCCTCGGGGCTAAGCGCGCCAAGGCTCATGCCCGGTGTCACGAACCGCTTGCGGATCGCGGTGACGCTTTCCACCTCTTCCAAGGGGATCGCATCGCCCATCGGCTTGATCGCCATCAGATCACGCAGGTGAATCGGCGGATTGGCCTGCATTGCTGTCGAATAGCGTTTCCACAGCTCGTAAGAGGCATTGTTACAGGCCATCTGCATCATATGCATCGTCTGCGCGCCCCACGCGTGGGTCTCACCGCTTTTGCGCATCTTGTAAAAGCCGCCGATCGGCAGCACATCCTTGCCGCCTTGGAAGGCCTGTTTGTGAACCTCTTCCAACTTGCCTTGAATGCCGCTCACGCCGATGCCGCTGATCCGGCTGGTCAGGCCCGGGAAATACTCGTTGCACATCGCCCGGCTCAGGCCCACGGCCTCGAAATTCAAACCACCGCGATAGGACGAGATCACCGAAATCCCCATCTTCGACATGATCTTCAGCAGACCCTGATCAATCGCGGTGCGGAAACGCGCGACATTCTCGGTCAGGGTGCCGTCCAGCAGGCCCCGATCAATCCGGTCGGCAAGGCTGTCTTCGGCCAGATAGGCGTTGACCACGGTCGCGCCCGCCCCGATCAGCACGGCGAAATAATGCGGGTCAATGCATTCGGCGCTGCGCACGTTCAGGCTGGTGAAGGTGCGCAGCCCCTTGCGGGTCAGGTGGCTGTGCACGGCACTGGTGGCCAGGATCATCGGCATGCCCACGCGGGTCTCGCCCAAATGCTGATCGGTCAGCACCAGATGCCCCGCGCCGCTGCGCACGGCGTCCTCGGCCTCGGCCCGGATACGCTCAAGCCCGGCTTTCAGCGCGCTTTCGCCCGGCTCGAACGAGCAATCTATCTCAACCACGTCGCCTTGGAACTGGCGCATCAACTCGTCCCACTGGGCATTGCCCACAAAGGGGCTTTCCAGCACAAGGATCTCGGTCTGCGCGCTTGATTCATCCAGCACGTTCTTCAGGTTGCCGAACCGCGTTTTCAGGCTCATCACCCGGAATTCGCGAAGCGAGTCGATCGGCGGGTTCGTGACCTGGCTAAAGTTCTGGCGGAAATAATGGCTCAGCGGACGATAGGTTTTCGACAAAACCGCGCTGGGCGTGTCGTCACCCATGCTGGCAATCGCTTCCTTGCCGTCCTCGGCCATGGGCGCAAGTATCTGTTCCAGTTCCTCCACCGAATAGCCCGCCGCGATCTGGCGGCGGCGCAGGTCGGCGCCCGTAAACAAGGGCATCTCGGCGATGCCCGATAGCTTCTCGTCAAGATCGTTGATCTTGCCAACCCAATCGCCAAAGGGCAGCGCGCGGGCCAGCTTGTCCTTGATCTCGGTGTCGTGGAACAACATGCCTTTTTTCATGTCCACGGCCAGCATCTGGCCGGGGCCAAGCGCGCCTTTCTCGACGATGCTGGCCTCGTCCACGTAAACCATCCCGGCCTCGGACCCGGCAATGACCAAACCATCGCCCGTCACCACGTACCGCATCGGGCGCAACCCGTTCCGGTCCAGCCCGGCACAAACCCAGCGGCCATCGGTCATCGCAAGGGCGGCGGGGCCGTCCCACGGTTCCATGACCGAGTTGCAATAGGAATACATATCGCGCCAGGCAACGGGCAGTTCCTCGGCCTGCTTGGACCAGCTTTCAGGCACCAGCATGGTTTTGGCCATCGGCGCACTGCGCCCGGCCCTGACCAGAACTTCGAACACCGAATCCAGGGCGGCCGAGTCGCTCGACCCGCCCGGCACAATGGGTTTGATATCCTCGGCCATGTCGCCAAAGGCGCTGGAGGCCATGCGAATCTCATGGCTTTTCATCCAGTTGACGTTGCCCTTCAGGGTGTTGATCTCGCCGTTATGGGCCAACATCCGGAACGGCTGTGCCAACCACCACTGCGGGAAAGTGTTTGTCGAATAGCGCTGGTGATAAATCGCGAAGGCGCTTTTGAACCGCTCGTCCTGCAAATCGGGATAGAACACCGCCACCTGCTCGGCCAGCATCATGCCCTTGTAGATGATGCTGCGGCACGACAGCGACGCGATATAAAGCTCGTTGATGCCCTGCGCGGCGGCGGCTTTCTCGATCCGGCGGCGAATCACGTAAAGTTCGCGCTCGAATTCTTCTTCCTCGATATCCTTGGCATTCGAAATCAGGATCTGTTCGATCTCGGGGCGCGTCGCATTGGCCTTTTCCCCAAGGCAGGACACATCCACCGGCACATGTCGCCAGCCATAGATCGAATGCCCCATGCGCAGCACTTCGGTTTCAACGATGGTCCGGCAGGTTTCCTGCGCGCCGAAATCGGTGCGCGGCAGGAACACCTGGCCAACCGCCATCAACTGATCCTGATGCGGCTCGTGGCCCGTGCGGCGAATCTGATCATAGAAGAACGACACCGGAATCTGCACATGGATACCCGCGCCATCGCCGGTCTTGCCGTCGGCGTCCACGGCGCCGCGGTGCCAGATCGCTTTCAGCGCTTCGATCCCGGCATCCACGACCTTGCGGCTGGGCTTGCCATCCACCGACACGACAAGACCCACCCCGCAGGAGGAATGTTCCTCGCTTTCGTGGTACATGCCGTTCTCGGCCAGCCATTGGCGCTTGGCTTCTTCGGCGGCTTTCCAGTTCAGATCCAGTTTCGTCATCGTTAACCCTTCCTTCATTCGGTGGGTCAGGGTTGTTGCCCTGTTTGCTGTTCTTTGCGCCGCTTGGGGCGCGTTTCGTACAACTTGTACGTTTCTCTCGGGGTGACCCCCGATTTTCGTACAAAACTCGCGTACATTCTGTACAAGTTGTACGTTTTGTTACTCCGCCGCGACGGTCTGCGCCGCGTTCAGATGGTCAAGGATCGCCGCGGCACTGTCGCGCCCATCGCGGATGGCCCAAACCACCAGGGATGCCCCGCGCACGATGTCGCCCACGGCGTAAACGCCCTCCATCGCGGTCTTGCCGGTGCCGAAATCGGCCTTGACGGTGCCCCAGCGGGTGACCTCCAATTCCTTTTGATTCCAAAGGGTTGGCAGCTCTTCCGGCTCAAAGCCCAACGCCTTGATCACCAGATCGGCAGGCTCGTCATGCTCTGCGCCTTCGATGGGTTCGGGGCTTTGGCGGCCTGTGGCGTCGGGTTGTCCAAGGCGCATCTGCTGCACCTTGACTGCGCTCACCGGGTTGCCAACAAAGCCCTTGGGCGCGCTAAGCCATTCAAAAACAACGCCTTCTTCCTCGGCGTTTTGCACTTCGCGCTGGCTCCCCGGCATGTTGTCCCGGTCCCGACGATACAGGCATTTGACCGATTTCGCCCCTTGGCGAATGGCCGTCCGCACACAATCCATCGCGGTATCACCACCGCCGACAACCACCACGTTCTTGCCTTCGGCGTTCAACTCGCCGCTGTCGTACTCGGGGACGCTGTCGCCAAAAGACAAGCGATTACTTGCAGTTAGGTAGTCCAAGGCTCGCACGATGCCATCGGCACCCGAGCCGGGCCCCTGCAAATCGCGGCTTTTGTAAACGCCCGTGGCGATCAGCACGGCGTTGTGCTTGTTGCGGATGTCCTCGAACGAGATGTCCTCGCCCACGTTGCAATTCATCACGAACTCAACGCCGCCTTTCTCAAGCTGCTCCATCCGCCGCATGACCACGTCTTTTTCCAGCTTGAACCCCGGAATCCCGTAGGTCATCAACCCGCCACCGCGATCGTAACGGTCATAAACCGTCACCTGCACGCCCTCGCGGCGCAGCACGTCAGCGGCGGCAAGACCACCGGGGCCAGCGCCGATTATACCAACGGATTCAATACGTTCCGCCTTGGGCGCGATGGCCTGAACCCATCCCTCTTCCCAGGCTGTATCGGTGATATACTTCTCGACCGCGCCGATCGTCACGGTGCCGTGGCCCGATTGTTCGATCACGCAGTTGCCTTCGCACAAACGGTCCTGCGGGCAGATGCGACCACAGATTTCCGGGAAGGTGTTGGTCGCCTGAGAGACCTCATAGGCCTCCTGCAAACGCCCCTCCGCTGTCAGACGCAGCCAATCGGGGATGTTGTTGTGCAGCGGGCAATGGCTTTGGCAATAGGGCACGCCGCATTGGCTACACCGGCTGGCCTGCTCTTTGGCCTTTTCGTCGGCGTATTCAGCGTAAATTTCATGGAAATCCTTGTTGCGCGCGTCCGCCGCCCGTTTCTCGGGCATGACGCGCTCAACTTTCACGAATTTCAGCATCGGTTGCTTTGCCACGGCATGGCCTCCGGAATTGACTTGTGCCGAGTCTGTCTAAAGCAAGCCTCTGTGAAATTAAAGTCAGAAAGAGTTACCTAATGTTAAAAATTTCCATCACCCGAGAACGACGTGGTAGGGAAATCTTAAAAACTTAGGTCCGAATCGGACATAAATGATGACTTTTCTCATAAACTCAATCGGTTATAGCTACTTCAGCTTTACTTGCGGGATCTGGTCAATGCCCCTGTTCCATCTATTGCTGGTTGCCATCATTCAGGGCGTGACCGAATTCTTGCCGGTTTCGTCCTCTGGCCACCTGATTCTTTTACCGAACCTCACGGGCCTTGAAGATCAGGGACAGGCGATTGATGTGGCGGTTCACGTCGGCACATTATTTGCTGTCATCCTGTATTTCTGGCGCGACGTGAAGCTGGCTTTGACAGGTCTGCCACGGGCGCTTGCAGGGCGTGTGGACACCGAAGGGTCCAAGCTTGCCTTCTTGATGATCGTTTCGTCGATCCCGGTCGTTGCCTTTGGCCTGCTGCTCAAGATGACGGGCCTGGATGATCAGATGCGTTCAATCGCGGTGATCGGATGGACGATGCTTGTCTTTGGCATCGTGCTTTATTGGTCTGATCAAGCCGGTGAGACGACGCGCGAGGCCAAGGATTGGTCGATGCGCGATGCGATGGTCATGGGCGTCTGGCAGGCGATAGCCCTGATACCCGGCACCTCGCGCTCGGGCATCACCATCACCGGTGCGCGCTTCATGGGCTATGCCCGGTCGGATGCCGCGCGCCTGTCGATGCTGATGTCGATCCCGGTGATTATCGAAAGCGGTACGCTTTTGGCAGGGGAGGCTGCATTGCAAGCCAACGCAGCTGTCATGCGCGATGGCGCAATCGCAGCCGGGTTTGCCTTTGTCTCGGCGCTTTTGGCTTTGACCCTGATGATGCGGCTGTTGCGCAGCGTCAGCTTCACGCCCTACGTGATCTACCGCATCGTGCTGGGCGTGGTGCTTTTGTTTATTGCCTACAGTTAATTGGCGCGCAGATTACTGGCCGATTCCTTGATCGCCTCGTATTGGCCCGCCGGGCGGAAACGCCACAGGTAATCTTCCAGCACCGCTTCAAGCGACGTGGGTTCGATCCCTAGGTCGGCAAAGTCCTTGGCGTCGTCGGACACCACGTTATCCACCTTCAGGCTACGCACCTGATCACGGGTGATCTGCGGCGGAATCAGACCAAGGCTGATGGTTTGGACAAACTCCATGACCCCGGCCATGATACTGGCCATCCAGAAAGGCAGGTTGACGATGATCCGGCGACGACGGATCACTTGCAGCATCTGTTGCATCAACTCGCGGAAGGTGTTCACATCCGGGCCACCCAGTTCGTAAATACCCGGTGCGGCCTCACCCATCACACCCTTGGCGGCGGCATGGGCTACGTCATCCACGTAAACTGTCTGGAACTTCGTGTTGCCGCCCACGACCGGCAGGAAGGGGCTGAACCGGGTCATGCCCGCAAAGCGGTTAAAGAAGTTGTCCTCGGGCCCAAAGATGACCGAGGGGCGCAGGATTACGGCCTTCGGGAAGGCTTCAAGAATACCTGCCTCGCCTTGTGCCTTGGTCTGGGCATAGATGCTGTCGGATTCGGCATCGGCCCCGATGGCCGAAATATGAACCAAGCTTTCAACGCCTTCTTCGGTCGCAAGGCGGGCGATCCGCTCGGCGCCTTCGTGCTGCACGGCATCGAAGTTGTTGCGACCCTTGCGATCAAAGGTGCCGACGCAGTTCACAACCGCATCCGCGCCCAGCATCACCGAACGGACGCTTTCATCGTCACGGATATTGCAGAATACCGGCTCGACCTGGCCGACAACGCCGTAGGTTCTGACGTGCATCGACTCGTTCGGGCGGCGTACAGCCACGCGAACCCGCCACCCCGCCTGTGCCATCCGCCGCGCGATGTAGCGTCCCACAAATCCCGATCCGCCATAGATGGTGACAAGTTTCGACATGGGTGGCCTCCGGCGCTTGGTGCGTTTTCGCCCACTTTCCTACCCTTGAAGTGCCGATTGGACAAGACGATATGACGAATGCGGGGTTTGTTGTAAAATCTCCGTTGACAGTGCGATGGGGCAGGGATAAACGCCTGCCTCACGACACCTGCCCAGGTGGCGGAATTGGTAGACGCGCTAGCTTCAGGTGCTAGTGTCCGTATGGACGTGGAGGTTCGAGTCCTCTCCTGGGCACCATTCCCCTTTCTAGAACATCGGTTTTAAGGCAGATATCCTCCCTATACTCTGAGGGGTGTTTGCAGGTGCTTCGCTCATATGTTCGAGCCAACCCCAGTTATGTTCAACAGTCCAAATTTTTCGGGATTTTGCAGGGGTTGTGGTCTTCAAGCTGCCTTGCAGACAAATGTCCCGAGACTGGTCAGCCGGGAACTTCGAGGGTGCAATGGATGCCCGCGGGCAGGGTGTTTTGCGGATTGTCCATGTACAGTCGGATACCGAACGTGCCCGAGGCGGGATCGTAGACCTTGTCGATCACTTCGATGCGCGCTTGATACGTGCCACCTACCGGCGGCTCGGGCTTGACCGTCAGTTCACGCCCGGGTGTAAGCGTCCCGTGCAAGCGGATCGGTAAATAAGCGGCAATCAGCAGCGGATCAAGCACCGCAAGCCGAAGCAGTGGCACCTGCGGATCGCCCAGTTCGCCGGCCTCGATATCGACTTCTGTGACAAGGCCCGATATCGGGGCCTTGATAACGCGCTGAGCCAATTCGGCCTTAACCCTGTCGCGTTCAAGGGTGGCGCGGATGTGGTCTTCGCGTGCGCGCTGTAACTGTTCCTGCGCGGTCACCTGCTCGGCCAGCAGGCTGTCATAGGTGTTTTGGGCGACAAGGTCCTTGCCGATCAGTTGAGACATGCGCGACTCCTGCGCATTCAGCAGGTCGAGTCGTGCTTCGGCGGCCTCGATGGTCGAGGTGTCGGCGGCCGCCCGTTCGGCCAGCGCCAGCGCGGCGCGTTCGGGCGCGGCGCTCTGGCGTACCAGAAGGTCGCCTTTGTCCACAGTTTGCCCGGGTTCGACCGAGACCTCTTCGACCCGGCCAGCGACTTCGACCGCAACGTCGATTTGCTTTGACGCCTTTATGAGACAAGGCACCGATTCGCCCGCATCAGATTGCTGTGCGCAAAGGGGCAAGGCCATGGTCAGGCTGGTACAAGCCACGGTTGTGACCCGCCTTAGCCGCATGAGAGTCTTACGCCAAAAAACTCGAGTTATCGGTGTTTTTCGGAAAAGAATCATTTGGCAATACTCCCTTACGTGTAGTTAACCTACTACAGATGGGACCTCCTTTCGATAATGGGCCTAACCCTTGGGCGCTTTTTGTTTGCGACCCCACGGCCACACCGGCCAAGCGGAAGCGTGCCCGTTTCCTCGGCAGTTCCGCGTTGACCAACGGGTTCCGTCTGGACACTTTCGAGCAACGTATCCTTCTCTCGGCGGACTTCGCGCTGGTTGAGGCGCGTCTTGATTTGCCCGGAGAGCGCGATGTCTATCAGTTTACACTCGATGAGACGCGCCAATTCGTTTTCGACAATCACGGCGCACCATCCGGGGCGCGCTGGTTTATCGACGAGCCGGGCGATGCGGCCCCCGACTGGCGCGATTTCGAGAGATCCGATGGCAGGTGGAACCGCGCCCCGGTCATCGAGTTGGAGGCCGGTGAGCATGAATTCGTAGTCGAGGGTGGCACGGAAACCGGGGCCTACGGCTTCCGCCTCATCGACCTTGAAACCGGTACCGGCCTGACGCTGGACACTGTGCAAGATACCGTGCTGGGCGCACAGGGTCGGGCGACCGAGGTGTTCTCGTTCGAGGGGCAGGCGGGGGAGAGGCTTTGGCTCGATGCCGAGGCCGGGACGCTGCTGGATGCACGGGTAACCGTGATCGATCCGGCGGGCGACATTCTGCTTTCTGCCGAACGGTTTCAGGATGTTGCGATTCCGTCGCTGGCAATGGATGGGACACATACCCTTCTGATCGAAGGGGAGGAAGACGCCACCGCGGATAAATCCCTGAGTTTCGCGCTGCGCGGCGTGAGCGAACAACAACGGTCCTATACTCTGGGCGACACGGCCCGCGGAACCGATGCCGGTGCCGATGTGATCGACGTGCTGGAGTTCACGCTTAACACAGATACAACGGTGGTCTACGACCGTTTGAATGTGCCTTCGCAGCTGCGTTGGTCGCTGGAAGGTCCGACCGGGGAGATCATTACGGACCGGTCGGGACAGGATGTCAATTTCGATGGGCTTGCCGGGCTGAGATTGAAGGCAGGTGACTGGCGGTTGCTTGTCGACGCGCCGGAGGGCAGCGACTGGGCGTTGCGGCTTGCAAGTGAAGCGGAGGCAACGGCATTGACGCCCGGCAGTGCGAGCCCCGTGACCTTGCCTGCAGACGAGGAGCAGGCGCAGCTTTTCTCGTTTACCGCGCAAGCGCAAACCCGACATATCCTGTCGATGCCCGATTTCGACGGCAGTCGATACTCGGTGGATATGCGGGTGATTGGGCCGGATGGCGTGGAAGTCGCTCGCGGAAGCGGATCGGGCCAGACGGTTGTAGATGCCTTCGCGGATGGGACGTACCTTGTTGTGCTGGACAGGTCTTCTGGCTCAAGCGAGAACAGCGGGACGTTGCTGCTTGCCTCCGAAAGCCTGCCTGCACCCGAAACGGCGACTCTGGGCCAGCCGATGGAAGTGGACTTCGCCGGGCAGGACAGCAAGACCTTTGCCTTGGATGTGACGGAGGCGGGTACCTATGTGATTGGTGCGTCGGACCGACAGTACTCGATGCACTGGCGAGTACAGGGGTCCGATGGCGTGACCGTGGCCGAAACCAGTTTTCAGACCCGGCCTGAAGTCGTGACATTGGCGCCCGGGCGCCATTACGTCACCATTACATCGCAAACCACCCGGGCGCTGAATGAAAGCCTCACGGTTTTTCAGGCCAATGCCATGCCCATGCCGTCCGAAAGCGGCTCAGTCGTCAGTATCCCGGCGATTTCGCCGATCTTGTTGCGTCTACCCGCCTCCGACAAGGCACGGTTTCTGAGCCTTGAGGGGCATGACGTTCTTACGAGTATCCGGGACATCGAGGGCAATTTCGACAAAACCGACCGGATCGGTGATGGCGCGTGGCGCGTCGAGCCCACGGAGGGGCCGCTTTTCGTCATGGCGTGGAGCCAAGATGACACCGCCGGGGACGTGACTGCCAGCCTGACGGATTTGCCGGACCGCGATTTCGCCCTCGACGTGGCCGCCGGGGCCGGGGATGGCCGCCAGCAGGCGCGCGGGGTGAGCGGCGAAGCGGCGGCCCTGACCGGGCAGACGCATCTGGAACTGGATGTTCCGGCGCTGGAGGATCACACCGGCAGCGTAACGATCGAGATGCGCCTGCGGGCCGACCGTATTGTCGACAGTTTCAACGAAAGAACCAATGTCTGGCTTTACAACAGCGGCACCGAGAGGCTGCGGTTGGACGAGGATGGGCAGCTACGACTCGAGGCGGATTTCGGTAGTTCGAGCTGGTCGATCTTCACGTCGGACGACGCGATGCGGCGCGGCGAATGGATCGAGATCGGCATGGTCGTGGACCGTGACAACGGGGCGATGAAACTTTTCCTCGATGGTGTCGAGGTGGCGTCGCGCGACAGCCTTGCAACGGGGGCGGTGACAGGCCGGACCGAGCGGATCGAGATCGGACGTCGGGTATCGACGAACGGGAATGGCCTTATCGGGGCGATCGATGCGCTGCGTCTGTGGAGTGTGGCGCGCGGTGATACGGATATGGCCGCCGGCCTGTCCCAGTCGGCGGACGGTGCGACGGGGCTGGGCGCTGATTTCGGGTTTGACGGGGTCGATTGGCTTTCGGGTGGCAATGGCGCTATGGCGGCCTTCGCTGATCCACTTCCCGCACAGCCGGGCCTGATCACCGGGGCCGTGTCCGCGACCGGAAGCATTGATCGCTATCACTTCACGCTGGACCGACCGCGCCTGTTGAACCTTGAGCGGTTGCGCGTCAACGGTGTTGGCGTTCGGCTGACTGACGCCGAGGGGAACTTCGTCTCGGGGCCCCATTTGGAGGCCGGGGATTACACGCTGTCGTTCTCGAATTCCAACTTGTCGACCGGGTACTATGCCGTGCGCCTGCAGGACTACGAGCTGGCGCCGGTGGTGCAGCCGGGCGATGTTCTGGAGGCGGTAGTGCCACCGGGAAGCGCGCCCTTGGTCCATGCCCTGGATCTGACGGCTGGCATGCGTCTGAACCTTGATTGGACGCTTGATCGCGACAGCGCCGACCGGGCCAGTTGGGTACTGCGCGATGCAGAGGGCGGTTTCGTTGCCAGGGCCGATTCGGGTGACGAATTGACAGATGTCGAGGTGCCGAGCGACGGGCGATTTTACCTGATATTTGAGGGTCCGGTTCTGGGTGCGCGGCTGCGTACCGGGGCGCGGCCCGTGGCCGGTGCTGACCTTGACGCGCCAGAACCCTTTGCGCCGCAGCGCGGGCAGGGGCGCGGCGATGGGCAGCGTGCCTTGCAGTTCGACGGATTGTCGGGGGTCAATATTCCCGGCGCCGATATTGGTGCGCTTTCGGGCGATGCGGTGACCTTGGAGACATGGGTGCGGATTGCGCAGGAGCCTGAGCGGCCTGCGAACCTGATGACGCTGCGGGGGCAGGGCGGTGGCGCACTGACGCTCAATTTGGGGGGCCAGACGCTGCGGGCCGAACTGACTGAACCCGGCGGCATGGAGGACAGCGTCGCGGGCGGTCAACTGGAGGCGGGGCGCTGGCATCACGTGGCGGTGATGCTGGACCGGACCGAAGGTGAGATGCGGCTTTATCTGGATGGCCGTGAGACTGATCGGGAGGCCGTAGCCGCGGCGGCTTTTGCGCTTGACGGGCCGCTGACAGTCGGCTTACCGACAGGGGCAAGCGCCGGTTTCGAGGGCCGGATGCAGGAGGCGCGGGTATGGTCGCGTACACTGTTACCCGGAGAGCTGGCCGGAACTGCCGTGGCAAGCACGCCGGGCCTGGCGCTGAGCCTTCCGATGCTGGAGTCTGGTGGCCCCACGACGACGGATGCGGGCGGGACCGCCCATGACATCCGGCGCGTCCTACCGGGTGCGGCGAGCGCGCGGATCACGGCGCAGGGCGACATGGCAGAGTTCAGCTTTACGCTGGACAGCCCGCAGTTCGTTTTTCTGGAACCTTTGCTAAGCCGCAATGCGCGCATTTCCTTGCGGGGCGCGGGCGGTGAGGTGGCCGAGTATTTCTGGGGTGCCGACGGTTACGACGACATTGCCCGCCATTTACCGGCCGGGGATTACACGGTCGAGGTATCCGGGTTCAGCGCCTTGGGGCCGGTACATATGCGGATGCTGACGCTTGAGGACGCGACCGATATCGTACCGGGCACCCCGGCCACGGTTACACTGCCGGATGCGCGGGCCGGGGCGCTACTGAAGTTCGAAGGCCGTGCGGGGGACGATCCGATAGTCGATGTGACGGGCGGCAACCCGCGTGTAACGGTGTTCTCGGAAGGGCCAGCCGACGGGCCGCTGGGCCGTGTGCCGGTGGAGGGTGCCTTGCCCACGGATGGCACCTATTACATCTATATCGACGGGCGGCTTGACAGGACGGGGGCGCGCAGCCTTGACGTCAATCTGCGGCGTGGCACCGATACGCGGTTCGATCTGACACCCGGCGAGCCAGTCACGGGGACCGTTCCGGAGGCGAACGGAGCCACGCACAGCCATGCCTTCACGCTGAACGCGCGGGGGCTTTATGCGTTTGACCTTTTGGCGCAACATGGCTCGGGCCGCATGACCCTGACGGGGCTGCAGGGCGAGGTGCTGCAACGCTCGCTTTCGGGGATCGAAGGGCGCGGGGCCGAGCGGCTGCTGGACCTGCCGGCGGGCGACTACCTGCTTCAAATTGAAAAGTTTCGCGCCGACGATTCTGCGTTGGACTACAATTTCGTGTTGCGCGATGTGGCGACCGTGGAAACCGGTATCCTGCTGGATCAGACCGTGACGGGCAGTGTTCCGGAGGCGGGTTACGGGATTGCCGTGCGCAGCTTTACCACGACGGGGCGCAAGACCGTGGCGCTGGATTTCGACACATCCAGTGGCGACGGGTTTGCCGGCGATGTCTCTCTCATCGGTCCCGGCGGCGTGGAGGTGCTTTCGGAAGAGAATGCTTCTGGGCGGTATGCCCCCTTGGTCCTCGAACATCCGGGCACCTATCGCCTGATCTTTGCAGGGTCGAATTTCGAGACCGGCGATCCCGTCACGCGCGGCGATTACGAGGTGGTCGTCGAGGATCTGAGCGAGGGGCCGTCACTGGGCGAAACCGCGGTAGATTTCGACACCCCCGGCATTCCTTACGTGACGCTGAACGACGAAGGGTTGCCATCGGCGCTGGTGGACCGGGGCGGTGGCGACCGTTTCATGCGCCTGATCAACGGCACCTCGCCCAACAGCCGGAACGCGATCTTCTTTGACAGGACGCAGGCCGCCGGTTTGGCCACACAGGAGATCGCCTTTGATTTCCGCATGCGCCCGCAAACGGGCGCGCCGGGGCAGGGTGATGAGATGGTGTTCGCACTGCTGCCCGCGCGAAGCTATGGAGATGGGGGACCGGCGGAGTTTTTCTCACCGTTCGATGTGGATGACAACACGCTATCGCTGACCTTCGATGCCAAGTCCGACTTTCGCAATGATGTCGGCGATAACGGCGTGGTGTTGCGGGTGGGTTCTGACGTTATTGCGCGTGTTGATAGCCCCGGTGTCGACCTCACGCAGGAAGATTTCCAAACCGCCGTCCTGAGCCTGACCGCATCCGAGGGGGGCTCGCGCCTGAGCTTGACGGTAACCCCGCAAGGGGGCGCGGCGGTAACGGTGCTGGATGATGTTTATGTGCCGGGGTATGCGCCGGGCGACAGCCGCATGGCCTTTTACGGCAGCAGCGATAGTGACACGCTGGATATCGACCTTGACAATATCTCGCTGACCGGAACGCCCGGCAGCGACAGTTTCGCGCTGGGCGATCTGGTCAGCGGTGCCATCACCCAAGCGGGCGGCGCGGATCGCTACCGTTTCGAGTTGACCGAGGAGAGGCTGGTTTTCGTCGATATCACTGCGGGGGTGAGCGGGCTGGATTGGCGGATCAGTGGCCCGGGCCTGCAGCACAATGGCAAAGACCTGCGGTCGACCGATTACAGTTCGTTCAACTACGGCTCGACCGACCGGGGGCCGGTTCTGGCGCTGGGACCGGGGGCTTACGAGTTTACCATCGAGAGTCCCTATTCCGGCACTGGCTCTTACGAATTTCGGCTGCACGATCTGCAGGCCGCGCCGGAGATCGCGCTGGAGGAGGATGTACAGGTCACGCTTGACCCCGGTAGCGCGGCGGTCGCGCGCAAGATCACCCTGACCGAGGGGCAGCAGATTTACGTCGATACCACGGCGACCAGCGATACAAGCACCGTCTTGCGTCTGCTGGACCCCTTTGGCCAACCGATCCTTGGCACAAGTTCCCGGATCGACCGCGACATCGGCTATCATACCGTGACCCATACCGGGACATACATTCTCTTGTCCGAAGGGCCGATCAGCCGAGCCGAGCCCGCCACCTTCGATTACAGGGTGCGGGATGCCTCACCCGTCGAGTCGGACCTGACCCTTGGAGAGACCATCGAGGCCGCTTTGGCTCTTGAAGGTCGTGTCCATCGCTATGACTTTACAATCGATGCGCCGACGACGGTTCTTGTCGATGCGCTGGAAACCGACCTCTCGGGGCGTTGGACATTGCGTGACGCGCAGGGCGCGCTGATGACGCGCGAGTTTCGCGACACCTCGGCGGGTTTTGGCCGTGATCCGGCGAGTTTGCGCCTGGCGGCCGGTGACTATTCGCTCGACCTGGTCAGCGAAGACCCTGACGCGGGCACTGCGCGTATCCGGTTGCTGGATTTCGCCGATGCGCCCGTGCTTAGCGCGGATGCAGCCCTGACCGTGACACCCGCGGACCCGTTGGAGGCCACGCTTCTCAGGCTCGACCCGGTGCCGGGACGGACGCATGAAATCGACTTGTCGACTTTGAATGCTGACGGTTACAGGATGCTGCTCGACGCGCGCGGGAGGATCGTGGCCCGGTCGCAGGACCTTGACGAGGTGTTGACCGGGATCGAGGCGCCGGATGCGGACGCACACTACCTGCTGATCGAGCCGGACGACTCGGTTTTCGGTAACAGCACCGACACGCGCGAAGTTCTGATGACCTCCCGTGCGCCAGCCATCCAGATCGCGCCGGGTGATCCCGTTTCCGCGACCCTGGCCGCGGGGTCGGTGCGTGACTACAGTTTCACTTTGGATGAGGCGACGGCCCTTGTGCTGGACAGTCAGCGCGACTTGACTGGTGCGGGCTGGAGTATCGAAGGGCCTGCGGGCGAGATAGGCACGGGCAGTTTCCGCAATTCGGCCACGTGGCTGCCGTTGCCGGCGGGGGAGTACCGTCTGCGGGTCACCGGCGGGACCACGGGCGGCGATGTGGCCTTCCGCCTGCACGATGCCGATACGGCGCCGGAACTGCCCACCGGAGTGGTGCGCGACGAACGTCTGGATCCGGGCAGCGGGGCGTTGCTCTACGGTTTCGACGGAAGCGCCGGGGAGGCGGTGACCCTCGACGTGGTGCAGGCCCCGAACGACCTGTTCTACGAAATATACGGTCCCGACCGCGAGCGTATCACGGCCAGCCAGCTGGAGGACAGCGGGCGAATCGTGCTGCCGCAGGACGGGCGCTATACGCTGGTGATCCGGGGGCCGAGCGATGCCGCCGAGGAGACCCGCTCGGCGCGGTTGGCGCTGTATGCGGCGCTTGATTCCGCGCCGGTGCCGATACCCGAGGCGGGCGCGACGGACGGCCCCGATCTGGTGGTCGAAAACCTTGCGCTTGATGATCCGGCCAACCTGACGGCGGGCGCATCCGCGACCCTGCGCTGGACCCTGCGCAACCGTGGCACTGAACCCGCCTCGGGGCAGGCGGCTGACCGTTTGGTGGTGCGCAACGCGGATACCGGCGCGCTTGTGCTTGACCAGTCGCTGGCGCTTGATTTGTCGACGGGGCTGGCGGCGGGCGGTACCATGTCGCGTAGCCTGACAGTCGTCCTTCCAGAAGGAGACGCGGGGGCGGGTGAATTGGAGTTTGTGCTGACCACGGACGAGGCCAATGCCATCGCCGAGGTGGCACCGGACGGGCAGGCCGAACAGAACAATAGCGCGATGGTCACCGTCACTTCGGCGTTGCCGCGCTTTGCCGACCTGGTGGTCGATCAGGTGACCGCCCCCGACCCTGTCGATTGGCAGGCGGGCCAGACCGTCACCGTGACATGGCGCAGCCGAAACGCGGGGTTGGCGGAGACCCACGCGCCATGGACCGAGCGGGTGATCCTCAAAGACGATCGCGGGCGCACTGTCAGCAGTTCGGATATCGCGGTGAGTCAGCCGCTGCCGGTCGATGGCAGCGCCATGCGTAGCGCCAGCCTGACCGTCCCGGACCCGGCGACGGGCGAGTATAGTTTCGAGGTGCTTACCGATGTCGGCGGGGTGATCCAAGAGGTCAACTCCGGCGGCACCGGGGAGACCAACAATACCGGCAGCACCGGGCGCATCTATGCCCCCGATATTTTGCCCGAGGATTTCCGCATCGACGGAGAACTGCGGGCGGGCGATCCTGTGACCCTGCGCTGGACGGTGCGCAACGTCGGGTCGACCGATGCGCCGGCCTATACCGACCGGCTGGTGGTAGAGGATGCCGCGGGCAACGACCTGCTGGTGACCGAGGTGCCGGGTGCGGCACTGGCCGCTGGTCAAAGCGCAGAGCGCAGCGTGACAATCGACCTGCCACTGAATGCCGCGGGTGAGCTGGAGTTCGAGCTTGACCTCAACCGCGATGCGGCGGGTCAGAGTGGATTTGACGAGATCGCCCAGAACGGCGGCGCTGGTCGTTATGACGATGCGCGTCTGACCGAGATGGCCCTGCCGCCGATGCGCGCCGATCTGAATGTTGGTGCGCCTATCCTTCCGTCTGATGCCATCGCGGGTGCGCCGGTGACGCTGAATTGGACGGTCACGAACGCGGGTCCGGTTGAAACGCGTAACGACGCTTGGGTGGATCGTATCGTGCTGTCGCCCGATGCCACGCCGGGTGGCCCGGACGAGGTGGTGTTGGCCGATGTGCCGCGCAGCGCGGCACTTGGCCCCGGGGAAAGCTATGAGGGCCAGGCAACGGTGACCCTTCCCGCCGCGTTGGACGGCACCTATCATGTCTATGTCGTCACCGATGCCGATGCCACGCTGGACGAGCCGGGCACCCGCGCCGACAACACCGGACCGTCGG
The DNA here is from genome assembly GCF_030733685.1 of Roseovarius sp. MMSF_3281. GTDB lineage: Bacteria > Pseudomonadota > Alphaproteobacteria > Rhodobacterales > Rhodobacteraceae > Roseovarius. Next base: position 114,346 of record NZ_JASHIM010000002.1, read on the forward strand.
CGTCGTTGTCGGTCAGTGCGCCGCAATCCGATTTGTCGCTGGGGCCGATTACCGGCACGCCGACAAGACTGTTTGCAGGGGGCACGGTCGATATCGCCTGGAGCGTGAGCAATGCCGGCCCGGACGCGGCGCAGGGCTTCACCGACCGCGTGTTCCTCAGCGCGTCCGGGGTGCTGGATGCCGATGCAATCGAAGTGGCGGCGGTGGCGCAGCAAGGGGCACTGGCCGCCGGGACGACGGCGCAGAGACAGATCGCGATCGACCTACCGGGGCAGTTGACTGGCCAATACAGTATCATCGTCGTGACTGATGCCGATGGCGTGGTGTTCGAGGACGGTAATGAGGCCGACAATACACAGCTTGCCGCCGAGCCGCTGCAGATCGCCGCGCGTTCGGGGGCCGATCTGGTGGTGTCGGAAGTGCAAGGCCCGGCGCAATTCGCTTATGGTGAGCCCTTCACGGTCAGTTACACCGTCACCAATGCCGGGTCGGTGGCGGCACGCGCGCCATGGTTTGACCGGGTGGAACTTCTGGACGCGGATACCGGCGATGTGCGCGATGATCTGGACCCCGTGGTGCGGCGTAATTTCGACCTGTTGCCGGGCGAAAGCTATACCGGGACCCTGACAGTCGCCACTTCGCGGGCGCTGGGCGACGACCGGTTGCGCATCGCGGTGCGTAGCGATGCCGGTGACGCGGTGTTCGAGGCGGGACTGGAAGCGAACAACCTTGGCAAAGCGCAGAACGTCAGCCGGGTGGGACAGGTGCGGCTGGAACCGGATGGATTGCGCGCGCCGGACAGTGCAACGGCGGGTGAGACGCTGCGCGTCGAATGGGACGTTGCCAACAACGGTACCGCCCGGGTCGCCGGCGGCTGGACCGACACGATATGGCTGAGCCGTGACGACAGTCTGGATCCCGAGGATGACATCCGTCTGGCCGATATCACCCGTGATGATGTGACGGAATTGGCGGGTGGTGGCTCGGTCACGCGCGGGGCGGATATCGCCCTGCCGCTGGAACTGGATGGCAGCTATACGCTCTTTGTCGAAATCGATAGCGACCTCGATACGCCGGATACCTTCCACGGTGACAATACGGCCTCGCGCGGGCTGGATGTCAGCCCGGCGGCCACGCCTGACCTGACGGTCGCCGATATCAGTGTGCCGGAGATCGTCTTCGGTGAGACAGCGCCGCTTACTGTTTCGTGGACGGTGCGCAACGATGGTGCCGCCGAGGCGGCGCAACCCGGCGTTGAGACAGTGCGGATCGTCGATGCCGAAGGCAGGGTGATCCAGGACCTGGGCCGTTTCGAACGTCAGGGCACCTTGGCCGTGGGCGAAAGCGCCACCCGCACGGAATCCTTCAACCTGGACCTGCGTTGGGGCGATTACCGTGTGGAGGTGGTGATCGATGCCGAGGATGCGGTCTTTGAAGGGGATGATGTCGCGCCCAACAATGGATATGCGGATCTGGCAGTAAAACTTCGCCCGCATGGCGATTATGCTCTGACGCGGCTGGAGGGACCGGCGCAGGTGGAGGCCGGCGGGCGGCTTGAGCTTTCGATGGAGGTGGCCAATGTCGGCGAAACGGTGATCCCGCTGACCGGGGCGCAGAACGCCGATCCAAGCAGTTCCGCAAGCATCTATGTCAGACTGTACGACGCGGCCTCGGGCTCGCGCGTGCCTTTGAGCGGTCGACTGTTTCCGCTCGGCGGTGCATTGGATGCCGGGGCGCGTGAGCAGCGGCAGGTGGCCTTTGACCTGCCGGTACAGATCAGCGGCAATATCCGGGTCGAGGCGGAAATCCAAAGCGACGCCTATGAGCATACCGCGACGGCCAACAACAAGCGCGCGCTGTCATTGGATGTGGCCGCGGTGCCCGCGCCCGACCTTGCCGTTAGCGGCCTGATCCTGCCGCAGGAGGCCGAGGAGGAGGGTACGGTCAACGTCGAATGGACGCTGAGCAACAATGGCCCGGTGCGCGCCGAGGGTGAGATCCGCGAAATCCTGCGGTTCGAGGCGCCCGACGGCACATCAGGCCAGAGCCTGAAAAACATACTTTCAATCGACCTTGATCCGGGCGAAAGCGTCGTGCGGCGCGAGACGGTGACCTTGCCCGATAGGTTGACCGGCCCCGTCACCGCTTTGCTTGAGGCGCAAACGTATGAATTTTCGAGTGGCCGCAGTAATCTGGTCTACGAGGCCGATGCCACGCTTGCCGACAATGTGACGACGGCACCACTGGAGATCACGGCGCGCCCACGGTCTGACTTGCAAGTCACTGATATCGTCGCCCCCGACACGGCCACGGCGGGCGATACGATCCAAGTGGAGTTCGACGTGGCGAACCTTGGTGTCGCTGCCGCCGAACTGGCGACGAAATTCGGCAACGATCGCTGGATCGACCGGGTTTCGCTTTCGGCGAGTGACGACCCCGACCAACGAAGGGTCGTGTCGGCGCAATCCCAGAACGTGACCGCGCTTGACCCCGGCGAGAGCTACCGCACGGGGCCCATGGAATTGACCATTCCGCGCAACGCAGGCGGGACGCTCTACCTGATCGCCGAGGCCGATACCGGCGACAAGCTGGACGAGGGCGACGCGGGACAGGTCAACAATGCCCTCGTTGTACCCATCGAGGTGGCGCCCTTGCCCGCCGCCGATCTGGTGGTGTCCGAGGTTTCGGCCCCGTCGCAACTGGTCTGGGGGGCTTCGGCCAACGTGGATTATACTGTCACCAACCTTGGCGACGGTCCAACTGATGGCGGCGACTGGACCGAGCAGGTTTGGCTGACCCGAGACAAGAACCGCCCGCGCCCCGGTGCCGAGGGCGATATCCTTGTCAAGACGCTGACGCGCAGCGGTGAGCAACTGGGCGAATTGGCGGGTTATGACCGCAGCGTCACCTTCACCGTGCCTGAGCAGATCGAAAGCGGCGTGTGGTATGTTATGCCATGGGTCGATGTGTTCGATGTCGAGCGCGAGGTGACGCTGTCCGACAACGTCAATCCGGACGATCCGGCGGAACTGGATGGCAACAACTACCGTGCCTCGGCCCCGGTGTCCGTGGTGGGCCGGGTGGAAGGTGTCACCGACCTGCGGGTCGATGATTTTGCCGCCACGCCGGTGGCGGGAGAAGACCGTACCTACATCCTGTCGGGACGGGTGACCAATGCCGGACAAGAGGATTTCGAAAGCGGCAAGTGGGGCTTTGACATCACCCTGTCGGAAGGGCCGACCGGCACGCAGAGCGCCTTTGACCTCTATTCCGTGGGCGGGTATTTCGCTACCGATACCTCGCCCGATCTTGCCGCCGGCGAGAGTTACGATTTCGAGCGCCGCGTGGTGTTGGGCCCGCATGCAAACGGCAGTCATTTCGTGCTGCGCGCCACCATCCCCGAGGGCGACCCCACACCGATCGACAATGCCGCCCGTGTTCAGGACACCGTGGTGCCGCAGGTCGCCGACCTTGAGGTCACCGATATCACCCTGCCGCCCGAAGGTGTCGTGGGTGGTGAACTGACGATCCGCTATACCGTCACCAATCAGGGCAGTGAATCCACCGGGACCGCGACCGAATTCCTCTATGATCAGTTCGGCCTGACCGACACGGCCACCCCGGGTGATCCTTCGCGGCTGGAGGTGGCCTTGGGCCGCGCGGTGCACGCGCTTGACGCGCCGCTGGCCCCCGGTGAAAGCTACACCAAGGAAGTGACTTTTGACGTCCCCGAGCTTCTGCCGGGCGATTACTATGTGACCGTTCTTTCCAATCGCGGCCCGTCCAAGCCGCTCAACCGTGACACGGTCGGTTACTTCGATCCGCAAACCGGCGATCCGGTACCTTCACAGCGGGGACTGCCGTCAGGACTGGCACAAAACTATTTCAGCAGCGCCTACGAGCCATTCCCGGTCAACGAGGCGCGCGCGCCATTGCCTTTGGTGGTGCGCGGACCGAACCTGAGTATTTCCGACATAGACGTGCCCGCCGACGTCAACGCGGGCGAGGATTTCATCGTCAGCTATACGGTGACCAACACCGGGGTCGATCCGACGCCCGAGGATCTGACGTGGATCGACCGTCTGGTATTGTCGCCCGATGTCACGCTGGATCGTGGCGATTATGCACCGCGCGGACCGGACCGGGTATTGGGCCTCGCCGGATATCTACGCAAAGACCCATTGGCACCGGGCGAAAGCTATCGCGCCTCGGTGCGGGTCCGGATGCCGGCGCTGGCCGAGGGGCCGATGCAACTGCTGGTGCTCACAGACGCGCGGGGCGAGTATTTCGAGGGCTTCAGGGTGGGTGGCGAGTCCTTCATCCACCCCTCGCTCAAGGGGGTGTTTCCCGGTGATATGTCGGGACGCGTCAACGAATATACCGGCGAGGCCGACAACGTGGGGGCCGCCCCCCTGAATGTCACGCCGGTGCCGCGCCCCGATCTGGTGGTCACCGATTTGAACGCGCCGGACCGGATCGTCGCGGGCCGGGAGTTCGCGCTGGATTTCGAAGTCACCAACCAAGGCGGCGACATGGACCCGCAGCAGGTCGACTGGACGGCACGGGTTTATCTGTCGCGCGACGGGGTGTTGGACGAAAGCCAAGACGTATTTTTGGCCAACATGACGCGCAAGCCGCTTGATGCTGGTCAAAAGCTGCGGCTTGAGGGCGTGCGGCGTATACCGCCCGATCTGGCCGAGGGTGGCTGGACCCTGATCGCGACCGCCGATTACGCGCGCACCGGCGATACAGATGGCGGCGTGATCGAGACACCGGCGGGCGAGACCAACAACATCGCGCGCCGCGATGTGGTGATCGAGCCGCAGCCGCCCGCCGATCTTACGGCGGATGACATCACCGGGCCAACCACCTCGCGCGTCGGCGATCCGGTGACGATCCGCTGGACAACCCGCAACGAGGGGGCAAGCGGCACGCCCGAGCAGTTGCAGGGGCGCGACGAGGATTCCGTCACTGTCACCTCGCCCGACGGCAGCGTTATCGTGATCTCGGGTCTGGGCGGCTCGACCACGCGGCGTGCCGGTTGGACCGATGCGGTTTATCTTTCGCGCGACAGCATATTTGACCCGGCTGAGGACGTGCTTCTGGGCAAGGTGCGCCAGACCGGCGCGCTAGAACCGGGCGATACACGCGCCTCGCAACTTGATGCGACGCTTCCGGGGCTGGACGCCGGACAGTGGCGCATCCTGGTCCGTAGCGACATATTTGGCGAAATCAGCGAAGAGGCGGGTGAGACCAACAATCTTGCAATCGGGGCCGACGCGCTGCGGGTCGATGTGGACGTGCTGACGCTGGATCAACCTGTGACGGTCAATCTGGAACCGGGGCAAGAGCGGTTGTTCAGGGTCGATGCGCCCTTTGGCCAGACGCTCGACGTGACCATGGAAGGGGAGCAGGGCAAGCCCGCGGGCGATCTTTTCCTGCGCCATCTCAAGGCGCCGGACACCGCGCAGTTCGACGCTGCCGACCAGCGTCGCGTTGAGGGCCGGGCGGCAGCGCGCGTCGATGGGACCGAGCCGGGCAGTTACTATGTCTTGCTGCGTGGTGTTGAGGGCGGGGCCGAGCAGGTCGAGCTTTCCGCGCGGTTGGTGCCACTCTCCATCGACCGCGTGACCACCGATCGGCTGGGTGCCGGGCGTTATGTCACGACGCGTATAGAGGGCGCGCAACTGGCCGAGGGTGCGACCGTGCGGCTGACGCGGCCGGGGTTTGCCGCCTTCGAGCCGGTGGCGATCAGCCGTCCGGATTCGGGACGCATCACCGCCACCTTCGATTTGCAGGATGCGCCGCATGGTCTTTATGATCTCAGCGTGACCAACCCGGACGGCGCGCGCGCCTCGGTGCCTTACCGGGTGCTGATCGAGCGGGCGATCGAGCCCGAGGTTGCCGCCGGTATCTCGGGTGCGCGGGTTCTTCCGGCTTGGGATACGGCCTATGATTTCAGCATGCGGGTGCGCAACCTGTCCAATCTGGATGCGCCCTATGTCGTCTTCCAGACCTTTGCGCCCGAGATGGGAACGAATAGCGAGGTGCAAGGCAAACGATATTTCACGCCCGAGACCGGGGTGCGCGGGCAACCGGGGCCCGATGATCTGGCTTGGCCGGTTCTCGACCCCGATGTTCTGCACAAGGGGCGGCATGTCGCCACCGGGATGGTTTATGGTCTGGCTCCGGGTGAAAGCGCGGCTTTTGGCACGTCCCTCGTCGTTTACGAGGACGTGATGAACCCCACGGAGGGTGAAATCGCCGCCATGCCGTTCGATTCATGGCTGGGTATCTCGGCCACGCCGCTTACCCGGGCGGAATTTGTCGAATACCAAACCGGTGTGGCGCGCGCTTTGGCCGAGGCGATCGTGGCCGACGACACCGCCGATCCGGGGCTGGCCGCACTGGCGGGCGATGAGGATCTATTCACGCAGGTCTACCTTGCCGGTTTGGAAGAGGCCGGTTTGTTGCGCCCCGAAGGCGAGGTACCGCAAGCGCGTGAGAATCCCTTGGTCGCCTCGCTGTTGGCGGTGGTGGCCGGAGGCGCGATTGCTGGCCCGGTGGGCGACAGTTATGGCGCCGGGGCGGTGACAGAAGGCGGCGCGCGGGGCTTTTTCGACGACCTGCTGCGCTATTACGGTGGTGATGAGGGTGTGCAGGCCGCGCTCGAAAATGCCCGAGATCCCGGCCCTGTCGTGCAAGAGGTCGATGACGAGCCTTTTGAACCGCCCAAGCCTGATGCGTCGGAATACGACCTTGGGACATCGGCCGACGCGGCCTTACGTGTTGTAAATTTCTTCATGCGGCCGGACAGCCTAACAGGCATTGATCTGAACGGCTCCGGCAGCGGCGCGTTGACCGAAGAGCAAGAGGCACTGGTCAACCGTCTGGGCCCGGGGTCGTTGGCCGGAGACAGCCAGCAGGCGTTGGACCTGCGCGAATTCCTCGTCGAGGCGGGACTGTCGACAGGGCAGGTGGTACTGAACGGGCCGGACAGGTCACAGACCGGGGGGCTTGTGCCTGCGGACAGGGCGCTGCCCTATCGTCTTGGGATCGTCAACGATGGCAAGGCGGTCCGTGAAATGCGTGTCGTGGCGCCGGTTGACGCGGCCCTTGATCCGGCAAGCCTTGCCTTGGGCGATATTCGTCTGGGCAGCCTGTCGCTTGACCTGCCGACCGGGCGCAGCAACTTCCAGCGGGATTATGATTTCACGCAAAGCCGCGGCTTCATCCTGCGGGTCAGCGCCGCCGTGGACCTGGCCGATGACACGTCGACCGCGGCGACATGGCTTTTTCAGGCAATCGATCCGGCAACTGGCGAAGTCACCCAGGATGCCGATATCGGCTTTCTTTTGCCCGGCGAGACCGCCGAAATGGACTGGAGCCTGCGGGCGGCACCGGCCGACCTGTCGGGCGCCGATATCGAGGCCAGTGCCCGCGTATTGATGAACGATCGCGTGCCGCAGGACGCAACGGCGCTGACCACGCGACTGGATGCACGCGCGCCCGACACGGTGCTGGATGTGACCGCGCTGGACGGTGACCGCTATCGCCTCGATTGGCAAGCCTCGGACGATCTTGAGCTTGCGCATGTCACGCTTTACGCGGCGCAGGATGGCGGCGCTTTCCGTATCATCGAAGGCCGCACACCCGAGGCCGAAGGCACGCTGTTCTTCCAAGGTGACGAAGGCGCCACTTACGAGTTTCTGGCCTTGGCCACCGACCGCGCGGGCAACCGCGAGACGCCGCCACTGGGCGCGCAGGCGCCCTTGGATGGCGGCGCGGTCGATCTGGGCGCGCTCACCGAACAGGAGCAGACTTCTACCGATCTGCCTGTTGTTCCGCCTGGTCCACCGCCGACGAACCCGTTGTTCCTGACCGCGCTGGAAGGGCGCGAAACGCCCTTCCTCACCGATCTGGCGGCCTCGGAATATGGGCGTATCAACGCGCCCTTCGCCGCCGAGGCGGTGGCGACGGGTTTTGCAGGGTCCGGAAGCGGTTTGGGCCCCCTGGCGCTGCTTGAGAGGGTGGATGGCACGATCTGGGTCTCGGGGGGCGAGGCGCGTAACCGTCTCTGGGCGCTTGATCCCGATCACGGAGGAGGCGCACCGGGCGCGCCGCTGAGCACCCTCGATGCGCCGCTCTTTTCCCTTGCTGAAGGGCCCGAGGGGCGCGTCTGGGGCATGACCGGCGAGGAGCTTGTGGAACTCGATCCGCAAAGCGGCGAGATCATCGCACGCCATGGTGCGGGGCTGGGTACCGCGCTGGCGGTGCATCCCACCGATGGTACCTTGGCCGTGGCCGGCCCCGACGGCATCTATCGCTTTGATCCGGAAAGCGGTGAGTTTACCCGCCTGAGCCGCGATCTGGACCTGCGCGCCACCTCGCTTGATTACGATGATCAGGGCACTCTATGGGCGATCAGTTACCCCGACCGTGGCCGCGTCGTGCGTCTGGCTGACGATGGGCGGGCCGAAACGGTGTATCAATCGGCCAAGGCGCTGGATTCGCTAGCCTTCGGGCAGGAGGGGACCGCGCTGGAAAACCTGTTGGTGATCAGCACGAATGACGATGGCGCGGACGGGGGCGGGCAACTTCTGCTGCTTGATCCGGGGTCCGGACGCGTCGCGCCGGTGGCCGGTGAAGGCACGCGGGGCGATGCCGTGACCACGACCGCCGAGGGCGAGATCCTTGTCAGCCAATCGGGGCAAGTGGACCGGGTCGAGCCTGTGTTCCCACCGGTTCTGGAGGAAACGCGGCCGGCGGCGCAGGGTGTTGCGGTGGCGCCCTTGGCCTTCGTGGAACTGACCTTCGATCAACGTATGCTGGCCATGGATGCAAGCGAGCCGGGCTCGGTGCTGAACCCGGCAAATTACACCCTTACCGATCAGGACGGCAATGCGATTTCGCCCGATTTCGTGGTTTGGTCGGAAGAGACGCGCACCGCGCATCTTGCCTTTGGTTCCTTGGTCAACGGGGCCTTTACCCTTGAGGTCTCGGATAGGTTGGAAAACGTCTATCGTGTGCCGATGGAGGCGCCCGAGACCGTCCCCTTCGACCTTGTTGTCGACCTTGGGGCCCTGTTGGACATCGAAACCACCAATACCCGCTGGGACCGGGCCACTGGCGAGGTGAGTTTCGATGTTTCGATCCACAACATCTCGGATCGGGCATTGCGCTTGCCGCTGTTGCTGACGCTTGACCCCGAGGATGGCAGCGCCCTGCCCGTTGCCACGCCGGGCAGCACCGAGGATGGTCGTTATCTTGTCGACCTGTCGGGCGCGCTGCCGCAGTCGGGTATTCTTGACCCCGGTGAAACCACCACGGCGCGCACGATCTCGCTATCGACGAATGGCCGCCAGCGCGAGGATTTCCGGGTAGGTGCTGCTGGCGATGCCGGACCGAACGATGCGCCGGTGATCACCTCCGACCCGCCGCTTGTGACGCGGGTGGGCGAGGCATGGTCCTATGATCTTTCCGCTTCGGACCCTGAGGGCAAGCCGGTGCTGCACGCCCTTTTCCGAGGGCCGGAGGGCATGGAAATCGACCCGGTGACCGGCGCCATGTCATGGACGCCCGGGGCCGAGGCGCTGGCCGAAACCCCGGTCATCGTTCAGGTGGTTGATCCGTTGGGCGCCACCACCCTGCACCGTTTCACGCTTGAGGTTGCCGACGGCAATTGCGCGCCGGTCTTCGGAACACTCCCGGACGAGGTTGTACTGCGCGAGGGGCAGCCTTTTGGCCTGCAGGTGCCGGTCAATGACGCCGACGGCGACCGGGTCACCGTGGTTGCGGATGGCCTGCCGCCGGGTGCCGAATGGAATGCCGCCACGCGTGAGTTGCGCTGGACACCCGAGGAGGGTCAGCGCGGCTTTTACGGCGATCTGCGTCTGATCGCCGAGGACGGGGCAGGGCGCACGATCCACCGGTTGCCGATCCGGGTGACTGTCGGGGCGGCGCCGCCCGAACTGACCGCGCCGCGCGACGTGGCCGCCGAGGAAGGGCGCAAAGTCGCCATCCGGCTTGGTGGCAGTGGCGGCGCGGGCGAGACGCTTCGTTTCCTCGCGCTGGAGAACTCGCTGCCCAGTGGCGCACAACTCAACCCGCGGACAGGGGTTCTGGAATGGACGCCGGGCTATGATCAGGCGGGCGCCTACGATGTTGTCCTGGGCCTGACGGACGGTACGGCGACGGTGCGGCGCGAGATGACGGTGACCGTCGCCGCAGCGGAGGCGCCACCGGTGTTTCTTGATCTTGATGGCTGGCAAGTCGCGGAAGGGCAGCCAATTGCCATTCCGGTATTCGCCTACGATCCCGACAATCCGCTTTATCGCCCGCCCGACCGGCAGCCCGACGGCAGCCTGAGCGAGGTGGATATCCCACCAACGGTCGAAGTGCGGGCCGTGTCGGGCCTGCCTCAGGGGGCGGTGCTGGATACCGAGGCGATGGAATTGCGCTGGACGCCGGGGCATTTGCAGGCCGGGGAATACGAAATCGTGCTTGAGGCGGTGGATACCGGCGGGCCACAGCCGATCACGGTGCGCGATACCCTGACGCTGGTCGTGACCGAGGCGAATGTCGCGCCGGTGCCGCAAGCGCCTGCGCGCACGACGCTGGCGGGGGGCACGACCCGTAGCATAGATATCGCGGCGCCCGACCCCGAGGGTGGCGCGGTGACGCTCTATCTTGCCGATTCCTTCACCGGACGACCGCCGCCCGATTTCGTGACGCTGGTCGATAATGGTGATGGCACCGGCCGGATCACGCTTGCCCCCGCGCCCGAGGATCGTGGTGTGATCCAGCTTCGCCTCGTGGCCGAGGATGCCGAGGGTGGTTATGCCGACACCGTATTCGGGATCGAAGTTACGGCAGACAACCTTGCGCCGCGGATCGGCCCGCTGTTCGATGCGGTGGCCACCACGGGCGACCCGTTGTCGCTGTTGCTGCCCATCTCGGACCCGGATGGCGAGATCCCGGATCTGACACTCTCTGGCCTGCCTGCCGCCGCCACGCTCGACGCGGCGGGGCCGGGCCAGTATGCGCTGAACTGGACACCGGGCGCCGGGGATGCGGGGGATTACGACGTCGAAATTCTGACCCGTGACGGCGATGGCCTTGAGGCGCGTGGCAGTTTCCATCTCAAGGTGCGCGCGGCCAACGACGCGCCAGTGATCGGCCCTATCGGCGACAGGGAGGTCGCGGCAGGAAGCGAGCTGCGCTTTGAAGTTCCGGCACAGGATCTTGACGGCGATATTTTGAATTTCATGGCCTCGAACCTACCGGACGGGGCGCACTTTGACCGGCAGTCCGGGGTGTTCCGCTGGACACCCGACCGGTCGCAATCGGGGCCGCATGGCGTGACGTTTACCGCGTCGGACGGGCTGAAGGCGGCCAGCGAGACCGTGACATTGACTGTTACGGCGCCCAATAGCGCGCCGGTCTTTACGCCGGTGCTGCCACAGGTTGTGCGCGAGGGGAACGAACTGCGCGCACTGGTTTCGGCGGCTGACCCCGAGGGCGATCCGCTACGTCTGGAGATGCTGAACGCGCCAGAGGGGGTAAGCTTTGACCCCGATGCCGGCTTGGTCGAGTGGTTGACGGGTTTCGAGGATGCCGGCAATTATACACTACGCTTCCGCGCCACCGATGCGGCGGGGCTGAGCGCCGATCTGACGCTGCCGCTAACCGTGACGGACGTCAACCGTGCGCCGACGCTGGATGCTCCTGACGGAACATTCGCCGTGGGTGAGGCGCGCGTGCTTAACCTCGAGGCTACTGATCCGGACGGGGATACCCTGAGTTACGAGTTGAGCGACGGGCCCGCGGGGATGACGCTTGACCCCGCGACGGGCGAAATCAGTTGGACACCGGTACCCGGACAGGCGGGTGAGCATCTTGCCGTGTTCACCGTGACCGATGGACAGGCCACCACGCAGGTGGCGGCGGTTTATCGGGTGGCCGCGCTTCCGGTCACGCCGCAAGTTCGGGTCGAGGTGACACCGGGCTTCCCGGCGCAGCCGGGCTTGCCGGTGCTGATCCGGCCGGTGGTCTCGGGGCTGGACCCTGTCGCGCTATCGGAAATCACCGTGGAGGGCGAGACGCTGGAGCGTGATGCGCTGGGCCGGTTCGTCTGGACGCCCGAGACGCCGGGCCGTTTCACCGCGCAGGTGCGCGTTGTGGACGAGGCCGGGCGCGAGACGCGGTTGGAGCATGTCCTCAAGGTGCGTGACCCGGCGGACAAGGCTGCGCCCGAGGTGGCGCTTGACCCGTTGCCGCGCGGTGGCTTGGTGACCGAGGCTTTCGACCTGACGGGCCGCATCGACGATAGCAACCTAGATACCTGGCGGATCGAGTTGATCGACCGGGCCTCCGGCGCGGTACGGCGCCTGGCCGAGGGCACGGGGCCGGCGAATGGCACCTTGGCCCGCATTGACCCGTCCAGCCTGCCCGACGGTTTCCACGCGTTGCGCGTCACGGCAACCGACATGGGCGGGCGCCGCGCGATCCGTGAAGCGGCGCTGGAGGTTCTGGCCCCGGACAAGGCTGCGCGCCCGCAACTTACCGTGCCGCTGGGGCAGGTCGATCTGGATGGCTTCGATTTCGATCTGGTGCAGGCCTACGACGCTTTGGACCTTGGCACGGATCCGGCCAAGGACCGTGTTGCGCAGGGTTGGCGCTTGCGCGGAGTTGACCTGCGGCTGGTCAGTGAGGCACCGACCACCGGGCAGGAAAGCAATGGCCTCTTCGCGCCGCTGCCGCGCGGGACGCGGGTGCAGGTTGATCTACCGGACGGCACGCGGGCCGGGTTTACCTTTGTCCCTAGGGTCGAAACGCTGGCCGGTCAGGACGTATTGCGCCCCGAGTGGCGTCCCGACCCGGCGGCACAGGGCTGGAGCCTCGAGACGGCCGAGGCGCGGCTGATTGAAAAGGGCGGGCGGTTCTATGTGGGCGGCAGCAACGTGCCCTATAACCCCGCCGCCCCCGGCAGCGATGGCGACGATTATCGCCTGACCGGCCCGGATGGCACGCAATGGAGCATCGATTCGTCGCGCGGCGTGACGCGCATTGAGCGACCGGATGGCCAGGTGCTCTATGTGTCCGATGGCGGGCTTTATGGATCTGATGGCAGTTCCGTTCAGTTTACCCGGGATGCCGCCGACCGCATCGAGCGGATCGAGGGGGCAGGCGTGTCACGCGTCCACCGCTTCGGCGCCGGGGGCAGGCTTGACTTGGCCTTCGATCTCGAAACCGGGCAGGCGGCGCGCTATGGCTATGACGCCGAGGGCAGGATGATCCTGAGTGTCGCGGGCGACGGCACCGGCACCCATTGGCTAAACGGTGCTCCCGAGCCGATTCTGACCGATCTGGGCGGGTTGAGCGATCTGGCTCCCCGGAGCCTGACGCTGGATGGCGGTGGCGTGGTGGCGCTGTCGCTCACGCCCGGGGAACTGGAGTCGACCGCCTCGGGTTCTGTTTTCCTGCGGGCTGAACTTGAAGGGCAGGCCACGATGACGCTCAATGGCCGTGTTCCGGTGGCCGAGACCGTCACCGCCTCGGGCCGGACCGTCATGTTCGAGGTAACACGCGCTGGCCTGTCGGCGCTGCGGCTGGACGGAAACGGGGACGTGACCCTGCAACTGGCGCCGGTGGGCGACATCGACGGTGACCGCGATGTTGACGGTGATGACAGTGCCGCCTTCGGTGCGGGCCGGGATGTGAATGGCGACGGCGCGGTCGACCGTGCGGACCGTGCGGCGTTCAACGCGATGTTCGGGCTGGCCGCCAACAGCGCGCCCAGTCTCGACCCGGCGCGCGATGCGCTCAAGACATGGGTGGACCTGCCGGTTGATATCGATCTTTCGGGGCAGATTTCAGACCCTGACGGCGACGCGGTCTATTTCACCGTGCTCGGGGCCGAGGGCGGTGCACTGGAAATGACGGGATCGAACGGGGTGGTTTTCACCCCCGAAACCGGACGGACCCAGACGGCGACGATCCGGCTTGGCGTGACCGACGGCTATGGTCCACTGCGGGAACTGGCCTTGCCGGTGGAGATATCCGATGCGGCGCTATTGTCGCTGGATTTCGAGGATCGCGAGATTGTTTTCGACGCCGAAGGCCAATTTGCCGATATCTCGCTTCTGGCCGATTTCGCCGATGCCGAGGATATACGCGTGTCTGGCGGATGGGCTGGTCTGACGCTGGATGACGGCGATACCGTGACATTGGAAGATGGGCGCCTGACAGCGGTGGCGCCTGGCCATGACGTGCTGCGCGCGCAGCGTGGTGATATCGGCGCGGCCACGGCGGTGGGGCTGCTTGACCCGCAGGACAGCGAGGCGCTTATCACCTTTGTCGGCGGGATTGATGCCTACCCGGACGCGGTGACGCTGCTGCCTTCGGGCGGCACGCGACAGATCGTGACCTCCTTGGGCACACTTGGCCGCCGGTTTGTCGGCGATGCTGCAGAGGGAACCCGCTATCAGGTGGGTGATGCGCGCATTCTGTCGGTTGACGAAGATGGCCTGATGACGGCGCTGGCCCCCGGCGAGACGACCGTGACGGTGATCCATGCCTACGGTGAGGAAACCCTGACGGTGCGTGTCGCCGCCCCGCTGGCCGAGGCCAAGGTGGATGAAGAGGGCGGTATCGTCGAAGCGCCGGGCGGTGTCAGCCTCGGCTTTGCGCCGGGGGCCTTTGCCGAAGAAACCGACGTGACGGTTCAGGCGCTCGATGCCACGGCGACCGCGCCCACCGCGCAAATCCCGGACGTGTTCGAACCCTTCGCCGCCTTCGATTTCGACTATGACGGGAATCTGAACGCCGATCCGGGCGCGCCGGTGCAGATCGCCGTCGAAGCGCCCGGCCTGGAAGAAGGCGACGAGGTCGCCTTCTTCCAGAAGATCGAGTTGCCCACCGGCCCCAACGGTGAGATGGAGGTGCATTGGGGGGTCTTCGACACCGGCCGCGTCGGCGCCGATGGCGTGGCGCGCTCGGCCTCGCCGCCGTTCCCGGGACTCACCGACCGCGGCCAGGTTCTGGCGGCCCGGCAGGGCATGCCGATGAAACCCATTGTCCTGCAGCCGGCGGTTGCCGCCGATGCCATCGGGCTTCTGGCCATGGCCGTGCCCTTTGCCGCGCTGGGCCTGCCCGGGTTGATGGTCGGCCTTGCGGTCGCGGGCACGCTTTCGGCCAGTGCGGTGCTCGTTCCGGCGGCGGCGCAGGCGGCGAATTACGAGATTTATCAGGAATTCGCGAACCGCGAGATCACGTCGGTGCCGCAATACACCGAGCTTGACCCCGGTTTTGGCCCCACCTTCGTGGAATTCGATACGGTCGACGACCCCTTGGAGCCCCGGGTGATAGACGATCAGGTGGCCGCCGGGCCCTTCACCAACGCGCAGCGCCCCGAGATAACCGAGGCCGGGCTGGTGGATTCGACCAACCTGTTCAGTTCCATTCGACTGGAAGGCACGCTGTTCATGGACGACGTCCAACTGGAGGCGCGCGACGGCGAATTCTCGGCCGAGGATATCCGCGATTCGCGTATCCGCCTGCGGTTCCAGGGCGAGGATAGGTTCATTTATGGCGCGGACTTCGTCGATGTGGCCCTCACGGCGGCAAGTAACAGCCAACGTTTCACCAATGTGATCGAGGCCAAGCTGCCCACCGACATCCTGATCGGTCAAACCTCGATCTATGTCGAGCGGCTGGTCAATCCTGGGCGCTACCCGCCGGAAGGGCCATGGCCCGAGGACGCGCAATACGTCAGCTCGCACCCGGTGCGCCTGTCGAGCGCGGGGGGCTTGGCCTTTGTCAGTTCGCGCCCTCGCCCGGGCGAGGCGGCCTCGGCCTATATCGACGTGATCGAGCGTGGCTCGATCACCCAAGGCACGGCGGACCGTGTGGTGAGCCGCGTGCCGTTGCCCGGCAATATCGAGGGCGACCGGATCATTGATATGGTGGCGTCGCAGGGCGACGCGGCGCTTTACGTGCTGACACCTTCGGGGGTGCGGATTTTCGATACCATCGCCATGCGCTTTGTCGATCTGGATGGCAGTGACGGCCCCTTCGATTTCGTCGGTATCCCCGGTGGGCGGGTTGCGGATTTCACCGCGGCGCCGGACGGCTCGGCGCTTTATGCTGCGGCGCGCGACAAGGTGTACCGGATCGAGCTGCGGCGCGGGCAGCCCGATTACCTGCAGGCCAAGGCCATCGGCAGCGTCAACGCGTCTTACAGCGATCTTGATTCCCTGTTCCAAAACGTTGGCTTGCAACCGTTCAACCAGATCCACGAGATCGAGTTGAACGCGGATGGTACGCGCCTTTTCGCCTTGGCGCCGATTTATCCCGAGGGCGCGTCGCCCAACCTCACGGACCGCGAGACCGAAGGCGAAATCTATGTCTTTGACGTCGATCCCGCGAAAATGGGCGAGATGGTCGAAGTTGACGGAGCCCAGTTGCCGGCGTTCGGTCGCCGCTTGCAAATGGAGGCCCTGCCGCCCGACGGGGGTCAGCGGACAGAGGGCGGTTATCTTTCCGAGCGCGGCAACCTCGTGGTGCAATGGAACCCGAAATACCTTGGGCGGACCGGCGAGAACGACGTGATGCTGATGACCGCCTTCGGAAATTCCACCGACGGGCTCAAGCGGCTGCGGATCGTCGAGAACGACCCCGAGAATTTCCAGCTTCGGCTGGAGCGGGTCATGGCCACGATCGAGCCGTATCAGGACCAGGAACTCGAGGAGATGAACCGCGGGCTCGTCCGCAACCAGTTCAACGCATGGGGCTGGAACGCCGAGGGCGTGTTCCGCTTCTTCCCGACAGTCGGTACATCGCGCCAGCCCTTCGACCTCGATATCCAGACGGCGACGGACATGGTGATCCTGCCGGATGCCTCCTATGCTTTCGTGGCCGATGCGGGCACGCGGCCTTGGTATTCGAATGAGCTGCAAATCCAGATCGAGAACCAGACACAGGTCGGTGGCAAGATCGGTATCATTCAGGATCCGCTGGGCTTGAATGCCGGGCCACGGTTCCTTGGTTCGACCACGCCGCTGCCCCGCCAGTGGCTGCGCGAGATCGCCCTGTCAGACGATGGCACACGGCTTTATGTCTCGGTTACCAATGCCGACAACGTGCTGGTCTACGATGTTGCCAACCTGATCCTTGCGGCCAACAATTCCGGCAATGACATCGACCTGCGGCGCTTCCCGGTCGATCATCAGGACAACGCTGGCAATCCCTTGGCAGGGGTGCAGGTCAACCTGCCGGGGATCGACAGCAACAAGCCGGGGCAGATCGCACTGAACAAGCGCGCCACGCTCACGCTTGACGAACCGCCACAGCCGATTGTTGTGCATGGCGACAATTCCGAGGAACTGACGCTGGGGTTTGAATTCAATGCCCGCGACCTGCCACTGGACAAACGTACGGCCCGGCTTTTCCTGAGCCAGTTGACGAATGGTCAGGGGCTTTTTCCAATCGACGCGCCTTCGCTTGTCGACCGCGAGGGGGAATTCGACGAGCAAGTCCCGGATTGGAACCCGGGCCGCATTTTCACCACGCCCGAAGGCGATCCACTGAAAGCCGGATACAGTTACCGGGTGAACCAACTGGGCAAGCTGGTTGAGACCGGGCGTATTGACGACACCCGCGTCGAGGTGACCTTCGACGCACGTTTCAACGAGGTGCTGACCTCGGGGCAGGTGTATTACTGGGGTGTGCAGATCGCCAACTCGACCGAGCGCGCCTCAAGCACCTTCCAGACTGCGGCGCGCCCGGCCGAGGGTACCTATGGGCCAGTCACAGTGCTGAGCCACGGGTTCCAATTCTGGCCCTCGTCGCTCGATACCTTCCTCGACGGCGCGCTGGAACAGCCCGAGGAGATCGAGAACCTTGCCCGGCTTATCGCGCGGTCCTCGGGTGGGGCGACGATCCTTGCCTATGACAAGGCAAGTGGCGATTGGGTGAATCGCGTGACGGGCAAGCGCAACAGCGACGCGCTTGAGCCCGGCAAGCCGGTGATCCTGTTGTCGGACTGGGTCAAGGAGGCCGACATCACCGACGAGGGGTTTGCCGAGGCGGCGGCGGATTCGATCTTTGCATCGCTGATGGCGCTTGATCTGGAAACCAATGGCGAGCTGCTCAAGAGTCCGCTGCACTTCATCGGCCACAACCGTGGCGCGGTCGTCAACAGCGAGATGATCCAGCGGCTGGGCGTGCATCGGCCCGATGTGACCGACATCCACATGACGACGCTCGACCCGTTCGACCAGAAACAGGCGAGCCTGAAGATTCCCTTCAAGGACATTGTCCTGCTTGGCAAGAACATCAATGACGCGATTACCGCCGCCACTGCCGCGGCGACCGCCGTGTCGACTGTCGCGGGCGGCGGCGCGGTCACGGCGGGTGCGGGCCTGACGGCCATCGTCAAGCAGCGCGCCTTGTCCAAAGCCATCGAAAAGGTGATCGATGTCGCCGATACCCTCGGCATCAAGATCAGCACTATCGACTGGGACGATTTCAAGGACCCCGATATCAAGCGCTGGGGCAACGTAGGCTTTGCGGACAACTATTACCAGACGGCCGCCAAGGTGAAGCGTGATACCTCTTTCGATCCCAATGCGGACTTCGATATCGTGGGCACCGGCAGCACGGTCATCAACAATATTCTCGACAAGTTGAAAGTGCCGGGCCCCTTCACCTTTTCGGCCAACGGGCGCGGCACGGGCCAGAACTGGAATTTCGACCTTGACCTGACCAAGGGGGCCACCGGCTTTGACAAGGACGACATCACCCTGCCAGGCGGGATTTCCTTTGGCTTCGGCGGACCCACCGACCGGGTGTTGTCGTGGTACGCGGGCACGATCCACACCGGGATCACCCGCTTTGGCGATAGCGCCATCCCCCGCACCGACAGGTCGATCGGGCAGCGCATCACCTCGATGGGCTATGTCACCGATCAGCGGTTCGATGCCAAGGGCTGGTACGCGGTGCGCCCCGTATCCTTGTCCAACAGCACGGCGCTTTCGGGAATGCGCAACGAAGTGGTGCGCGCAGCCCCCGACAACACCACGGTGCCCGGCGTCATTCAGGAGGGCACCGGGCAAGGCTGGTTCTATTCGGTCTCCGGCGGCGGCGACGTCTGGCGACCCGGTACCCGTTCCGCCGTCCGTGAACCGGTGACCAACGACAATTCCGAGCAAGGCAAGATCGTCGGTGAGCCGGTGCCGGATGTCTTCAACGGCAATTTCGAGCACGGCACCAAGCAGTCGCTCTTCAACCTTTTCCTGTCCAAGATCGACCTGCAAAGCTTCCTCGACGAGCGCGCGGGCGACGACCCCGGCAAACGTGCACAGCTCAAGGCATTGGTCAGCGGGACGGCTAGCGGGTTCGGCCGGTTCCCCTTGTCCTATGAGCTTCCGGGCTGGTCCTTCCATGGCGGCGAAGGCTTTACCATCGGCCTGGGCGAGCTGGAGGATGTGCCCTTCGACCTGTCGGCGGACGTGGCCGGGCTGTTCGTTACCGAAACCTCGGCCGGGGCGGTCTTCGGCCAACTGATGAACAAGGTCGGCGACGTGCTGGCCGACAAACTGTTCGACGCGGCCTTCAAACAAATCCAGACACGTCTTGTCCTGCGCGACTACGACATTCCCAACGATCCCAACTGGGCCAGTTATCAGGCCCTGGTCCAACAGGCCAATGATGAGGGTACGGTGGCCAACAAGCGGGCCAAGGCCTTGGGCGATGCCTACAAACTGGTCGATGGGTTGTTGCAACAACCGGGGCTGAAGGATGCGTTCCTCAAGAACAAGGTCTTCCCGGATTACGTCGACCCGTCCAAGGAGGTCAGCCTCGAGGATTTGGTCAAGATCGGTGAAAATGGCAAGGCCAACCCCTTCGGCGTGGAAGCGGCGCGTGCCTATGTCAAGGAGGCGATCAAGTATTACACCACTGGCAAGGGGTCGATCTTTGGCCAGTCGGACAAGGCGCTCTTGATGGGTGGACAGACGATCCTCAAGACGGCGCTCAAATCGTTTGACGATTTCAACCCCGTGGCGCAGCTATTCGGCAATTTCTTCGACACCGACAAGCTGATTGATGCCGTGGTGGACAAGGTCGCAGAGTTTGACCGGATCGTGCACAACCGCTTCTACGTGCCGCCCTCCGGCGCGAACTACATCAGTTTCGAGACCGTTGCGCCGCTGATCCTGACCGACGCCAAGCTTGAGTATTTCCTGATTGAGCAGGGCACGGACCCCGACAGTGTTGTGGATGGCAACAGCCCCGGGGTGGTGGACCACGATACGGTGACGCTTGATCCCGGTGTCTTCTCCCGTGAGCAGCATATCGTTCAGTTGTCCTCGGCGGTCGATGAAGGCGTCTATACGCTCATGTTCCGGCAAGTCGGCTTCGAGGCGCCCGACGGCTCTGCCTCGGTTCTGCCACCGCAGGATGGCTCGGCGGAATCCGATGCCATCACGCAGTTCGTGCAAAACGCCAGCGATGCCGTCGAGACCGCCGCCGACACGATCAGCCAGATTTTCTTCCTCGACGACATCACGCTTCTGGGGACAGCGGCGGAAGCCGCGCAACAGGCCGCGCGCGCCGGTGCGGGAACCGGTAGGACGGTCACGCAGACCGAGGCGCAGGTCTTGGCCGGCTGGGCCCGCGATCTGTGGGCAGACAGCGGGTTGACCACCGATACCGCGCTTTCGGCGCTAGATGACCTGCGCCTCGTGGTGGCCGATCTGCCGGGTACGCTTCTGGCACAGGTCGAGGGCGAGGTTCTGACAATCGACAGCGATGGCGCGGGGGCGGGCTGGTTCGTCGATCCCACGCCGCAAGCGCACGAGGAGTTCACCAGCGACGCGGATGACTGGCTCATGCGCGGCGAGGCGGGGATGGGCCATGACCTTCTGACCGTTCTGGCGCACGAGATGGGCCATGCCCTTGGCCTGCCCGACATACCTTTGGCAGAGGCGCCTGAGCGGTTGATGTCGGGCGTGATCGAGACAGGCACCCGGCGCCTGCCCTCAGTGGCGGATTTCGCGCAGGGCGTGATGCCTGATCTCACCGCGACCGGATTGCAGGCGGCGCGCGGGGCACCGACCAACATGGATTTTGTAAATGGCGATTTCTCGGTGCCCGCTGGTGTTTCGGCAGGCTGGGACCTGGCCGGTGCTGCGCGCATCGACAACGGCACGGGGGTGGTCGACGAGGGGTCGGGTGGCTTCTCGGGGCTTTCACAGTCGGTCCTGCGTGCCGCCGGGGCAGACAGCATCGCCTTCACGCTTTCGGATATCACGCTGGGCGCGCAGGCGGGCCGGGCGCCCGACGCGCTTGAGGTGATGCTGCGCGACGATACCGCGGCGGCGGTCGTATCGCAGGTGCAGGGCCTGGGCGGAACCGACGCGCTATTGTCGGTCCAGGTCGACGGACGGGTGTTCTTCGGGCCGGGCGTCAGTGTTTCGGGGGTGGCGGCATCGGGCGATATGGCCGATCTGTCCCAACCGCTGGAGGTCACGGTCGACCTTTCCTCGGTGCCGGTGGGCAATGCCCTTCACCTCGGGTTCGACCTCTTGGGTTTCGGCGCGCAGGACAGTTCCTATCGGGTGGACGATGTGCAGGTTGTCTTGCCTGACAACGCTGTGCCGGTGGCCGTGGATGACCGGATCGCGGCGGTCGAGGATACACCGCTCGAATTCGATCCGCGCGTCAACGATACCGATGCCGACGGCGACGCTCTGTCCATTACCGTGACCCGGGCGCCGGGGTCCGGCACCCTGACGCCGCTGGCCGATGGCACGCTGCGCTTTGTCCCCGCGCCCGACTTCTCGGGACAGGTCGATTTCGAATATACCGTGTCGGATGGCACGGATGTTTCGGCCCCGGCGCGGGTCGTGATCGACGTGGCCCCACGCAATGATGCGCCACAGTTGACCGCCGTCGCGGATCAGACCCTCGCCGAAGGCGAAACGCTCAACCTCGGGCTGGCTGCCTCGGATGTGGACGATGCGCCTGCCGATCTACGGTACGGAGTGGTCAGTGGCCCGGCGGGGATGCAGGCCGATGCCGCCACCGGCGCGCTGAGTTGGACCGCGCCCGACGGACCGGCAAGCCATGACGTGACCGTGCGTGTGACCGACGCGGCGGGGGCTTCCTCTGAGCAGAGTTTCCGGGTCAGCGTCACCGACGTGGCGCCCCGGGTGATGCTCACCGGGCCGGCCACGGCCACCGCCGGACAGCCCTACGAGGTGCGCTTCGGCGTCACCGACCCGGGGGCCGACACGATTCAGGATTATCTCATCGACTGGGGGGATGGCAGCGCATTGGAAATGCTGCCGGGTAACGCAAGCCGGGCCAGCCATGTCTATTCCGGCACTTCGGCGCGCAGTATTACCCTCACCGCGGTGAACGAGGATGGACGTTTTGACGCCGCGCCGCTCTTGGTCAGCATGGCTGCCGCGCAACCCGAGTTCCAACAACAACCCGAGGTGCGCCTGCGGGAGGGCGACAGGCTTGCGTTGCGCCTCGCGGCCACCGATCCGGATACGCCGCCAGAGGATTTGCGGTTTGCGCTTGTCGATGGCCCGACGGGGATGCAGGTGGATGCCGCCACCGGCGCGATTGACTGGATGGCCCCGGACGGCCCGGCGCGGCATGACGTAAAAGTCTCGGTGACGGACCCGGACGGCAACCGCGATCTTCTCGATTTTGCTGTCGAGGTTCGCAACGTGGCACCGGATATTGGCGTCACCGGCCCGGATACGGTGCGGCCGGGGGAAACCTACAGCATCGACATCACCCACGCCGACCCCGGTGACGACACACCGCAACAGATCGTCGTGGATTGGGGCGATGGAACACCGCCCGAAACCCTGCCGGGTGACCGGCGCAGCGCACAGCATGTATATACCGCGCCCGGCGCGTTCGAGGTTGGCGTGACCCTGCAAGACGAGGATGGCGTTCATGACGCCGCGCCGCTTGCCGTGCTGGTGCGTCAACCGGCGGCAAACGCACCCCAGATCACCGGCTTCGAATCGGCGCCCGATGCGCTGACCGTGCGGTTCGATCGGGCGATCGACCCGGCGTCGGTGACTGGCCAGAGCGTGATCCTGCGTCAGGGTGGCGCGGTGGTGGATGGCGCGGTTTCCCTCGCGGCGGATGGCCTGTCATTGGAGTTCCGGCCCGATAGCGCGCTGGGCGCCGGGCGGTATGCACTGACACTTTCGGGGGGCGTGGACGGCGCGCAATCCCCGGCGGCACCTGTGATCCTTTCGGATGCGGGCGTGGCACTGGACGGCGATGGCAATGGCGTTGCTGGTGGCGACGCGGTCTTGCCCCTGCGCATCACCGCCGGGATGACCCCGCCACAGGCGCAGCCCGATGCGGTGCGCACCGCGCATGACACGCCGGTCACCCTGTCACCGCTCGACAATGACAGTGACCCGGGCGGTGACGCGCTGAGCATGCGGCTGACCTCGCGGCCCCAGAACGGGACGGTTGCCCAAAATGCGGATGGCACGCTTACATTCACGCCCCGGCAGGGGTTCACGGGCACCGCGCGCTTTACCTACGTGGCCAGCGACGGGGAAGGCGAAAGCGCCCCCGCCGAGATCGCCGTGACGGTTGCGCCACCGGTCGCGCCCCCTGCGCGTGGTGGCGGAGGCGGCGGCGCCCCCGCTGCCCGCGCGCCGCAGGCATCGTTGCCACAGGTCTCGCTGTCGCCACAGGCCAGCCAGCCGCGCGCGCCCACGGGCGGTGCGGTTATCGCTGGCGATCTGGGCCTCAACGCCCTTGGCATCGCGGATATCCCGCCCGACGGCTGTGGCGCGCGCTCGGTCGGGCGTGCCGCGGGCTACGCGGTGTCGCTGCCCGCGCAAACCGACGCCGGCGCGCCGATGACACTTTCGCTTTCACCTGTGCATGGCAGCGCGCCGCGTATCAGCGGCGTGGTGGTCGATTGGGGCGATGGCAGCACCCCGGAAAACTTTGAGCCGGGGGCAAGGTCGGTGGATCATACCTATGACTCGGACGGGATTTACCGCGTCCGCGTGCGGCTGATGACGGATGAGGGCATCATGTCCACCGTGTTGATGGTCGTGGTCGGTCCACGGCCACCTTTGACGGTGGCGGATGTTACGGCACAATCGGACAGCTTCTTGATCCGCTTCTCGCATGATCTCGACCTCATGGCCGCCTTTGCAGAAGACGCTGTCGTGCTTGTCGATCCGCAAGGCGTGCCGGTGCCCGGGAATCTCAAACCAGGCCCGACGCGCGACACGCTGACATTCTTCCCCTCCGATACCGATACGATGCTGCAACCGGGGGCCCGTCTCAGGATCGGGTCATCGGGCGCGGTCGAGGATATACTGGGCTGCCGTCTCGATGGCGATGGCGACGGTCGGCCCGGCGGGACTTTCTCGGTTGAATTGCCGGTGTCGGACACGGCGATGGCGCCCGAGGTTTCGTTGGAAGGCGTCGCAGAGGCCGAGGCGCCAGCGCCGGGAACCTTCCGCTTTGCCGCGCCCGGGGACGGTGTCCTGCGTGTCGAGGCCAGCGGGACGGTGTTGCGCCACGCGCGGGCCGATGGGGCATTGGCCCTCCCGCGCGGGGATGGTGCGATCGAAATGGCGGTCAACGCCGGTGCCGAGGTCGAGGTTGCCGCCACACCGCCAGAGGGGCTGTCGCTTACCCCGGCCACTCTTGGCGTACAGATGCAAGGAATGGACGACGCGCTGCTGACCTTCGCTGCGCTTGCCCCGGCCATGGGCCGGTTCGCGTTGCGCGATGGGCCTGCGCTACGGAGGGCACCGCAGAAAAAGGCGCAGGCTGCCGCCGGTCTGAGCGGTCGGGCGGCCATGCTACGGGTACCCACATCCCGGGGGTCGGCACCACCCGATGTCTGACGGAAATTTTCAGAAGACGACCGAGGCGGCCTTGTCCGACCATGCCGGGCGCGACGGCGCGCGTGGCGCGTTTTACCGCGCGACGGATCAGGCGGCTTTCCTGCGCGGATGGTCGGCCTTCGTGGCCGAGGCCCATCCCGGTCTGCGCCGTCTGGTGGTCATGGCCGAGGATGAAGGCGGCGGTGCGTTTCGTCCGGTCTCGGTCTGGCCCGAGGAAGATGCCGATATTTCGGGGCTGAGCGAGGTGATCATCGCGGCGGCGGATGCCGAAGGCGCGGTAATCGCAGCCAGTGGCGCACCCTGCGTGGCGGTTCCGGTGCATTTCGAAAACGGCCTTGCCGCCATCGTTGCCGGAGAAACCGCCAAGGAGGTCCGCGCGCTTACCCCCGTCCTGGAGATGGCCGCGGGCTGGCTGGCGGCGCGGCTTTGGGAAGGGCGCGCGCGCGATCTTGGCGCGCGGCATGGGCAGGCGGTGGTGGCACTCGATTCGCTGGCCGTGCTGGCCGCCGAGCGACGTGCGCCCGATGCGGCGGCGGCCTTGGTCAACGAGCTCGTCTCGCGTTTTGACCTCACCCGCGCCAGTATCGCCTTCGTGCGTGGGCGTCCGGGCAAAACCGCGCGGCTAAAGCTTGCGGCTGTCTCGCGCGCCGCGTGGTTCCGTCGGCGGGGCAAGTTGGCCCGCAGTTTCGAAAACGCCATGGAGGAGGCCCTGCAACAGTTCGAGTCGGTGGTGCTGCCGCAACCCGATAACCGGCGCACCATGGTCGATGCGGCCCATGGCGACCTGCGTGATGAAACCGGCGCGGCAGGGCTGGCGACGGTCTTGTTGTACGACGGCGATATCCCGGCCGGGGCCATCACCGTCGAGGCCGACGCGCCGTTGAACGATGAAACGCTGACCCGTATCGAAGCGGTGGCCGCACTCGCCGGGCCGGTTCTGGGTCTCAAACGGCGGCAGAATGCCTGGATCGCCGGGCGCGGGGCCGACATGGCCGGGCGGGGCCTGAGGGCGCTTTTCGGGCGGCACCGGCCGTCTTATCGCCTTGCTGCGGTGGTGATTCTGGCTCTGCTCATCGCGCCCTTCGTGATCCATGGACCGCTGCGGGTGACAGCCGACGCCGTTCTCGAAGGCATTGGTCAGCAGGCGGCGACCGCGCCGGTTGCGGGCTTTATCGCCGAGGCCCCGCTACGGGCGGGCGACAAGGTGCAAAAAGGCGATCTGTTGCTGCAGCTTGACGACCGTGACCTGCGGCTCGAGGCGCAACGCTGGCGCAGCGAACTGGCGCAGCTGCGCCAGCAGGAGCGTCAGGCACTGGCCGGGGGCGAACGGGCCGAAAGCACCCTGATCGCCGCGCAGGTCGCCCAGGCCGAAGCGCAACTGGCGCTGGCCGCGGCACAGCTTGAACGCACGCGCATCAACGCGCCGATCTCGGGCGTGATCCTGTCGGGCGATCATGCGGGCCGTATCGGTGCACCGGTCGAGCAGGGCGAACTGATGTACGAGATCGCGCCTGAAGACGCGGTGCGCGCGGCCCTGCGCGTGGACGAACGCGACGTGGCGCTGGTCGAGGCCGGGCAAGAGGGAACGCTGGCGCTTGCGGCGCGCCCCGGGCTTCGCCTGCCGCTCGAGGTTTCGGCGGTGGTGCCCGTCGCCGAGGCGCGGCCTGACGGAACGGGCTTTCGCGCCGAGGCGCGGCTCCAGCCGGGCGAGGCCGAACTTCTGCCCGGAATGGAGGGCGTGGCGCGCGTCACCGTCGGCGAGGCAAGTTATGCCGCGATCCTGACCCGGCGCTTGCGGGACTGGGCGGGCCTGACCATCTGGCGGTGGAGCCCCTGAGATGGAGCGGTTCTTCTCGGATCGCTGGTATCGTGTGGCCGATCTCGCCCCTCGGCTGCGCGACGGGTTGCGCATTGAACGACAGCGCATCGGCGGGCTGGTTTTCTATGTCCTGTCCGACCCGCTGACCGGCCGGACCCACCGTGTCGATCCGGCGGGCGCATTGTTCCTGCGGTTTCTCAATGGCCGCCGCAGCGTGGCCGACATCTGGGATGAACTGATGGACCGGTTGGAATCCGAGGCCCCGTCGCAGGAGGACGTGGTCGACCTTCTGGCGGCCTTGCACCATGCCGACCTTCTGGATTCCCACGAGGCGCCGGACCTTGCCGAACTGGCCGAACGGCGGGGCAAGCAGGACCGCGCGTTGCTACGTCAGAACGTCATGGGGCCGATGTCGTTTCGCATTCCGCTTTTTGATCCCGATGCATTGATCCGGGCGACGTTGCCGTTGGTGCGGCCATTGGTTTCGGCGGCGGGTTTCGTGGCGTGGCTGGTGCTGATCACATGGGCCGGCGCCGGCGCACTTGCCGAGTGGCAGACCTTGAGTTCCGCCTTTGCCGATATGGTCTGGACCGCCTCCAGCTTCGCGATTATCGCCGTGACCTACGTCCTTATGAAGATACTGCACGAGTTCGGGCACGGCTGGACCGCGCGCCGCTTCGGCACCCCGGTGCACGAGTTCGGGATCATGTTCCTCGTCTTCATGCCCGTGCCTTACGTCGATGCCTCGGCCTCGGCGGCGTTACCGTCGCGGTGGCAGCGCGCGGCGGTGGCGCTGGCCGGGATCGTGGTCGAGACGACGCTGGCCGCGCTGGCATTTTTCCTGTGGCGCGACATGGAACCGGGGCCGCTGCGCGCCGCCCTTTACAACGTGATGCTGATCGGCGGTATCTCGACGCTCTTTGTCAACGGTAACCCGCTGTTGAAATTCGACGGGTACTTTGTGTTCTCGGATGTGATCGGCGTGCCCAATCTGGCCCAGCGGGCAACCAAGTGGTGGGGCGAAATGGTGCAGGCACGGCTTTTCGGCGCCGAAGGGGTGCGCCGGTCGCCCTCGACCCCCTATGAACGGGTGGTTTTCGCGATCTATGCGCCACTGGCCTTTGCGTATCGCGTGGTCCTGTCCATCACCATCGCCTTGCTGGTGTCGTCGATGCTGTTCATCGTCGGTGTGATCCTTGCCATCTGGTCGTTGACCCTGTCTCTGGGGCGGCCCGTGGGCAAGGCGCTTTGGCACCTTTTCACCGCGCCTGTCCTGCGTCCGGTGCGGGGCCGTGCATTGGCGGTCACGGGGGGCGTTACTGCCCTGATCCTCGGGGGGCTTTTCCTGTGGCCGACCCCGGATGTGACCCGCGCCACGGGCGTTGTCTGGATGCCGCCCGACGCTGCGCTGCGCGCGGAAGAACCCGGTCGTATTGACAGGGTCTTGGCCGCCGCCGGTGCCCGGGTGCGGAAGGCCGCGCCGATCGTGATGCTTGACAATCCCCTGGCCGAAACCCGGTTGGAGGCGCTGCGCTGGCGGGTTGAGGAATTGCGCCAGAGCGTGCGCCGCTACGAGGTGTCAGAGCCCGCCGCCGTCGTCATTGCCCGGCTGGAGCTTGAGGCCGCCCGTCGCAACCTCACCCGCGAGCGGCAAAAGCACGATGCGGCGCTGCTGAGGGCAGGGCGAACTGGGTATTTCCGGCCGGTGCGCCCGGTCGAAGACATGCCCGGGCGTTACGTCAAAGCCGGCGAATTGCTGGGTCATGTGCTGCCGGCCCGGGCGCGAAAGGTGCGGCTTGTGGTGACACAGGCCGATGTCGACGCGGTGGAGCGCGGGGTTCGCGCCGTCGAGATCGTTTTGCCCGGAACCGGCGGTGATGCGATGCCTGGAACGCTGCCACGGCCGGTCGAGGCTGGGGCCTTTCGCCTGCCGTCGCCGGCCTTGGGGCTGGGCGCGGGCGGGTCCATCGCCACGGACCCGTCCGACCGCGAGGGCCTGCGCAGCATGACCCGGCTTTTCCAGTACGAGACCGACCTGCCGCCAGAGAATGACGCCCCCTTCGGACAACGCGTTCACCTGCGCCTGATCCACGACGCAAGGCCCTTGGGGCTGCAGGCGCTTGATGCCTTGCGCCGCGGTTTTCTGGGGGGCTTCGATGTCTGACCGGGTGCTGGGGCGGGGGGCGATGCGCGGCGATTGGCTGTTCCAGCCGTACCCGCAACGCCGCGTGCCGGTGATGAACTGGACCGACCGTGTCCTGCGGGCAGGTGCGGCGCGGTTGGCCCTGGCCCTGCGCCCGCGCCGCCTGAGTGAACGGCGGCTGATCGCGGCAGTCGCGCGCGAGGTGGCCGATTGCGAGGCGCTTGAGGACGGTGCGTTGCGCGATGCCGCGCAGGCGCTCCGCCCCAGGCTCTTGCGTGAAGGGCTGGGTGGCGGTTCCCTGATCCGCGCTTTGGCGTTGGCGCGGGTGGCCACGACGCGGGAACTGGGCATCGCGCATCGCCCGGTTCAGGTGCTGGGCGCGGTTTTGTTGTTGCGCGGTCGGCTATTGGAAATGGGCACCGGCGAAGGCAAAAGTGCTACGGCACTGCTTGCCGCAAGCGTGGCGGCCTTGGCTGGGCTCTCGCCGCATGTCATCACGGTGAACGCCTATTTGGCGCGGCGCGACCGTGATGCCTTTGTCCCGGTTCTGGACCGGCTCGGGCTTAGTGCGGGGCTGGTCACCGGGGACCTGTCGCCCGAGGCGCGGCGTGTCGCCTACGCGGCGGATGTCACCTGGGTGGACAACAAGGAGGTGGCCTTCGACTACCTCAAGGATCGGCTTGCGGCGGGGCGCGCGCGGTCTGCCGCCCGCAGCACCCTGCGCCGGGCCTATGGTGCTGCCGACGATCCGGGCGCGCTGGTGGCGCCACCGATCCTTGACGGGCTGCGCTTTGCTATAGTGGACGAGGCCGACAGCATTTTCGCCGACGAGGCGGGCACCCCGCTGATCATCTCGGCCACCTCCGGCCCCGAGGACCCCGAGCAGTACCTGCGCGCGCTCGATCTGGCCAGCCGTCTGACGGCGCTGCAAGATTTCGTCTTGGTCGAAGACGAACGTCGGGCCCGGCTGACACCGGCTGGCAAGGCCCGTCTGGCCAAGGCCTGCGCCCCGTTCACCGGGATCTGGCAAGTGGCCAGAGCGCGCGAAGACCGCGTGCGACAAGCGCTGGCCGCACGATACCTTTATCTTCGCGATACGCATTACATCGTCGCCGAGACAGAGGATGGCCCGGCCATCCATATCGTCGATGAATTCACCGGCCGCACGATGCCCGACCGCAGTTGGGAAGGCGGACTGCACCAGATGATCGAGGTCAAGGAAGGGCTGGTGCCGACCGCCCCGAGGCAAACCATCGCGCGCATCACCTATCAGCGCTTCTTCCGTCAGTACCTTCGGCTTTCGGGGATGACGGGCACGGGCCTCGAAATTGCGCCCGAAATGCACACGTTCTTTGATCTGACGACCGTTCCGGTGCCGCCGCACCGTCCATC
The DNA here is from genome assembly GCF_030733685.1 of Roseovarius sp. MMSF_3281. Lineage (GTDB taxonomy): Bacteria > Pseudomonadota > Alphaproteobacteria > Rhodobacterales > Rhodobacteraceae > Roseovarius. The sequence continues at coordinate 144,617 of NZ_JASHIM010000002.1, forward strand.
GCGGCGGCGCCATCTGGGCCTGCGCTGCCTGCCTGATGAAAAGGCGGCACATCGGGCGGTGGGGGCGCGCGCCGCCGACATGGCCGCGCGGGGGCGCGCGGTTTTGATCGGCACGCGCACGGTGGCCGCGTCCGAATCCTTGTCAAAGGTCTTGGGCCAACAGGGCGTGGCGCACCGGGTGCTCAATGCCCGGCAGGATGCAGGCGAGGCAGAGTTGATCGCCGAGGCCGGTCAGGCGGGCCGCGTCACCGTGGCCACAAACATGGCCGGGCGCGGCACCGATATTCCCTTGGGGCCGGGCGTGGCCAAGGCGGGCGGGTTGCACGTGATCCTGACCGGGTATCACGAAAGTCGGCGCATCGACCGGCAACTTTATGGCCGCGCCGGACGACAGGGCGACCCGGGTTCGACCGAGGATATCGTGGCCCGCGACGACCCGCTTTTCGCGCGGTTGGTGCCGCGCCTTCAGGCGGTGTTGCGTCCGCTGCCCGACCGTATGGCGGTTGCCCTCTTGCGGCGGGCGATGCAATGGCGCGCCGACCGTACGGCAGCCGCCCGGCGGCGCGATACCGTGGCCGCCGAAACCCACGAGGCCCGCGCCATGGCCTTCGCCGGGCGCGAGCATGGCTAGCGGCGGAAGGCTTCGTGCAAGAAAGCCAGGGGAAAGACCGTACAAGAACAAACTGGAAAACCAAAAGGCAATGGTCTCATGTTTCTTCCGGGCATTACTTACCCGATATTCTGGCGCCAGGTCCGCTAGGCCGGATCGGCGCGTGCGGTTGCCAGATCGGCCAGTATCGGGCAGTCGGGCCGGTCATCCCCGGCGCAGGCCTGGACAAGATGCGCCAAAGTTCGTCGCATCGCCTGAAGCTCGGTTATCTTCGAGTCGATCTTTTCCAGATGTTCCTCGGTGATGTGTTTGACGTCGGCGCTTGCGCGGTCCTTGTCTTCGTAAAGGGCAAGCAGGTCCCGGCAATCCTCAATCGAAAACCCCAGTGAGCGCGCCTGCCCCAAGAACCGCAGTTTGTGCAGGTCATTCTCCGAAAAATCGCGATAGCCATTGGTCCCGCGATCCGGTTGAATCAGGCCGATATCCTCGTAATAGCGGATGGTTTTCGCCGGAAGCCCCGCGTGCTTGGCGACATCTCCGATATTCATGATGGCCTCCTATTCCGCTGGGGCAGGTTCAAGGGCTGTGGTGTTACCGGCGTCATCTGCCCCGGTTTCCTGCACCGCTTTCATGCGCTTGAGACGCAGCGCATTGGACAAAACAAAGACCGAAGACAGCGCCATGGCCCCGGCCGCCAGCATCGGTGACAGCAAAACACCGAAGGCCGGATAAAGCGCCCCGGCGGCCACGGGGATCAGCGCCGCGTTATAGCCAAAGGCCCAAAAGAGGTTCTGTTTGATATTCCGCATCGTCTGGCGCGAAACTTCGACGGCATTGACGATCCCCTGCAAATCGCCCGACATCAAGACCACATCGGCGCTTTCGATGGCCACGTCGGTGCCGGTGCCGATGGCCACGCCAATATCGGCATGGGTAAGGGCCGGGGCATCGTTGATCCCGTCACCCACGAAGGCCACGCGCCGCCCGCCCTCACGCAGACGGTCAAGCGCGGCGACCTTGCCATCGGGCAGGACATCGGCCACCACCTGATCAATACCCACATCCTTGGCAATCGCCTTGGCGGTGCTTTCCTTGTCACCGGTGATCATCGCCACATGCAGGCCACGGGCGTGCAGGGCCTTGATGGCGGCGGCGCTGGTGGCTTTCACCGGGTCCGAGACCGCCAGAAGGGCGGCCAACTGGCCGTCGATTGCCGCGAACAGCGCGGTGCGGCCCTTGGCCGACAGGCTAGTTTCCGTCTCGGCGAGCGGGGCAGGGTCAACACCTTCCCGCTCCATCAAACGCCGCGCGCCGACCAGAACGTCGTGCCCGGCCACCTTGGCGCGCACGCCATAGCCGGTGATCGATTCAAACGTTTCGACACCGGGCAGGGCCTTGCCTTCGGTTGCGCGGGCAATGGCCTGTGCAATGGGATGTTCCGATTGCGCCTCGACCGCGCCGACAAGGCGCAAGACCTCGCCACGCTCAAACCCGTCTACCAATTCCAGATCGGTCAGATCGGGCCGCCCTTCGGTCACCGTGCCGGTTTTGTCCAGCGCCACCACATCGACCGTCGCCAACTGCTGCAGCGCATCACCCTTGCGGAACAGCACGCCCAGTTCCGCCGCGCGCCCTGTCCCCACCATGATCGAGGTAGGCGTGGCCAAGCCCATGGCACAGGGGCAGGCGATGATCAGAACCGAAACCCCGGCCACAAGCGCCAGCGTCAGCGCCGGATCAGGCCCAAGGATCAACCACACAACCACCGTCAGAACGGCCAGGGCCAGAACCGCAGGCACGAACCAAAGCGTGATCTTGTCCACCATGCCTTGGATCGGAAGTTTGGCACCCTGCGCCTCTTCGACCATGCGAATGATCTGGGCCAGCGTGGTATCGCGGCCCACCCGCGTGGCGCGGAACTGCAAGCTGCCTGCGCCATTCACGGTGCCGCCTGTCACCTCGTCGCCGGGGGATTTTTCCACCGGGATCGGCTCACCCGTGATCATGCTTTCATCTACGTGGGCGCTGCCCTCGGTCACCTCGCCATCCACGGCAATCCGCTCACCCGGGCGGACCAGAATCACGTCACCGACCGCGATCTCGGCAATATCGACGTCGTTCGGCGTGCCGTCACGGATCACCCGCGCCGTGCGCACCTGCAAGCCCATGAGCTTGCGAATGGCCGCACCGGTACGCCCCTTGGCACGGGCCTCCAACGACCGGCCAAGAAGGATCAGCACGACAATCACCGCCGCCGCCTCGAAATACACCGCGCGCATCCCTTCGGGCAGCAACCCGGGCAGGAAAGTCGCGACACAGGAATACAGAAAGGCCGCCGAGGTGCCGACTGCCACAAGGCTGTTCATATCCGGCGCGCCCTTGAAAAGCGCGGGAAAGCCCTTGGCATAGAAAATTCGCCCCGGCCCGATCAGGACAAGGGAGGTCAGGACAAACTGCAAGATCCAACTTGTCTGTTGGCCGATGGTCGCGTTGACGAACTGATGAAACGCGGGAAAGACATGCCCGCCCATTTCGATGATGAAGACCGGCAGGGTAAGCGCCGCCGCAATGGCGGTTTTGCGGAACAAATCCCGCGCTTCGGTGCTTTTGCGTTCGCTTGCCTCTTCGGTGGCGTGGTCCTCACTTGCCGCGGTCGCCGGATAGCCCGCCTCGCGCGCGGCGGCCATAAAATCGCCCACCGTCGCCACACCTTGCACAAATCGCACTGTTGCCGTTTCCGAGGCAAGGTTCACGTTGACGTCCAAGACCCCGTCCACGGCCTCAAGCGCCTTGTCCACCCGCCCCACGCAAGAGGCACAGGACATCGACTCGACATTCAATACAACAGTTTCGGTGCGCGCCGGATAACCCGCCTCGTCCAGGGCGGCGACGGCATCCGAAAGCTGCCCCCCCTCGGTCAGGTCAAACTGTGCCCGCTCGTTGGCAAGGTTGACCGACACGTTTTCGACCCCCGGCGTGGCGGTCAAGGCGCGTTCGACGCGGCCCGTACAACTGGCACAGGACATGCCCTCGATATTCAAAGTTACACGGCGCGACATGGTGGACCTCCTTCATCGTCCACCCTCACATAAGGGTTCCAGTTACAGGAAGGTCAAGGCCTGATGCGGGCCATATGATACGGTTGGCCTGACATTGGGCAGATTCCCCCTTCATTTGCGCGCCTGCCTGCCGCAAAAAGCACCTTGAACCCCGAATCGCATGGCATACTTGCCCCATTGTGGCATGGCCCTACACGACGTGATCCAAGATAAGGGCCAACAGAAGCGGCCCGCCAAGGAAAGACAACATGGCAAACCACCTTTACAAGAATGACCTTCCCGATGGGCTTGACCTGGGGCCGGTCGTGGCAATCGACTGTGAAACCATGGGCCTTAATCCGCACCGTGATCGGCTATGCGTGATCCAGATGTCTGGCGGCGATGGCAACGCTCATCTTGTTCAGGTCGAAAAGGGCCAGACCGAGGCGCCCAACCTTTGCGCCATGCTGGAAAACCCCGATGTGCTGAAGCTGTTTCACTTTGGCCGCTTCGATATCGCGGCGATGTACAACGCCTTTGGCGCACTGACCGCGCCGGTCTATTGCACCAAGATCGCCAGCAAACTGGTCCGCACCTATACCGACCGGCACGGCCTCAAGAACCTGCTGCAAGAGCTGCTGAACGTGGATGTTTCCAAGCAACAACAATCCTCGGACTGGGGTGCGCCTGACCTGACCGATGCACAGCTTGACTATGCGGCGTCGGATGTTCTTTACCTGCACCGCCTGCGCGATGAGCTTGACCGCATGCTGGCCCGCGAAGGCCGCAGCGAAATGGCGCAGGCCTGTTTCGATTTCCTGCCAATGCGTGCCAAACTCGATCTGGCCGGCTGGCCCGAGATCGATATTTTCGCGCACTGATGATGACGGGCGCCGACAATTTCCATTCGCGCCTTGTGGCCTGGATGAAAATCATCCTGCCATTGATCGCGCTTGGCCTGTTGTCGACGCTTTTCCTGATCTCCCGCAACGTCGATCCAACAAAGAATGTCGCGATCACCGGGATCGACCTTGAACAACGGGCCGATGATCTGGGGGCGACCAACCCGTCATTTGCCGGGGTGACCAACCGGGGGGATCAGGTCTCGATCCGCGCCAGGCAAGCCAAGCCCAATGCCCAAGATCCCGAACACCTGTTGGCAGAAACCGTTACTGCAAAGTTACGCCTGACATCCGGCACGGTGATTGATATCACATCGAACCACGCCGAAATGCATCAAGGCAGGCTTACCGCCAATCTTGAGGGTGATGTGCATGTGGTCACCACCAACGGCTATGATCTGACGACACAGAAGCTCGATACCCGGCTCGATAGCCTTTATGCCGAGACACCGGGCCCCGTGCAGGGGGCGGCACCTGTCGGCACGATCGAGGCCGGGCGCATGCGTCTGGACACCGACAAGACGACAGGTGAGGCACATTTACTTTTCACCGATGGGGTCAAGCTGTTATACACTCCGCAAAATCCTGAGGAATAAACCCTGTGTCCCGATTTCCACGGCTTGCCGTCTTCCTGTTGTTTGTCATGCTACCGGTGCATTTGTCAGCCCAAGGCGCACAAGTGGCATTTGGCAATACACAGCAGAATTCAAACCTGCCGGTCGAGGTGACCGCCGAAAACCTGGACGTCAATCAGGCCGATGGCACGGCGGTTTTCACTGGAAATGTGCTGATCGGGCAGGGCGAGATGCGCCTTTCGGCGCCTCGCGTTCTGGTCGTCTACAACGAGGATCAAAGCCGCATCAGGCGGCTTGAGGCCACCGGCGGTGTAACCCTCGTCAGTGGCGAAGACGCCGCCGAAGCGCGGCAGGCCGATTACAACATGGACAACGGCGTGATCGAGATGCAGGGCGATGTCTTGTTAGTTCAAGGTCCGCAAGCCCTGACAGGTGACCGTATGTATGTCGATACCCGCGCCGGAACGGCCCGCGTCAGTGGCCGGGTCAAAACCATCCTTCAGCCCTCCGAGAATTGAACGATGGCCAAGCCCGAGCTTCATATCGCCCATGAAAACAACGGGCTTCAGATCAAGAACCTGCGCAAAAGCTATAACAAGCGCGTGGTGATCCGCGACGTCTCGCTTGACCTCCAACAGGGTGAAGTCGTGGCGCTTCTTGGCCCCAACGGCTCGGGCAAGACGACCACGTTTTATGCCATCGCCGGGCTGATCTATCCCGAAGGCGGGCATGTCCTTCTGGATGGGCGCGACGTGACGACCCTGCCGATGTATCGCCGTGCAAAGATGGGCGTGGGGTACTTGCCGCAGGAAATGTCGATCTTTCGCGGCCTCTCGGTCGAAGATAACATCATGGCGATCCTCGATATCTCGCAGCCCGACCGCCACAAGCGGCGCGAACGACTGGAAGAATTGCTGTCGGATTTTTCGATTGAACACCTGCGCCGCGCCCCCGCCCTCGCCCTGTCAGGGGGGGAACGGCGCCGAGTGGAAATTGCCCGCTGTCTGGCCGCCGATCCGAAGTACCTATTGTTGGACGAACCCTTTGCCGGGGTCGATCCGATTTCGGTGGGCGATATCCGGCACCTTGTTGCCGATCTGAAAAAGCGCGGTATCGGGGTCCTGATCACCGATCACAACGTTCGCGAGACCCTCGAAATCGTCGACCGGGCCTATATTTTGCATGACGGCAAGGTGCTTATGTCCGGCAGCCCCTCCGAGGTGGTGGAAAACGAAAACGTGCGCCGCGTCTACCTTGGTGATAGTTTCCGTATCTCCTGAGGCAGATCACGACAACTGTCATTCGAATGTCATTGACAAGACCTCGCCAAAGGGCCTCAAATAGGGGTATGACATTTGATATCTCCGTGCCGACTTCGCAAATGGCTCCATTGTCAGGGCCAAGTCAGTGGCAGACTGATCAAATGTCGTGGTTCCACATCCGAAGCTGAATTTTGCAAGCGCACCAAGGCGTCTATGCAGGGATTCGGAGTGTTCAAATGAAGGAGAAAAGATGCGTTACCAAATCAGTGGAAAGCAAATCGATGTTGGCGAAGCCCTCCAAACTCACGTCAAGACGGAACTGGGCGAAGCGGTGGCCAAATATGCCGAAAGGCCCACTGACGCGCATGTCATCTTTTCCAAAAGCGCCAGTGAATATGTCTGTGAATCCATCGTGCACCTGTCCACGGGTCTGACCGCGCAGGCCAAGGCGCATGCGCATGAAATATACGGCGCATTCGACAAATGCTGCGAGAAAATGGAAAAGCAGCTTCGGCGGTACAAGCGCCGATTGAAAGACCACCACCGCGAACGCGCGCAGCCGGTTGAAGTCTTGGGCGCATCCTCTTATATCCTCGCCTCGGAAAGCGAGGATGCGGAATCAGAGCCTGAAAACCTGCAACCCGTGATCGTGGCCGAGATGGAAACCAGAATTCCTTCTCTTTCGGTTGGCGAGGCGGTCATGCAGATGGAACTGGCCGAGGCACCCGTTCTTGTTTTTCGGAACGAAAAAAACAACGGGTTGAACGTGGTGTACCGCCGCGACGATGGAAACATCGGCTGGATCGATCCGTAAATCAGGAAGCACGGCGCGTCTGCGCCAACCTGTCGGAGCGACGCTGAACAGATGGAAATGTCAATGATCCTCAAGCCTGAGGCCGTCCGCGTACTGTCTGCTGCATCCAGCAAAAAGCGCCTGCTCCATGAGCTTGGCGGTATTGCCGAGGCCGCCTACGGTATCGACCATGCCGCGGCTGTCGAAGCCTTGCAGGAACGTGAAAGCCTTGGGCCCACGGGTGTGGGCCATGGTGTCGCCCTTCCACACGCGCGGATCGACGGCATCGACGAGGTCGTCGGCGCCTTCGTCACCTTGGAAAAGCCGGTGGATTTCGATGCCGTCGATCGGCAGCCCGTCGACTTGGCGTTCGCCCTTTTCGCGCCGCGGGACGCGGGTGTTGAACACCTCAAGGCATTGGCGCTGGTCTCGCGCACCCTGCGCGATCCTTCGGTCTGTGCGAAACTGCGCTCCAACAGCGATCCGGCAACGCTCTATACCATCGTTACCGAAGCTCAGGCCGTGCAGGCGGCCTGAGTCACAAAGCGGGTCAACCGCCCCATTTTCCAAATCCGAACATCATGTAATCGCGCTGGTAAACGCCTTTTGCCAGGGCTTCGAGGTCCTCGTCATAGATTTCGGACAAGGCAAAGGGGATGTCGTCTTGCGCCTTGGCCGGGCGCGGTGGCTTGGCATATCCCACCTGCTTGGCAAGCACTGGCAAAAGTGTGTCCATTTCGTCCTCGCGGATAATCATATCCGGCAGGGCAAACTCCCCCATCCCCTGCATGACCGAGGTTTGCGAGGCCCAATGGGCGTCGATCCTGATCCCGGTCTGCCCGGCAAGATTGGCCTTCAGAAACTCCAGAAAGGCACCGAAAGCCGCGCGATGGGCGCGCCGGTCGTAATCGGCCTCGGGATTGCCACCGGGAATCGGCAGCTTGTGGAAATTGCGCAGGGTCTTTCGGATATCCGAAAAGGTGCCCGGCCCCCGCATCAATATCCGCGTGCAAAACACGTGATGCGCGCGCGCCAAGGGGTGGCGCAACACGGTAAAGCTGCGGTGCTTGCGGTTGCGCCGCTTCCACTGTCGCAGGCCCTTCTGTTGCATCTTGGTGGGCAGGGTTTCCTCGGGCACACCATCCAAGGCCGCCATCCACGCCCGCACTTCGGCCTCGGGGCCGGCGCGCATCGGCATGTATAGAATGGGGGCCTTGGCCCCCGTCACATAGCCCGGCACACCGGGGCCGCGGCGCGGTTCGAAATTCGGGGTCCGCGTCAGGTTGAAGGGGTCCAACCCTGACAGGCTGCGCTCCATCTCGTCAAAGTTTGAAACCTTGTCCTCAAGTCCGCTTGGGTTTTGTTTCTTGAGCGATCCATCCAGCGTCTCAAGCTGTTCATCGCTGCCCAGAAACCGCGCCAGGCCATTGATCACATCAAGGTTCTGCAAATCTTCATAGGCCACGTAAAACGCCGTCTGACCGGTGGTTTGCAGCCGGTTCAAAAGCATCACCTGAAATTCCTGAAGCCGCCCGACATGTTTTTGAAACTCCTCGCCGTCAAAGGCGATCTTGCTGTCCTTGCGGCGCTTGACGTTGGTCAGCTTCCATTGCCCCGTGGCCTGCGCGATCTTCCAGCTCACATAGCTGTCCACCGGATTGCGCGTCAGCACGATCTTGGCACAGCGCGGATCGTCCAAGGTGATATCCAGAACGCGCTGATCATGGTTATTGAAAAACCGAAAGCCGCCCATGCCGTCGGAATGTTCCTTGATAGTGTTGATCAGGCGGGCCGGATCGGCATCTCGCATATCCTGCGTGACGCCCAGTATCTCGGTTCTGTTCGGATAGCCGATGAAATGCGGGTTGAATGCCTCGCCATGGCATTGAAAGCCGTCAAAGGCGTTCAGGTTGCTTTCCAGAAAGTTCGATCCGGTGCGCATTTCGGCGAACACCACGAAATAGTCAAAGGGGCCAGACATGCGGGATCATTGCACCAGATAGGGTTTCGGTTTGTTTTGCTGCGGTTCATGCGGGTCGTGCGCCACCGGGAAATCGCCCATCAAATAGGGGTGCATCCCTTGGTTCTTGAGGTTTTGAAGGAATTGCCCGAACCCGCTCAGGTCCGACATGCGCGGAACCTCGGACAGCCCGCGCAGGTTTTGCTGGCCGATCTCGTCGATAATTGTCTGCAACGGCTCCATCGGGGCCTCGATGAATTCGGCCATGGTCCAAATGCGCACCCGCGCTTTCGTCCAAGGCGAGCGCAGAACCTCCAAATGCTTGCTTTCGGTCTGTTGCAGGCGCGCGGCCTCCTGCCGGATGTCCGAGAAATTGGCGTTGGACTTGAACAGCGGCACGGCCCAAGCACCGGTAATCACCGAGATTTGCGCATTGGGGTCTTTTGCAATATACCATTCGATCTTCTTGACATGGTCGCGCGGCCCCATTTGAAAGCATTGCCTTTCGCCGCGTGTGTTCCAGATCAGGCTCGTCAAAAAGGCCCGCGGGTTGTAATCGCGCAGGCTCGCACTGTCGCTGAGGGCCCCGTTCATAACCGTCTGTCTTTCCGAAAACTCGGCGCGCCCGGGGGCAAAAAGATGGCCGTGTACGCGTGTTCCTGTGGCCTTCGCCAGCCAGGTCTCGAAATTCTCAAAGAGGTCACTGAAGCCTTCGAACACCGAATACTGCGCGCAGGTCAGGCCGTTCTCGCGTCCTTCCACCGGAAAGCGGCTTTGCATCAAAAGGCCGGGCCGTCCGCGCGTCCGCCGTTCAACCGCCTTTGCGAAAATGCGGTCGATCTTGCCGGGGTTCGGTTCGGTCTGCTTCATCGCGCCGGCCTTGTCGGTCAGGAAGGCATCGTAAAGCCGGTTGGCAAAAGGCCATATCTTGCGCGCCACGAAACAATCGGACCGGCGCAAAAGCTGTAGGTGATCGTCGTAAAAGATATGCGGTTTACCCTGGTAATCGAACTTCGACAGGGTCAGGGAACGGCTTTCGATCTGCCGCGAATATTGTCGCGCCAGCGTCTGGAAATAGCTTTCATCGGGAATCCACACCGTTTTGAAATAACGGTCATAGGTCTCGCGTTCGGGGTCCGACAGAATGGCCGACAGGGTTTGCCGGGTCAGGCACCACCATTGGCTTCCCATGTGCGGGACAATGCCATTCGGGATACGTCGCTTGTACCCGACGGCACGTTGCAGCGCGACGTAGCGGTCAAACAGATAGCGATGCTTGCGCCATGAAAACGGGAACCGCAGGGTGAACCTTTCTTGGTCAAGCCCGCCGATTGTCCAAGGCACATCCGCGGTGGTTGCGGATTCGATGAAATCGGTTTGGGGCCGCTCGGCTAGGTAATCGATCAATTCCTGCACCGGGCGCAACGGCAGGCACGAACCGGAGGCAAGGTAAACATGCCGCACATCGGGAAATTGATCCAACATCAATTGCGATGCACTCTGCGTCGCCGCCACAAGGCCCCAAGTGCCCCACTCACAGCGATGCCGCTTGGAAAAGCGAACATCCGGCAAATTCGACAGTGATTTCACAAAGGCATCATAGGTGGCTTTGGGTACGGATTTATCCGCGTGGATCACCAAGGGGCACCCGGCGGCGGCCCAATGGCGCGCCACCTGCTCGGCCCTGTCAAAGGCCGTATGCACCAGCATGACAATCCCGACACTCACCCGTGACCGCCCTTTCCTCAAGCCCAGTTTCCCTTGGACATCAGCCCAAGAATTTCCAATTGACGCCAGTTTATATATTTCTCCGACCATTTGCACCAAAGGTCGGGGTTGTCGCGCAGACTTTCGGCATAGGCCTTGTATTCCATGCTTGCCGCGTAATGCTGTCCGCGTTCCAACTCTTCTTCCGCCTTGGCGGTAAAGGTATCCAGAAACTTGGTGTGAAGAAGGATGCCGCTGGCTTTCTCGCCGCCCCATTCGTCATACGTCAGGTTCAGGCCACGCGGCAAAACCATGTGGGTCGAACTGACATAGGCGTTTCGCTTGTCCCATTTGATCAGCGGTGTCTTGTTCAGGGCCGGGGCCTTCTTTGGATTTTCGCGAAAGAAAACCCGCGCCCTCGGGCCACCTTGAATCCACAGGTTGCCAAAGGCCTTGTTCTTCTCGATCACGTAATTGCCCGGATCAAACCACGCCGCGATCTCAAGCGGGTCTTGCCCAAGCCGATAGGGCACCGCGTCGATCCGGCCCTTGGGATACATATCCAACAACATCGCGCCAAAGGATCGCACCTGCGAGGTATCCAGCCAATCGGTCAACGCCCGGATGGGGCGGGTGTCACAGAACGGGTAGATAAAGAATTCATCCGGATCGACAACAAGCGTCCAATGTCCATGGCCGTATTTCCCTTGAAGCCAGTTCAGCCAATCAACACCGAAACGCGCCTTCTTGTAGCTGGCCTTAGTCGTCCAGAGCGAGACATCCTCCTGTCCCGCAAGGTATTCGCGCCCGCCGTCCTGGCTGTTGTTGTCGACCATAATGAAATGCGACACGCCCAGATCACGGTAGTATTTCATGAAATAGGGCAGGCGCACGTATTCGTCGCGGAAGGTCGAGAACAAAAGAACATCGCCCGGTTTGATCTTGCTGGTGCGGTTTTGCACCGGCAACAGCGAAAAATGTTTTCGCCATGCGCGCACCTTGGCGCGCCTACGCTTCAGCCGCATGCGATATGATTGCAACGGCCGCACCGGTTACCCCCTGCCTTTCGCCATGTTTGTCATGCTCGACTCTACCCCGCCAAACCTTAACACAATCTCGTTCTCTATTGAAAACAAACCCTGTTTTTGATCTGGATTGTTTATCGTTTTGAAACCGCCTGCCGTCAAATCCAATTTCCCTTTGACATCAACCCCATGGCTTCAAGCTGCCGCCAACTGATGTACTTGGTCGATGCCCCGCACCACAGATCGGGGTCTTCGATAAGGCTGTCGTAGTAGGTGTCGTAAAGATCGCTGTTCGCGAAATGCTCACGGCGTCGTTTTTCTTCGGCAGACTTGTCCACGATGACATTCAGGAACTTGCTGTGCATCAAGATACCCGAGGCCATCTCGCCACCGTCTTCGGCATAGACATGGTTCAACCGGCGCGGCAGCAGGGAATGCGTGGAACTGACATAGGCAAACCTGCGGTTCCACCGGACCAGCGGTATTTTCCCCATGGTCGGTGCGCGGCGCGGCTCGTCCCCAAAAAAACACCGCGCCCGCACGCCGCCCTGAATCCACAGGTTTTGCAAATCCGGCTTGCGTTGGATCATGTAATTGCCGCCATCGAACCAGCACAGCGCCGAAAACGGATCATCGCCCGGGTGATAGGCATGCTCGCTCAATCGGCCCTTTGGATACATATCCAGCATCAGCGCCCCGAACGAATCCCGGCCCTCCCGCTCAAGCCAATCGGTCAATGCGGGTAAGGGCCGGGTGTCGTGATGCGGATAGATGAAAATCTCGTCGGCATCCAGGGTCAGGCACCAATGCCCATGACCATGCCGCGCCAAAAGGGCGGTCAACCAATCCATCCCGAACCGCGACAGCTTGTAACTGTGCGGCGTGCCCCAAAGCGAGACGTCGGGTTGCCGGGCCAGAAACTCGGGCGTGCCATCGTTGCTGTTATTGTCCACGAACAAAAAATGCGCCACGCCCAAACGCCGGTGATGCTCAAGGAAATAGGGCAGGCGAACCATCTCGTTTCGAACCGTCACCGCCGCCAGGATATCCCCCTTGGCAATCTGGTCGGTGCGATTGATCACGCTGCGAAGCTGAGGGCGTTTGCGCAGCGCGCGAAACAACAGGCGGCGGCGTTTCCACCGCAGCCTGTAAGCCAGTATCGGATCGTTCAAAACCGCCATGGTGTTCCGTGTTCAGCCTTCGGCCCGTTCACGCAAAACACCCCGATTGCGGCTGGCGCTTATTGGGCTGCCTTCCGTGCATGAACCACGTCATTCAGATAGGCCCAAAGATCGTCGCGCAGATCGTCGCGGTCCAGGGCGAAGGCAACTGACGCCTGCAGGAACCCGGCCTTTGAGCCACAATCGAACCGCTGGCCCTCGAAGCGAAAGCCATAGACTTCCTCGCCGCTTTCGCGGGCCTCGTCGATGGCATCGGTCAGTTGGATTTCGCCACCCGCCCCCGATTTCTTCTTGTTGAGGTTGCGCAGGATCTGCGGCGTCAGGATATAGCGCCCGATCACGGCAAGGTTCGACGGGGCGGTCCCCTTCTGCGGCTTCTCGACCATGCCCTTGGTCGAAACGATCCGGCCCATGTCCTCCTTGATGTCCAGCACACCATAGGATGAGGCCTGATCGTCGGAAACTTCCATCGCGGCAACCATGTTGTTTTGGGTCTCCTCGTAGGCCTCGACCATCTGCGCAAGACAGGATTGCTCGGCGGCGATCACATCGTCGGGAAGGATCACGGCAAAGGGTTCATTCGCGATCAAGCGCCGCGCGCACCAAACCGCATGTCCAAGGCCAAGGGGCTTGTGCTGCCGCATATAAGCCACTTCGCCGCTGTCCATGTTGGTGTTTTTCAGGATCTCAAGAAGTTCATCCTTGCCCTTCTTGCGCAATTCCTGTTCCAGCTGCGGCGCGCTGTCAAAGTAATCCTCAAGCGCGCCTTTGCCGCGCGAGGTGACAAAGATGAATTCCTTGATCCCTGCCTCGCGGGCCTCGTCGATGGCATATTGCACCAAGGGGCGATCGACCAGGGTCATGATTTCCTTGGGCACCGATTTGGTCGCCGGCAGGAACCGTGTTCCCAAGCCCGCCACGGGAAAGATCGCCTTCGTTACCTTGCTTCGCATTCTACCTGTTCCTCGTTCACATACCGTTTAACGGAGATCTTTGTCCTCACCCTCAATGATTAGGACCGAAAGGTGAAGAAATTTAGGTGCAAATTGTAGTTTTTTTGGGGAAATTGGCCCATAAACCACGCTTCTGGATTGTACTGACGCGTTCCGCCTTTAACCCGGTCCATCAGCGAAAGGCGAAGCGCGTGTATCGCTTGGCTTTTGACCTGCATTTCGCGCACCGCTTCAGGGCATGCCCATTTCTGACATCATGGCCTCCAGTCGCGGCACGTCTTCGGGGTTGTTCAACTCCCAAAACTGTCGTCCGCGCGATTGCACTTCAACACACAGGATACGCCGCCCGCGTTCAAGAAAGCGAAGTTGCTCCAACCCCTCAAGGCCCTCCAGCGGGCCGGCCTGCCACGTCGGATAGTGTGACAGGGCATCGGGGCGATACGCATAAACGCCGACGTGATGGAACACGGGCGTTTCATCGGTATCTGCATAATACGACCCGGTATAGGGGATGACCTCTTTCGAGAAATACAGCGCATGCCCCCCCGTGCCGAAAACGGCGGTCGTGCCGCCGACACGGCCATTCGCCCGATCTTCCAGGAACCCGTTCAGCGCCCGACCGTCACAGCGCAAGACCGGTGTGGCAAGGTCGGCCTGGTCGTCCTCGCGAAGACCGCGCACAAGATCCTCGATAAACCAATGCGGGGTCAGCGGGGCATCGCCCTGCAAATTCACCACGATCTCATACCCGCCGCCCAGCGCCTCATGCGCCTCGGCACAGCGTTCCGTTCCGTTGGCGCAGGCCTCCGAGGTCATGACAACCTCGGCGCCAAAGGCCGCGCAGGCGGTCTTGATACGCGCGTCGTCGGTGGCGACAACCACACGCTCCACATCCGCAACACCCTGCGCGGCCTCCCACGAACGGCGGATCAGGCTTTTCGACTCGCCGGTTGCCCCGCGCAACTCGGCAAGCGGTTTGCCGGGATAGCGGGACGAGGCATAGCGGGCGGGAATGACAACCAGAACCGACATTACGCCGATTTCAACTCCACCGAAGGCGAATAGGCAATGAAGAACGGGTTGGCATAACCTTCCTTGCCATAGGTCAGCGGGCTGTGATCATCGAAACGCACCACGCGACCGCCCGCGCCATGCAACACCGCATGGCCTGCGGCGGTATCCCATTCCATCGTGCGCCCGACCCGTGGATAGACATCCGCCTCGCCTGTCGCGATCAAACAGAACTTGAGCGACGACCCCGCGCTTTTCATGTCCTTGACGGCATATTTGTTGATGTAATCCTCGGTGGCCTGATCGCGGTGCGATTTGCTGGCCACCACCATCAGGGCGCTGTTATCGGCATTCGACACCTCGATCGGGTGCACAACCCCCATGGTATCGGCAACAAAGGGGGCCACTTCTTCCGCCGAACGGCCATCCGCCAGCGTCAGGAACATCCGCTCGCGCGCCGGGGCATAGACAACCCCCCGGGTCGGCACGCCGTTTTCCACATAAGCAATATTGACCGTGAAATCGCCGCGCCGGTTGATGAATTCCTTGGTGCCATCCAAAGGATCGACAATCAGGAAGGTCTCGCCGGTCATGCTGTGCGAATTGGCCTGCTCTTCGGTGATCAAAAGCACATCGGGAAATTCGGCGCGCAATCCCGCCGAGATCAGGGCATCGGCGGCCTCATCGGCCTCGGTGACCGGGCTGTCATCCGATTTAACCTTCACGTCGAAATCGTCGGAATTGTAAATTTCCATGATCCTGTCGCCTGCCTCCAGGGCCAAGCGGCGCATCACGGCCACAAGTTTTTCGTAATCCAATGTCACTCTCCGATAGTCTAATGGCGCGGTAAAAACTCCGCATATTGCGAGATTGCCTGCCGCCCCTTATGATACTTGGGTAACCGGACAGCAAGAAATCCGTGCAATAAATCCAGCAGGCAGCCGGGCAGCGACGACATGTTCCAGAACGTTAGGCCAAAATCCAAGCTTCATTCGGCCATCGCGCTGGTCGAATTGATCTATCACGCCACCGTTCGAAGCGTTCGGAAATCCCATGGCAACGCGCTTTGGGCGCTGGGCAGCAACATGATGCAGGCGGTTATTTTCGTCATGGCCTTCTATGTCATGTTCTCGATCCTCGGCCTGAAGGGCGCGCGCCTGCGCGGTGACTTCCTGCTTTACATGATGTCCGGCATTTTCCTGTTCATGACCCATGTGAAAGCGCTCGGGGCTGTCGTCGGGGCGGAAGGGCCGTCATCGCCGATGATGCAGCACGCGCCGATGAACACCATCATCGCGATCGCCTCCACGGCACTGGCCTCGCTTTACATTCAGGTCCTGTCGATGGCGATGATCCTGTTTGTCTACCACGTGGCTGTCACCCCGTTCGAGGTGGACGAGCCCCTGGCGGCCATCGGCATGCTTTTGCTGTCATGGTTCGCGGGTGTGGTGATCGGCCTTTGCCTGCTGGCGATCAAGCCGTGGTTTCCAACGGTCGTGGGAATCTTCACCACCGTCTACCAGCGCGTCAACATGATCGCCTCGGGCAAGATGTTCGTGGCCAATTCCCTGCCGCCCTCCATGCTTGCCATGTTCGACTGGAATCCGCTTTTCCATACCATCGACCAATGCCGCGGCTTTACGTTCGGCAACTACTTTCCACGCAATTCTTCATGGGAATACCCGCTTTACGTAAGCCTTGCCTTGCTCATGATCGGGTTGATGGGCGAATTCTATACCCGGCAATACGCCTCAAGCAGCTGGAACGCCCGCCGATGATCCGCGTCCTTACCTTTCTGCTGTCACTCTTGCTGCCTGCTGTGACCTGGGCACAAACCTACCCGGCACTCTACGATGTGTCTGGCGTAGCGGCCGATGATGTTCTCAACGTCCGCGACGCACCCGCTGCTTCGGGGAAGGTGGTCGGAACCCTCGCCCCCGGCGCCACGGATATCGAAGTGATCCGCGTGCAAGGGAACTGGGCGCAGGTCAACACGAATGAGCGGTCGGGTTGGGCGTCGCTGTCGTTTCTTGCGCGACAATCCGGGCAGTCCGACGATGCCTTGACCGGTCAGGTTAGCTGCTTCGGGACCGAACCGTTTTGGGGCATGTCGATCCATCCCGACGGGGCACAATTTGAATGGATCGGCGAGGCCCCAATCACCTTTGACAGCTACCAAAGCGTGGCGACACCGGGTGTTCTGGGCAAATTCGCGCGGCTTTACACCGGTCGATCGCGCACCGGCGCCTTGCTTCTTGCCAGCACGCGCCTCTGCTCTGACGGGATGTCCGACCGCACTTATGGCCTTGCCGCTGACCTGACGATCTTTCCCTTCATCGGGCAGCCGACCCATTACACCGGCTGTTGCACTCTCGCGCCCAACTGACCCCCACCAAAGGATCAATCCACCACCCGGCATGTCAGGTTGATTCGTCCGCCCTTCTCCAAAAGGCTGGAGGATCCTGACCTGATTTTATCCACCCCGTGATAGGTCAGCCGCGCGTCGCCCCCCATCACCACCACGTCGCCCGACCGAAGCCAGATGGATTCGGTCTTGCCGCCGCGCGTCTGGTTGCCGATCCGGAAAAGCCCCTCATCGCCAAGCGACACCGACAGCACCGGCCAGGAAAAATCCGCCTCGTCGCGATCCTGGTGCATGCCCATCCGCGCGCCCTCGCCATAGTAGTTCACAAGGCAGCAATCGGGCGCGCGTTCGTCACTCACCAGCTTGCGCCAAATGTCCTGAACCCGCTCGGGAATCGGTGGCCAATCGGCACCATCGGGATGCTGCGTGACATAGCGATAGCCGCGCCTGTCCGACATCCAGCCATATTTGCCCGCCGATGTCATCTTGACCCGCATCGGCTTGCCATAAGGCGTCATCGGCGAAAACATCGGTGCCTGCGCTGCAACGGCGCGCAAATCCCCGACCAGGCCCGCCTGCGCATCTGCGTCCAAAAACCCGCGATAAATGCGGAATCCACGTATTTCCAGAATATCCATGCCGCTCACCATGCCAGATTCGCTTAAAATCCGCCCGCGATTAACCGCAAAATTGCAAATTCCGGGTAGCCCAAGCGCTTGCAGGCTCCGTGACCCCTGCCTATATACGCCACGAAGCGCGGTACGGGCGATGCCCTCCGCCTCGAAACCGGGGGCCTGATGCCGAAACGGGTCGGGCGTCCGCACAATCGCCTTGAGACAGAAGGGATCGAAAAACATGTCCAAAGTCATTGGTATTGACCTCGGCACCACCAACTCCTGCGTTGCTATCATGGACGGTAGCCAGGCACGGGTGATCGAGAACTCCGAAGGGGCGCGTACCACGCCCTCCATCGTGGCCTTCACCGAAGATGAACGCCTCGTCGGCCAATCCGCCAAGCGGCAGGCCGTGACCAACCCCGAGAACACCGTCTTTGGCGTCAAGCGCCTGATCGGTCGTCGCAATGACGACAGCGATCTTGCCAAGGACAAGAAGAACATGCCGTTCAACGTCATCGACGGCGGCAACGGCGATGCATGGGTCGAAGCCCGCGGCGAGAAATATTCGCCCAGCCAGATCTCGGCTTTCATCCTCGGCAAGATGAAAGAAACCGCCGAGTCTTACCTTGGCGAAGAGGTGACGCAGGCCGTCATCACCGTGCCCGCCTATTTCAACGACGCCCAGCGTCAGGCCACCAAGGACGCCGGCAAAATCGCCGGCCTCGAAGTGCTGCGCATCATCAACGAGCCGACCGCGGCCGCGCTGGCCTATGGCCTCGACAAGGAAGATACCCACACCATCGCGGTCTATGACCTTGGCGGCGGTACCTTCGACGTGACCATCCTTGAGATCGACGATGGCCTCTTCGAGGTGAAGTCGACCAACGGCGACACCTTCCTTGGCGGTGAAGACTTTGACATGCGCATCGTCAACTACCTCGCCGATGAATTCAAAAAGGAAAACGGCGTCGACCTGACCAAGGACAAGATGGCCCTCCAGCGCCTGAAAGAAGCCGCCGAGAAAGCCAAGATCGAACTGTCCAGCAGCTCGCAAACCGAGATCAACCAGCCGTTTATCTCGATGGGTTCGGACGGTCAGCCGCTGCACATGGTCATCAAACTGACCCGCGCCAAGCTGGAAAGCCTTGTGGGCGACCTGATCAAATCCTCGATGAAGCCTTGCCAGGCCGCATTGAAGGACGCGGGCCTTGCCGCCAACGAAATCGACGAGATCGTTCTCGTCGGTGGTATGACCCGTATGCCCAAAGTGGTCGAGGAAGTGACCAAGTTCTTCGGGAAAGAGCCGCACAAAGGCGTCAACCCCGATGAGGTCGTCGCCATGGGTGCCGCCATTCAGGCCGGCGTTCTGCAAGGCGACGTCAAGGACGTTGTCCTGCTCGACGTGACCCCGCTGTCGCTTGGTATCGAAACTCTGGGCGGTGTCTTCACCCGCCTGATCGACCGCAACACCACGATCCCGACGAACAAAAGCCAGATCTTCTCGACCGCCGAAGACAACCAGGGCGCCGTGACGATCCGCGTGTTCCAGGGTGAGCGTGAGATGGCCGCCGATAACAAGCTTCTGGGTCAGTTCAACCTCGAAGACATCCCGCCGGCACCGCGCGGCATGCCCCAGATCGAGGTGACCTTCGACATCGACGCCAACGGCATCGTTTCGGTTTCCGCCAAGGACAAGGGCACCAACAAGGAGCAGAAGATCACGATCCAAGCCTCCGGTGGCCTGAGCGACGAAGACATCGAGAACATGGTCAAGGAAGCCGAGGAAAACGCCGAGGCCGACAAGGAGCGCAAGGAACTGGTCGAGGCCAAGAACCAGGCCGAAAGCCTGGTCCACTCGACCGAGAAATCGCTTGAAGAACACGGCGACAAGGTTGATCCGACCACGGTTGAAGCCATCGAATTGGCCGTGGCCGCGCTCAAGGATGACCTCGAAAAGGATGATGCGACCGCTGACAAGATCAAAGGTGGCATCCAGAACGTGACCGAGGCCGCCATGAAACTGGGCGAGGCGATCTACAAGGCCCAAGCCGAGGAAGGCGAAGACGGCCCCGCCGCTTCGGATGACGCGGCTGGCCCGGCCGACGATGATATCGTCGACGCCGACTTCGAGGACCTCGACGACGACAAGCGCTCGTAAGGCGCCTGACGGGACCAACGGGGCCGGTCCGATCCTTGGGCCGGCCCCGCGTGTTCCATAAAAAGGAGATCCCCGATGGCCAAACGCGACTATTACGAAGTGCTTGGGCTTTCCAAGGGCGCCTCGGCCGACGAGATCAAGAAAGCCTACCGCAAGAAGGCCAAGGAACTTCACCCCGACCGCAACAAGGACAACCCCGACTCCGAGGCGCAGTTCAAGGAAGCGGGCGAGGCCTATGATGTTCTGAAGGATCCCGAAAAGAAAGCCGCCTATGACCGCTATGGTCATGCCGCTTTCGATGGGGGCACCGGCGCGGGCGCGCGACCGGGCGGTGGCTTTGGCGGGCATCCCGGTCAGGGCGATTTCGCCTCGGCCTTCTCGGATGTTTTCGATGATCTCTTCGGTGATTTCATGGGCGGCGGGCGTGGCCCGGGCGGGCGGCAACGCGCCGCGCGTGGCTCGGACCTGCGCTACAACCTGCGCGTCACTCTGGAAGAGGCTTTTGGCGGCCTGCAAAAAACCATCAACGTACCCACTTCGGTGCAATGCGATGCCTGTGACGGCTCAGGCGCCGAAGGCGGTGCCGAACCCACCACATGCCCCACCTGTTCGGGCATGGGCAAGGTACGTGCGCAACAAGGATTCTTTACCGTTGAACGCACTTGCCCCACTTGCTCTGGGCTGGGCCAGATCATCAAGAACCCCTGCAAAACCTGCCATGGGCAAGGCCGCGTTGAAAAAGACCGCGCGCTCAGCGTGAACATCCCCGCCGGGGTCGAAACCGGCACCCGTATTCGCCTTGCCGGCGAGGGTGAGGCCGGGATGCGTGGCGGTCCGCCGGGCGACCTCTATATTTTCATCGAGGTTTCGCCGCACGAGTTGTTCGAACGCGAGGAAAGCAACCTGTTCTGCCGCGTTCCCGTCTCGATGACCACCGCCGCCCTTGGTGGCGATATCGAGGTGCCCACCATCGACGGTGGCCGCAGCCGGGTGAAGATTCCCGCTGGCTCTCAATCGGGCCGCCAGATGCGCCTGCGCAACAAGGGCATGCCCGCCCTGCGCGGCGGTGGTGCGGGCGATATGTTCATCGAACTGGCTGTGGAAACCCCGGTTAACCTGACCGGCCGCCAGAAAGAGCTTCTGCGCGAGTTCGAGCAGATGTCGGAGGATAACAACCCCGAAAGCAAAAGCTTTTTCTCTTCGGTCAAAAGCTTCTGGGATTCGATGAAATCCTGATCCGGAGGCCGCACAACGAATCGAAAACCCCAAAAGGCGCGCGTTCATCGCGCGCCTTTTTCACATTCGATGTTTCGCCCTTCGGCAATTCTCGTTTGCAATCGTGGCAAACTGTTGTATAGGCGGGCGTCATACATGCGCGTGCGGCCCGCTCTGGCCAGAATCACCCCGGTTGATGCAATGCCGGTTCGGGTTGTCCACGTGCACCACAGTTAACAGACAGAACCCGAAACAAAGGTTTGATTCAAAATGGCAAATACGCCCCAGTCCAAAAAGCGCGCCCGTCAGAACGAACGCCGCTTCGCCGTCAACAAAGCCCGCCGTTCGCGCATCCGTACCTACCTGCGCAATGTCGAAGAGGCCATCGCCTCGGGCGATAAGGACGCCGCCCAAAACGCCCTGCGCGTCGCACAGCCCGAGCTGATGCGCGGCGTCTCGAAAGGCGTCTTTCACAAGAACACCGCATCGCGCAAAATCTCGCGTCTCGCGGCCCGCGTGAAGGCCCTCGGCTAAATACAAGCCTAAGCTATTGAATTCAAAAGACGCCCCATTCCTGTGGCGTCTTTTTCCGTGTCCGGGTCTACCCAAAGGGATAGAGATTCTTTTTCACCAAACACAGAGTCAAGCGCTAAGAACAGTTGCCGCAGCACCCTGCAAATTGCTAGCTTCGTTCCTGCGATTCACGCTTGGGGGGACAGGCAATTGCAGCATGGCACAGCTTGATCAACTTGATCATCATGGGTGTGCGATGCTGTATCCGGGGCTGATGTCCCGGTCGTCCAACAAGTAGACACGCAGCAGGCTTTGTTGATTTTGCAGTTATGGGGATTTCTGCGCCAACTGGTCCGCTGACGCATTGAGAGTATTGATTTGGCGACAGCCCTTCCTCCGTTGATGTTTCAGCGGCGCGAAAAGGCTATGCCAAAACGCCTCTGGGCTTGTGTCGCATTCGCCGCTTGTCGCGGTTGCGGAATGTGGATTTGTGGAACGGGATGTCATGACACAAGAACAATGGGGCCAAGTCAAACAACAGCTTCTGAAGACTGTCGGCAGTAACAATTACAAAACATGGATTGAGCCGCTTGAGCTTCAGGGCGTCTCAGACGGGGTTGCCACCCTTGCGGCCCCCACCAGCTTTCTGGGGAATTACGTATCGCAGAACTTTGGCGATCTGATCCTGTATCAGATGGGCCATATCAACGGCGATGTCCGCCGGATCAACTTCAGTGTCGCGGCCAACAGCGCCGCGCGCCCGATGTCCGAGTCCGCGGGCAGCGGAACGGCGGCCGCCGATCAGGGCACAGATCCCGCGCCCGCCGCCAAGACAACCACGGCCAGTGAAGGTCTTTTCCCGACCGCCCCTCTGGATGACCGTTTCACATTCGACAGCTTCATCGTCGGCAAGCCCAACGAACTGGCCCATGCCGCGGCGAAACGTGTGGCCGAAGGCGGCCCTGTCACCTTCAACCCGCTGTTTCTCTATGGCGGTGTCGGCCTTGGCAAAACGCACCTCATGCACGCCATCGCCTGGGAACTTCAGGCCCGGCGCCCCGACCTCAGCGTGATCTACCTGTCCGCCGAACAGTTCATGTACCGCTTCGTGCAGGCCCTGCGCGACCGCAAGACCATGGACTTCAAGGAAATGTTCCGCTCGGTCGACGTTCTGATGGTGGATGATGTGCAATTCATCGCTGGCAAGGAAAGCACGCAAGAAGAGTTTTTCCATACCTTCAACGCGCTGATCGACCAGAAAAAGCAAATCATCATCTCGGCCGACCGCGCCCCGGGTGAAATCGCCAACCTTGAGGAACGCATTCAATCGCGCCTGCAATGCGGCCTTGTCGTCGATCTGCACCCCACCGATTACGAATTGCGTCTCGGCATCCTGCAATCGAAAACCGAACAATACAGCGCCCAGTACCCGGGCCTGAAAATCGCCGATGGCGTGCTTGAGTTCCTCGCGCACCGCATTTCCACCAATGTGCGGGTGCTCGAAGGGGCGCTGACCCGGCTGTTCGCCTTCGCCTCGCTGGTGGGTCACGAAATCACGCTGGAACTGACACAGGATTGTCTTGCCGATGTGCTGCGCGCCTCCGAACGCAAGGTTTCGGTCGAAGAAATCCAGCGGCAGGTCTCGGATCACTACAACATCCGCCTTTCGGACATGATCGGCCCCAAGCGCCTGCGCAGCTTCGCGCGCCCGCGACAGGTGGCCATGTACCTGTGCAAGCAACTGACCAGCCGCTCGTTGCCGGAAATCGGCCGCCGCTTTGGCGGGCGTGATCACACCACCGTCATGCACGGCGTCAAACGCATCGACGAGTTGCGCCACCAGGATGCCCAGATTGCCGACGATCTGGAAATGCTGCGCCGTACGCTCGAAGGTTAAGCGCCTTTCGCGCCACAAAGCGTCAGAGCGGCCCACAACTTCAGGGCCGCTCTTGACGCGCATGTGAATAAACCCGAAAACACAACAAAAGGCTTGAGGCCAAAGGGGAAGTTGCTAACGTGCTCCCCCGGCCAGAGGGTCGGCACCTGACTAGGGAGCGAGGGTTATGAAACTCAGCATCGAACGCGGAACGCTGCTCAAGGCCGTGGCACAGGCCCAATCGGTGGTCGAGCGCCGCAACACCATTCCGATCCTCGCCAACGTGCTGATCGAAGCCGAAGGCGACGCCGTGCATTTCCGCGCCACCGACCTTGATATCGAAGTGGTCGACAAGGCCCCGGCACAGGTCGAACGCGCCGGTGCCACCACGGTATCCGCCGTCACCCTGCACGAGATCGTCCGCAAGCTGCCCGATGGCGCGCTTGTCACCCTGACCGACGATGGCGCATCAGGGCGCCTGACGGTCGAGGCGGGCCGCTCGAACTTCAACCTCGCGACCCTGCCGAAAGAAGACTTCCCGGTCATGGCCTCGTCGGAATACAGCGCCAATTTCTCGGCGCCCGCGCCGACCCTGCGCCGCCTTTTCGACAAATCGAAATTCGCCATCTCGACCGAGGAAACCCGCTATTACCTCAACGGCGTCTACATGCATGTCTCCGAGTCCGAAGGCGGCAAAGTCCTGCGTTGCGTGGCCACCGATGGCCACCGCCTTGCCCGGATCGACGCCGACCTGCCCGACGGGGCCGAGGACATGCCGGGCGTGATCGTGCCGCGCAAAACCGTGGGTGAGCTGCGCAAGCTGCTGGACGACGACGATATGAAAATCGCCGTGTCGGTCTCGGAAACCAAGGTGCGCTTTGCAACGCCCGACATCACGCTTACGTCCAAAGTGATCGACGGCACCTTCCCCGATTACACCCGCGTTATCCCGCAGGGAAACACCCGCAAGATGGAAGTGGACGCCGCCGAATTTGCCCAAGCCGTGGATCGCGTGGCCACCGTCAGCTCCGAACGCTCCCGCGCGGTGAAACTGGCCCTGGACGAAGACCGCCTTGTGCTTTCGGTCAACGCCCCCGACAGCGGCGCCGCCGAGGAGGAACTGGCCGTGGCCTATGGCGACGAGCGGTTGGAGATCGGTTTCAACGCCAAGTACCTGCTTGAAATCGCCAGCCAAGTCGACCGCGAAAACGCCGTGTTCCTCTTCAACTCCTCGGGCGATCCAACCCTGATGCGCGAAGGCAATGATACCTCTGCCGTCTATGTGGTCATGCCGATGCGCGTGTGACATGGGGCAGGACGCCCCCGGCGGGAGTATTTTTGGAAAGATGAAAGGGCGTGAATGCCCGGCCTCTACCTCTCCTCCCTGACACTGTCGCATTTCCGTTCTCACAAGGGCGCGCGGCTGTCATTGGATGCCCGCCCCGTGGCCATTCATGGCCCCAACGGCGCGGGCAAGACCAATGTCATCGAGGCGGTTTCGCTGATCTCGCCCGGTCGCGGGTTGCGCCGGGCCGCGGCACAGGACATGGCGCGCCGCCCCGAGGCCCTGGGCTGGAAGGTTACCGGCCATCTTCATTCCCTCCATCAGCTGCACGAGGTCGAAACATGGTCCGAGGAGGGGGCCGCCCGCCAAACCCGGATCGACGGCAAAACCGCCAGCCAAACCGCCCTTGGCCGTATCGCCCGTGTCCTCTGGCTTATCCCCTCGATGGACAGGCTTTGGATCGAAGGGACCGAAGGCCGCCGCCGGTTCCTTGACCGCATGACGCTCAGTTTCCGGCCCGACCACGCTGACGTGACGCTGGCCTATGAAAAAGCCATGCGCGAACGCAACCGCCTGCTCAAGGATCAGGTGCGCGACGGGCATTGGTACATCGCCCTTGAACGGCAGATGGCCGAGGCGGGGGCGGCGATCCACGCCAATCGCCTTTTCGCGCTTGAGCAGTTGCAAGCCGCCCAGGCACAGGCCGAAACCGCCTTCCCGGCGGCGGAACTGGAACTGACCACGACCGAGGGCGAAATGCCCGAAACCGTTTCGGACCTGCGCGATGCCCTTTCGGAAAGCCGCTTTCGCGATCTGGCTGCCGGGCGAACCTTGGTGGGGCCGCATCGTTCGGATCTTTACGGCGTCTATGCCGCCAAGGGCGTGCCCGCCCGCGATTGTTCCACCGGTGAACAAAAGGCCCTTTTGGTTTCGCTCATCCTTGCCAATGCCCGCGCCCTGACACAGGATTTCGGCGCCCCGCCGATCTTGCTTCTGGATGAGGTCGCCGCCCACCTCGACGCCACCCGCCGCGCCGCGCTTTACGACGAGATTTGCGCGCTTGGTGCGCAGGCCTGGATGACAGGCACGGGCCCCGAACTTTTCGCCGAACTGGGTGAGCGGGCGCAGTACCTTGAGGTGACCGAAACCCACGGCATCAGCACAACCCATGAAAGGCCCGCCCCATGACCCCACAGCGCGTTACCCTGATCACCCTTGGCGTAAACGACCTGAGCCGCGCCAAGGTTTTTTACGCCGCCCTCGGGTGGACCCCGGCAGAGGAAACCGAAAGCATCGCCTTTTACCAGTTGAACGGCCAGGTTCTTGGCCTCTTCGGGCGCGCGGCCCTCGCCGCCGACCAAGGCCGCCCTGACGCCCCGCTTGGTACCGGCGCGATGACCCTTGCCCAGAACTTCGAAACCGAGGCCGAGGTTGATACCGCCTTTGCCCAAGCGCTCGACGCCGGGGCCACCGCCCTCAAAGCCCCGGAAAAGGTGTTTTGGGGCGGCTATTCCGGCTATTACGCCGACCCGGATGGCCATGTCTGGGAGGTTGCGATGAACCCCTTCTGGCCCTTGGCCCAAGATGGCAGCCTCACTTTGCCGGACCCCCCGGAATGAGCCTCACGCCGTTCGATCTCTGGCTTTATGCCGGCGCGATGCTGGTGTTGTTCTTCACGCCCGGCCCGGTTTGGCTCGCGCTTATGGCGCGCGGGCTGAGCGGCGGCTTTCCCGCCGCATGGCCCCTCGCGCTTGGCGTGGCCGTGGGTGATGTTCTATGGCCGCTCTTGGCGGTGCTTGGTGTCACATGGGTTGCCGCAACCTTCGATGGCCTGATGGTGGTGCTGAAATATGTCGCCGTTGTCATGTTCGCCGTCATGGGGGTTTTGCTTATTCGAAACGCTGACCGCACCATCGCTGCCGACAGCCGTCTCACCCGCCCCGGCGCTTGGGCGGGGTTCATGGCCGGGTTGGCGGTGATCCTTGGCAACCCCAAGGCCATTCTCTTTTACATGGGTATGTTGCCGGGCTTCTTTGATTTGACCGCGGTCACCCCGCTCGACATTGCGGCCATCGTCACGATTTCCTTCGTGGTGCCCTTGGCCGGAAACCTGACCATGGCGCTGTTCATCGACCGTGTGCGCCGCCTTCTGGCGTCGCCTGTGGCCCTGCGCCGGACGAACATCGTGTCGGGCGTTTTGCTGATCCTTGTGGCAGGCCTGATCGTGCTCAGTTAGCGAAGTTTCGTACGACTCGTACGACAGTCTTTCCAGACCCCCGGATTTTCGTACGAAAATGGCGGGTGTTGCGTACGACTCGTACGTTCGCACGCCCTGTTAACCCTTTGATTCTCAGGGAAGACTCGATTGAGCCTAAAACCACATTCTGTTGTGGTGATCACGTGACATTGCCGCAAGAAAAGCGTATAAAATCGCAAACGTGACAAGGATAAAAACGCATGGCCGAAGCAGTCCCATCTCCCGAAGATTATGGCGCCGATTCTATCAAGGTTCTCAAAGGGTTAGAGGCTGTCCGCAAGCGGCCGGGCATGTATATCGGCGATACCGATGATGGCTCTGGTTTGCACCATATGGTCTATGAGGTGGTCGATAACGGCATCGACGAAGCGCTTGCCGGTCATGCCGATGCCGTAACTGTCTCGATTCACAAGGATTCTTCCATTTCGGTCAGTGATAATGGCCGTGGTATCCCCGTCGACATGCACGAGGAAGAAGGCGTTTCCGCCGCCGAGGTCATCATGACCCAACTGCATGCCGGTGGTAAGTTCGACAGCAATTCTTATAAGGTTTCCGGGGGGTTGCACGGTGTCGGCGTGTCCGTCGTGAACGCCCTCTCCGATTGGCTGGAGCTGCGCATCTGGCGCAACGGCAAAGAACACTATGCCAAGTTCGAACGCGGCGAGACATCGGAACACCTGACAGTCGTCGGTGATGCCAATGGCAAAAAGGGCACCGAGGTGCGGTTTCTTGCCTCGACAGACACTTTTTCGAACCTCGACTATAGTTTCGAAATTCTCGAAAAACGCCTGCGCGAACTGGCCTTCCTGAACTCGGGTGTGCGCATCATCCTGCGCGATGAACGCCCCGAAGAACCCCTTGAAACCGAGCTGCATTACGAGGGCGGCGTTAAGGAATTCGTCAAGTACCTCGATCGCCACAAGGCCCCGATGTTCGAAGAGCCGATCTTTGTCACCGGGGAACGTGACGACATCGGTGTCGAGGTGGCGATGTGGTGGAACGACAGCTACCACGAGACGGTTTTGCCCTTCACCAACAACATCCCGCAGCGGGACGGCGGCACCCATATGGCGGGCTTTCGTGGGGCGCTGACGCGGACCATTCAGAAATACGCGCAGGAAAGCGGGATCGCCAAGAAGGAAAAGGTTAATTTCACCGGTGACGACGCGCGTGAGGGCCTGACTTGTGTTCTGTCCGTCAAGGTGCCCGATCCGAAATTCTCCAGCCAAACCAAGGACAAGCTTGTTAGTTCCGAGGTGCGGCCAGCGGTCGAGGGGTTGGTTAACGAAAAGCTGTCCGAGTGGTTCGAAGAAAACCCCAATGAGGCCAAGCAGATCGTCGGCAAGATCATCGAAGCCGCCCTCGCGCGCGAGGCTGCCCGCAAGGCCCGCGAACTGACCCGCCGCAAGACGGCGATGGATGTGAATTACCTCGCCGGGAAGCTCAAGGATTGTTCGGAAAAAGACCCGGCCAAGACCGAACTTTTTATCGTCGAGGGTGACAGCGCCGGGGGCTCGGCCCAAACCGGGCGCGACCGTGGCACGCAGGCGATTCTGCCGCTCAAGGGTAAAATTCTTAACGTTGAACGCGCGCGTTTTGACCGGATGCTTTCAAGCCAGGAAATCGGCAATCTGGTCATGGCGCTTGGCACCGGCATTGGCCGCGATGAGTTCGATATTTCCAAACTGCGCTATCATAAGATTGTTCTGATGACCGACGCCGACGTCGATGGCGCGCATATTCGGACCCTGCTGTTAACCTTTTTCTACCGGCAGATGCCCGAGTTGATCGAAGGCGGTTACCTCTATAT
This sequence comes from Roseovarius sp. MMSF_3281, assembly GCF_030733685.1. Classification (GTDB taxonomy): domain Bacteria; phylum Pseudomonadota; class Alphaproteobacteria; order Rhodobacterales; family Rhodobacteraceae; genus Roseovarius. Next base: position 173,730 of record NZ_JASHIM010000002.1, read on the forward strand.
CGCGCAGCCCCCTCTATACAAGGTTATGCGAGGAAAATCAGAGGTTTACCTCAAGGATGAGCCCGCGCTTGAGGATTATTTGATCCAACAGGGGACTGTTGACGCGGTTCTGCGTCTTGGCTCGGGCGAAGAAATCGTCGGTCAGGATCTGGTACGCGTGGTCGAAGAGGCCCGGCAGGCAAAGCGAATTTTGCATGCCTTTCCAACGCATTACCCGCGTCACATCCTTGAGCAGGCCGCAATTGCCGAGGCATTTGTGCCGGGGCGCGCGGATGCCGATTTGCAGGGCGTCGCCAATGCTGTGGCCACCCGCCTTGACCTTATTGCACTTGAATACGAACGCGGCTGGCAAGGCCGCCCCACCCAAGATCAAGGCATGCGCCTAACCCGCATGCTGCGTGGCGTGGAAGAGGTCCGCACGCTTGATGGCCCCGTCCTGCGCGGTGGCGAGGCGCGCAAACTGGGCCAGATGACCGAAGGCCTGCGCGACACCTACAAAGAGCCCGCCACCCTTGTCAGAAAAGAGCGCGTGCAACAGATATACGGCCCCCTCGACCTTCTGGATGCGATCCTCAAGGAAGGCGAAAAAGGTCTGACTCTTCAACGATATAAGGGTCTGGGTGAGATGAACCCGGACCAACTTTGGGAAACCACTTTGGATCCCGAAGCGCGCACGTTGTTGCAAGTAAAGGTGGATGACGTGGCCGAGGCAGACGACCTGTTCACCAAGCTGATGGGTGATGTGGTTGAGCCGCGGCGTGAATTCATCCAGCAAAACGCGCTTAGCGTTGAGAACCTTGATTTCTAAACTGTGATCGGCATCGAAAAAGCCGGGGCCTTTCGGGGCGCACCGGCTTAATGCTTGTGCAGGTTTAGGCTTGCCAACGGGTCTCACCGCCGCAATCAATGCGGCGGCTGTTCGTTGATCTGCCTATCCGAAATCGTACTTGGACAACGGCAAGCTACGCACGCGTTGCCCCGTCAGATTCGCCACGGCATTAACAATTGCCGGAGCGACCCCGGGCAGACCGGGCTCTCCGACCCCGCCCATCGTGGCGCCGCTTTCGACGATCCTGACATGGACCTCGGGCATCTGATCCGGTCGCAGGATGGGGTAGAGATCGAAATTGCGCGCCTGCGGTTCGCCGTCATCGTAGACCAGTTCCTCGACCAGTGTCTGCGACACGCCAAGCGCGACCGCGGATTGAACCTGTGCCTCGATGACCGCCGGATTGACGATCTGGCCGGGGTCGATCGCGACCCAGACTTGATGCACGCGTACCGCGCCGCCATCGAGCGAGACCTCGGCGATGGTCGCGGTCTCCGAGCCGAAGGGCGAGGCCATGGCCACACCCCGTGCCCGGCGCTCGCCGCCTTCGGCATCGAAGGCTGTGCCCTGCCAGCCGCCGGACAGGTCCGCGACGGTCTCAAGCAACGTGCGGTGCCGGTTCGACCCTTCCAGCAAGTCATGCCGCATCTCGAACGGATCGCGGCCCGCTGCTTCGGCCAATTCGTCAAGGAACGATTCATAAAAGAAATCGTTCATCGAGTGCCCGACCGAGCGCCAGAAACCGATCATCGCGGGGTTCTGTACGAAGACATGTCCGACCCGCCTGTTGCCGATGGCGTAGGGCTTGCCACTAAGGCCTTCATGTGCCGAGCCGTCCTGACCCGGCGAAGCCCCGTACCAGCGGCCGATGGGGGCTTCGCCGACCGCCTCGATCGCCAGTGCGGCGGGGCCGTTCGCATCGACCGCACCGCGGAACCGGGCAACCGCCATGGGCCGGTTCGCATCGCGCAGGAACTCTTCCTCGCGGGTCCAAAGCACCTTGACCGGACGGCCCGTGGCGCGGGCCAGTTGGATCGCCTGCGGGAAGGGGCTTGCATCGGCGTAAAGGAAATGTCGCCCGAAAAAGCCACCCAGAAGCTGGGAATGGATGCGGATGTTTTCAGCGGGAATACCGGCGGCGCCCGCCGCTGCACCTTGGAACATTTCCGGCGCCTGGTTGGGCAGCCACAGATCAAGCGTCCCGTCTTTGTTGAACCTCGCGGTTGTCGAGGGCGGCTCAAGCTGCCCATGGACAAGGAAGGGTGCATCATACTCGGCTTCGATCACGGTCTCGGCGTTTTCCAGCGCTTGAGGCGCATCGCCCTCGGCTTCTACTTCGACGCCGGGTCCGGCCTCGGCCCGCAGGACATCACGAAACTCCGTCGACGAGAAGTCGGCGGGCATCGGGTAGTTGGAATCGCCTGCCTCCCACGCGATCTTCGCGGACTCGACCGCGCGCCGGGCCTGCCAGAATTTATCGGCCACTACGGCGACGGCACCGTCCAGCATATGTACGGAGTGCACGCCGCGCATCGCTTCGACCTCGTCGAGGTTTTCCACCGAGCTGGGTGTCAAGCCAAGGCGCGGTGCGTGGCGAACAGCGGCGTTCAGCAGCCCGTCGATCTGGACATCAATACTGTATTCCGCTTGCCCGGTTGACTTCGACCTTACATCGTAACGGGGCAGGGGTTGGCGGATCCAGCGGAATTCGACCGGGTCACGCAGGCTGACACCCGTGGGCACGGGCATATCCATCGCTGCTTCGGCAAAGTCACCGAAACCAGCTTGGCGGCCGCTGGCCTCGTGTAAAATCGTGCCCGGCTCGGTAGTGACTTCGCCGGCCTCCACGCCCCATGCGTCGGCTGCTGCCTGTACCAGCATCGTGCGGGCCGAGGCGCCGAGCGTCCGCATAAGGGTATAGCTGGACCGTATCGACAAGCTGCCGCCGGTAAAGCGGGCCCCGTCTATCGTCTTGTAGGCGTCGCCCGGCGGGGCACATTCCACGGCAATCTGCGAAGGCTCAAGATCGAGTTCTTCACCGACGATCTGCGCCAGTGCCGAGAACACGCCCTGCCCGCCTTCGATGAAGGGGCTTTGCAGGGTGGCGGTGCCATCGGTGTTCAACGCCAGATACGCGTCGACAGGCGCAGCCTCTCCTTGCGCGCGGGCGTTCCGTGTAGGAAGACTGACCGAGAGGACAAGCGCGCCCGTTCCGGCCAGAAAGCCACGGCGCGAGACGTTGAGCGGGCGGTTGGGGTCTGGTGTCAGGTCCTTCATGGTTCAGCCCTCCGAAGCGCTGCGAATGGCGGCGCGGAGCTTGTTGTAGGTGCCGCAGCGGCAAAGGTTGGTCATCGCGGCGTCGATGTCGGCATCGCTTGGATTCGGGGTTTGGGTCAGAAGTGCGGTCGCGGCCATCACCTGCCCGGATTGGCAATAGCCGCATTGGGGCACTTGCTGATCGACCCAGGCTTCGACCACCTTTTTGCCGACCGGATCGTCCTCAACGGTTTCGATCGTGGTGATTTTTGCCCCTTCCAGCCCCTCGGCCGGGGTCACGCAAGACCGGGTGGGCTGACCGTCGACGAGAACGGTACAGGCCCCGCATTGCGCGATCCCACAGCCGAATTTCGTGCCGGTCAGACCGATCTCTTCGCGGATGACCCACAAAAGCGGGGTATCCGGCTCGACATCGACCTCATGGGTCGATCCATTGACATTAAGCTGCATAAGACCTCCTTGCGGAATTGTGGCGCGGTGGGGCTGGCGCGTCGGCGCTTCGATGTGTTTCCCAGAATGATAGTGCCATGCTGCGGCAAAGCCACGGCGGATTTCAACCGCCGTAGTCTTCATCCGAAACCTTCTCCATCCAGGTGACGGGTGTTCCATCAATGCTTTCCTGAATGGCGATATGGCTCATGGCCGTATCCGGCGAGGCCCCGTGCCAGTGTTTCTCGCCTGCTGGAAACCAGACAACGTCGCCCTGCCGAATCTCTTCGACGGGGCCGCCGTCTCGCTGAACCCGGCCCCTTCCGAACGTGACAATAAGCGTCTGACCCGCCGGGTGCGTATGCCATGCGGTTCGCGCACCGGGCTCGAACGTGACCTGGGCGCCACTGGTGCGGCCCGGAGATTCGGCGGTGAACAACGGGTCGATGCGGACGGTGCCTGTGAAATAGTCCTCGGGACCGGGATTGGACGGGTTTGCACCGGATCGCGTGATTTTCATGTCATTCCTTCCCGCGCAGTCAGCGCAGTTTGTCAAAACGATAAGTGAGGGCCGGGCCGCCGGGCTGTGAATAGGCCAACTCGGCGGTGATCATGGCGAAGGGCTCGGCGAAGCGCGCCGTTCGCAGGGGGCCTGCCTCACGCGGCTCGAAGCCAATCTCTCGGATCAGGCCGCCTGCGACGTCTTTCGCGCCCGTGTCGTCGCCATGTATCAATACCTGCGGGCGCCGGCTGCCACTCTTGCGGGAATATACCGGCCCGAAGGCTTCGGATGGAACCGTGTTGAAACACGACACCCAACGCGCCTTTGGCCGCAACCGGGCCAGTTCTTCGGCGCCCGAGGTCGTCGTACCCACGATGATCTCGCTATTGGCCTCGTTGAGGGGAACACAACAGTTCAGAACGACTTTTCCGGACAGATCGCCCGCTTGCTCCAGAACATCTTGGATTCGGGACCAGTGAACGGAGAGCAACAAAACATCCGATGTGTCCACAGCATGGGAAACAGAACCATGAAAGCCATCGCATTCCCGCGCGAGGCGTTCGAGCTTCTGCGCGCTACGAGAATATGAGAAGGTTACCTCGTGACACTCTCGTGCCCATAGCGTACCGAGCTTACTCCCCATCAGTCCCGAGCCAAGGATTCCGATCTTCATGCTTGTCTCCTTTTCGGCATCTCGGCCGGGGCGCGAAGGCCCCGGTGTCTTATCTTACTCTGCGCGGCTCTCGAATACGTCCTTTGCCACCGGCATTGCCGAAAAAACCTTGGGCCATCCGGCATAGAATGCCAGATGCGAGAGCATCGCCCCGGCCTCACCTTGGGTCATGCCATTGTCCATCGCCCGGTTCAGGTGGAATGTCATCTGCTCGGGCTGTCCAGCGGCGATCAGGGCTGCAACGGTTATCAGGCTCCGGTCGCGCGGTTCCAGAGCCGGACGGCGCCAAAGATCGAGGAAAAGAAGTTGCTCTGTATTGTCGACGACGCCCTGATTTACATTGCCATATGTGCTTTGCACAAACTTTTGACGGCTTGCTTCCGCTTGCTCGTCATATGGTAGCAAATCGGGAGTCGCCGTTGGTAACGTCTCGATATTGATATCCCGTTCCTCGAATATCGGGGCGGCGGCCTCGGCTGCTGCCGTGGCATTTCCCCAGCCTGTGTAGAATGCAAGATGCGTAATCGTTTCGGAAATTTCCGCCGCCGACACGCCCGAGTCCAACGCAAGAGCAACATGCGCACCCAGGTTTCCGGTTTCGTGGCGCGTTACCAGAGCGGCGAAGGTCACGAGCGCACGATCGCGCATCGACAGCGCCTCGTCGGCCCAGACCGACCCGAAAAGATCCTCGTTGGACAAGGCTTCCAGCGCTGGGGCAACACGGCCAACGGCGCCCGGCAATGTTTGCGAAACATCTTGCGCCGTGGCAGTGGTGGCCATCAAGGCAAGAGCGGAGGCGGTGATGTAGGTCTTCATCGGGAACTCCTTTGGCGAGATCAAATCAATCACCGCCAATATGATGTTGCCCAGTATCGTGAATAATAGCCCAAATTCTCACTACATTGATGATCAAGGCTAATAAATGCTCAACCCCGCTCTCGCAGTGCATCCAGAACCACCCCGAACGCCGACGAGGGCCGCTGCCGACTGGGATAATAGAGATGAAATCCGGGGAAATGGGGCGAGTAATCGCCGAGACAGATCCGCAAACCTTTCTTGTCCAGAAGCTCCTGTGCCAGCCTTTCGGGGACAAGTGCAAGACCGTGGCCGTCTTTCGCCGCCCTCAGCACGGGATTGATCGTGTTGAAGATTGCCTGCCCTTGTACTTTCACGCGGATTTCGTTTCCGTCGGTATCCTCGAACTCCCACGCATAAAGCGCGCCATGGTTCGACAGGCGCAGATTGATACATTGATGATTTACAAGGTGGTGTGGTGTATCGGGTGTCCCGTACGTTTCGAAATAGGATGGTGCGCCCACGCAGACCATGCGCTCGTCAGGTCCGATACGCATGGCGATCATGCCTTCGCTCACTTGGTCGCCATAGCGCACGCCCGCGTCGCATTGCGCCTCGGCCAAGTCGGTATATCCGTAGTCCATGACGAACTCGACCTTGACGTCCGGGTATTGCTTCAGGATCGGCGAGAGTTTGGGCCACAGGAGAGACTCGATCGCGTATTCCACACCGGCGATCCGAACTGTTCCCGAAGGCGGGCCCTGAGAGTCGTTAAGAGCCTGCAGTCGTGACTCGATTTTCGCGAAACACGGGTTCAAAGTTGCCAAAAGGTCCTCGCCTTCCAGCGTAGGCGCAACCGATCGGGTTGTTCGTGTGAGAAGCCGCAATCCAAGCCGTTGTTCCAGTGCCTTGATGGTATGGCTCAACGCGGATTGCGAAACATTCAGGCGTGCGGCGGCGCGGGTGAAGCTGCGTTCCTCTGCGACCGCGGCAAGTGCGATCAGGTCTTGAATGTTTTCTCTGAGCATGTGGAACCCCCTGATCTGCCGCACTGGGATCATTGCGCCATGCTCACGATATATGCGTATACCTCATGTGTCGATTGATTGTGCCGAATTGCTTAAGGAGAGGGCGTGGTTTCACGCAGCCCGTCAGGGCGGGCCGCGGTTTTGTCAATCAGTCTGCGCCGTACTCTGCATCCGTGACGTGCTCACCCCAGATGACATTCTCGCCGCCTTTGAACTGCTGCACGGCGACATGCGTTACCGCCGTTGTATCGGTCGCGCCGTGCCAATGTTCGACATCGGGCGGACACCACACGACATCGCCAGTTTGCATGATTTCTTTCTGTTCGCCGCGTTCCTGCACCCAGCCTGTGCCGGACGTCACGATCAACATCTGCCCTGCCGGGTGCGTGTGCCAGGCCGACCGGGCCCCTGGAAGAAAGCTCACCTGTCCGGCGTTGACGGCGAAAGGATCATTGGCCGGGAAAACCGGCTCGATGTAGGCGGTTCCAGTAAAAACCTCCTCACTGCCAATGAACCCTTCCCGGTCTGCGGAACGGGTGATTTCCATTGATTGTGCAAGTGCCGCAGGGGCGGTCAAGGTAAGTATGAGTGAGAACCCAAGCGTTTGTTTCATGTCAGGTCGTCTCCTTGCTTTGAAGCCTTCGGGCGACCATCTGTTGGCCTGCCCCGACGAAACCCGGAAATAACATGTCCCGATCACCGGAAAATGGGTGGTTTCCGGGATGCGCCCATAAGCCCAATTCATCAATCGAGTTCAGATTCTTACGCGCAAAGCGCAGGTATCACGGGAGAATTGATGAATCCCCCTCATGAGAGGTAGTATGAAACTGTGGATTAAAGATACGGCATATCGGGTTATTTCAATTATGACCGAGGGGATTTGGATGATGAAGCGGCCCAATACCAAGATCATGGCTTTGGCGATATCGTCAGTACTTTCCCTTATCAGTCCGGCGCTGGCCGAAACCATATCAAAACCCAAGGACCAACCCGCCATGACCAAAATCCAGATGATCGTCGGTGGTGACGTCTTGTTCGCCACACTTGAGGACACTACTGCAGGGCAGGACTTTGCCGCGATGCTTCCGCTGGACTTGACGCTTTCGGATTACCACGGGATCGAGAAGGTCGCGGACCTTCCGCGCAAACTTGATACCTCCGGTGCGCCTGCCAGCTATAAGCCCGAGACGGGCGACATCACGTTATACGCGCCGTGGGGCAATCTCGCGATTTTCTACAAGCCGTTCCAGGCCTCTCGCGGCCTTGTCCGTCTGGGTGAATTCGATGGGCCTATCGACGCTTTGATTCAGGATGGGTCCATTCGGGTTCGTATCGAGCCAGTCGACTGATCCGAAACGCCGATTTCAGGCAGATTCTCAGGTGACCAGGTATTGGTCGTCGTCAAATAACCTTGTCCAATCCGAAAGGAAAAACCATGTCCGAAAACATCAAAGGAAAAGTCATCGTCATCACTGGCGCCTCCAGCGGCATGGGCGAGGCAACCGCCCGCGATCTTGCTGCGAAAGGCGCGAAGGTTGCACTTGGTGCACGGCGTTTGGACCGGCTCGATGGTATCGTGAAAGACATCACCGATGCCGGCGGAGAAGCGATTGCCGTCGCCACGGATGTTACCAAGCGTGAGGATGTTCAGGCGCTTGTCGACACTGCGAGGGACAGCTTCGGTCGGGTTGATGTGATCTTCAACAACGCGGGTCTGATGCCGCTTTCACCGCTGGAAAGCCTGCGGATCGATGAATGGGACCAGATGATCGATGTGAATATGAAAGGCACGCTGTATGGTATCGCCGCGGCGCTGCCGATCTTCAAGGAACAGAAATCGGGGCAAGTGATCAATGTGTCGTCTGTTTACGGCCACATCACTGTTGCTTCCGGTGCGGTATATTGCGCGACCAAGCACGCTGTCCGGTCTCTGTCCGAAGGGTTGCGACAAGAGGTCAAGGATTACAACGTGCGTGTTACGGTCATTTCGCCGGGCGCCGTTGACACTGAATTGACCCAGCACATCACCGAACCCGAACTCGGAGACAATGTGCGCGATTTTGTCAGCCAGATCGCTGTTCCTGCCAGCACCATGGCCGACATGGTCTCGTTTGCCGTATCGCAGCCCGAGAACGTGGACGTGAACGAAATCCTGTTCCGTCCGACCGTTCAGCCCGTGTGATCAGCCTAAAGCGCTTCGCCTTGATCTTGATGGAGTGGGGCATCCTCTCCATCAAGTTCTGCGCTGCTGACGGTTCAATCACTCCACAAGTGGCCTTGCACAACAGGCCCGGTCCGCGCGATGACCTGACTGCCGCCAGTCTTTGGTGTTCGCATGCAGAAAAGGAGAAATCCAGATGCCCAAGATTCTTCTTGCCCCCATCGCCGGGCTGGTTGCTTTCACGCTCGCCAATGTCCTGAGCAACCTGCTGTTTTTCCAGCTTGGCGCACCTATCCTGTTCGATCCGGACATCCAGTCCGCCAAGGTTATCGATGTGCTCTTTCAGATGAAGCCGCGTCCGCTGATGTTCGAAAACGGGCTGCTCTACATGGCCTATGGTCTCGTGGTCGGTGCGATCCACGGGCTAGTTTTCATGATGATCGAGCCGGCCCTGGGTCAGACCCGGCTGCAGCGCGGGCTGCGGTTCGCCTTGGTGCTCTGGGCTTTGATGGCGCTTTACTTCGAGTTTCACACACCCTTCAACATGTTCCGTGAACCGCTCATCCTCGTGGGCCTTGAGCTTTTCTTCTGGACATTCGTTGTGCTCGCGGAAGGCCTGGTGCTTTCGTTCATCTACGGAAGGAGCCGCAGTGACCTGGCAACCGCTGTGGAATGATGGGCTGATCGTTTCCGCCCATGCTCTTGCTGCACTCGTTGCGATGGGCGCTGGCGCGGTGCAGTTCGCGATGCCGAAAGGCACGAAGGTCCATCTGGTGCTTGGTTATAGCTGGGTAGGGGTGATGGCCCTTGTCGCCGGGTCCAGCTTTTGGATTCACGAGTTCAAGATGATCGGACCCTATTCGCCGATACACATTCTGTCGGTGATCACGCTGGTCACGCTTTGGTATGCAATCCGCGCGGCACGGGCCTGCAGGATAAAAGCACATCGCTCTGCGATGCTCGCCCTTTATATCACGGCGCTGATGCTTGCAGGTGCCTTCACTCTGATCCCCGGACGAACCATGCACGCAGTATTGTTCGGGGCCTGAAGCTATTCGATTGATTGACAGGCGTTGCCAATGCGCATGCCTGTCCGCTTCATTGCAATCGGTCTCGGCAATCCGGTCGTGGTGCAAAACCTGCTGACAAGGCCACACATGAAGAACGCGGGAAAACTCGTTGAGCTTGTGAATTATCATCTTTCCGCAATGGGCGGGGATCATCCTGACAGAAGCTGCTTCATTCCAATTAGCACTTGCTTGGGTAGAGACTGGCCGTACCCATGAGACGCGCATGAGATACAACGATTGAAAGGGCTAGTATGAGGTATGCGCGGCGTTATGCATGAACGCACGGGAAACGGGGTCCTGCCACGGTCGCTGCAGCTGCGCCGCAGAAAAGCCCGGTTGGCTCATAGCGAAACGATATGATTGTCCCATGCACAATGGGCCTTTGTGAGCGGCGCCGAAGCCGTTGCATTGATTGATATAATTCCGCCCAGCCCGTCGCTTGCAAGATACCCGCGGCCCATCGGCGCAAGACCGCAGATTTCTGCGCGAGACACGGCTTGCAGGAAGTCGCCCTTGTCAGTGAACCTGTGCATCCGGCCGCCTCGGGGTGAGGTGATGGCAATCTCGTTGCCGTTGCCGCCGAAGGCGACGCTGCCAGCATATCCTTGCATCGCGAGTTCATCGGCGAGGGGTGCTTGTGCGAGGGCAGGTGCATTGCCCATCCGGTGCAATCCCAACAATGGTGTCGCGGCGCCGGACTCGCCCTGCCATTGCATTGCGAAGCCGACGAGGCCATCGTGACGTACTGCGAGGTGTCGGATGGAATTTTGCCGAAGATCCGGCGTCAGTTCGACCTGTTCCAAGATCTGTCCCGACAATGTCAGATACGTCAGGTTCGGCCTCATGGTTGACAGGTTCAGTTTGCGGCGGTCGGTCGGATCTGTGGCGATACCGCCATTGGCGACGACCAGTGTTTTGCCATCTGGCATCAGGCGCAGCTCATGGGGACCGATCCCGCCGCTTGGAAATTCACCACGGCGGTTATAGCCCGGTGCCACATCCCAGACACCGATGATGCCCTCGCTTGTGTCGCTGCGTTGTTCGCTGGTGAAGAGTGTGGCTCCATCGTCTGAAAAGACGCCGTGACCGTTGAACTGTCGACCATCAGGGGGCGTGAGTTGATGAAGCACGTCCCCGCGCGTGCAATCCAGAATGAGGGCGAACAATCCCGGCCTCCGCGCGAAGGCCACCGCTTCAGCGCGGGAGGGGTGGCCGGCCCCTGCGTGGCCGCGTGCCGGAAGAGGAACACGGAAGGTCGATGCGCCTTGTGCATCAAGGCCATGGAGTGCGAAGCCGCCGTCCGATTCCCGGGCCGCAGCAAGGTATGACGGGTTGCCCGCCGCAGCCCAGCCAAGGCCCGGCGCGACACCGGCAGCGAGAAGAGAAGCAAGAAAGCCACGGCGATGGATCATGGTTTCAGTCTCCGTCCTGTGAATTGAAGCCTGGTGCGATGCCCAGCCGTGCGCCGACCTCGATCTGGATCGCCTCGTTCAGAGAACGAATTGCCTGTTGCAGCACCTCGACACGCAGACGGGCCTGCGGGTCGGTCACATCCTGAAAGGCCGGGTCCTCGATTCGGGTCGCGGTTTCGTGGACGTGGTCCAGCGCCGCGTCGGTCTCGGGCAGGTCCCATTCCACGAGCGCGCTTGCCAGATCACGGGCGGCCTCGGCGGCCAAAATCGCATTGCGCAGACTGCGCTGAGAGCGCCGGGCCTCGGCGCGGGTGGGGTGCGGGCGGTCAAACGTACCCATCGGTGCGCCAAGCCGCCGGTCGGCGGTGAATTCCAGCGACGAGAGGGTCTGGGTATAGATCGCCCGGACCGCCTCTTCCTCGGTCAGGTAGGTGGCGTTACCCGCTTCGCCCGCCGTGTTGAGCGTATCCGCATATGCGGTCTTCCACGCGGTGGCGAGTGCATTTGCCTGTCGATCCAAATCAGCGGCAATGGTCTCGACGAGCTGGCAGGTATAGCTGCCCCGAGCGTAGCCGGAAAATTCCGAGTCGAAAACCAGCATCTCCAGCGCAAAGAGCCCACGCGCCGCGATTGATACGTCGGCATACCCGTCCACGTCTCCTGCGACCGCGTCTTCCTCGGCGATGAAGCGCCCAAGCGTGCGGGGGGTGAACCCGCGCGAATCAGGCCAGAAGGCTATGGAGAGCGCGCCGGTCTCGGAAGGGCCGAGCCGCAAGTCAGCTACCGGCATCCACGCGTCGAAGGCCGTGTGGAACGAAGGTTTCAGGGCTTTCGCGCGGCAATCCTCCCTCGCGGTCTGTGCGAGATCCTCTGTCGCCTCTGCAAACCCCGCGTACCCTGGCAGGATATGATCGTTGAGCGCGTCATTCACGGCGGCCATAGCCGGCGGAGCGAGGATGAAACTCAGTAAGGCGGCAGAAATCAGTTTCATAGGCTCTCCAGAAAGCGGATCAGGGTGCTGCGGTCTCCCGGCGACATCTCGACGACCCGGTCACGCGCGGCTTGCGCTTCGCCGCCATGCCAGAGCACCGCTTCAAGCAGCGACCGCGCGCGACCATCATGTAGGAAATACGTGTGATCCGAAACCGTCTCGGTCATCCCGATGCCCCAGAGCGGCGCCGTGCGCCATTCCTGTCCATTGGCGCGGCCTTCGGGGCGGTTGTCGGCAAGCCCCGGCCCCATATCGTGCAAAAGCAGGTCCGAGTAGGGCCAGATCAACTGGAAACTGGCGGGGTCATTCCCCTTCAACCGGTGTGTGACGTAGTTGGGCCAATGGCAAGCGGCGCAACCCGTCTCGAAGAAGACCTCGCGCCCGCGCAATACCTCTGGTGAGTCCACGTCGCGACGCGCGGGCACAGCCAGCGTCTGGCTGTAGAAGGTCACAAGGTCAAGCCCGACCTGGTCGATCTCGAAACCGCCCTGTTCGGCGTCGCCTCCATCAAGCGCGGCGGTGCAATCGGTCTGCGCATCGGTACACTCCCCCGATCCCGCAGTGTGGATGGGATTGGAAATGCCGATGTCGCCTGCAAATGCGCTTGCCGTTTGTTCCTGAACGGTTGGTTTCCCGGCCTTCAATCCGAAACGCCCCAGCATTGGGCGATCATATACTTGGCTCAGGACGATCTGTGGGCGGCCCGAAACCCCGTCGCCATCCGCATCGTCGGGATCGGCCCAAGCGAGTATGTCCTCCGTCGGGATTGCCTCCAGCAGACCCATCCCGATCATCTGTGGTGCGACACGAGGGGAGAGCATGGCGTCTGGGTGCAGGGGCCCATAGCCAAGATCGGATGCGTTGTAGGTGGGGTGCCGCAGGCTTGCCGTTTCGCCCCCCGAAAGCGGGATCACTTCTTCCTCGTAGTCGATTTGCAGACGGTATTCGGGCGCGTGCCCTGGTAAGCTGAAGTCCTGAAGCTGTGTGCCGTAGGTCGGCTCGGGTGCGGTGTGCTGGGTGCCGGCGATGTAGCGTTCGATCTCGTCCGCGTTGGGTGCCGGGATCGAGATGCGCAGAAACATCGACACGGCGGTGTCGCTCGGGCCCTCGGGTGGATGGCCGCGGCCGTCCTTCAAGTGGCAACGCTGGCAGGAACGCGCGTTGTAGAGTGGGCCGAGGCCGTCAGAGGCAATCGTGGAGGAGGGGGCCGAGACCCAGATTCGGCGGAACATCCCGTTGCCGACGCGGAAATCGAGTTCTTGCTCGAAGGTCAGGTTCGCCGCTGGTTGGGAAAAGGCATCTGCCGTATCGCGCGCCCGTACGGTCTGGGAGCCGCCTGCGTTCTCCTCGAAGGCCCATGGGGCGGAAAAATCGCTTGGCAGGGCAGTCACCGCAGCGATGCGGGCGCTCTCGTCAGCGGTGCGGGGCACGATATCAAGATGGATATCCCGAAGCTCTGCCCATGGCGTGGCCCTATCGCTATCGGTCAGGCCGGTGCCCGGGAATGCAAAAGCCGCTGCAAGCGGCAGCGACAGAAGAGCAAGTTTTTTCATGGCAGTACCCGGTTCTTCGAAACCGCGGGAGGCGCACCGAATGGCGCCTCCCGCGAGACCGTGTTACTGGAACACGGCGGAGGGATTGTCGAGGCTGTCGGACCCTTCGATCTCGATTCCGCCAAGATCAAGCGCGGTAACCACCCGTTCGATGGAACGGGTCTGGGCAATCAGCCCCTCGACGCCGCCCATGATGAGGGCTTCACCGCCGTCGTTTCCTCGCGCCAGCATCTCATCATAAGCGAAGCCCGCCTCGGCGGCGGTCTTGATTCGACCGAGTGCAAGGACGGCGTCCGCCAGACGAACCCGCATCTCCATGTCCAGTTCCGGGTTCGTGGCGGCGACCAGATCCGACAGGGACGGGCCGCTGATGGTGGTGCCGTCGGTGCGTGTGTAGCTGCCCAGATAAACGCTCTGGATGCCGACACTGTTGTAGTAGTGGTCATTGTGGGTGTTGTCGGCAAAGCAGGAGTGCTCTTCTTCCGGATCGTTCAGCATCAGGCCAAGGCGCATGCGTTCGCCGGCTGTCTCGCCATAAGAAAGGCTGCCCATACCGGTGAGGATCGCTGAAAGACCTGCTTTTTCGTCTGCCATCAGGTTGGCACGGGCCTCGCCGCCTTCCGCCCATTGTGCGGTCATCCATTCCAGATCCGACACCAGCAGCTTGGTTGCCGCCTCCAGATATTGCGCCCGGCGGTCGCAATTGCCATTGGTACAGGCATCGCCCTGCGCGTAGTCGGTCCAGGGGCGGTTGCCGGCTCCATCGCCGTTCCCGTTCAGGTCCTGCCCCCAAAGCAGGAATTCAATCGCATGGTAGCCGGTTGCCACGTTTGCCTCGATACCGTCGACTTCGTGCAGGGTGTTTTCCAGCAGATCGGATGTAATCCGGGACGCGTCGATCTCTTCGCCGGACAGGGTGAAGGTCGGGTTGGCGATGACATTTAGCGCGGCAAGCTGGTTTGCGTCGGTCGGCCCGCCATAAGCGCCGTCGACATAGTCGATCAGCCCCTCATCCAATGGCCATGCGTTCACCTTGCCCTCCCAGTCATCGACAATGGCATTGCCGAAGCGGAAAACCTCGGTTTGCTGGTAGGGGACGCGAGATTCCAGCCAAGCCTCGCGCGCGGCATTCATCGTCTCGGCCGACGGGTTTTCCGTCAGGTTGGCAATGGCCTTTTCCAGTGCCTGTGCGGCGATAAGGCTGTCTTCGTACTTTGCTTCCGCGATGGTCGCATAGGTTTCGAGCACTTCGTTGGCGGTTTGCGCCTGAGACACGCCCGCCAAGCCAAGCGCGAACGCCGTTGTGGTGATGAAAAAGCGAGCCATGCAAGTTCCTTTCTGATGGTATCATTGACAGCGGTCGGCGCAGGAGAGTGCGAAACCGTTTGATGAATTTCTGACAGATACAGTAGGGATTTGCAATTCTCGATTTAAATAGTCGGATTTGGGGCGGCGCCTGTGTTGGTCATCTTCCCTTGATCTGAATCGAGAAACTTCGCCGTGCCCCCTGTGGCGGTTTGGGGAATGGGGCTGCGCGGCGCACCAGGCGCAGTGCGGCCCTGTCGAGGGCGGAAGAACCGGAACTGCGCGCCAGTGACACTGAACCAAGCGCGCCATTGGCGCTGATCCTGAAGGCGACGACAGAGGCACCGCGTGCGTTCACACGCGGTTTTCCCGCACGTGACAGTCTGCGCATGACCAGACCGGGGTAATTGCTGGCGGCGGCATTGCCCACGGCTTGTTTGCGGCCGCGCGTGCCGCTTTGCCGCGCTTCGGCGTCGCGCTTTCCTTTCGCATCGCCTGCGCGGGCATTGCGTTTGGCATTGCCGGGCGCGGACTTCGCCTTTTCGGCGGGTTTTGTCTTAGGCTGCGGCTTGGGTTTGGCCTCCCGTACCGGCTTGTGCGTGGCTTCGAACTCCGTGCTGCGCCGTTTGGGCCGCAACGAGCGAGTCACAGCAGCGCTTTTCGGTGCTTCCCCCTCAACCCGATCCGAAACTGATGCCGGTTTAAGGGCTTCTGCCTCCGAGGGCGCGCTGGCCGCTGCCTGATCCGGCGCGGATGCCTCTGCACGTGCAACGGGCACCGCTTGTGCGGTCGTGACCTGCTCGGGCGTTTCACTATCGACAGTTGCTGCGGTCGGCTCAGACGACAGGCGTTCCACCTGCGCTGGCTGCGCGCTCTCGGATTGCTCGGGTTGAACCGTTTCCTGGGCGTTCTCGGGCGGTGTCGTCTCGGCGGGGTCCACGTCTAAAGAGTCGGTGGTTTCAGGTGATGTGGCGACCTCGGCCTTCTCTGGGTGTTCGGCGCTCAGCGTTCCGGCAGACATATCCGCAAAGGCGTTGCCCAACCGCACCTCGGCGGCGCCATCGGCGCCTTCAATTTCAATCGATTCGCGCGATACCAGCGCAACGACGAAGGCGCCGTGCAGTACAAGTGCAACAGACAGGGCTACAAGCTTGGCGAGGCCGGCGTGGCGTATCATTCCAACCCCCGTTCGGTGACGATCACCACGCTTTCCGCGCCTGCCTCGCGCAGGGCGCGGCCCTGTGCGACCAATGACGCCGCGGGCAGGTCGCGGTCGGGCACGATCCGGATACGGGTGCGCATATTCTCGGGAAGACCCTCGATGAATGCCCCGGCCGAGGTGACCTCAGTTCCACGGTTTGTCATGCGCCCGTCGGCATGCAACAACAGCGCGTCGGCGGGGGCGGCTCCCTCTACGTCACCGGTGCTGACCAGCCGCAACTCCTTGTCGAGCGGGACGGCCAGCGTGCCCGCCACAAGAAAGAAGATCAACATCAGGAAAACGATGTTGATCAGTGGGATGGTCGGTTCGCGTTCGGCTCTTGGGTGGTGCCGTCTCATGTCGCCTCCAGCACGGTGACGGTGACTTGCGGAATTTTGCGCAACGCGACAAGCAGGTCGGTCAGGCGCTGCGCGGTGACGTTGGCCCCGGTCGAGACGAGAACCTTAAGCGGCGCATCACCGCTTCTGTGCTCGTCCAGTGATCCCGGTAAGCTGTCGAAAGCCGTTTCGGATCCATTCACGCGTAATGTTTCCGCAGCAAGTGACAGGAAAACGGGACGCTCGGTCGTTGCGGCGCCGCCAGAGCGCGCTGAAATGAATTCGACTTCGGCGAAACGGGTGAAGGTCGAGGACAGCATGAAGAACAGGAGCAAAAGGAAGATGACATCAATCAAGGACGTCATTGACAGCCTGCGCCTCCGCCGCATGCTACGCATGGACGGGGGCTCCCTGCGGATTCGTAGTGGCGCTATGACCTTCCGGCGAAAGCACCGTGTGCACGGCCTTCTGGGCCAGAACGCGGTCGGCGTCCATGCGTGCCTCGAACCAACTCAGGATCACGGCAGTAGGCATGGCCACGGCAAGGCCGACCGCAGTGGTCAAAAGGGCAACCCAAATGCCACCAGCGAGGATCGACGGATCGACCTGGCTGCCAGCTTCCTGAAGGGCCTGAAACGCGGAGATCATACCTAGAACTGTACCGAACAGACCCAGCAGCGGCGCAAGCTGCGCCACGGAGTCGAGTAGCCGGAAACCGCTTTCCAACCGGGCAAAACGCGCCTCGGCCTCGGCTTCGAGGCGGGCGGCATCGGTCTGGCCGTCAAGCGCCATGGCAACCACGGGGGCAAGGTAGCTGCGTGATTGTCCAAGGTGATCGCGCGCGGCCGTCCGATCCCCCGAATCCCAAGCCGAGATGGCATCCCGCAGGGCCTTGTGGCGTCCAACGCCCGCAGCATTGAACTGCCAGAGCTTGTAAAGGACAACAGTCAGAACCAGTACAGAGAGCGCGCAAAGCAGCAAGACGACTGGTCCACCAAGTTCGGCGATACGCAGGATGCTTTCTTGAATGCTGACGATCATCCCAGCACCTCGATATCGGTGCGGCTGCGCAGTTCTAGATCTGTACTACAAGCGCTGTCCGGTACGTTGTCGCCGGCACAAGTTTCAGCGCCATTGATGAGCAGGCGACTCAACGACGGGCACGCGAGGCCGGGCACGACAAATTGGCGAACACGTGGACGTGCAGATGGCAGGGCGCCGAAATCGAAGAGGGTCAGCCGGTCAACACGGCCCTCCGTGTCGAAGAGGACCGCTTCGTATACCGCCTGTTCGATGTCGAGATTATGTCCGTTCTGTACCAAGAAACTGATCCGGCAGCCATTTTCGACAGGCTGCGCGGCATTGAGTTCGATAGATACATAAGCGCCTTGGTCCTCTTGCGCGAGAACAGGGGCACCCATCAAGCAAGCAGCCAGACAGATGGCTGCACGATCCAGTTTGATTTTGAACATATCTCCAGCCTTCGATTTCTAGGGGCGTCATCTGGCTGGGGAAATAATCCCTTGCTGGACGGCAACGTGTTACCACCCAGCAAGTCTGGCTTCAATACCTAACTAAATCAGTATGTCTTTCTGGCGATCGCAGGAGGATGGCCCGCAGTTCTGTTGCTTCAGGCCAGATGCGCCCGCAGTATCCAGGCGAATTTCTCGTGAACCTGACCACGGGCAATGCACATATCCTCGGTCAAGGTGTCGCCGTGGCCAGCGGCGAGTTCACCGGCGCCCGCAATGGTTTCAGCAAGCGTTTCCTGTGCTTCTTTCATGAGGCGGATCATCTCTTCGGCACTGGGTACGTCATCCACCTCGGTCACTTTCGACCGCTTCAGCATCCCGGCGAGGGTGCCTTCCGCATGGGAATCAAGTGCCTTGATCCGTTCGGCCAGATCGTCTTGCGCGACAAAATGGTCCTCGTAGATTTTTTGGAACAGATCGTGCAGCGGGCCAAAAGCTATCCCGGTTACGTTCCAGTGAAAGTTTTGGGCGAGCATGGTGGTTACTGCTGTTTCAGCAACGCACTGGTTAAGCGCTTCGGCGATCTGCGTGGTTGCGTCGATTGAGAGCGTTTGGGCGGTTTGTGTCAAGGGGGCCTCCTGCGTCAAGCGTTTATATGCTGGCTGGCATGTGGCTGGCTTGCGGGAGCAGCTTATGAGCCAATAAAAGCAAGAGCAAGTCTTTTTAGAATAATTCTAAATCCGAGAGAAGTTGTCAACTAAGTGGCGAAGGAGAAAGATCAGATTTCGGCGGGCGTGTTTTGGTACGCGCGAATTCAAAAGGAAGGTGGTGCTGGCGTCGTCACCGGTTTTCAGGCTGCGCGCCACCGCGATCAGCCAGTCTTCGTCAAAGGAGGTTTCTCGCTCGCCCCTGCGCAGAAGCACCGGCCGACGGCCCAGCGCCTGGGACAGGCACCGCACGAGCACTTCGGAAGCCGCCTGCGTGGCGACGTGGTTGTTTCCCGACAAGGCGGCGCAAGCGCCGAACATGTCTATATAACTTTTGCACCGATTGACGCGCGACACTTGGCGCAGATGCTCAAGAAAGCAATCCGAGTCGACGGCTTCCGTCGTACCGAAACTATATTCATCTGAAACCTGACGCAGGGCTGCGGTCATATTTAGTTGATCCTTTTCCTTGGCATTCGGGTCATCCTGTCTTCAGGCAGCTTTGCCGCCATCTATCACCGTCGGTGCCACATTCTTCTTGCGGCAACGCTTTTCATATGCCTGTTCCCAGTGTTTGTAGTGCCCCATCACGGCTTGCTGTGCGATTACCAGCTCGACAAAGGCTTTGCGGTGGGCGTTCTTCTTCAGTTTCTTGAAGGCTGATTTTTGCGCCTTGGTCATGGAGCAGCCAATACAATGGCCTTCGCGCTTGAACTTGCAGACGCTGATGCAGGGGCTGGGTACTTTGAGCATGTTACCTCGCTGGAGTTCTGGGCACGAAGCCTGTTCTGGCTTGGTTGCGTTGTTCAATGAAGGATGCGGCTTCCAGTTTGTGATCGGGTCGGTTTCTGGGTGGGTGTCCGTTGTGCCATGCGTTGCATCGCCCTGCCGACCTGTGCTGCCAGAAGCGCGATTTGCTCGGCGTTGCAGGCGGGAACAAGCAAGCTTGCGATCATGGCGGCCTCGGCCAGATCTCCGCGCGCTGCTTCTCGTACCAGTGTTCGTAGGATCGCCTCGTCCGATCCGATGCAGTTACAGCCGAGCCCGTGCCGGACAAGTGGTCGACGGGCGTGGGTGCAAATGCTTGTGAAGAGGGATTCAAAGCCACGCATCTCAGCCCGCCCTTCGGCGGCACCAAAACAGCGGGCAAAGCCGCCCCAAACTTCGGCTTGGCCTTCTGGGCCATCCATCCAGAACCGCATCGACAGAATCAATTCCGCTTCCCACGGCGCAATGTCTGTCAGCTTGCCGACCACGCTGGTTCCCGGGGTGTGCTGTGCATTCGTCATTTCGTCAGGATCAATTTGCCGGCGCGGGTGATGCGCAGGTTGTAGGTTTGGCCATCCAGGACGATGTCGGCTTTGACACCATTCGGAATCAAGTCACGCGCGTCATAGATGACCGCGTCATCGCTTTGATACGTAGATGACGGTTTCGGATTCTTCTGCATCAGCCTTATCTACCCTTTCCGGATACGTTCTTTTGGTCGCGCTGAACGTCGAGCAGATGCTTGTAGGCGATTTTTTCGATCTGCCCGCTGTCTGCGCCGGACATAATGATCTCGCGCCAAGCGGGGCTGGTTGGCAGGTGCCTACCGTCTTGTGCCTCGGACTCGGCTGTCATCACGTCTGCTCCTTTCGGTTAACATCCGGGCTGCCGTTCACGGTGGCTTGGACGGGCATCAAGACGATGCACTGGCAAATTCCGATCAAATGAGTCGGATAATGCCATCTGCTTACATCAATCCGACAAATTCAGTCAAGAATCTTGACCGCATGTTTGGACAAGCCGACAAGGGCCGGTGCCAATCCTGCAAGCGCTCGATTAAATGATCACTGTTGATTCCGGCGTGACATTGTCATGCTGCGCGCTCGGGGACACCTCAAAGCCACCCAACCCGAGAAACGCATAGAGCGGCGGGCGCTGTCCGCTTGGCAACCGGTGTCACGCCGATTGCAGGGCGTCGATCTTTTGAATCGCTTTGAAACCTTCAAAGCGCGGTGCACCTTCGTGCAACTTGCGGCTTTGACCGGCACGGGCATGGGATACGCGGAATTCTTCGCTTGTCGTCCAGGCGCGAAAACACTCCTCGGTCTGCCAAACAGTGTGTGAGGCATAGAGGATACGCCCGTCCTCCTCGGGACCTTTCAGCATGTGGAAGGACACGAAACCATCCATGTCCTGCAACTTGCTTTCGCGAGTCAGCCAAAGCTCTTCGAACTCGGCGGCGTGTTCCAAAGGTACGTTGAAACGGTTCATAGCAAGGTACATTTTCAGCTCCTCAGTTGGATTCAAGCGATTGGCAGGGGTCGTCCCGCTCGGCCAGAGGGACGAGTCGAGTTTCATCAAAAGGAACACCGGTGTCGGCTTCTACAAAGCCGATGGAATGGGTTGTGATCTCGGGGGCGGCTCTGGCGATCATCGCGGGCACACCCCAATCGTTGCGCGCATGCCCGTTCCCGACGATCATGGCAACCGGCGGCCCGTAGTTTTCAAGCGCTTCGAGTGCCGCGCGGGCGAAGACCGCATCGCGATAGCGTTGGACAGCAACCATGCCGACCATCATCTCCATTGGCATGGCTTCGCAATGCGCCTCGAACTGCAGTTGCATACGTTTCTGCCGCTGCTTTTCTCCCAGTGGCTTATCAAGATCGAAACGCGCTGCTCCTGTGCCGAACAGGGCGGCGGCGCCTTCGCTATAAACATCGCGGATCGCCTCGCGCGGGGCTGCCGCACCGATGATGCGCGCGTCTCCGAGGGCGTCGAAGATCGGGGCGTAGATCGGGAAATCGCGCCAGCCGCTGGCTTCCCATGCGGCGGCGGTCTGGCTGCGGTCAGTATCGGCGCGTTCCGCTTCCTCACGGGTAAGCATCTCGAAGACGACGGCTGTGGGGCGTAAATCCTGCACAGCGGCGGCCTGCCCCAAATGTGCGTCCGCGTTATCGTGTACCTCGCCCAGAATGACGATGTCGGCCGTGGGTTCTGCTGAAGCGGGCAGGGCAAGGGCCAGGAACAGGCTCACAAGTCGCATTGGTTTCCTTTCAGATGGTTGCCGCGTGGGGCAGGATGTAGGGTATGCCCGAGGGCGGCGGGGCAGAAACGCGCAAGGCGCAGCCATAGGCGCGCGACAGGATGTCGTCGTTCAGAACATCGCCTGGCGCACCTAAGGCAAGGCGCTGCCCTTCGGCCAGCACTGCAACACGTTCGGCAAAAAGTGCGGTAAGGTTCAAGTCATGCATGACGGCGATCACCCCGCCGCCTGCGCGGGCAAAGTCTCGGGCGATTTCCATGACTTGCAGCTGATGCGCAATATCAAGGCTGGAAACCGGTTCGTCCAGTAAAAGCCATCGCGGCTGACCGTCTTCGACCGGGGCCCAGACTTGCGCCAGGACGCGGGCAAGCATGACCCTTTGGGCTTCGCCGCCCGACAGCTCCTGGAATGTCCGGTTTGCGTAATGCGCCAGTCCGACCCGGGCCAAGGCCTGCATGGGCACCTCGGGCCTGTCCCCGGCGGTCCCCGATTGCAATCCGAGACGAATGACTTCGATGACGGTGAACGGGAAGGCCAGACGCGACGCTTGTGGCAGGACCGCGCGTTGCGCGGCCAGCTCCCATGGCTTCATGGAGCCGATGTCTTTCCCGTTAAGGCTGACTTTGCCCCTGAATGGCAGAGAGGCCGTGATTGCCCCAAGCAGGGTTGATTTGCCCGATCCATTCGGGCCGACGATGGCGGTGACTTCTCCGGGCAGGGCCGTCAGGCTTACGCCGCGAAGGGCCTCGTGTTTGCCGTAAAAGACCCGGATGTCTTCAGCGATCAGGCTCATAGTTCGACCAATCCCTGACGTTTCAATAGAATCCACAGGAATACGGGCGCACCAAGCACGGCCGTTACGATCCCGATGGGCAGTTCCGCAGGTGTTATGACCACCCGGGCAATCACATCCGCGAGGATCAGCAGGAGCGCACCCAGCAGCGCAGAATTGAGCAGTAAGCTGCGATGATCCGGGCCGGTTGCAAGCCGCAATAGATGAGGCACGACAATGCCGATAAAGCCGATGCCGCCCGAAACAGCGACGGCCGCACCGGTGGCGCCGGCGACGGCGAGGATGGCCACGGATTTCATACGCTGCACATTGATGCCGATATGCGCGGCGGTCGCTTCGCCTAGGGCGAGCCCGTTGAGACCACGGCCCAGAAACAGCGCCGCACCGATGGACAGCAGGATCAACGGGCCGGAGGCCAGAACCTTGGCCCAGCTTGCCCCGGCCAGCGACCCAAGCCCCCAGAACGTCAGGTCGCGTAGTTGCTGATCATCGGCAATGTAGACAAGGATGCCCGACAGGGCACCCGCGAGTGCCCCAAGCGCGATCCCGGCCAAAAGCATCGTGGCCACCGAAGTGCGACCATGGCGGGTTGAGACACGGTAGAGCAGGAGGGTCGATCCCCAGCCCCCGAGAAACGCTGCAAAGGGAACAAGCTGATTGCCCACAATATTGATTATCGCAGAGGGTAAAAGCGCGCCCAGCACGATGGCCAGGATCGCGCCGAGGCCGGCACCGGCACCGACACCGACGATGCCGGGATCGGCCAGCGGATTGCGGAAAAGCCCCTGCATCGCTGCACCAGAAACTGCCAGAGCCGCGCCCACAAGTAGACCCATGGCAAGTCGGGGCAGACGGATATCGAACAGCACGACGCGTTCCATCTGGCTCAACGCTTCGCCCTGTACCAGCTTTACCAGCATCGCTGACAAGGTCACGTCCGTTGCGCCTACCTGAAGGCTTGCGATGCAGCCCAACGCCAGTGCGCCCGCAAGGCCCCAGTGCAACGCGCGCGTGCGGGACATCCGGTCATTCGGGGCGTCCTCGATATTTACCGCCTCGGCCAAGACTCAGCTTTCCTGATCATAAAGCTCGTCGTTCAGCTTGCGTATGGCTTCGGCGGTGCGTGGCCCAAAGCCCAGCATCAGCAATCCGTCCATGCGCACCACGGAACGCGTCTTCGCGGCCGGTGTCAGCTTTATCGCGGGCATCGCGAACAACTCGTCATCTGCGACGTCATGATCGCCGCCTCGATCCATCATCAGGATAACCTCAGGCGCGGCGAGGCCGACGGCTTCGTCGGACAGTTGCTTGTAACCCTCGTAGTCCGTAATTGCATTCACCCCGCCGGCCATGCGGATCAGCGCATCGGCGGCAGTGCCGGTGCCGGACGCATTGATTTTCCCGCCTTTCGTTGACAGCACGAAAAGCACACGTGTCTTGTTGGCTTGCGGGCGCTCTGCATCGGCCAGCGCCCCGGACAGGTCTACCTTGACTTCGTTGATCAACGCATCGGCACGTTCCGGCACGCCAAGCGCTGTGCCGATGATTTCAATCTTGCGCAGGATGCCTTCGGTGCTGAGCGCGTCGGGTACTTCGACAAACTCCACATCCGCCGCGCGGATGACCTCCAGTGCCTCGGGTGGTCCGGCCCCTTCCTGTGAAAGGATCAGGGACGGGCCAACTGACAACACGCCTTCAGGTGAAAGGGACCGCATGTAGCCGACATCGGGCAGGTTGGTCACCTCGGGCGGGTAGGTCGAGGTGGTGTCCCGGGCTTTCAGGCGGTGCTGCTGACCGAGGGCCGCAACTATTTCCGTCGTGGATCCCCCGATCGACAGGACATCGGCATGTGGGTTCGGCACCTCTGCGCTTTGCTGTGCGCTGACGGCCAGGGCGAGGATGGCACTGAACGTTGCCGCCCATATACCTACGTAGGCCCCGGATTTCTTGCGGCAGAAATTCATGCTGGGACCTCCGCAAGTGTTGGCAGGGCTTCGACGATCCGGCCCCATTCAGGGCGCGAATCCCGGCCTTCTTTGCCGACGCCAAAGACTTGGAAGATCAACCCGCCCTCGGCATCGAAGGCTTCCACCGATACGGCAGGCCCGCGTTGCGTGGGTTTTTCCACGGCCCAAACCTCGGCAACCTTGTCGAGGCGCAGGTGCAGGTTGAACCCCGGGTCCATCACGTTCTGCCACGGCCCCATTGGCCTAAGTGTGTGGACTGGTCCGGTGTGGATCTGGATGCAGCCACGATTGCCGACGAAGATCATGACCTCGATCCCGGCATCGCGGATGGCCTGAAGCATCGCATCGGCGGCGTCAGGCTCCAGCTGGCGCACCCATGGGCCGCCTGCGATCCGATAGGCGCCCAGACGGTTCATCTTGAGTTTCGAGCACAGCCGCAGGAATTGGTGCGTATCAGTCAGCTTGGCCCATTCCTCGCGCAGTATATCCACCTTGTCGGTTCGGGATTTAGGGCCTTCGACCGGTTTGCGCGCCTCGACCGCCTGACTGTCTGACTGGTCCGCCACGGCCAAATCTGCGACAATCCCGGCCCAGGCGTCATGGTTTGACGCGTCTCGCAGGTGAATCTTATGCACCGCGTCGCCCGCTGCATCGAAAACCTGCAACGAACGACGCGGACCCTGCTCGGTTTCGGACTCGACCGCAAAGGCATGGACCCAATGTGACGGGAAAATGCGCAGGTCGATATTCTCGGTCAAGGTCATCGCGGCATGCTCGCCGGGATGATAGTTGCCGTATTCACCGATCTTTTCATGTACGCAGGCCCCGACACGCGTCAGCGCCATGACCTCGCCAAGCGCTTCGGCGGCGGGGATGATCCCGTCGGGATGGGCGCCGATTCTCGTGGCGCCATGGCCGACACTGGCAGCAACCAGTTGAGCCTCGGATATGCCGAGGGCATCCGACGCATCGCGCGCACGCATCTTGGGGTTTTCAGCCTGAAAGGCACGGATGTCGAAAGGGCTGACAGCGGGGTGCTGTGTCATGGGCGTCCTCGGAGTTTGGAGTGTGGTCCGATGGCTGCGCCCGGTAAGAAGCGGTGCGTGGCTGTCTCAAATTACTTGACTGTTTTAGTTTGATACGACTGACGCTGCAACCCATCGCGATGCATCGCATCCCGAAATCATCAGAAAAACCGCGCCGGCCTTCGAAGGCCAAGGTATGGTGCCCGGGAATGATGGCGCGAATCCTCTCATCCGTGTTGCGTGGCACGATCACGCAAATGCACCGATCCGGTTTTGTTGAAATGCTGGCTGTAGATTGCACCAGTCGTTTACGGTGACGCGCTCGGCCAAGAACCACCGCATGAGGCGGCACCAAACGACGCGGTGTCCTGAAACTGGTCGCTCCTCCCTTCGTTGGGGCGGCGTTCCACTAATTTATCGTGCCTTCAAGGCCCTCGGGTTGACCCGCGATCACAAAGGTCAGGCGCTCAGGATCAAGCAGTTCCTTGGCGACGCGGTTCACATCTTCCAAGGTGACCGCCTCAACCATATCGTTGCGGTTCAGGATATAGTCGGTAGGCAGGTCTTCCATCTGCATCGCTACGGTGATCTTTGCGATTGGTCCGTTCCCGTCGAACCGCAAGGGATACGCCCCGGTCAGGTAGGTCTTGGCGTCCTGCAGTTCCTCGTCAGTTACGCCGTTTTCGCGAATGCGGCTCCACTCGTCCCGGATCACGGAGACGGCTTCGGCAATCCGATCATTGGCGGATGACACCGAACCCATCCAAAGTTGCGCGCCGTCCTTGTCAGCGAGATAGGAATAGACACCGTAGGTTAATCCGCGTTTTTCCCGAACCTCGTTCATAAGACGGCTTTCGAAAGAGCCGCCCCCCAAGATGTGGTTCAGAATATAAGCTGCAAAGAAATCAGGATCATCGCGATCGATTCCCGGCTGAGCAAACATGGCGACCGATTGAGGTGTCTCGAAATCAACGATCTTGACGCCCCCAGGAAGATTCGGCTTCGCCGGCCCGGGAAGCGGCGCCCCGTGTTCGGGCAATCCTGCAAGGAGTGTATCGAGTACCGTTTTCAGTTCCCCTGCCGTGATATCGCCAACGGCGCTTACATGAAGGCGATCAAGGGCCAAAGTGGCGTCGTGTGCCGCAACAAGATCATCGCGCGTCAGGTTTGCGACGCTGTCGAGCGTCCCCATGAGAGACGAGGCATAGGGATGGTCCCCATAGACAATCTTATCAAACGCCATTCCGGCCAGATCACGTGGATCCTTGAGGGCAGAGCGAATGTTGGATTGCACCTGCGCGCGAACGCGCTGAATTGCTTGATCATCGAAGCGTGGATCAACGAGGCTTTTGCGCAGTAAGTCCACCGCCTGATCACGGTTTTCTGTCAGGAAGCGCGCGGAGATACTTACAGTGTCATCATCCACACTGTAGTTGAATGAAGCGGCAATACTTTCGGTGGCCTTGGCAAACGCCCGGGCATCCATCTCGCCGGCGCCTTCTTCCAAAAGGCCCACCATCAAGTTGACAGCACCGCGTTTTTCCGGTGCATCCAACGAGGCACCACCGCGAAACCGCAGCTCCAAAGACACGAAGGGTATATTGTGGTCCTCGACAAGCCACGCGTTAATGCCGTTGGGTGTCGTGATCTCTTCTACGTCAAGCTCAGCTTGTGCGGGAAGCGCAAAGAGCGCCAGACATATGGCGAAAACATAACGGATCATTGGGTTACCTCCGGGGCCATCAATCTGCCGGTGACGGAATTTTTTCGATCCAAAACGTCATGCGCTGCGGCCATGATGTCCTCGGGCGTGACCGCTTGAAGAATCTCGGGCCAAGCCTGCACATCCTCGACCGTCAAACCTTGGGTCAAGGCGCGACCATAACGGTTGGCAAGCGCATTCACGTCGTCGCGCGCGTAAATTTGCGAAGCCTTCACCTGCATCTTGATACGGTCCAATTGCGCCCGGTCGACGCCGGTTTCCAGAAACTCGGTAAGGACCCGGTCCAAGCCGTCTTCGGCCTGATCAAGTGTCACACCCGGTGCTGGCACGACATAAAAATTCAAGGTTGTCTGGTCGAGTGATTTGCCCCGGTAATAGGCGGAGGTGTGGACGGCGATCTGGTCATCGAATTGAAGCTTTTCAGCCATGACCGACGTACTGCCACCACCCAAGATATCAGCCAGCAATGTGAGAGCCGCTGCTTTCTCCTGCGCACCGCTGTCACGTTCCGGGGCAAGATAGCTACGGGTGACATAAGGCTGTGCAACACGCGAATCTTCGTAGGCCAGCCGCCGTTCGGCCATTTGCCTTGGTTCTTTTGCGCGGCTGCGCTCGGGCAATTCGGGGTTGGCCGGAATCGCGCCATAGTAGGTCTCGGCAAGTTTGCGGACCTCGCCGGGCTGAACATCACCGGCGACCACAAGGACGGCATTGTTGGGCGCGTAATAGGTTTCGTAGTACTCGAGCGCATCAGCAAGATCCAACTGCTGCATCTCGTGCTGCCAACCGATGATGGGTACGCCATACCTGTGGTTCAAATACTGCGCAGCGCTTTTTTGTTCTCTGAACAATGCGCCGGGGTTGTTTTCAACCCGCTGATTGCGTTCTTCGATAATGACATCGCGTTCGGTTGCGATATCGCTTTCATCAAGTTGCAGGTTGACCATGCGGTCGCTTTCCATCCGCATCATCAATTCCAACCTGTCTGCCGCTACCCGTTGAAAATACGCGGTATAATCGTGGCTGGTAAAGGCGTTGTCGCTGCCACCATTGCGCGAGACGGTGGCGGATAGTTCACCGGGGTCAAGCGTTTCCGTTCCCTTGAAAAGCAGATGTTCCAAGAAGTGTGCAACACCCGAAACACCGGGTTTTTCATCGGCGGACCCGGCTTTGTACCAAACCATATGTACGACGACAGGTGCCCGGTGATCTTCGATCACCACGACCTCCATATCGTTGTCCAAGGTGAAAGCGGTCACTTGGTCATCGGCATGTAATGGCAGGGTGAAGGTCGACATTGCCATGAGCACGGCAAGAAGCAGACGCATGAAAACACTCCGTAGCTGGGGTTTGTGATCAAAATACGGTCAACCTGACCAGTTTCAAGCGTCTTGACGGAGCCGTGAACGCCCGGCTTATTCCGTTGCCGGAGGCGGGGCGCTCGGTGTTTCAATGCCTAGTCGGCGCAGGCGCCGTTGCTCGGCGTGACTGTTGAGCCATTGGCGCTTGTAGGCATCTGTATAGTCATCGGTCGGGCCAAGGCGCAGGATATTGACGCGGCCATGTCGGCGGCGCACTTCCTTGTCCTCTTGCGCAAGGGTTTGGCGAATGCCCGATTGGACGCCGTAGCGCGATGTATGTTGCACCAGCCCCGCATCACGTTGCGAGGCGGCACCTACCGCCAGCGCGGCACGGTTCCCGCCCAAGGCGGCGACGCCGTCAGCCTTTGGGTTTTGGTCCGACAGGTTCGCGGACCCGGGTGTGGGGGCCGGAAGCGAAGCGTAATCTTCGGGAGCCTGAAGTTCCTTGCCCGGTAGAATCGCAAATTCATCGGGACCTTCGCCGGGTTTGTCGATCCGCCTTAGCTGAATATCGTCACCGCGGTTCGAACATCCAGCCAGAACCCCAAGAACAACGACCAATATTGTTACACGCGAAAAGACCATCGTCCCTCTCCGAAAGAATACGCGACAGACTTAACGCATCCGAACGGCAAGGTCACGAGGCGTTTTTTCTGTCGCTGTTGAAGATCACCATTCCGAATGCACCGACGAAAACGGCAATGTCGGCAATGTTGAAGGCGTAGGGATTGTCGATACCGCAGCACGACATGTTGATGAAATCAGCGACCGCCCCATAGATCAGGCGATCAACGACATTGCCAAGTGCCCCACCGACCAAAAGACCGGCGGCGATTTTTTGCCAGCGGCCCGCCGGGTCCACCCGAACCCACCAGATGACCGCGGCAGAGATAACCAAGGCCACTATAATCAAAGTCCAGCGGGTCAGGGGGCTATCCTGCGCCATGAGGCCGAAATTTATACCATAATTCCAAGCCATGCGCAGGTTCAAATACGGTGGCCAGACATCAATTGCCATGACACGCGGCAGATCGAGCATGTGAACAACGATGTACTTCACGACCTGATCGGCCAAGAAGGTGGCGACCGCCACCCAGAATACCGTGCGCATTGTGCTCTCCTGCCTCTGGTGGCCGGGACCGGCCACCGCGCTTATGCTTATGATGCGACGCTTAGTGACGGAAATGGCGCATGCCGGTCAAGACCATGGCAAGCCCAGCCTCGTCCGCTGCCGCGATCACCTCGTCGTCGCGCATTGAGCCGCCGGGGTGAATAACCGCTGTCGCTCCGGCCTCGGCTGCTGTCAATAGACCGTCCGCGAAGGGGAAGAAAGCATCCGAGGCGACGACGCTGCCTTGGGTCAGCGGTGCGGGAAGGCCCAAGGCATCGGCCATGTCCTGTGCCTTGCGGGCGGCGATACGGCAGCTATCGACACGGCTCATTTGACCGGCACCCACACCAACGGTCGCGCCATCCTTGACGTAGACGATCGCGTTGGATTTCACATGCTTCGCGACCTTCCAGGCAAACAGCATATCGGTCATCTCGGCCTCACTCGGGGCACGTTTGGTGACAATCTTCAGATCATCTTTTGTCAGGTGCCCGTTGTCCTTGTCCTGCACAAGAAATCCACCCGAGACCTGTTTGAGCATAAGTGCCGCCTCGGCAGGATCGGCAAGACCTTCGGTCGTCAGAAGCCGCAGGTTTTTCTTGGCGGCGAACACGGCCTTGGCATCGGTATCGGCACCGGGGGCGATCACCACCTCGGTAAAGATTTTCGAGATTTCCTCGGCAGTGGGGCCGTCAAGCGGCTGGTTCAGCGCGATGATTCCGCCAAAGGCCGAGGTGCGGTCGCAATCAAAGGCTTTGGAGTAGGCTTCTTGCAGGGTCGCACCACGGGCCACACCACAGGGGTTGGCGTGCTTGATGATGGCGCAGGCCGGGCCATCCGAAGTTGCGAACTCACTGACCAGTTCAAAGGCCGCGTCGGTGTCGTTGATGTTGTTATAACTCAACTCCTTGCCTTGATGCTGTTGGGCCGTGGCCACGCCGGGGCGGGCGGCGCCATCAGTGTAAAACGCCGCCGATTGGTGCGGAT
Source organism: Roseovarius sp. MMSF_3281 (assembly GCF_030733685.1). Taxonomy (GTDB): domain Bacteria; phylum Pseudomonadota; class Alphaproteobacteria; order Rhodobacterales; family Rhodobacteraceae; genus Roseovarius. The sequence continues at coordinate 204,471 of NZ_JASHIM010000002.1, forward strand.
TTTCACCGTAACGCAGGGTTTGGGCAAGCTGGCCCGCAACGGCACGGCGGCGCGGAGCGGCCTCATCAAGTGCCTTGGCCATCCAGCCCGAGACAGCCGCGTCATAGGCCCCTGTGCGGGCATAGGCCGTCAGTGCAAGGTGCTGACGGAAGGCATAGGTGGTTTGACCGTCGTTATTGGCCAGTTCTTCGAGAAGCGGCTGATAGTCCTCGACATCGACGACCACGTTGACAAAGGCGTGGTTCTTGGCCGCGGCACGGATCATTGCGGGGCCGCCGATGTCGATATTTTCGATGCAGGTGTCATAATCGGCACCCTTTGCCACGGTTTCCTCGAAGGGATAGAGATTGACCACCAGAAGATCGATCGCGCTGATGTCGTGATCGGTCATGGCCTTGACGTGATCGTCGTTGTCACGCAGCGCCAGAAGCCCGCCATGAACCATGGGATGCAGGGTTTTGACGCGGCCATCCATCATTTCGGGAAAACCCGTGACATCGGCTACATCGCGCACGGTAAGCCCGGCATCGCGCAGGGTTTTCGCGCTTCCGCCGGTGGACAGGAGTTCGACCCCCCGCTCTGACAAGGCGCGGCCAAGGTCGACCAGTCCGGTCTTGTCGGAAACGGAAAGAAGGGCACGGCGTACGGGGGCGAGATCGGTCATCGGCAGCGGATCCTTGGCATTGGTTGTCTGTTCAGTCGTCGGCGGTCATCAGGTCGGGCTCAAGCTCATCTTGAGCAAGGTCACGGATACTGATTGGCGTATCCTGAGCCTTGGCCAGTGACCAGCGTATGCGCGTCGCATACTCCATTGTGCGCCCGGATAGAACGATTTGTTTGGTCGCACGTGGTTTGAGGCGTGTGCGTTCAAGATAGACGCTGGATTGAAGGGCGATCCTGGTTCGGCCATCGGTTCGGAAAATCCAGATTTCACCGCTTTTGAGTACCAGGGACACCGCGGTGCCTGCCATGTCGAGCGAGGCGTCGACTTCGGGATGAAGATGAAAGCGAATCTCGAAGGGCAGGCCCTCTAAGCGCTTGATATCCATGGCCTTATCAAACTGCTTTTGATCCTTGGCGGACACCGTGGCCAGTATATCTTCGCCTGCTACCGCCCGTCCGTCGAAGGTCAAGTCGATGATGCGCGCATGGGTCAGGCCATAGGCCCCGACATAGCCGTTGTGCCCGCCTTCAAATCGTAACCCATCGCTGGCTTTCACCATTTGGATGGGAACCTCGGTGGGTGTTTTTGCCAGCAAATCCAAATCTTTACGTGATTGGCCCAAGCGCGCGCTTGACCGTCCGTCCAGCATCAAGGTGGAGTGCGACGGCGTTGCGCGGCCTGCGCGGCGCCATTCTTTGCCAAAGTTGACGCCGGAACCGCAGTTCACGATCAAGGGGCGGCGGCCGGAGGTGAGTTCAAATGCAAGGGTAGAGGCATGGGCGTTGATCGAGGCGCTGCCGGTTGGAGGCGGTGCCGCATCTATGATCAGGCTTGTTCGACCTGCGCCGATACGGGCGTAACCCATTGATAATTTTCCCGTTTTCCGGGATTTGACGCCGCTTGTGGCAAGCGCGGTATCCAACCGGCCCTCCAACCCGCGGCCGCCGCCGTGGAACCGGGCAAGGCCGCCATCGGTGTGACGCAGGGTACGCAGGGTGGGGGCGATACGTTCGATGGCAGCCCAATGGGCATCGCTGGCTGCACGTCCCGCTTCGCTGAGGGCCATGGCGGCCCATGTCAGCAAAGTGAAAACTTCCAACAATTCCTCGGGGTTACGGGTTGGAATGCCGCCTTCGGAGTCGATTTGCGACTCGCATTCGCGCGACAGGGCACGCAGGGCCGGGGCAACATGGCTTTCCATTCCCTCAAGAGACAGTCCGGCGTAGACAAGACCGGTTAACGCCTCGAACCTGGGCAGGCCGGGATGCGCGCCTTTCCAGCGGCGTGAGAGGAAAATTGTCTGCTGCGCCAGGGACTTATAGAATGCGTCCGAGGATTCACGGTCACGCGATTGAAGCAGGAAAAGGGCGTGCGAAATCCAGCGGATCAGGCGGCGCCCGGTGAGGTCGGGTGTCCAGCCGGGGCCGCGGCCGGGGCCGAAACGGGCGATCCAAGTCCATAGCCAATCCTGCGCCCGGGTGCGGGCCGGAAGGTCGCCCACGGCGGCCAGGTCATCAAGCCAGCCAAAGCCGTGCAGTGCCTCGGCGTAGTCGATATCAGGGGCGTCCAGATCCCATATATTGGTCTCGGGCTCTTGTAAAAGATGCCCCGAAAACAAGAAGTTACCGGCGCAAAGCTGCCGGCCACGGGCAAAGCTGCCGATGGTCCGGGGATCAGGATTATAGGTAAAGGCAGTGGCCGGGCGCGAGAGCGTGGCGCGCTTGGCTTCGATACGATCAAGGATGCGCGAGAGCCGCGCAGACAGGTTTGCGGGGTGTGACATATGCCTTGCCTCTGGACGCTCTTCTTGGCGCTGTTTGGCAGGGACTATACCGCGCAGAGCCGCGCAAGTCACCGCTGGATTGGTGGCATTGCCGGATCGACGGTAGATTTTCGTACGAGTCGTACGCTTACCCCGGTATTTTCGTACGAAAATCGGGGGGCGGCAAATGTGTTTCGTACGAGTCGTACGAAACCTGCCCCATTCAGCGCCGCAGGCAGGCGATATAGAACCCGTCCATCCCGCCCAGATCGGGCCAGAGATCGGGACGCAGGCGAAGGCCCCCTTCTTCGGTGATCCAGTCGGGGTCAATGCCCGGGCGGTCGAGTGCGGAGCGGTCGACGGTAAGGTCGGGGTGACTTGCGCACGCTTCGTCAACCTGACATTCACCTTCGTCCGGCAAAAGCGAGCAGGTGCAAAACACCAACCGCCCGCCGGGCTTGAGGAGGGTCAGGGCATGATCGAGCATGGCCGATTGCAATGCGATAAGCTCGCCGAATTCCGAGCCGTCCTTTGCGAAGGGCAAATCGGGGTGGCGACGAATGGTGCCGGTGGCCGAACAGGGCGCATCGAGCAGGATGGCGTCATAGGGGCCGCCGGTGTGTTCGAGGGCATCGCCGGTGATGCAATTTGCACTGAGGCCACAGCGGGCGAGGTTTTCGGTGACACGTTCCATCCGGCGCGGCGAGAGATCAAGCGCCGTGACATCGGCCCCGGCGGCGGCGAGTTGCAGGGTCTTGCCGCCCGGTGCGGCGCACAGATCAAGGATTTTCTCGCCCGGTTGCGGGGCGAGGATTTTGACCGGCAGGGCGGCGGCGGCATCCTGCACCCACCAATCGCCGGTGTCGAAACCGGGAAGGGTTGAGACCTGGGCCGCGTCGGTCAGGCGGATGGAACCGGTGGGCAGCAAGGCGCCGCCCAGTTTCTCGGCCCAAAGGGCGCCGTCGCCCTTGGGCGTGATATCCAGCGGGGCGCCGTTGAAATGGGCGCGCTCCATCGCGGTGACCCGCCCGGCCCCCCAAGCGGCGACCAGCGGATCGCGCAGCCATTTGCGCAGTCGCGGCAGGCGCAGGTCATTCCATGAGCGGGCGCCATCCTCGGCCGCCTTGCGCAGCACGGCGTTCACCAGCCCCTTGAGGTTGCCATAGCGCTTGTTGCGCCCGACAAGGCCCACCAGATCGTTGACCACGCCATGGGCATCGCCGCCCATGCAAAGTTCGACCGTGCCAAGACGCAGGATGTTGAACACATGCAGCGGCGGCGGCTTGCGCAGGTGACGGTTAAGCAAGCGGTCGGCCCGGTCGATGCCGCGCAGGGTATCGTTGGCAAGGCGCTGGGCGCGGGCGCGGTCGGCGGGGTCGAGGCGGTCAAGTTTGCCGGCGGCGATGAGATCGGACATGAGCCGCCCTTCGCCGATCACCTGATCGAGAAGGTAAACCGCGCTTTGGCGGGCGTTTGGCGCGGGCTGCGGCATGGGTTCTCCTTGGACATGGGCGTGGCGCGGCGTATATCAGGGGGAAAGATGCAAAGGAAGAACCCATGACAGACGAGCAAAAGGACCTTCCAGAGGCGGCCAAGCGGGCCTTGGCCGAGGCCGAGGAACGGCGGCAAAAGGCCGAGGCGCAGGCATTGCCCAAGGAATTGGGCGGACGGCGCGAGGGGCTGGAGCCTGTGCGCTATGGCGATTGGGAGAAAAAGGGCCTTGCGATTGATTTTTGATCGCGCGCCTTTGCGGTTGACGCTGCGGGCAGGACCCATAGGTTAGAGATGCGGCAGGGGCGCCCCGGACGGGGCTGAGATGGACCCTTTGAACCTGACCCGGATTATACCGGCGGAGGAAGTTGCGGGACCGATCAGCCTTTTTCGCGTGTCGCGTTCTGCTGCCCCGCCGTCCACCGGCGGAGAGGAGAATGACGATGGAAAAGATCGGCACCTATCTTGAGGCCATGCGCGCCGCGCCGCCGCTTGTGCAGAATATCACCAATTATGTTGCGATGAACGTGGTGGCCAACGTGATGTTGGCCGCTGGGGCCTCGCCCGCGATGGTGCATGCGCGCGAGGAAGCGGCGGAATTTGCCGGGATCGCCAGTGCCCTGACCGTGAATATCGGCACGTTGGACCCCGAGTGGGCGGCGGCGATGGAAGAGGCCGCGCAGGTGATGAACGCGGCGGGCAAGCCTTGGGTTCTGGACCCGGTGGCGGTGTTTGCCACGGGGTTTCGGCGTCAGGCGGTTGCCCGTTTGGTCGCGTTGAAGCCGACGGTCATTCGCGGCAATGCTTCGGAGATCATGGCGGTTGCGGGTGCCGAGGCTGCTGGCCAGGGGGCCGATGCAGGCGATGCGGTAGAGGCCGCCGAGGAGGCCGCACGCGGTTTGGCCAAGCAGACCGGCGGGGTCGTGGCCGTGACGGGCGAAGTGGATTTCGTGACCGATGGCGCGCGGGCCTATCGTGTGGACAACGGCCATGCGGTGATGCCGAAGGTCACCGCGCTGGGCTGTTCCCTGACGGGGGTCGTGGGGGCCTTCGTGGCCGGGCAACCCGCCTTGGAGGGCACGGTTGCGGCGCTGGCCTATTACGGGTTGGCCGGGGAGCGCGCGGGCGCGCGGACGGATGGCCCGGGCAGCTTTGCCGTGGCCTTTCTGGACGAGTTGCACGGGATGACGCCCGAAGGCTTGAGCGCCGGGGCGCGGGTGCGTGCGGCATGATCGGGCCGGTTTATTTCATCACCGACCCCGGCGCGGGTTTGCCGGTTGAGGAACAGGCCATGGCGGCGGCCCGGGGAGGGGCCGCCGTGGTGCAGTTGCGCGACAAGGCGGCCAGCGACGACGAGATGCTGGAGCTTGCGCGCGGTTTGCGTGAGGCATTGCCGGAGGCCGTGAAGCTGATCGTCAACGACCGGGTCGATGTGGCGGTCTGGTCGGGGTGCGACGGGCTGCATATCGGGCAGGGGGATGGCGATGTGGTGGCCGCCCGCAAGCGGCTGGGCCCGGATCGGATATTGGGCCTGTCGATCGAGCGCGAAAGCCAGGTGGCGGCGATCCCGACGGGGTATGTGGATTACATCGGTGTGGGGCCGGTGCGGGCGACGGCGACCAAGCCGGACCATGCGGCCCCCATCGGATTTGACGGGTTGGCGCGGATCATCGGCGCGGCGGGCCTGCCCGCCGTGGCGATTGGCGGGATCGGGCCGGGCGATGCGGGGCAGGTGAAACTGGCCGGGGCCGAGGGCGTGGCCGTGGTGTCGGCCATCGCGCGGGCGGACGACCCCGAGGCGGCGGCGCGGAGCCTTTTGGAGGAATGGGAGCAAGCATGAGCGAGCGTGTGGCGAATATCCTGTCGATTGCCGGGTCGGACCCGTCGGGCGGCGCGGGTATACAGGCGGATTTGAAGGCGATTTCGGCCAATGGCGGCTATGGCATGGCGGCCTTGACCGGGCTGACGGCGCAGAACACCCAAGGCGTGCAGGGGGTTGAACTGATCTCGCCCGAGTTCGTGGCGGCGCAGGTCAATTCCATTCGCGATGATATCCGGGTGGACGCGGTGAAGATCGGGATGCTGGGCACCGCCGGGATTATCGAGGCGGTGGCCGGGGCGCTGGAGGGCTTGGCGGCGCCCGTGGTGCTGGACCCGGTGATGGTGGCCAAGGGCGGTGACCGGTTGTTGCATGCCGAAGCCGTGGCGGCCCTGCGCGATGTGCTTTTGCCGCGCGCCACGGTGATTACCCCGAACCTGCCGGAAGCGGCGGATTTGCTGGGCGAAGGTGAGGCGCAGGATCTGGAGGCGATGGAAGGCCAAGCGCGGGCGCTGTTGGATATGGGCGCGCGGGCGGTTCTGTTGAAGGGTGGCCATATGGGCGACAGCGAGGCCGTTGACCTGTTGTGCGAAGGCGAGGGGATGACCCGCCTGCGCGCGCCCCGGCACGAGACTCGCAATACCCATGGCACGGGCTGTACCCTGTCGTCGGGTTTGGCGACGTGGTTGGGGCGGGGCGATGACCTGCGCCAAGCGGCGGCCAAGGCCAAGGATTACATCAGCGGCGCCATCGGCGCGGCGGATGGTCTGGACGTGGGGCACGGCCATGGGCCGGTGCATCATTTCCACGCGCTATGGTAAGGCGTGCTTGGCAGCCCTGACGGGCTTTCTCGCTCAGGGTTCGGCGGTTGCGGTGAGGAGGGCCTTTAGCCCTGCGCGGTAATCCGGGTAGATGAGGTTAACGCCCAGTTCGTCTTTCATCCGGGTGTTATCGACGCGTTTGGATTCAGCATAGAAGCTGCGGGCCATGGGCGTCATTTCGGCGGTTTCAAAATCTTCTTCGGGGGGCAGGGGCGCGCCCAGAAGCTTTGCGGCGTAGCCTATGACGTCTTGTGGCGGGGCCGGGTCGTTATCACAGACATTGTAGGCCGCGCCGGGGTTGGGGCGCATGATCGAGGCCTCAAGCACCTGTGCGATGTCATCGACGTGAATCCGGCTAAAGACTTGCCCCGGTTTGACGATGCGCCGCGCTTTGCCTTGGCGGACCTTGGCGAAGGGGCCGCGACCGGGGCCGTAGATGCCGGCAAGACGGAAGGTATGCAGCGGCAGGCCGGGGATGGATTGCCAATCGGCCTCGGCCTTGACCCGCAGGTTGCCGCGCTTGGTGGACGGGGTAAGGGGGGTGTCCTCGGCCACCCAGTCGCCTTGGTGGTCGCCGTAGACGCCGGTGGTGGAAAGGTAGCCTGCCCATTCCAGCCGGGGGGCGATTTCGGTGATCTTGTCGCGGTATTGTGCAAGGGTTGGATCGCCATCTTCGCTTGGTCCGGCGGAGATCAGCAGGTGGGTCGCCTGATCGAAGGCTTGGCCGAGGTCGCCATCGGGCCAGAGCACGGCTGTTACGCCTTCGGCGCGCAGCGCCTCGGCCTTTTCCGCGCTGCGGGTGGTGCCGTAGATGCGCCAGCCTTGCGGAACAAGGCGGCGGGCAAGGGCGCGGGCGGAATAGCCATGGCCGAAGGAGAGAAGTGTTTTGGTCATGGGCGATGAATTGGGCAGTTGGCGGCGAAAGACAAGGGGGAAGCGGCAAGTCTGAATTGCGCCGGCGTGGAATCAAGGCGCGCAGCGCCGCCGCGCCATCGGCGGGCCGCCCCCACGGCCCGGCGATTGGGTTCCTTTTGTTGTATGACCTGACAGTCACGCGCCAGTTCGAGGATAAAGTGCTATATACCGTTCGTCGGATCGCCGCGCCGCGGCCCGCCCATGGCGCGGCTCCTAGCCCAGTTCGTTCAACTGGCGTATTTATCGCCTTCCTCGTCCAGGATCGCCTTGAGTTCGGCCAAGTGCCGTTCGTCCTGTTCAGGGTAGCTTTCCAACTCTTGCGCGGTTTTCTCGGCCACTTCATCCGACAGGACGCGCAGGGGTTGCCCGGTTTGCAGGGCGCGGATGTAGGTTTCGGCGGCGCGTTCGAAATAATACAGGCGGTTGAAGGTTTCGGCCACGGTGTCGCCGATGATCATGATGCCGTGGTTGCCCATGATCATGACCTTTTTCTTGGGGTCGTCGAACAACTGGGCACAGCGTTCGCCCTCATCCTCGAAGGCCAGCCCGCCATAGTGATCGTCGATCACGTAGCGGTTGAAGAAGGTGGCGCAATTCTGGTCGATAGGGGGCAGGTTGCTGTCGGCCAGCGTGGCCAGCACCGTGGCATGGATGGAATGCACATGCATGGCGCAGCGGGCGTGCGGGCAATGCCGGTGCAGCCCGCCGTGCAATCCCCAGGCGGTGGGATCGGGCGCGCCGGGTTTGTCCAGCGTGTCGGGATCGTTGGCGTCGACCTCGATCAGGTCCGAGGCCTTGATGCGGGAAAAATGCATCTGGTTGGGGTTCATCAGGAACCGGGTGCCATCGTCGTTGATCGACAGGCTGAAGTGGTTGGCGACGCCTTCGTGCATGTTGAGGCGGGCCGTCCAGCGGAAAGCGGCGGCCAGATCGACCCGTTCATTCCAGTGGGTGAGGTTGGCCGTTTGTTTCGGTGCGTTCATGGGTGTTTCCTTTCGCGGTTTGGCGAAAGGGTCGGGGAGGGCGCGGGGGAAGTCAATGGGGCCTGAGCCTTGGTGCCGGGACCGGCGCGGCTATGCCTTCGGCCGTGACGGCACCCAGCAGTACCCGTCCCGGCACAGGATGAAGCATTCGCGCAGGCCGTGGGGTTTGTCGGTCGGTGGTTGCAGGATGGTGCCGCCTGCGTCTTCTGCCTTCTGGGCGGCCTTTTCGGGGTCGCAATCGTAGAGCCGGATTTCGATGCCTGCCCCGCGCGGCGGGTTTTCCGGCAGAAGGCCCAGCAAGGGGTTTTCGGCATAGGTGCCATCGGCGTGCAATTGCAGGATGTTCGCACCATGGGTCATGATGGCGAAATCCGGGCTGAGGCGGTGGGCCGTCATGCCGAAGACGGTTTCCAGAAACCGGGCGCTGCGGGGGACATCGGTGACAAGGATGTTGAAGCCAAAACCGCGCAGGGAGGCGCCGAAATCCTCGGGGCTGACGGTGTCATAATCCATGGCGATCTCCGCTGTCCTGTCGCGGTCAGGTTGATTGCGCCTTGGGGGCGTGTCAACGTGGGTTTGCGACAGGGTTCGAGAGGAAAACGAATGGCAAGCGACGATCCACAGGTTTTGGTGCCCGAGGTGCCCGCGCGCGAGGGATTCAGCGATGCGGGCGCGGCGGTGGCGCGGTTGGAGTTGCTTTATACCCGCGCGGTCGAGCATCTGTGCCAAGCCTTTCGTCAGGCCTTGGCCGGGGATGTGCCGCAGGCCCGGGTGCGGGCCTATTACCCCGAGATACGGATCACCACGCAAAGCCATGCGCAGGTCGACAGCCGGTTGAGTTTCGGCCATGTGGCCAACCCCGGCACCCATGCGGCGACGGTGACGCGACCGGGGCTTTTCCGCAATTACCTTGAGCAGCAGATCGCGCTTTTGGTGAAAAACCACGGTGTGCCGGTCGAGATCGGCGTGTCGGATACGCCGATGCCGGTGCATTTCGCGGTGGCCAATGAGCCGGGCATGACCGTCCCGCAGGAGGGCGCGGCGCAATTCACGCTACGCGATGTGTTCGACGTGCCCGACCTGGCGACGACGAATGATGACATCGTCAACGGTATATTCCAGGCGGCGCCGGATGGTGTGGGCCCACTGGCGCCCTTTACCGCGCAGCGGGTGGATTATTCGCTGGCGCGGCTGGAGCATTACACGGCCACCGACCCCGGCCATTTCCAGAACCACGTGTTGTTCACCAATTACCAGTTCTACGTCAGCGAGTTCGAGGCCTATGCCCGGCGGGTGCTGGGCGATCCGGACAGTGGCTATACCTCTTTCGTGGGGACCGGGAATGCCGAGATCGCCGCCCCGGACGGGGATTTGCGGGTGCCTGCCAAGCTGCCGCAAATGCCGACCTATCACCTGAAGCGCGCCGACGGGTCGGGGATTACGCTGGTCAATATCGGGGTGGGGCCGTCGAACGCGAAGACGGCGACGGATCATATCGCGGTGTTGCGCCCGCATGCATGGGTCATGGTGGGGCATTGCGCGGGGCTGCGCAATTCGCAGCAGTTGGGCGATTTCGTTCTGGCGCATGCCTATTTGCGGGAGGACCGGGTGCTGGATGCCGATTTGCCCGCCTGGGTGCCGATCCCGGCCTTGGCGGAAATCCAGATCGCGCTGGAGCAGGCGGTGGCGCATGAGACCGAGCTTGAGGGGTATGACCTGAAGCGGATCATGCGGACCGGCACCGTGGCCAGTTTCGACAACCGCAACTGGGAATTGCGCGAGCATACCGGCCCGGTGCAGCGCTTGAGCCAGAGCCGGGCGATCGCGCTGGACATGGAAAGCGCCACGATAGCGGCCAACGGGTTTCGCTTTCGCGTGCCTTATGGGACACTGTTGTGCGTCAGCGACAAGCCGCTGCATGGCGAGTTGAAATTGCCGGGCATGGCGAGCGATTTTTACAAGGCGCAGGTGGCCCGGCACCTGATGATCGGAATCCGCGCCATGGAGACCTTGGCCACCATGCCGTTGGAGCGGATTCACAGCCGGAAACTGCGGAGTTTCGAGGAAACGGCCTTTTTATAGGGGAAAATCCCAAGAAAATCGTGACAAAATGCATGAAATCGGGTTGCCTTTGCCCACTATTCGTTGTGTTTAATCGCTAGATACAGTTAAATCACGCGCATGAGGCCCAAGAAACGGGCAGAAACAGGAGACCAGAAAATGGCAAAACCGATGACCAAAACCCAGCTTGTTGCGGCCCTGGCCGAAGAAATGGGCACTGACAAGAAAACCGCCGGCGGCGCGCTGGATTCGATCGTAAACATCATTACCCGCGAAGTGTCGGGCGGTGGTGCCGTGACCCTGCCGGGTGTTGGCAAGATCTATTGCCGCGAGCGCCCCGAGCGCATGGTGCGCAACCCCGCCACCGGCGAACAGATCAAGAAAGAGGCCGACAAGGTGGTGAAGATGACCATCGCCAAGGCACTGAAGGACAGCGTGAACGGCTGATCTTTCTTTCATGAGAGTTTTCGAAAGGGTCACCCGGTGGGTGGCCCTTTTCATGTGGCGCGGTCCCGTGTTCAGCGCGTTTCCATGATCAGGCATATGACCGTTCCGGGGGCGCGGGCCGCGTAACTGTGGGCGGTATCGGCGGGAAAGGCATAGTAATCGCCGGGCGCAAGATCGACTTCGTTGCCCTCTGGCCCGATCAGGGCGCGCCCTGTGCAGACAACCGCATGTTCAATGCTGCCTGTCGGATGCCCGCAGGAATGCCGCGCCTCGCCCGGTTCAAGCGCCATGCGATAGATATCGCGGCGGGCGGCATGCGGGTTGGCCGACAGAAGCGTTGCCGCGATGTTGGCCTGATCGGATGGCAGGGCCGTGCCTTCGCTTGCCCGGATCAGCCTTGTGGCGGGTTGCGGGGTTTCGAAAAGGCAACTGAAGGGCACATCCAGCGCCGTGGCAAGGGACCACAGCGTTTCGATACTTGGATTGCCCTTCGCCGATTCCAGTTGCGAAAGCGTCGATTTGGCGATTCCGGCCCGGGTGGCAAGCGCCGAAAGGCTGAGGCCCGCGCGGGTGCGTTCCCGGGTGATGGCGGCGGCGATCATTTGGTTTGGTTGCATGGGTCCACTTTAACGAACACTTGTTCGGCTTGACGAACGAACGGGTGTTCATTATATCGTACGAGGCTGAAAAGCCAACCTTGAGCGAAAGGAACACCCATGCCTTGGAAAAGTGATATTCAACAAGGGTTTCGCGATATCGCGCCTTTGGCCGTGGGGGTTGCGATTTACGGTCTTGCCTTTGGCCTGCTTGCCGCACAGGCGCGCATGGACGGATTGCAGACCGGCATGATGGGGGCCTTGGTTTTTGCCGGGGCATCACAGATCGTGGTTGTCGAGCGCATCGTGGCGGGGGCCGGGGCGATGACCGCCGTGCTGGCCGGGTTGGCCTTGAACCTGCGATTGCTGATGATGACGGCCGCCCTGCGAGAGGATCTTTCGGCGCGCCCGTGGTGGCAGGTGATGCTGGGCGTTCACCTGACCAGCGACGAGAATTGGGCCTTGATGCATGCCACGCGGAGGCAGGGCCATGCGGTGGGCTATTGGTATCTTGTCGGCGGTGGGCTGTGCCTGTTGCTTGTTTGGGTTTCTTCGACAACGCTTGGTGCCGTCTTGGCCCAAGCCATGCCCGAGCCGCGCGCGCTGGGCATGGATTTCGCCTTTACGGCAGCATTCATCGCTATCCTGCGCGGTCTTTGGCGCGGGCCACGGGCGGACCTGCTGCCTTGGCTGATATCCGGTGGTGCGGTCGTGGTCCTGGTGACGGTGGTGCGGATCGAACCGTCATGGGCCTTGGTTCTGGCCGCCGGTCTGGGGGCCGGATTTGCAGGAGTGCGCGGTAATGCCTGATTTCGGGTTGGTCCTTTTGATGTTGGCCGGGGGCACATTCGCCATTCGGCTTGGCGGGTATTGGCTGGGCCGTCGGTTGCCGGCTACGGGCGGTTGGGCGCAGGGTTTGAGCGCCTTGCCGGGGTGCCTGATCCTGTCGCTTGTGGCGGTTCAGCTTTTGCAGGGCGGACCGGCGGAATGGGGTGCGGCGCTGATTGCGGTTCTGATTGCCTTGCTGACCCGTAATCTGCCGCTGACCATGCTGGCGGGTATCCTTGCCGTGCTGGCGCTGCGCGCCGTGGTTTGACGGCTTTCCATTCCCTGACTGCTGTGGCAAGCCCGTCTTACGGGACGTGAGGGCAAGCAATGGATATTCGCGCAGTCGTTATGGGAGTCGCATTTGCGGTGATGTGGTCGAGCGCCTTTACCTCGGCGCGGATCATCGTGGCCGCCGCGCCGCCTTTGACGGCGCTGAGCCTGCGGTTCCTGATCTCGGGGCTTCTGGGGGTGCTGATCGCCCGGATGCTTGGGCAAAGCTGGCGCCTGACCAAGGCGCAATGGCGGGCGACGGTGATTTTCGGGATTTGCCAGAATGCCCTTTACCTTGGCCTGAATTTCGTCGCGATGCAGACCATCGAAGCCGGGCTTGCGGCGATTATCGCCTCGACCATGCCCTTGTTGGTGGGCCTGGCCGGGTGGCTGATTTTCGGTGAGCGCATCGGCGGCTTGGGCATGGTCGGCCTTTTGGCCGGGGTTCTGGGGGTCGTCATCATCATGGGCGCGCGTTTGAGCGGCGGGGTGGATATGTACGGGCTGACGCTGTGTGTGGCCGGGGTGATCGCCCTGACCTTTGCCACATTGGCGGTGCGCGGGGCCACGTCGGGGGGGAATTTCCTGATGATCGTGGGCTTGCAGATGCTGGTGGGCAGTGCGGCGCTTGGCGTGGCGGCGGTGAGTCTGGAGACAGTTGTCGTCGACTGGAGCTGGCCGTTGATCGCCGCCTTTGCCTATACCACCCTTGTTCCCGGTTTGGCCGCGACACTGGTGTGGTTCATGCTGGTCAACCGGATCGGGGCGGTGAAGGCGGCGACCTTCCACTTTCTCAACCCGTTCCTTGGGGTGGCGATTGCCGCGGTGATCCTTGGCGAGCAACTGGGCCTGCGCGAGGGTCTGGGCGTGGCGGTGATCATGGGCGGTATTCTGGCGGTGCAGCTGTCGAAACAGAAGCGCGCCGCCTGACCCATGAGGCCCGATGTCTTGCCCGACGGTATCGGGCAAGATGTGGTGAGGGGGCCCGGACGCGTCAGGCCTTGTCCAGCATCCGGCCAAGCGGCCGCCCGGCAAGGATATGGACGTGCAGGTGCGGCACCTCCTGCACACCGTTTTCACCGGCGTTCGAGATCATCCGAAAACCGCCATCCTCGATGCCCTTGAGTTTACAGACCTCGCCGATGGCGCGGGTGTAATCGGCGATCTCGGCATCCGAGGCGTTTTGCGCGAAATGATCGTAGGACACATAGGGCCCCTTGGGAATGACCAGCACATGCACCGGGGCCTGCGGTTGGATATCGTTGAAGGCGAGGCTGTGCTCGGTTTCAAGCACGGTGTCATTGGGAATCTCGCCGCGCAGGATTTTGGCAAAGATATTCTGATCGTCGTAGGTATAGGGCATCGGGCTGTCCTTAATCGGCAAAGAGATGTTCGGTTTGCGCGATCTTTAGCGCCTTGTCGTGGGGAACATCAAGAAAGGGGGCGATGGCACGGGCGTGTTGATCGCTGTCGTTGCCTTCGCGCAGGATGTTATGGTTCTCAAACTCGGCGTCGCGGATACGGTCGGATTCGAAAACCAGGTCGGCGCGGATCGTGGGCAACAGCCGTTCAAGCGTTTCTTCCGGGGTCTGTTCCCCGGCAAGGCCCACGCGCATGGCATGGCCGATCAAGTAGTCGTCGGAAAACTGCGTCTGAATTTCCAGAAGCTTGACGGTGGACCGGTCGCCGCAGAAATCCTGCAAAAGATCAAGGTTGCCGGGGTCCATGCAGACGATCAGGCGGTCGGTGCCGTAGTAATCGAACAACATCCGCATCAGGGCGCGGCGGTGGCGCGTGCGCTTGCCAAGCGTGGCCTGAATACCCCCCAGGTCGGGCAACGCCGTCGATTCCTCGTTGAACAGGTATTCAACGGTGGGAATATTGGTGAGCTGTCGGATTCTATCGAGCAGCCGCTTGGCGACGTGCCACTTCTTGCAGATCACGATCATCAATTCGCGATCGCGGCCAAGGGTGCTTTCGGTTTCCCAAAAGCGGGTGGCGAAGCGGCGGCCGATGCGGCCCCGGCCGCTGAGGAACTTGAACAGGCTGCGGCCTTCGTTCGAGATCTGGAACTCGGCCTCGTCGTCGGCGTAAAGCGCGCCAAGCCGGGTTTTGAGTTCCGTCGCCTCGGGGCTGATCTTGCGGGCAAAGAGGAAATCCTGACTGCGCAGCAGGTCGTAGTGATCGTTGTAGAAGGTCACCGGCATGCCGTAATCGGTGAACATCAGGAAGGTCAGGGTGCGGGGGCGAATTTCATCCGCCGGGACAAGGTGGCGCACCAAGGTCTGGAAAAAGGTTTCATCGGGAATCCAGGTGGTGCGGAAAAACCGCATCACGTCGCGGCGGCTGCGGGTGAAGTCGATGATCCATTCGATGGTGCGGCGGCGCAGGCACCACCATTGGCTGCCGATCTGAACCTGTATATCCCCGGGAATCTTGCGGGTCAGCCCAAGGCGCCTTTGCAGGTTGTAGGATGTGTAAAAGCGCCGTTTCTGGGTGCGTTCATTAAAGAAATGACGGTAAATCAACCGCTCTTCCTTCATGCCGGTCTTGATCCAGTCACTTTCGAAGTAGTCAAAGCTTTCGATGTAGTCGACATCGTTGCGATCAAGGAAATCATGGGCATAGCGGGCCGATTTGATGGCCGCGCAATCGCCCGACAGCATGTAGAAATGCGTGGCGCGCGGGAATTGATCGACAGCCGCCTCGACCGCGTTAAGCGTGGCCTGCACCAGCGACCATTCCCCCCAGCCGCATTTGATGCGCTTCTTGGCGAAGGTGACGTTGGGGTTTTCGGCAAGGCTGTCGCGGATCCTGGTGAAATGCTCGGGCTTGGCGCGGGCATCGAAATGGATCGACATGTAATCCCCGGCAGCGGTCAGCATATTGGCCTGTTTGATGATCGCGTCCGGATCCTTGTGGCACAGAAGTATGAACGCGATTTTCGCCATTATCGAAACAATTTACCCTAGTTTGCGCTGTTGTTTACATTGATAGTCCTGAATGGACCCTGAAGAAACAGGGTTTCTTTGTATTTTTTAAAGGGTTAAACACTAATCAACCCGGAAAAAGGGATTTTATCGCGGAGGCAGCGAGCATGGGATTTCCCGGAACATGGATGACCGAAAGTGAAAGCGTGGTCTACCGCGTGGTGCCCAAGTGCGCCTGTTCGACCATCGGCCAGATCATGTATTATTCAGATCATGGCGCGTTTTTCGACGGTGACATTCACGATGCCGAAACCGGCCTTCACAAATGGGCCCGGGAAGACAGCCAGCCTTTGATCAAGGCGAATGTGAAAACCCATACCTCCTATGCCTTCACCTGTGTGCGCAACCCCTATACCCGGATCCTGTCATCGTTCTTCGACAAGATCTGCGGGATCCAGCGGAACGGCAAACGCTATCGCGGGAAGCTGGTGCCGCTTTTGATCCAGAAATACGGGATCGAAGTGGGCGGCGAGGATGGCAAGCAGGAGTTCGACCAGATCCAGAGTTTCCGCCGCTTCTTGCTGTTTGCGCGCGATACCATCCGCTGGCGGCGCCCGATGGACCCGGATATCCACTGGTCGGCGATGTCGGGCCATGTCTCGACCTTCATTGCGAATGGCGGCACCTACGACAAGATTTTCTGGACCGAAGCCTTCAATGACGGGATGGGCGAGGTTCTGGGCGCGATCAAGACCAAACATGATGTCGATCTGCAGGCGATCCCGCGTTTCAACGAAAGCGAAGGGCACGGGCCCAAGCGCGCGCATCCGGTGGAAGATTATTTCGACGACCTGTCGATGCACCTGGTGAAAGAGATTTATCACCGCGATTTTGAGTTGTTCAAATACGACTTCGACGACCCTTCGAACAAGATGCCGATCGGTGAGATCGACCTTGACGAGGTGCATGCCAAGCTGGGCGAGTAAGGCTTGCTCCGCCGAATTCGGGGGCGCTACCCCCGCCGTTGAAACCCTGCGGCTTTCAACGACTCCCCCGGGGTATTTTCACCAAGCAAAAGCCACTTACGCTTTGTTAACCATGCTGGGGTTAGGCTGGGGATGCGGTACAGGCTGGGGAGCCGATGACCGCCCAAGGAAAAGCCGCCGCGCCTGGTTCGGTTTGCATCGGCAAAGGTCCGAACGACGCCGCCGGGCGAGGCATGCTTTCACGGTGCGCCCTTTGTCCCCTGTCATGGGGCAAGGGCGCATCTTTTGGTTTTTTCTTGGTCAAAATACCCGAATCCGACAGGTGCCTCGGGCACTGAGATTGCTCAGATCAGCCCTTCCGCCGAAAAGAGGGCTTTCACATCCGCCTGCGGGCGTGCGCCGTAGTGGGTGATGACCTCGCCGGCGGCAATGCAGCCCATGCGCCCGGACACGGCCAGGGGCGCGCCGCTGGCCATGCCAAAGAGGAAGCCGGCGGCGAATTGATCGCCCGCGCCGGTGGTATCGAGCGGGGCAATCGGGCTGACCGGGATACTGATGCTGTCGTCGCCCTCGGTGATCACCACGTCATGGCCCGAGCGGGTACAGACGATAAGGCCGCTTTCGCTGGCCGCCTGTTCAAGTGCCGCGCCCAGGTCATCGGTTTCAAACAGCGATTTCCATTCGTGTTCGTTGCCCAAGACGAAATCCAGTTCGCCCAGCAATTTGCGGAAATCGCCGCGGTGGCGGTCAACGCAGAAGGGGTCGGACAGGGAAATCCCGGCCTTGCCGCCCCCGGCGCGACAGGCGCGCGCCGCGGCTTGGAAGGCGTCTTTGCCCTTGGATTTGTCGAACAGGTAGCCTTCGAGGAACAGCAGTTCGGCGGCGCCTGCCACATCATCGTTCACATCGTCGGTGCCGAGTTCGGAGGAGATGCCGAGGTAGGTGTTCATCGAGCGTTCGCCGTCGGGCGACACGAAGATCATGCAGCGCGAGGTTGGCAATTCGCCGTTGGGCACGGGCGGATTGACGAAATCAATGCCCTCGTCGGTCATCGCATTGGCATAGTAGTGGCCCAGTTCATCGTCATGCACGCGCCCGATAAAGCCGGTCTTGAGGCCCATGGCCCCCAGCCCCGCGATGGTATTGGCGACCGAACCGCCGGGCATCTGGGTGCGGTCTTGCATTTGGTCGAACAGGAACTCTCCGCGTTCCTGTTCGACCAGTTGCATGACGCCCTTGTCGATGCCCATTTGGGTTAGGAAATGATCGCCGGCCTGGGAGATCACGTCGACCACGGCATTGCCGATCCCGACGGCTTGGTATTTCTTCATATGGTTTTGTCCTCGAATTGGCACAGGTCGCGGATGATGCAGGTGGGGCACATCGGTTTGCGCGCCTTGCAGTGATAGCGCCCATGCAGGATGAGCCAGTGATGGGCGTGTTGTTGAAAATCCACCGGGATGTTGTCCTCGATGGCGCGTTCCACGGCGTCGACGTTTTTACCGGGGCAGATGCCGGTGCGGTTGCCGACGCGGAAGATATGGGTATCGACGGCCTGCGCCGGATAGTGCCACCACATGTTGAGAACCACGTTGGCGGTTTTGCGGCCCACGCCGGGCAGCGATTGCAGGGCGGCGCGGGAGTTGGGAACGATGCCGCCGTAGTCCTCGACGAGGATTTTCGACAGCTTCATCACGTTCTTGGCCTTGTTGCGGTAAAGGCCGATGGTCTTGATATGTTCGATCAGCCCCTCTTCGCCCAGGTCCAGCATTTTCTGCGGGGTGTCGGCGATTTTGAACAGCTCGCGCGTGGCACGGTTGACGCCCGCATCGGTGGCCTGTGCGGAAAGGGCGACCGCCACGACAAGGGTATAGGCGTTGACGTGGTCAAGCTCGCCTTTCGGTTCGGGCTCGGCCTCGTGGAAGCGGGTGAATATCGCGCGGATCGTATGGTAATCAAGCTGCTTGGCCATGGGAAACCGTATGCCCCGAAAGACGGGTATGCGCAACATTCGGGTCGCGGTTGCGGCGCGGGGGGCTTAATATGGAGGTCGGACAGATAAGGATCGGCCATGTCAGAGGCATCAGCAGAGCAAAGTTACCATTACAACGTCATGCGCCGGGCGCTTGCGGTGATGGATGAGGCCGACGCGCCGCTATCGCTTGAGGACCTGGCGGCGCGGATGGGGATGAGCCCGGCGCATTTCCAGCGGCTGTTCTCGGCCTGGGTCGGCGTCAGCCCCAAGCGCTATCAGCAGTACTTGCGCCTGGGTCATGCCAAGGCGCTGTTGACCGAGCGGCACACCGTTCTGGAGGCCGCGCACGAGGCGGGGCTTTCGGGGACCGGGCGGTTGCATGACCTGTTCCTGCGGTGGGAGGCGATGAGCCCGGGCGAGTTTGCCCGGCGGGGGGCGGGCCTGACCATCCGCTATGGCTGGTTCGACAGCCCCTTTGGCGAGGCCCTGGCCATGGGGACGGATCGCGGGTTGTGCGGCATTGCCTTTACCGAGGAGTTCGGCCGCGATTGGGCATGGGAAAATATGGCCGGGCGTTGGCCCGCCGCCGCCTACGAGGCGGCGCCCGAGGCGATCGCCCCTTGGGTGGAGGCCAGTTTCGCCGGGCGAGGCGAGGCCGCGTTGCACATGATCGGCGCGCCTTTTCAGATCAAGGTGTGGGAGGCCCTGTTGCAGGTGCCGTCGGGCCATGTGACCACCTATTCCGATATTGCCGAGGCCATCGGCAACCCGCGCGCTGTGCGCGCGGTGGGCACGGCCGTGGGGCGTAACCCGGTGAGTTTCCTGATCCCGTGCCACCGCGCCTTGCGCAAGTCAGGGGCCTTGGGCGGCTATCACTGGGGTTTGCCGGTCAAGCGGGCGATTCTGGCCTGGGAAAGTGCCCGCGCCGAGGCCTGACCCCGGAAAATGCGCGAAATGCTGCCGATTTCCCCTCTGTTTCGCCTTGGGGAACGCGCGATGATTGCTTATTTTGCGCATAAGCCCGAGCGTTCGGGCACCATTTTCACGAGGCGAACATTATGCGAGCGAAGAAATCCATTCTGGCCCTGTCGGGCCTGTCCCTTCTGGCCGTGACGGCCTGTACCGATCCGGCGCACCTGGGCAATGATCAGCGGAAGAACACCAAGGGCGGTGCGGTTCTTGGTGGTGTGATCGGGGCCGGTCTGGGCGCTTTGGTCAGCGATGACAAGGCCAAGGGCGCGGTCATCGGTGGTGCGGTTGGCGCGGCTGGCGGGGCCGCTGTCGGCAATGCGCTGGACAAGCAAGAGGCCGAGCTGCGCCGAGAGCTGGACAACGACAACGTGCAGATCACCAACACGGGTGACCGCCTGATCGTGACCATGCCGCAGGACATCCTGTTCGATGTCGACAGTTCGACCGTCTATCCGGGGCTGCGCTCGGATCTGTTGACGGTGGCGGAGAACCTGCGGTCCTACCCGGATTCGACGGTGCAGGTGATTGGCCATACCGACAATTCCGGTTCTGCCAGCTATAATCAGGCGCTGTCCGAGCGCCGGGCGAATGCCGTGGCCGATGTCCTGATGAATGGCGGCGTGGCCTTCGGGCGCATTCAGACCTATGGCCGGGGCGAGAACCAGCCCGTGGCGTCGAACCTGACGGATGAAGGCAAGCGCCAGAACCGCCGGGTCGAAATCGTGATCCTGCCGACCGCGGCATAATAATGCGCTGGGCGTCCCGGGCTTGACCCGGGACCTCGTTGCAAGCCGGGAGGCCCCGGGTCACGCCCGGGGCGAGACATGAAAAAACCCGGTGAGTGGGAACTCACCGGGTTTTTCCGTTCTATCTCCGTGCCTTACATGGTTTCGATCATCTCGGCCTGTTTGACGATGACCTCGGCCTGCTTGATCGAGGCGATATCGACAAGGCGGCCCTTGTAAGTGGTGGCCCCTTCGCCGCGGGCCTTGGCCTCTTCCATGGCCTGCAGGATTTCGCGGGCTTCCTGAACGGCCTCGGCGGTGGGGGTGAAGACCTCGTTGGCAAGGGCGATCTGCTTGGGGTGGATGGCCCATTTGCCAACCATGCCGAGGGTGGCGGAGCGTAGCGCCTGCGCGCGGAAACCGTCATCGTCCGAGAAGTCGCCGAAGGGGCCATCGACGGGCAGGAGGCCATGGGTGCGGCAGGCCGCGACAATGGCGGTTTGCGCCCAGTGCCACGGGTCGGACCAGTATTTCTCGCCTTCGCGGATCATGTAGTAGTTTTCCTGCGTCCCGCCGATGCCGGTGGTGGACATGCCCATGGAGGCGGCAAAATCAGCCGCGCCGAGGCTGAGGGCCTGCATCCGGGGGCTGGCGGCGGCGATGGCTTCGACATGGGCGATGCCAGCGGCGGATTCGATGATCGCCTCGAAGCTGATCCGCTTGGCGCGGCCCTTGGCGGCCTCGATCGCGGTGACAAGCGCGTCGACGGCATAGATATCTTCGGCGCAGCCTGCCTTGGGGATCATGATCTGATCAAGGCGGTCGCCGGCCTTTTCAAGCAGGTCGACCACGTCGCGGTACCAATAAGGGGTATCCAGCCCGTTGATCCGGACGCTGAGATACTTGTTGCCCCAGTCGACATCGTTGATCGCCTGGATGGTGTTTTCGCGAGCCACGTCCTTGTCGGTGGGGGCGACGGAATCTTCGAGGTCGATGTTGATCACATCGGCGGCGCTGGCGGCCATCTTCTCGAACAGCTTGGTGTTGGAGCCCGGGCCGAACAACTGGCAACGGTTGGGACGTGCGGGGGCAGGGGGTTGGAGGCGGAAGCTCATGTCATACACCTTTTCAAAAGTTTCAAGAACGGTTGTGTCCGCGGTATATAATTACATGCCCGCCTGCAACCCGGTTTTGTGACGCAGTGCAGCATGACCAGAGCGCAAGCCGTTGGGTGGATTGTGGTTAACATACTGATTTCGCGATTTAATTGATTCTTTTGAGTCGCCGGCATGCTGTCGGATTCGGGTCGGTACTTGATGCGGCGACGCAGCGTACTCCCCGGCCCTGCGGTCAATTGTGCCGGATAACCGTCGTCGCGACGCACAAGGCGCACAAACAGCACATCTGCACGGTAAACGACATTCTTTGTCGCAAAGTGAGGGGTTATCGTGGGTGGTTCGTGTGACCCCAGAGGTATGCGACGTGCACTGATTGATAACTGGGCCCTGTTCGCGGGTATCCTGATGTTGATGGTGGCCAACGGCCTGATGATGACCTTGCTGACGATCCGGGGATCGGAACTGGGGTTTTCCTCGACCGTGGTGGGGATCATGCAGGCGGGGTATCCGGCCGGGGCGCTGATCGGGACGGTGATAGCGCCGCGGATGATCGAAGGGTCGGGGCATGTGCGGGCCTTCGCGGCGCTGGCCTCGTTATGTTCGATCTCGGCGATCGTGCACCTGTTGACCGAAGACCCTTATACATGGACGGCGATGCGGGTTCTGGCGGGGTTCTGTTTTCCCGGGCTTTACGTGATCACCGAAAGCTGGCTGAACGGCCAGGTCGAAAACCACCAGCGGGCGCAGGTTCTTTCGGTCTATTTCTTTGCCCAGTTCGGTGGGCAGGCCTTTGGCACCTCGTTGATCGGGCTGCCGGGGGCGCCTGTCATGGTTTTGTTCGGGACCGTTTCGATCCTTATTTCCTTGTCCATCGTGCCGCTTCTGCTGACGGCCGGGGACCCGCCGGAATACGAAGCCCCGGAACGGATGCCGATGCGCGCCCTGTTCAGGATTTCACCCATCGCCGTGATCGGCTCGGTCCTGTCCGGTGTGACCATGGGGGCGCTGTTTGCGTCGGGGCCGCTGTATGGGCTGGATATCGGGATGTCGCGCGCGCAGGCGGCGGGAATTTCCGTGGCGCTGACGCTGGCGGGGGCGGTGGCGCAGTATCCGGCCGCCTTTGTCGCGGACCGTTTTGACCGGCGCGGCGCCTTGATCGGGTTGGCCGTGATCGGTGCGGCGGTGGCGTTCGTTTCGCTTTTCCTGGCCGAGGAGAGGGCCCTGACCCTTCGGTTTGCCATCATGTCCGCAGCCTGTGTGCCGGTCTACTCGGTCTGTCTGGCCCATGCGAACGACCAGTTGCGCCGCTCGCAGGTGGTGGCCGCCGGGGGCGCGATGGCGTTTTCCTTGAATATCGGCTTGTTCATCGGGGTGTTCTCGGGGCCGACGGTGATGGACCTGACAGGACGTACCGGGCTGATGATCTACCTGCTGTCGCTGTTCGCGATAACGCTGTTGGTGACGGCGGTGCGCCGGGTGCAGCGGCAGGTCCCCGAGGAGACCGGCAAGGTTGTGACGGTCGGCAACTTCGGTCAGCCGCAGACGGCATATTGGAGTGCTGAAACCATGGCCGTCGAGGATCAGGCCGAGACGGATGAAGAATCTTCGCAATAGTCTGTTAATTCTCGAAGGTTCTTGTGATTATTGCCAACTATGGGGGGATTTCCGCAGGATTTCGCGCCTTTGGCGTCGCAAACTGCGCGCGAAACCGTGAATCCTGCTTCGAAAGGTGCTGCCATGTCGATGATCGAGACCCCCTATCTTCTGTTCCTGGGTGATGCGCCCGATATGTTGGCGGCCAAGGTGGCCATCGGTATCCGCGATTGGCGGCCCGACAACGCCGTGGGGCAGTTGCGGCTTGAGGGCTGCGGGGCCGACCTGGGCCTGGCGGACATGACGCTTGAAGAGGCCAAGGCCGCCGGTGCCAAGACGCTGGTGATTGGCGTGGCCAACCGGGGCGGCGTGATTTCCAAGGAGTGGAAGAAGGTGCTGGTGGCGGCGCTTGAGGACGGCTTTGACCTTGCTGCCGGGCTGCACAACCTGCTGCGTGATGAGCCGGACCTTGTGGCGGTGGCCGAGGCGACGGGCCGGACCTTGCACGACGTGCGGGTGCCCGAAGTGGAATACCCGATTGCCGATGGCAAGAAGCGGCGCGGCAAGCGCTGCCTGCCGGTGGGAACCGATTGCTCGGTGGGCAAGATGTATACCGCCATGGCGATGGAGCGGGACATGCATGAGCGTGGCATGAAGGCCACCTTCCGCGCCACCGGGCAAACCGGTATCCTGATCACCGGCGACGGTGTCCCGCTGGATGCGGTGATTGCAGATTTCATGGCCGGATCGGTGGAATGGCTGAGCCCCGACAACGACGAGGATCACTGGGACCTGATCGAAGGGCAGGGGAGCCTGTTCCACGTGTCCTTCTCGGGTGTGACCATGGCGCTGATCCACGGCGGGCAGCCCGATGCCCTGATCCTGTGCCATGAGCCGACCCGCGCCCATATGCGGGGCCTGCCGGACTATACCCTGCCCACGCTGGAAGAGCTGCGCGATACCGCGCTGCCCTTGGCGCGGATCGCCAACCCGGCTTGCGAGGTGGTCGGCGTATCGGTGAACACGCAGCATATGGCCGAAGATGAGGCAAAGGCCTATCTGGCCGAGGTCGAAACACGCATGGGCCTGCCGGCGACGGACCCCTATCGCTTTGGGTCGGGCAAGCTGGTGGATGCGCTGGCCGCCCTGTGATCCGATCTTTGCGCTATGGAGACCCGTCGGATGCCTCCGGCGGGGATATTTTGGGCTAGAAGAAGGGGTAGGGCATGGATATTTCAGTAACGCGCGATGTGTTTCGGCTGGCGCAGGTTTTTACCATCAGCCGGGGATCACGCACGCAGACCGAGGTTGTGACGGTAAAGATCAGTGACGGCGGCGTGACCGGCTGGGGCGAATGTGTGCCCTATGCGCGCTATGACGAGACATTGGACAGTGTGACGGCAGAGATCGAGGGGCTGCCCGAGAGCTTTGACCGGGCGGCGTTGCAGGATTTGCTGCCCGCCGGGGCCGCGCGCAACGCGGTGGATTGCGCCCTGTGGGACCTGGAGGCCAAGCGCGCGGGCAAGCGGGTTTGGGACTTGGCCGGGCTGGCCGCGCCCGGGCCGGAGGTGACGGCCTATACCCTGTCGCTGGACGCGCCCGAGGCGATGCGCGCGCAGGCGGCGGAACATGCGCATCGGCCATTGCTCAAGATCAAGCTGGGCACGCCGGATGACATGCCGCGACTGGAAGCGGTGCGCGCCGGTGCGCCCGAGGCACGGATCATCGTGGATGCAAACGAGGGCTGGTCGGCGGAGGTTTACGCCGATCTGGCGCCGCATCTGGTACGTCTGGGCGTGAGTCTTGTGGAGCAGCCTTTGCCCGCAGGCGAGGACGAGGCCCTGATCGGGATGGAGCGGCCGGTGCCGGTCTGTGCCGATGAATCCTGTCATGACCGGGCAAGCCTGCCGCATCTCAAGGGCAAATATGACGTGGTGAACATCAAGCTGGACAAGACCGGGGGCCTGACCGAGGCCTTGGCCCTGCGCGAGGCAGCCCTTGCCGAGGGTTACAAGGTGATGGTGGGCTGCATGGTGGGCAGCTCTTTGGCGATGGCGCCTGCGACATTGGTGGCGCAGGGCGCCATGGTGACAGACCTTGACGGCCCGCTTCTTCTGGCAGAAGACCGGGACAACGCTTTGACATTCGATGAGGCCGGGGTGCATCCGCCCAAAGCGGTGCTCTGGGGCTGAGGAGAGATTATTATGACCCGAACCGTTTACGTGAATGGCGAATACCTGCCGGAAACCGAGGCCACGGTTTCGATTTTCGACCGTGGGTTCCTGATGGCCGACGGGGTTTACGAGGTGACCAGCGTGCTGGGGGGCAAGCTGATTGATTTCGCGGGCCATGCGAAGCGGTTGGAACGCTCGCTGAACGCGTTGGACATGACGCACCCGCCCGAGTTCGACGATCTGCTTGAGATTCACCGCGAGTTGGTGACCCGCAACGGGATCGAGGATGGTTTGATTTACCTTCAGGTCACGCGCGGTAGCGATGGCGACCGCGATTTCGTGTTCCCCGATGCCGAGACCACCCGGCCCACCGTGGTGCTGTTCACCCAGTCCAAGCCCGGCCTTGCCAATAGTCCGCAGGCTGAAAAGGGCCTGAAGATCATCAGCATCGACGATGTGCGCTGGGGCCGTCGGGATATCAAGACGGTGCAATTGCTGTACCCCTCGATGGGCAAGATGATGGCCAAGGCCGCCGGGTGCGACGATGCCTGGATGGTCGAGGATGGCCATGTCACCGAAGGCACCAGCAACAACGCCTATATCGTGAAGGGCGGCAAGATCATCACGCGGGCGCTTTCCAACGACATCCTGCACGGGATCACCCGGGCGGCGGTGCTGCGGTTTGCGCAAGAGGCGCAGATGGAAGTGGAAGAACGGAATTTCACCATCGACGAGGCGCAAGAGGCCGACGAGGGCTTTATCACCTCGGCCAGTGCCTTCGTGATGCCGGTGGTCGAGATCGACGGCACGACGCTGGGCGATGGCACACCGGGGCCCGTGGCCAAGCGGTTGCGCGAGATTTACATCGAAGAAAGCCTGAAGGCCGCGATCTGAGGCCTTAAAGCGTTTCCAGTTATTATTGCATCACCAATACCCTGCCAGGCCTGCGGCCTTCTCGGGACATTGGCGATGCCCTTTGATTCAAGGTAAACTGGATATGCTTTAATTCGCCCTGATCCCTTGCGCGAGGTATTGGCCGATCACGGCCGATCCCTTGGGCGAGGGGTGGGTGGCGTCCGATGCGTAAAGCGATGGGTCGCGCGGGGTGATAACATCCTCGGAATCGATGAAGACGACCCCGGGGGTGTTTTGCGCCAAACGCGCGATACGGCGTTCGATTTCCACCAGCCCGGGGCGACAGCCCTGGAACGTGCCGGAGTTCGGTGCGCGGTAGTAGCCCATCCAAAGTACCTTGGCGCCGGTGCCGCGGGCGCGGTTGATCAGCGTGACGATCTCGCCCGAGGTGCCATCGCTGGAAATCAGTGCCTCGATCACACCGTCGCAGCGGGTACAGCCACAGGTGAACCCAAGGTCATTGGCACCGCCGTTCATCACCACCCAGTTCCACGGTTGCCGGATCAGTTGGTCGGGGATGCCAAGCCCAAGGGCCGAGGCAAAGCCGCGCTTGCGGATTTGCGCGCCGGGGGTGGCGCGATTGGTGACGCTGCGCCCAAGGCTTTGGCCAAGGGCGGTTCCCACATCGCGGCCCGAGGTCCGGTTCCACGCCAGAACCGAGTCGCCGATCATCAGGATATCGCCGCCCGAGCGCGGCGCGCCGGGGGTACAGGCCGCAAGGGCGGCGGTCAGGATCAGGGTTGCAAATACGCGCATCATGCCTCCGGTCAGTGAGTTACAAAGGTGTGGCGGCCCGCGCCGAAGTCAATCAACACGGCTTGAACCCGCCCGCGCCCAAGCGCATGTTGTGGGCAAAGACAGGAGGATACCCATGGACGACCAGACCCGTATTGAATTGGAAGCCGCCGCATTTCGCACATTGCGCGAGCACCTGATGGAAAAGCGGACCGATGTGCAGAATATCGACCTGATGAACCTTGGAGGGTTCTGCCGGAATTGCCTGTCGCGCTGGTATCAAGAGGCCGCGAATGAACGCGGCATCGAGATGTCGAAAGAAGAGGCGCGCGAGATTTTCTATGGCATGCCCTATGACGAGTGGAAGGACAAATACCAGACCGAGGCAAGCACCGATCAGCAGGAGGCCTTCAAGACATCCTTTGCCGAGAACGTGGGCGAGAGCCGGTGAACCCTTTTAAATCTGGCTCCTTGCCCCATCTTTAGAGGGGAACAGAAGATGGAGGGCCGAATGCCGAAGTTTGAGAAGAACCCCGACGTGATCGCGGCGCTGGACCCCGAAGAATACTGGGTGACGCAAGAGAACGGCACCGAGCGCCCCGGCACCGGCAAGTACCTTGAGAACAAGGCGCCGGGAATTTACGTGGACGTGGTCTCGGGCGAGCCGTTGTTCGCCTCGTCGGACAAATATGAATCGGGTTGTGGCTGGCCGAGCTTCACCAAGCCGATCGAACCGGCGCATGTGAACGAGCTGACCGATAAAAGCCACGGCATGGTGCGCACCGAAGTGCGCAGCACCCATGGCGACAGCCACCTTGGGCATGTCTTTCCCGACGGGCCGCAAGACCGGGGCGGGCTGCGTTATTGCATCAATTCCGCTGCCCTGCGGTTTATCCATCGCGACGAGATGGAGGCCGAGGGATACGGCGATTACCTGGATCAAGTGGAGGACGTGAGATGAGCGAACGTGCGGTTCTGGCCGGTGGCTGTTTCTGGGGAATGCAGGATTTGATCCGGGGCATGGACGGGGTGTTTTCGACCCGCGTGGGATACACCGGGGGCGACGTGCCCAACGCCACCTATCGCAACCACGGCACCCACGCCGAGGGGATCGAGGTGATGTTTGATCCTGAGCGGTTGAGTTACCGGAAGTTGCTGGAGTTTTTCTTTCAGATCCACGACCCGACCACGTTGAACCGGCAGGGCAATGATATTGGGCTGAGCTATCGTTCGGCCATCTATTATTGCAATGATGAACAGAAGACCGTGGCGCTGGATACCATCGCCGATGTAGAGGCCAGCGGCATCTGGCCCGGCAAGGTGGTGACCGAAGTAGAGCCGGTTGGCGATTTCTGGGAGGCCGAGCCCGAGCATCAGGATTATCTTGAGCGTTTCCCGAATGGATACACCTGCCATTTCCCGCGCCCCGATTGGGTGCTGCCCAAGCGGGATGCGGCGGAATAGGGCCGCTTTTCACGCCTGGCGGCGTTCCGCGCGACGAAGGCCCCGTCAGGGCTGAGGAGCGCTTGTCGAATAGCCCTGCGTGCCTGTCACGCAGGGCTATTTCGTCTGAGTTACTTTCCGGCATTTGCCACGTCATAGGCGGCCGGTGCGGCACCGGTGATTGACCTTTTGCGCGGGCAGGCGCATTCAAGGCACGTTAGGAGATGTGCCAATGAATCCTTTCAAGGGTATTGCCCTGAAACTTTGTTCCGTGACGCTGTTTGTCGTGATGTCGGCCTTGGTCAAGGCGGCCTCGGAAACCGTGCCGCCCGGCGAGGCGGTGTTCTTCCGCTCGTTCTTTGCCATTCCCGTGATCCTGACATGGCTGGCCCTGCGGGGGGATCTGCGCACCGGGTTGAAGGTGAAATCGCCCATGGGGCATTTCTGGCGCGGGGTGGTGGGGACCACGGCGATGGGGCTGATGTTTGCCGGGCTTGGCCTGTTGCCGCTGCCCGAGGTCACGGCGCTGGGCTATACCGCGCCGCTGTTAACGGTGGTCTTCGCGGCGATGTTCCTGGATGAAAGGGTGGGTCTGTTCCGGATCGGCGCGGTGGGTTTGGGCCTTGTCGGCGTGTTGATCGTGTTGTCGCCGCGCCTGAGCACCTTATCGGGGCCGACGGTGGAAACGGCGCAGGCGGTGGGCGCTGTTCTGGTTCTGCTGGGGGCGGTTTGTGCCGCCTTGGCGCAGATTTATATCCGCAAGCTGGTGGCCTACGAGGAAACAAGCGCAATCGTTTTCTATTTTTCGCTGACCTCGACGCTTTTGTCGGTGCTGACCATTCCCTTTGGTTGGGCGATTCCGGGCGGAACCGAGACACTCTACCTGGTTCTTGCCGGGCTTTTGGGCGGCATGGGGCAGATTTTCCTGACCTCGGCCTACCGGTTTGCCGACGCGAGCGTGGTGGCCCCCTTCGATTATGCCTCGATGCTGTCTGCGCTGGTGATCGGCTATGTTATTTTCGACGAGGTGCCGACCGGGCCGATGTTGATCGGTGCCGGGCTGGTGATCCTTGCGGGGATCATCATCATCCTGCGCGAGCGGCACCTTGGATTGCAGCGCGGCAAGGCACGTGCCCTTAGAACACCGCAGGGTTAGCCCCCTATTGCCGGGTCAGATGCGCCACCGCATAGGGTGGCCAAAGCCACGCGCGGCGCAACCGGCCAAGCGGGAAGCGGCGGGGCGGTTTGCGCATGATTTCGGGGTACATGGCTTGTGGAGTCTTGTCTTGCGCCAGATCGGCAAGGATTTTGCCCGCGTGACTGGCCATGGCGACGCCGTTGCCCTGAAAACTGAGCGCGGTGAAAGCGCCGGGCAGTTCGGGGACCGGGCCGCAATAGGGGGTCATGTCGCGCGACAGGCTGAGCAACCCGTTCCAACTGTATGGCGTGTCGATATGCGCCCACGCGGGGAACATGCGTTCGAAATGCTGGCGGATGGTGCGGTGCATGCGCCCGTCCCACTTGGATGAGCTGAACAGCCCGCCGCGCATGCCAAAGAGGAACCGCCGGTTTGGCATCAGGCGAAAGTAATGCAGGAAGAACCGTTCGTCATAGGACATTTGATCGGTGGACCAGCCTTGGGCGGCGATTTCCTCGTCACTCATGCTGCGGGTGACCAGCACGTTGGACTGCGCCGGAAGGTAGCGGGCGCGCATCCACGCGGGCAGATCATCGGAAGAATAGCCATTGGTCGCCACGATCAGGCGTTTGGCGGTGATCTGTGCGTTGTCGGTGTGCAGGGTGAACGTTTGAGCGTGGTCAATACGGCATACGGGGCTTTGGGAAAAGATGCGCACGCCGTTTCGTGTCGCGGCATCGGCCAGCCCCAGGGTATATTTCGCCGGGTTCAGGCCAAAGCCCACAGGTGTCGTCATGCCGCAATGAAAGGGCCCGCGCATGCCAAGCCCGGCGAGTTCGGCGTTCTGGTGAATGTCGGCGGTTATCCCGAGGTCGGAGTGGATCTGTTCGGCCAGGGTCTCGAACTCGTGCAGCGATTTGTCGGTGAACCCCATGACGGTTTCGCCCTTGGAATGGCGGTCAATGTCAAGCCCAAGGCGGGTGGTCAGCGCATCGACGGTTTCAACGGCGGCGGCCTCGGTCTGGCGGGCCTCGACGCGGGCGGCTTCGCCGTGCAGGCGGGCGATGACGCCGTCGGGCGCGCCGAAGCCGCCCAGACAGCAAAAGCCGCCGTTGCGGCCCGAGGCCCCCCAGGCCGGGTTCCGGGCCTCCAAAACCACAACATCCGCACCGCTTTCGGCCAGATGCAGGGCCGCGGACAGCCCGGTGAAGCCCGCACCGATGACCGCAACGTCGCAGGTGATGGGCCCCGCGGCAGCGGGATATCCCGGGTCAGTGACCGTATCGCCCCAATAGCATGCGGCGCGCGGTGCGTCGCCATAGGTGTAGGATGGAAAAACCCGTTTCATGCGCGTTCGGCGGCGCGTTCTTCCGCCTCTTGCCTGAGGGCGGCGCGCTTGGTGACGAGCGATGCGGTGATGACCCCTACGGCGACAATCGCGATCAGCAGCGTGGAAAGCGCGTTGATCTCGGGGCTGACGCCAAGGCGGATCGACGACCAGATCTTGATCGGAAGGGTGGTGGCCGAGGGGCCGGCGGTGAAGCTTGCGATCACCAGATCGTCAAGTGACAGCGTAAAGGCCAGAAGCCAGCCCGAGATCACGGCAGGGGCGATGATCGGCAGGGTGACAAGGCGAAACGCCTCCATTGACGTACAGCCAAGGTCAAGCGCTGCTTCTTCGAGCGAACGATCGAAGCTGACCAGGCGCGAGGAGACCACCACCGAGACATAGCACATCGAAAAAGTAGTATGGGCAAGGATGATGGTCAGCACCCCACGGTCCAGCCCGATACCGATGAAAAGCAGCAGAAGCGACAGGCCGGTGATGACCTCGGGCATGACAAGCGGTGCATAGATCATGCCGGAAAACAGCGTGCGGCCCGCGAAACGCCCGGCCCGGACCAGGACATAGGCCGCCATGGTGCCAAGCACGGTCGCGATGGTGGAACTGATGACAGCCACCTGGATCGTGACCCAGGCGGCGTCGAGAAACGCTTCGTTTTGCAGAAGCTCACCATACCACCTGGTGGAAAATCCTGCCCATACCGTCACCAGTTCCGAGGCGTTGAAGCTGTAGACGATGAGGATCACCATAGGCAGGTAGAGAAAGGCAAAGCCCAGCGTCAGGGAGGTGGCGTTAAACCATGTGAAGCGTCTCATGCGATGGCCCCCGGGGTGCCGATTTCTTGAAAAGAAATCGGTCCGAAATCTTTTGAAGATTTCGGCTGTGACGTGATCCTCATCCCTCGGCCTCCCGCTGTTTTTGCTCGTTGCGCTGGAACAGGATGATCGGGATGATCAGGATCAGCAGCAGGATCACCGCCACCGCAGAGGCCACCGGCCAATCGCGGTTGTTGAAAAACTCCTCCCACAGGACCTTGCCGATCATCAGGGTGTCGGACCCGCCCAGAAGCGCCGGTATCACGAACTCGCCAATGGTCGGGATGAAGACAAGGAAACACCCCGCGATGATGCCGTTGCGCGACAGCGGGAAAGTCACCAGCCAAAAGGCCTGCATCCGCGAACAACCCAGATCCTCGGCC
Organism: Roseovarius sp. MMSF_3281; assembly: GCF_030733685.1. Classification (GTDB taxonomy): domain Bacteria; phylum Pseudomonadota; class Alphaproteobacteria; order Rhodobacterales; family Rhodobacteraceae; genus Roseovarius. The sequence continues at coordinate 236,375 of NZ_JASHIM010000002.1, forward strand.
GCTTCCAGAAGCGAGGCATCCATACGTTCAAGCGTGGCGTAGATGGGCAAGATCATGAAGGGCAGATAGGTATAGACGATGCCGATATAGACCGCCGTGTTGGTGTTCAGGATCATCAACGGTTCCGAGATCAGGCCCATGCCGATAAGCAGCTGGTTGAGGTAACCCTCGGTCGAAAGGATGCCCATCCACGAATAGACGCGGATAAGGAAACTGGTCCAGAACGGCAGGATCACCAGCATCATCAGGGTCGGGCGCCAATGATCAGGGGCATTGGCCATGCCATAGGCGATGGGATAGCCTACCAGAAGCGTGCAAAGCGTGGCGACCACCGCGATTTTCACCGACGAAAGGTAGGCCTTCCAATACAGATCATCGGTGGTCAGGAAGGTGAAATTCTCGAAATCCAGCGCGCCGAAGAAGGATTTGATCCCCTGCCACCCGGTGGAAAGGTCCAATGTTGGGCTATAGGGCGGGATCGACAGGGCATAGTCGCTGAGCGAGATTTTCAGCACGATGATGAAGGGCACCAGGAACAGCGCCAGCAGCCACAGGTAGGGCACCGCGATAAGGGCCAAGCGCCGCATCGCTCAGGCCTCCAACAAGACGGCGGCGGTATCCGTCCAGGAAATCCAGACCTCGTCTTCCCAAGTGAAGGACCGGCGCGACAGGCGGCGGGTATTGGCGGCCTGCGCCTTGACGATCTGCCCGCTGGGCAGTTCGACGTGATAGGTCGACAGGTTCCCAAGATAGGCGATATCAAGGATCTTACCCTGTAGCGCGTTGCGCTTATCCTCGGGCCTCTCCGCCGAAATCGAGACCTTTTCGGGCCGGATGGCGAGGGCCGCGCGGCTGCCGTCGGTGAGGGCGATCTCGCTTTCGGCGTGCAGGCTTGGCTGCCCTTCGGCAAAGGTGATGTCATAGCCGTTGCCGCTCCGGGTGGCGGTGCCTTCAAGGATGGTGACATCGCCGATGAAATCGGCCACGTAAACCGAATTGGGCATCTCGTAGATATTGGCCGGGGTGTCGGCCTGCATGATGCGGCCATCGTCCATCACGGCGACGCGGGAGGCCACGGTCATGGCCTCTTCCTGATCGTGGGTGACGATCACGAAGGTGGTGCCGGTGGTTTCCTGAATATCCATCAGCTCAAACTGCGTATCTTGGCGCAGCTTGGCATCCAGTGCGCCAAGGGGCTCATCCAGTAGCAACAGCTTGGGCGCCTTTGCAAGGCTGCGGGCCAGTGCCACGCGCTGTCTTTGTCCGCCGGAAATCTGGTGCGGTTTGCGCTTGGCGAATTTTTCCAGCCGGGTGAGTTTGAGCATTTCGGCCACCCGGTCGCCGATGGCATCGCGCGGCAGGCCATCACGTTTCAGGCCGAAGGCGATATTGTCCCAGACCGACAGATGCGGAAACAGCGCGTAGCTTTGGAACATCATGTTCACCGCGCGCTTGTTGGGGGGGATCGGGGCAATATCCTGCCCGTCTAGCCAAATGGTGCCTTCCGTCGGAGCCTCGAACCCCGCCAGCATGCGCATCATCGTGGTCTTGCCACAGCCCGAGGGGCCAAGCAGGGCAAAGAACTCGCGTTCGTAGATATCGAATGTCTGGTCGTCGATGGCGGTGAAATCACCGAACCGTTTGGTGACGCCCTTGAACTGGATCAATGGCTTTGCGTCGGGGTCGTTCCATGGTTCGAAAACGGTTTGGCTCATACCTGTCCCATCCATCAAAATTTGGCCCGCGCGAGGGGTGTCGCGCGGGCCTGAAGCCGGGGCTTTAGGTGCCCGATTTGATCTTGGTCCAAAGGCGGGTGACAACACGCTGTGTGCGCATGTCATAGGGCCGCTTGATGTAGGTGTTTTCAAGCGCCGCCTCGGAGGGATAGATCGCCGGATCGTTGATCACGTCCTCGTTGAGGTATTCCTGCGATGCCTTGTTGCCGTTGGCATAGTAAACATAGTTCGACGCCGCGGCCATGTTCTGTGCATCCATGATGAAGTTCAGGAACTCATGCGCGCCCTCGGGGTTGGGGGCGTCGGCGGGAATGGCCATCATATCGAACCACATGACGGCGCCTTCGGACGGCGCGTTATAGGCGATCTCGACGCCGTTGTCGGCCTCGGCGGCACGGTCGCGGGCCTGAAGCACATCGCCGGACCACCCAACCGCAACACAGATATCGCCATTGGCCAGCGCGTTGATGTATTCGCTGCTGTGGAATTTCTGCACGTAGGGACGGACCGACATCATCAATTCGCCCGCTTCGTCAAGCTTGTCCGTGTCGGTGGTGTTGGGGTCATGGCCCAGGTAGGTCAGCGCCGCAGGCACCATTTCATCGGGGGCATCAAGGAAATGCACACCGCAGTCGGCCAGCTTTTCCATGTTCTCGGGTTCGAAGATCAGCGCAAGGCTGTCAATCGGGGCATCCTCGCCCAGAGCCTCGGTCACCTTGCCAGTGTTCACGCCAAGGCCGGTGGTGCCCCACATGTAGTTGATCGCGTAATCGCTGATCGCCACGTCCGAGCCATAGCCGGTCAGGCGATCCTTGATCACGTCCCACAGGTTGTCAGAGTTCGGCAGCTTGTCGTAATCCAGCTTTTGAAAGGCACCCGCCTGAATCTGACGCAACAGGAAACTGCCGGTCGGCACCACGACGTCATAGCCGGACCCACCGGCCAGCATCTTGGTTTCCAGAAGTTCGTTACTGTCGAAAACGTCGTAAACCAGATCGAGGCCGGTTTCTTCCTCGAACTTTGTCAGTAGCTCTTCGTCGATGTAGTCGGACCAGTTATAAACGCGCACCTCATCGGCCTGCGCGGAGATCGCGCCAAGGGCCAGGGCGGCGGTTGCGGTCAGAATCAGGTTTTTCATTCGTGGTCTCCCTTGGTCGGCATTTTGCCATGCCTTGACGGGGGATTTGATCAAAAATATCCGCCCGTGGCAATATGGTAATGTTTTCACGCAGTCGTTAAACTCGCAAGTAATGAGCGACATGGATTGCGGGCAAGGGCAATGGAAATGACCAAAGCTGCACAGAATTTGACCGCCGAAGGTGGCCCGCAGCGGAGGCTTCCTGCGCATGAGGTGATTTACCGGCAATTGCGTGGAATGATCCTGTTCGGGGAGTTCGCGCCGGGGCAGGCCGTGACCATTCAGGGCCTGACCGATCGGTTGGGGGCGGGCATGACCCCGGTGCGCGAGGCGATCCGCCGTCTGACCGCCGAGGGCGCGTTGGAATTTCAAGGCAATCGCCGGGTCTGTGTGCCGCTGTTGAGTGCCGCCAACGTGAGTGAATTGATCCTTGCACGTCAATGGCTTGACCCGCATTTGGCCCTGCGTGCGACCGAGCGGGCGGCGCCCGCTGACCTGACGCATCTGGAAGAGTTGGACGCAGGATTGGACGCGGCCATCGACCGCGGCGATTTGCGGGGATACCTTGAGCTGAACTACCGGTTTCACAAGCGGCTTTACGACCTGGCCGATGCGCCGATTCTGGCGGATATGGCGGATGGTCTGTGGCTCAGGTTCGGGCCGTCGCTTCGGGTCGTTTGCGGGCGGATGGGCACCCGGAATCTACCCGACAAACACAAGGAGCTTTTGGCCGCGATGCATGCCCGCGATGCCGAGGGCGCGGCCCGTGCCATTCGAGAGGATGTGATCCAGGGAATGGAGCAAGTGCGCCAATCGCTGGACGATCCCGGCCCCCATGACTGATTCGATTGACAGCGAATAATTTGATCATATTCTGGGATCAAAGGGCCGCGCATGGCCCGTTTTCCGCGAATCCCAGATCCCGAAAGGCCCGGTCATGACCCTGATCACCAACCATATGCCCACTGCCGAACTACAGGCGCTGGATGCCGCCCACCACATGCACCCCTTCACCCATGGGGATGAACTGAACGCCAAGGGCGCGCGGGTGATCACCCGCGCCAATGGCGTGACCCTTACCGATAGCGACGGCAACGAGATCCTTGATGCCATGGCGGGGCTTTGGTGCGTGAACCTTGGGTATGGCCGCGAGGAATTGGCCGAGGCCGCCGCGCGGCAGATGAAGGAACTGCCCTATTACAACACCTTCTTCCAGACGACCCATGTGCCGGTGATCGCGCTTTCCGAACGTCTGGCGCAACTGGCGCCGGGGGATTTGAACCATGTGTTCTATGCCGGGTCGGGCTCGGAAGCGAATGACACCAATATTCGCATGGTCCGCACCTATTGGGCGCAAAAGGGCAAGCCCGAGAAGAATATCATCATCAGCCGCAAGAATGCCTATCACGGATCGTCGGTGGGCAGTGCCAGCCTTGGCGGGATGCAGGGCATGCACGCGCAGGGCGGGCTGCCGATCCCCGATATTCACCACATCAATCAACCCAACTGGTGGGCCGAAGCGGGCGATATGACGCCCGAGGAATTCGGCCTTGCCCGCGCGCAGGAGTTGGAAGCGGCCATTCTGGACTTGGGCCAAGATCGCGTCGCCGCCTTTATCGGTGAGCCGATCCAGGGTGCGGGTGGCGTGATCATCCCGCCCGAAACCTACTGGCCCGAGATCCAGCGGATTTGTGACAAATACGGTATCCTGTTGATCGCCGACGAGGTGATCTGTGGCTTTGGCCGCACGGGGCAATGGTTCGGCTCGCAAACCTATGGCATCCGGCCGCATATCATGACCATCGCCAAGGGGTTGAGTTCCGGTTACGCGCCCATCGGTGGCTCGATTGTCTGTGACGAGGTGGCCGAGGTGATGAACGCCTGCGAATTCGCGCATGGCTATACCTATTCGGGCCATCCGGTGGCCTGTGCCGTGGCGCTTGAGAACCTGCGTATTCTGGACGAGGAAGGCATTGTTGCGCGCGCAGGGGCCGAAACCGCGCCTTACCTGAAAGAAAAATGGGAAGGTCTGGCCGATCACCCACTTGTGGGCGAGGCCAAGATCGCCGGCCTCATGGGCTCTATCGCGCTCACGCCCGACAAGGCCAGCCGCGCCCAGTTTGCCGCCGATGCGGGCACTGCGGGGCTGATCTGTCGCGAGGAATGTTTTGCCAATAACCTGGTGATGCGCCATGTGGGCGACCGGATGGTCATCTCGCCGCCCTTGGTGATCACCAAGCCCGAGGTCGACACATTGATCGAGCGGGCGACCAAGGCGCTGGATGCCGCCCACGCGCGGTTGCAGGATGAGGGGCTGATGAAGGCTGCGAGTTAAGCCCTGCGTTAACCCTTCGTTCATCTCGCTGCGGCAGGCTTGGCCCATGTCGCAGCGCAACGCCTTTTCCGAGATGCCCCTGCCGCTTTTCGAAAGCGATGAAGCGCCTGCCGCGCCGGTTGCGGGCGGGGGCGCCTTGCCTTCGTATATCAAGGACCACCGCAAGCGGCTCAGGGCGCGGTTCCTTGAGGGCGGCGCACAGGCCATGCCCGATTACGAGCTTTTGGAACTGGTCCTGTTTCGCGCCATCCCGCGCCAGGATGTGAAGCCCTTGGCCCGCGCGCTTCTGGACCAGTTCGGGGATTTCAACGGGGTGCTTTCGGCCCCGCAAGAGCGGCTGGCGCAGGTTTCGGGCGTGGGCGAGGCTGTGATTTGCGAATTGAAGGTGATCGAGGCCGCCGCGCACCGGTTGTCGCGCGCAAGGGTCATGCAGCGACAGGTGATCTCAAGCTGGGATGCCCTGCTTGACTATTGCCACACCACCATGGCGCACCGCGAGACCGAACAGTTTCGGGTGTTCTACCTTGATCGCAAGAACGTGTTGATCGCCGACGAGGCGCAGGCGCAGGGCACGGTGGATCACGTGCCCGTCTACCCGCGCGAGGTGGTCAAGCGCGCGTTGCATTTGAATGCCAGTGCATTGATCCTTGTGCATAACCACCCGTCGGGCGACCCAACCCCGTCCGAGGCCGATATTGCCATGACAGGGCAAGTCAGTACCGCCGCCGAGGCACTGGGCCTGACATTGCACGATCATATCATTGTCGGAAAATCCTGTGAGCTGAGCTTTCGCGCCGAAGGGTACTTGTGAGGGCGGACAAGCGGTTTGAAAACCGCTTGCAAGGATTTTGCAAAATCCTTGGCCCTTGGCGGATCACCGCACCCAGACCTCGACCCGGCGGTTCACCTGGCGGCCCCATGCGCTATCGTCGCAGGCCATGGGCATCGCCTCGCCAAAGGCTTCGACCTCAAGCTTGATGCGCGTCAGGTTGGCGGTTTCGGCGGCACTTGTCACCGCGTCGCGCACGGTTTTGGCCCGCCGCATGGCGATATCACGGTTGGCGGCGGCAGGGCCATCGCCATCGCTGAACCCCACGAAGACCAGACGCCGGGCATCGTAAAGCCCAACTTCCATGGCCCGGGCCAGTTGCCGCACGTTGGACCGCGATTGCGCATCCAACCGGGCCGAGCCCGCCTCGAACCGGAAGGTTGTGGTCAGCCGCCGCAGGGGGGCCAGCGTTTCGACCATGCGCTGCAACTCGCCAAGGCCCACTTCCGTGCCGGCGCGGGCGATGGCATTGGCAAACCGGTCGCCTTGCGCGTTGATCTCGATTTCCTCGGGGGACTGGTCAACAAAGCCGGCGCGGCGGATCACCAATTGCGCCGAGGGGTCGCGCATATAAGACATGAACTCGCGTACCAGCTTGGGAAAGCGGCGCGCGGGGGAATAAAGAAACAGCGGCGCGGTAAGCGGATAATCCTCGGTCTTCACGGCGCGTCGCGTCGCGCGCAGGGCAAAACCGCAGGCGCCCTTCAGGGCAAGTTCCCAGGTATTGCCGGTTTCCGAATGGCTGGTCACGCCAAGGGCGAAGGGGTCATCGGTCACGGCCTTTATCAGGCTGGGGGTGTCCGTGTGGCGTGTCGCGCTTTCAACCAAGGGTTTTTTCACCGGTCCCAGCAGGCGGGCGACCGTGGCCTGCCCCAGCCCCGAGCGCGCATCGCGCAGGTGCACGGCAATCGGTGCGTTGGGGCCACCCAGATCGCGCCAGTTGTCGATTTCACCGGCCAGCACGCGGGCCAGATCGGGCAGGGTGATGGCCTGTACCGGGTTGCTGGGAGCGACCACCGGCACCAGCGCATCCAGTGCCAGCACGCGGCTTCGTCCGCGCGCATCCAGATCGCCAAGCCCCGCGTCGCGGGCGCGGGTGATCTCGCCGCGCCGTGCCTCGCGCAGGGCCATGACCATATCGGTCTCGTTGGCCAACAGATCGGCAAAGCCTTCGTCGGTGTTGTTCAGGCGAAACGTGAATTCCCCGATCAGGCGCTTGGTTTCACCGTCGCTCAGGGCATAGGTGAACCGCCTTTCGTGCTCGGTGGTCCGCTCAAGGCCGTACCCGTTGCGGATGGCAAAGGCCTCGATCAGCGCGGGCATCAACACCCGGCCAATCACCGGCGCGCCCGAAAGGGTGACCCGCGCGACATAGTTTTCAAGGTTCGGACAACCCGGCCCGGCGCACAGCACGCCCGAGCCGTCCACCGTCAATTCGCCATAAACGGTATCGACGCGGTAAAACTCTCCGTCAAAGCCCAGAAGGTTGCCGGAAATCTCGACATCGCCATCACGTGACGTCAGCGTGACATCCTGTGCCAGCGCGGCGGTAACCGTGCAAAATAGACAAAGTGCGGCGCGAAACGCCGCACGTACCAATGACATCGAAGGCCCCCCCGGATACTGCGGATCAGTTGCGCGCGATCTTCAGGTCATTGAACATGTTTTTCAACACCAGATAATCCCCAATTGCGTCACATTCGGGCATTGCAAGCACGAGGTCGCTTGTTACAGGGGCGTCCGCGCCGGAAACCCGCAGGCTTTGTGCCTCGATATCGCGGCCACAGTTGGCGCGCGTCACCTCGGCCTCAAGCCGAAGATCAATCTCGCCGTCCTTTTGGGCGGTGAGCGTCGGGAAGGTGTAAACCTCGGCCATGCGCGCGCCGTCCATATCCGATGCGCCCAACCGCGTGATAAAGCCCCCCTCGCCACGGGCGGCCACGTCAAGGTCGCGGGCGGCTTCGGCCCAGATATGGCCGGCCTCACCATAATCGGCGCCATATTCAAACGCATGAACCTGAAGGCCTGATTTCCCCTGCCATTGCACGATATAGCGGTCGTAGTATTCGACCGACGAGACCTGCGCATTGGCAACCGCGCCCTCGCCATTGGCAAAGGCCACGATAAAAACCGCGTTTTCGGACAGCGCCGGTACGGTCATGCGCTTCATGCCGTCGTCGTCCGTCCGCGCGGTGAACATCATGCCGTTGTGATGCAGGGTGAAGCGTTCGTTCACCATGCAGGGGGCGTTCAGGTCAAGCTCCACCATGGCGGCGGCGGTTGGCGATGCCTTGATATCAATCCCGCAGGAGAATTCAGGCGCGGGTTCTTCCCGTGGCAAGGTGCCAACCGGCGGCTCTTGTGCCTTTGCCGGATCGAAGGCGGCGGCTGTCACGGGCGCCTGGGGCAGGCTTTGTGGCTGCGGTGCGGCCCGGGGTGGCGTGACCGAGTCGGCGGCTGTCAGTTGGATATCCGACAGTTCGAGCTTGGGCTCAGCCCCTGCTTCAGAGGCCTCAAGCGCGCCTATATCCTCTTTAATGACGGTCGCTTTGACAGGTTCAGGCGACAGGCTGGCCTTGTTGGATTCATCGCCCATCTGCATCAGAACCCCGATGCCAAGGGCACAACACAGGGTGCCGCCCGCAGTGATATAGCGTCTTAGCTTGGACATATCGTTCTCCCGAACCTGGAATAGGTCGGAAGGGACGGTAACCAAGGAAAAAGGCCGCCATATGGCAGCCTTTGGGAGTCATTGCGGCCTGATTTTGCGCGTTGCGCCTTAGCTCAGGCGCCCGTGACAGTGCTTGAACTTCTTGCCCGAGCCACAGGGGCAGGGCTCGTTCCGGCCGGGGTTGCCCCAAGTGGAGGGGTCATTTTCGTCAAAGCCTTCGGCGGCACCTTCGGGGGTGGGTTCGGCCACCTTGCTGCCGGGTTGGCGGGCCTTGGCGGCTTCTTCCATCTGGGCGCGCTGTTCCTGCATCTGGGCCAGCATGGCCTGCTGTTCTTCCTCGGTCATGGGCCGGATTTGCGACAGGCGTTGCGTGACGTCCTGGCGCAGGCTGTCCAGCATGGATTCGAACAGTTGGAAGGCCTCGTTCTTGTATTCATTGAGCGGATCGCGCTGTGCATACCCCCGGAAGCCCACGACGCTGCGCAGGTGCTCCAGCGTCAAAAGGTGTTCGCGCCATTTCTGGTCGATGGTCTGCAGCAGGATCTGCTTTTCGATGGCGCGCATGTTTTCGGGGCCGAAGGCGGCGGCCTTCTGGGCCATCATGTCATCGGCGGCGTTTTCCAGACGCTCGGCGATGTCGTCGTCATCGACGCCTTCCTCATCGGCCCAGTCCTGAATCGGCAGCTCCATGTTCAACTGTTCGACCACGGCCGCTTGAAGACCCTCGGTATTCCATTGGTCGGCATAGGTCTTGGGCGGCATGTATTGTTCGATCAGGTCGTCGATCACCTCGCCGCGCATATCCTGCACGATTTCCGACAGGTCATCGGCCTTCATGATGTCCAGGCGCTGGTTGAAGATCACCTTGCGCTGTTCGTTCATCACGTCGTCGAACTTCAACAACTGCTTGCGGATGTCAAAGTTGCGGCCTTCCACCTTGGCCTGCGCGCGTTCCAGCGATTTGTTGACCCATGGGTGAACGATGGCCTCGCCTTCCTTCATGCCCAGCGTCGACAGCACTTTTTCCAGTCGCTCCGAGCCGAAGATGCGCATCAGGTCATCGTCCAGCGACAGGAAAAACGCCGACCGGCCCGGGTCGCCCTGACGGCCCGAACGGCCGCGCAGCTGGTTGTCGATGCGGCGGCTTTCATGGCGTTCGGTGGCCAGAACGAAAAGGCCCCCGGCCTCTTTCACGGCGTCCTCGTCCTTGGCGTGCTCGGCTTCGATCTTTTCCCGGATCTCTTCGGGGTCGCCGTCGGGGGCGGCCTCCAGCGCTTCCATGACCTTGAAATCGGCATTGCCGCCCAGTTTGATGTCGGTGCCGCGCCCGGCCATGTTGGTGGCGATGGTCACCGCGCCCAGCTTCCCGGCATCGGCGACGATCTGCGCCTCTTGTTCGTGCTGGCGGGCGTTCAACACGTTGTGCTTGATCCCTGCCTTGGTCAAAAGCTGGCTCAGCGCCTCGGATTTCTCGATCGAGGTGGTGCCGACAAGGATAGGTTGGCCTTTTTCATGCGCTTCGCGAATCGACTCGACGATGGCGTCGAACTTTTCCTGCACGGTGCGGTAAACGGCGTCGTCTTCGTCAATCCGGGCAATCGGCTTGTTGGTGGGCACCTCGACCACGCCGAGGCCGTAGATCTCGGCAAATTCCTCGGCCTCGGTCGAGGCCGTGCCGGTCATGCCCGAAAGCTTTTCATACAGGCGGAAATAGTTCTGGAAGGTGACCTGCGCCAAGGTCACGTTCTCGGGCTTGATCTCACAGCCTTCCTTGGCCTCGATGGCCTGGTGCAGGCCTTCGGACAGGCGCCGCCCGGCCATCATCCGACCGGTGAATTCGTCGATCAGCATCACCTCGCCGTCGCGAACGATGTAATCGCGGTCCTTCAGGAAAAGTTTATGCGCCCGCAGGCCTTGGTTGACGTGGTGCACGATGGTGGTGCTTTCCGGATCGTAAAGCGATTGCCCCTCGTCCAGAAGGCCGTTGGTGTGCAGCAATTCCTCAAGGTATTCGTTGCCTTCGTCGGTGAAGGTCACGCTTTTGGATTTTTCGTCAATCGTGTAGTGATCGTCGCCAAGCTCGGGGATAAGCTTGTCGATGGCGACATAAAGGTCGCTGCGGTCCTGCGCCGGGCCGGAAATGATCAGCGGCGTCCGCGCCTCGTCGATCAGGATGCTGTCGACCTCGTCGACGATGGCAAAATGATGTCCGCGCTGGCTCATTTCCTCAAGCGAGGATTTCATGTTGTCGCGCAGGTAATCGAAACCCAACTCGTTGTTGGTCGCATAGGTGATGTCGGCGGCATAGGCCTGTTGCTTTTCGTCATCGGGCTGCTGCGGATAGACGACACCGGTGGTCATGCCCAAGGCGCCGTATACCTTGCTCATCCATTCGGCGTCGCGGCGGGCAAGGTAATCGTTGACTGTGACGATATGCACGCCCTTGCCGGTCAGGGCATTGAGGTAGGCGGGGAAAGTGGCGACAAGGGTTTTGCCCTCGCCGGTCTTCATCTCGGAAATATTGCCTTGGTGCAGGAAAATCCCGCCCATCAGCTGTACGTCGAAGGCCCGCAGGCCCAACGCCCGGCGTGCGCCCTCGCGGCAGTTGGCAAAGGCTTCGGGCAGGATGGCGTCAAGGTTTTCGCCGTTTTCGATCCGCGCCTTGAATTCGGCGGTTTTCTCGATCAGCCCCTCGTCGCTCAGGGACTCGTATTCGGGTTCCAATGCGTTGATCTTGGCGACCAGAGGGCGTGTCGCCTTGATCTTGCGGTCATTCGCGGTGCCGAAGATCTTCTTGGCGACGGTTCCAATACCCAACATGTGTTATCCGTTCCGGTCTTTTGCTTGTCCGTGAAAGGCAATTGCTTGCCCCGTCTGTCCTGCCACCCTAGAACGGGCAGGGAATGGCGGCTTTGCCTTGGCTTCAAGGCGATGTAAGGGGCCGCTGAATGAGTGTCAACGTCACGCGACGCCGCGTGGTGGCCACCACCGAACGCAAAGAAAGGTCTTTCATGCTACTCCGCACCTCGATTCTCTCTGCCATGGCGCTGGCTACGGGCCTGCTTACGGCGGCACCTGCTGCTGCGCAGGACACCCCCGACCCCGATGCCGTTGTCGCGACAGTGAACGGCACCGACATCACTCTGGGCCACATGATCGCCCTGCGCTCAAGCCTGCCGCAACAATACAACCAACTGCCCCCCGAAGTGCTGTTTGACGGCCTGCTGGAACAGTTGGTGCAGCAAACCCTTCTGATGCAAAGCTTCGAAGGCGACCTGTCGCGCCAGAGCGAGCTTTTGATCGAAAACGAGCGCCGCGCCGTCGTCGCCGGTGAGGCCATCACCCGGGTCATGGGCACCGAGCCGGATTCCGAGGCCGTGCAAGCCGCTTATGACGAGAAATACGGCAACGCCGAGGAAGAAACCGAATACAAGGCCGCCCATATCCTTGTCGAAACCGAGGACGAGGCAAAGGCCCTGATCGAGGAACTGGAAGGCGGCGCCGATTTCGCGGCGCTGGCACAGGAAAACTCGATTGGGCCGTCGGCCTCGAACGGCGGCGATCTGGGCTGGTTCGGTGCCGGCACCATGGTCGAGCCGTTTTTCAATGCCGTTGCGGAACTTGAAACCGGCGAGGTGTCGGACCCGCTTGAGACGCAATTCGGCTGGCATGTGATCACCCTCAACGAGACACGCATCAAGGAACAGCCCGCGTTGGACGACGTGCGCGCCGAACTGGAAGAACAACTGCGCCAGGCCGCCTTCGAAGAGCATGTCAAGAAACTGGAAGCGGACGGTGATGTCTCGCGCGCCGACACCTCGGGCATTGATCCCTCTGCCATCAACGACATGACCCTTCTGGAGGATTGATCCATGGGTGCCACGCCGCCGCGTTCCCCCTTGGCCCCTGCGGCCTTTCCAGCATTGCCCGAGGTGGGCGGTCTTAGCCTGGCCACCATCGAGGCCGGCGTTCGCTACGAAGGCCGTACCGACGTGATGCTGGCGCGGCTGGCACCCGGAAGCGTGGTGGCCGGGGCCTTTACCCGCTCGGCCACCCGTTCGGCCAACGTGTTGGATTGCCAGGCCAAGATCGCCACGCATTCCGACGAGGGCGCGGCGATCATCGTCAATTCCGGCAATTCCAATGCCTTCACGGGCAAGGCCGGGGATGGCTCGGTTTCGGCGATTTGCGAGGCGGTGGCGAAAGCCACCGGCCTGCCCGCCTCGCGCGTTTTCACCTCGGCCACCGGGGTCATCGGCGAACGCCTGCCGCATGACCGGATCACCGGCAAGGTCAAGGATTTGACAGCGGCGCTCGGGTCCGCCTCGCTTGAGGATGCCGCCGCGGCCATCATGACAACCGATACCTTTCCCAAGGGCGCGGGCACCACCGTGCAGATCGACGGGCAACCCGTGCATATCGCCGGCATCGCCAAGGGGTCGGGCATGATCGCTCCGGATATGGCCACGATGCTGGTCTATATCTTCACCGATGCCGCGATTGATCAGCCCACGCTGCAAACCATGGTTTCGGCGCTGAATGACAAGACCTTCAACTGCATCACCGTCGATAGCGATACCTCCACCTCCGACACGCTTCTGGTCGGGGCCACCGGGGCCTCGGGCATCCGCGTGACCGACATAAGCGTCGGCTTCATGGAAGGGCTGCGCAGCGTGATGTTGGATCTCGCGCATCAGGTCGTGCGTGATGGCGAAGGGGCCACCAAGTTCGTCGAGGTTTCGGTCACGGGCGCTGCCAGCGATGCCGATGCCCGCACCCATGCCCTTGCCATCGCCAACTCCCCGCTCGTCAAAACCGCCATTGCCGGCGAAGACCCCAACTGGGGCCGGGTGGTCATGGCCGTTGGCAAATCCGGCGCCAAGGCCGATCGCGATACCCTGTCGATCTGGTTCGGCGATACGCTGGTGGCCAAGGATGGCTGGATCAGCCAGGATTACAGCGAGGAAAAGGTCGCCGCCTACATGAAGAACCCCGAACTGGTGCTTCATGTCGATCTTGGCCTTGGCGGCGGTACCGCCCATGTCTGGACCTGCGATCTGACCCATGGCTATATCGATATCAACGCGGACTACCGGTCATGAAAACCGTACTCGTCTCTGCCGTTGCCCTGATTGATGTCGAGGGCCGTATCCTTCTGACCCAACGCCCCGAGGGCAAATCCATGGCCGGTTTGTGGGAGTTTCCGGGCGGCAAGGTCGAACCCGGCGAAACCCCCGAACACGCCCTCATTCGTGAGCTGCAGGAGGAGCTGGGCATCGACACATGGGAAAGCTGCCTCGCGCCGCTGACCTTCGCCAGCCACAGCTACGAGGATTTTCACCTTCTCATGCCGCTCTATGCCTGCCGCAGATGGGAAGGTTTCCCGCGGGGCCGCGAGGGGCAAACCCTGAAATGGGCGCGTGTGAACGAATTGCGCGACTATCCCATGCCCCCGGCGGATATTCCCCTTATCCCGGTCCTGCGCGATTGGCTTTAGGGCAGACCTGACTTGACGGCTGTCAAGGCGCACCGTCTTTTATTGGTGTGATCTGGTATGGCCGCAAGGCCGGAAAGGGGCCCCATGAAGAACTCCGATCAAATCGCCGACTTCGTACAAGAGGCGCTGAACGCGGGGCGTTCGCGCACCGAGATACAGCAAGCCCTGCATCAGGCCGGTTGGACAAACGCCGAAATTGATACCGGCCTCAAGGCGTGGGACGATACCGCCTTCTTGCCCCCCGTGCCGCGCCCGCGCCCCTTCGTTTCGGCGCGCGAAGCGTTTCTTTATGGCCTGATCTTCATCGCATTGGGCATGACCGCGTGGCACTTGACGATGCTCGGGGTGAACCTGATTGATTTTGCTTGGCCCGAACCCGAAGCTGACCATCGCCCTTATTACCGGCTGTCGTCCATCCGGTGGTCCATGGCGGCGCTCATCGTGTTTTTCCCGCTTTTTGCGTGGCTCAATCGCCGCGCCAATCGCGCGGTGCAAACCGACAAGGGCCTGCGCCGCTCGGTGGTGCGCAAATGGGTGGGCTATGTCGTGCTGTTCCTTGCCGCGTTGTCGCTTTTGGGCACGTTGGTTTTCGTGCTCTTTACGTTTCTCAATGGCGAGGCGACGCTCAAGTTCCTGTCGAAATCCGCCGTTGTCGCCGCGGTGTCGGGCGTGATCTTCCTTTATTATCGCGCACAATTGGCGGAGGATGACGATGGCGAATAACGCGTTTCCCCAATTCCTGCTTGGCGCGGGGGTCGTGGCGGCCCTGGCCGCCGGATTCTGGATCGTGGGCGGCCCCGAGACAGGGCGCATGGAAAGCCGCGACAAGACGCGCGCCGCCGATCTTCAAAGCCTGCAGCAGCATGTGATCTGCCTTGCCAATGACAATGGCCAAACCCTGCCAGAAACCATGGATGAAAACCCGGCCTGTCCGGCACCGCAACTGACAGACCGCTTCACTGACAGGCCCTATCGCTATAACCGCTTGTCAGACAGGATTTTCGAGGTTTGCGCCGAATTCGAACTTCCCGACCGCCTTTATCCGCATCCGCACTTTAACCCTGAAACCGGCTGTCGTCGGGTGACCTACAAAGCCACCCGCGACACTGAGAGGTTCAAGCCAATGCAACAGTTTGAGGTTGTACCTCAATAAACGTCGCCGCCTTGCACCCGCTTGGAAAACTCGGTGTCGCCGCCGCCACGGGTGGCCGACAGGGTATAGGGGCGGATGGTTTCCAGAACCTCGATCTCATCGCGCACCACGCGGCGGCCATGCACCTCGTCCAATGCGGCGATGATTGCATCGCGCTCCGCCGCGTCGTCGGCAATACCGCGCGCGGTGATGTCACGGCCCGCAACACGGGTCTCGACCCGATGGATCGCGCCATCGGCCACGCCGGTTGCTGCCTGTGCAATCTTGGCTTCCATGGTTCCGGCCTGGTGGTTCGCGCCCCAAAGCCCAAGACCGGCCACACCGGCAATCAACACACCGGCCCCAAGCGTTTTGCGCATGGTTCACCCCCTTAGTCCATTACCGGAATGAAACGGCCTGACCTGTCTCAAGGCAAGGGGAAAAGGCGCGCTGCCCGATCAAAACCGGCTAGACGCCCGCGGTTTCCGCAGCCTCTTGCAAAATCGGTGCCAATCTCTTGGCCCATGCCGCCTGATCGGCCTCGGCCGCGATCAGGTCGTTGCGCAACTCGATCAAGACATTGGGCCGCTGGTAGGCGATCGCGTGGCGCGCGATGGCATCGCCGGGCAGGTGCCCGCCATAGGGCTGGTTTTCACCGATGCAAAGATCGTGTTCTCGATGCAGCCGGGCGATCAACGGGCGGCTTAACCGCTCATCGGCGGCATAAAGCACCCCCACATGCCAAGGCCGCGGCGGGCGCCCCTGCAATTGCGGTGTAAAGCTGTGGATCGAAACGATGATCGTATCGTCCCGTCGCGCGGCCAGTTCCGCCAAGGCCGTGTGATAGGGTCGGTAACAGCGGTTCAGCCGCAACTCCAATTCCTCGTCTTCGGCGTGGCGATTGGTCGGAATGATCGTGCCGTCGTAAAGCTTCATCAAAAGGGTCGGGTCGTCCTCGCCCCGGTTCGGATCAATCACTAGGCGCGAGAAATTCGACAGGATCACCGGCGCACCCATGGCTTCGCCCAAGCCTCGCGCCAATCCCGCCGCGCCCACGTCATAGGCGATATGGCGGGTCATATCCGTCTCGGCCAAGCCAAGGCTGCCCCCATTCACGAAGGGCGGCACGGTATTGGCCGCGTGGTCACAGGTAATAAGCCAACGGGCGGGGCGGTCTGCCCCTTCGATGTAAAACGGAGTGTACGTCATGCGCCTGTTAAGTCCTTTTGGCACCCTCTATGACAATTGCAGGCAGAAGTGAATTGAGTAATAAATTCGCATCACCTATGATAGCGCTAACAATTCCCTGGCAAAACCCGCCTCGTGTCCTTAAGGCATTGACAGGCCGGGCTTGGCACGGGACACCGACAGCGCGACTTTGAAGATATTGAAACGCAAGGACACCCCCGCATGAGACGCCACCGCAACGTCAAGATCGTGGCCACCCTTGGCCCCGCGTCCTCGGATTACGATACAATCCGTGCGCTGCACGAAGCGGGCGCCGATGTGTTCCGCCTGAACATGAGCCACGGCCTCCATGAGGAGATCGCCGAGAAACACCGCATCATCCGGCAGGTCGAGGAAGAGTTGCAAAGCCCGATCGCCATCCTGGCCGACCTGCAAGGCCCCAAGCTGCGCGTCGGCACCTTTGCCAATGGCGAAGAAGAGCTGGAGGAAGGCGCGCCCTTCCGTCTTGATCTGGACGAAGCCGAAGGCGACGCCAGTCGCGTTTGCCTGCCCCACCCCGAGATTTTCGCAGCCCTCGAAGTGGGGGCGACCCTGCTGGTCAACGATGGTAAAATCCGCCTGAAAGTTACCGACTGCGGCAAGGATTACGCCCAGACCGAGGTTGTCATCGGTGGCACCATCTCAAACCGCAAGGGCGTGAACGTGCCCGACGTGGTGCTGCCCCTCGCCGCCCTGTCGGAAAAAGACCGCAAGGATCTGGAATTTGTCTGCGATCTCGGCGTCGATTGGCTTGCGCTCAGTTTCGTACAACGCCCCGAGGATGTGATCGAGGCCCGCGATCTGGCCAAGGGCCGTGCCGCGATCCTGTCGAAAATCGAGAAGCCCGCAGCCGTTGAGCGCTTTGACGCGATCCTCGATGCCTCGGACGGGATCATGGTGGCGCGCGGCGATCTGGGGGTGGAACTGCCCGTTCAGAACGTGCCGCCGATCCAGAAGCGCCTTGTGCGCCGGTGCCGGTCCATGGCCAAGCCGGTGATCGTCGCCACCCAGATGCTTGAATCGATGATCGAATCGCCAATGCCCACCCGCGCCGAGGTGTCGGATGTGGCCACCGCTATCTACGAAGGCTCCGACGCGATCATGCTGTCGGCGGAATCGGCGGCGGGGGATTACCCGGTCGAGGCCGTGACCACCATGGACAATGTCGCCCGCGAGGTCGAGGACGACCCGACCTACCGCGAGGTCATCGAAGCCTCGCGCAAGGCCAGCCGCACAACCGTTGCCGATGGCATCGTTGCCGCCGCCCGCGAGATTGCCGAAACCACGGATATCAAGGTCATCTGCTGCTTTACCCAATCGGGCACCACCGCCCTTCTGACGGCCCGCGAACGCCCCCGTGTGCCGATCATGGCCATGACCAACATGCGTGGCACGGCCCGGCGCCTCGCCCTCAGCTGGGGGGTGAACTGTGTCATGACGGGTGAGCTTGAGCGCTTCAAACAGGCCGTCCTCAGCGCTGCGGGCGCGGCCCGTGACCAAGGCTATGCCGAGGCGCTGGATCAGATTGTCGTTACCGCGGGCGTGCCCTTCAATGTTCCGGGGACAACCAACATTCTGCGCGTGGCCCCCTGTCAGGAAAGTTTGATTTACGCGACCGAACCGGGCTAATATTCCCTCTGTTCCGTCAAGTGTAGTGTGCAAGAGTAGTGTAGGAGACCAACCATGGACCCGGATCTGGCTTTCGTCATTGGCTTTGTCCTGTTGGTTTTCTCTGTCCCGTCGATTGTCTCGGCCATCACCGAAGGTCGCGCCCCGCGGGTCGCGGCGTTCACGATTCTCGCGGGCGGTGCCCTTGTGATTTATGCCTTGGGAACGAAACCGGGCGGCTATGCCATCAACGAAATCCCCAACATCTTCGTGCAGGTGATTGCAAGGTATCTCACCTGACGCCTATTGCTTTGACGACCCCGCGCGATGCGGGCGGTCTTGGTCGATGCGCTTGGTCAACACTGGCGCGCATACGGATTTCCGCTTGCCAAGACAGCGTCACGCGCGTATATGGCGCCTCTGTCTGCGGGACCGGCCTAAGTGGCATGCCGAGTCGCGCATAACGACCGACCCGAACTAAGAAGGAGCCGGAAATGCCCAAGATGAAGACGAAGTCGAGCTGCAAAAAGCGGTTCAAGGTCACAGCCAATGGCAAGATCAAAACCGGCCAGGCCGGTAAGCGCCACGGCATGATCAAGCGTACCAACAAGTTCATCCGCGATGCCCGTGGTACCACGGTAATGTCCGAGGCAGACGCCAAGATCGTCCGCCCGATGATGCCCTATTCCCGCTAAGGCCAAGGAGAACTGACATATGGCACGCGTTAAAGGTGGGACAGTAACCCACGCCCGTCACAAGAAAGTCACCAAAGCCGCAAAAGGCTATTATGGCCGTCGCAAGAACACCTTCAAGGTGGCGCGTCAGGCCGTCGACAAGGCCAACCAGTACGCCACGCGCGACCGCAAGAACCGCAAGCGTAATTTCCGTGCGCTGTGGATCCAGCGGATCAACGCCGCCGTGCGCGCCCATGACGAAGCGCTGACATACTCGCGCTTCATCAATGGCCTGAACCTGGCCGGTATCGAAGTGGACCGTAAGGTTCTGGCCGATCTCGCCGTTCGCGAGCCGGCCGCTTTCGGCGCCATCGTCGACCAGGCAAAAAGCGCCCTGGCCCAATAAGCCAGTCGCACGAGGGACGACAAAAAGCGCCGTCGGGACCAACCCGGCGGCGCTTTTCATTGCCCTGCTCCAAAGCGTTTCGCCCGACGTGCGTGCCGCGGGGGCAAGGCACACCGCTTTGGGCGGAAATGTGGCCGACACCACGGCAGAATTCTTGGAAACGCCCAATTAACACCAGATTCGCCTTGCATCTTTCACCCTAGCAAATGCCCACGAGGCTTGGACAACAGGAGCGACGCAATGCCCTTCGATGCCAGTAACGATCAACACCGGTTTCCGAGTGAAAAGGCCCGCCGCCTGCTTGAGGCGCATGACCGCGAGGTCAACGGTGGCAAAGCCAGCGGCCAATGTAACGAACGCGTCAAACCGGCCTGCAACACCTTCGTCGACGCCGCGTGACAAGGCCGTGACCCCGGCATAAACTATCCGGGTCATGGATCACAAAACCCTCGTTTCCACGATTCAAACCGAAGATCTGGCCCGGCTCAACGCCCGGTCGGACGCCCCCGGCCTGCGACATCTCGCGGGCCATTCTGCCTTGATCGTGGGCTTCGCGATCTGGATCGCCATGGGCTGGCCGCTCTGGCAACTGGCGCTTTTGGGGCAGGGGGTTGCGATCTGTTTCCTGTTCACCCTCGAACATGAGGCCACCCACAAAACCCCTTTCGCCACCGCCTGGCTTAACGAATGGGTGGGGCGTATCACCGGCTTCCTGATCCTCAACCCGTTCGAATGGTTCCGCTATTTCCACCTTGCCCATCATCGCCACACCAATATCCCCGATAAAGACCCCGAGCTTCTTTCGGGCGCCAAGCCCGAAACATGGCCCGCCTACCTGACCCATATCAGCGGCCTGCCTTATTGGTGGGGCATGGCGCGGCAAACCCTCGGCAATGTCCTTGGCCACGATCCGGGCGATTACACCCCGAAACGCGCCCACGCCCGTATCCGGTTCGAGGCGTGCGTGATGCTTGCGGGTTATGCGCTCTGCGTCCTTACCCTGCTTGTTACCCCCTTGCTTTTCTGGGTCTGGATCCTGCCTTGCCTTCTGGGTCAGCCGTTCCTGCGGCTTTACCTTCTGGCCGAGCATGGCCGCTGTGCCTTTGTCGCCAATATGCTGGAAAACACCCGCACCACCTTTACCAACCGCGTTGTGCGCTTTCTGGCGTGGAACATGCCCTATCATGTCGAACACCACAGCCTGCCACAGGTGCCCTTTCACCAGCTTCCCGCGCTGCATGAGCACATGAAAGGCCACCATCGCGTCACCGCCGATGGTTACGCCCGCTTTACCGCCGATTATCTGCGCGGCCTCTGACCCCAAGCACCTTGTCTCACCCGTCCCAAAGGTATAGCAGAGCGCCCAAGACCAAAGGGATAGGCTCATGGACGACCTCAGAGACAAGTACCTTGCCGCCATCGCGAATGCGGGCGACGAATCCACCCTCGAAGGCCTGCGCGTGCAGGCCGTCGGCAAGAAGGGTGAGATCAGCCTGAAAATGCGCGAGTTGGGCAAGATGACCCCCGAGGAACGGCAGGTCATGGGCCCCAAGCTCAACGCCCTCAAGGACGAGATCAACAGCGCCCTTGCCGCCAAGAAGCAGGCGCTCTCCGATGCTGCGCTTGATGAACGTCTGCGCGCCGAATGGCTGGATGTCACTCTGCCCGCCCGCTCCCGCCGCATGGGCACGATCCACCCGGTCAGCCAGGTCACCGAGGAGGTCACCGCGATCTTTGCCGACATGGGCTTTGCCGTGGCCGAAGGCCCGCAGGTGGAAAGCGATTGGCACAATTTCGACGCGCTCAACATCCCCGGCCACCATCCCGCAAGGGCCGAGATGGACACCTTCTACATGCACCGTGCCGAAGGCGACAACCGCCCGCCGCATGTGCTGCGGACCCATACCTCGCCGGTGCAAATCCGCTCGATGGAGGCGCAGGGCGCGCCCATCCGCGTGATCTGCCCGGGCCGCGTCTATCGCGCCGACTATGACCAGACCCACACGCCGATGTTCCATCAGGTCGAGGGGCTGGCGATTGATAAAGACATCTCCATGGCCAACCTGAAATGGGTGCTGGAGGAGTTCTGCCGCGCGTTTTTCGAGGTTGACGGGGTCGAACTGCGCTTCCGCGCCTCGCACTTTCCGTTCACCGAACCCTCGGCCGAGGTCGACATTCGCTGCTCATGGGCCGATGGCACCTTGAAAATCGGCGAAGGTGACGACTGGCTCGAAATCCTCGGCTCCGGCATGGTGCACCCCAAGGTGCTGATGGCGGGTAACATCGACCCGGCGGCATGGCAGGGCTTTGCCTTCGGCATGGGCATCGACCGGATCGCCATGCTGAAATACGGCATCCCCGACCTGCGCGCGTTTTTCGATTCCGATCTCCGCTGGCTGCGCCACTATGGCTTTGCCTCGCTGGACCAGCCGACGTTGCACGGTGGGTTGAGCCGCTAAGGCTTCCATCAAGCGCCGTATGTCGCGGAATCAAGGGCCGCAGGCCCGCCGCGCCAAAGCCGATGCGCCCCGTCGCCCCAAAGGGGCGCCGACATGATGGGGGCACGCCTTCGGCGTGACGCGGCGGCTTTTTGGCAACCACAGAGCACCGCCAACGGTTCTACGGACACGGCCACCATAAAGCACCATAGCCCCTACGCACCAATCGCCCCCGCGCGCGTCGTCTTTGGCGCGGCTTTCATGCACCTTCGCCGGAATTTTGAAAAAATTCCGGACCGTTTTCTTTTCAAGAAAACGCGCCCGATGTCCCACTTGCCTCTTCTATCTCAACCCGCCACCTTCGAAAGAAACTTTATCCAACCCGGAGTCCCGCCATGCGCCTGTTCTCACATGAAGCCCGCCAGCGCAGCGCCGATACCCGCCGCGTCTTTGCCGCCTATGAGATCGCCCATACCGTGGCCGATTTCATCGCCGCGATTTCCTTTCTGGTCGGCTCGATCCTGTTCTTCTGGCCCGAGTACGAGACAACGGCGATATGGTTGTTCGTTGTCGGCTCGGTTTTCTTCTGCCTCAAGCCATCGCTTCGGCTGGCCCGCGAGGTACAGCTTTGGCGCATGGGCAAGATTGATGAACTGGCAAACCGCGCGCGGGAGTGATCGGCGGGTTTTGTACAAAAGTCACTATGTTCTGTACGTTCTGTACATGGATTGCTCCCGTGCCTTGGCGGTCGTTTCGGTTGGCACCATGGACCCGGATATCATTCGTCGTGCAGGGCAGGGGGCGTTGCCCCCTCTTGGCCTTTGGCCAATTCACCCCGAGGATATTTTCGGCCAGAAGAAAGGGAATTGGCTTGGGGTTTTCCCGGTCATTCATATGGGCTAAACGTCCCCGGAACCCTTGTTTATCCGTGGATGAAAGCCGATGAAATTCACCCTGTCGTGGTTGAAAGACCATCTTGAGACCGAGGCCAGCGTGGCCGAGATCGCCGAGGCCCTGACCGATCTGGGCCTTGAGGTGGAAGAGATTTCCAACCCCGCCGAACGGCTTTCCGAGTTTACCATCGGCAAGGTGGTCTCCGCCGAGAAACACCCCGACGCCGACAAGCTTAAGGTCTGCCAGGTCGAGACCGACGACGGCCAGACTCAGATCATCTGTGGCGCCCCCAATGCCCGCGAGGGTATCACCGTGGTTGTCGCCAAGCCCGGTGTCTATGTGCCTGGAATCGATACAACAATTGGCGTTGGCAAGATCCGCGGGATCGAAAGCTACGGGATGATGTGCTCCGAGCGCGAGATGGAGCTTTCCGAGGAACACGATGGCATTATCGAGCTGCCCTCGGGCGAGGTGGGCGAGAGGTTCACCGATTGGCTGGCGGTCAATGATCCGGCCAAGGTCGACCCGGTGATCGAGATCGCCATTACCCCCAACCGCCCCGATGCGCTTGGCGTGCGGGGTATCGCGCTTGATCTCGCGGCGCGCGGGCTTGGCACGATGAAGCCCGCGCCGGAGGCGCAGGTCGAGGGCCAATTCCCTTGCCCGATCACCGTGACGATTGATGAAGACACGCGCGACAGCGGCTGCGAGGTTTTTGCCGGGCGCTTGATCAAGGGCGTCAAGAACGGCCCTTCGCCCGAATGGCTTCAGGATCGCCTGCGCGCCATCGGTTTGCGCCCTATCTCGGCGCTTGTGGATGTGACCAATTTCTTCACCTTCGACCGCAACCGTCCCTTGCATGTCTTCGATGCCGACAAGGTCACCGGTGACCTGCGGGTGCACCGCACCGATGGCGGCGAAACCCTGATGGGCTTGGACGAAAAGGAGTACACCTTCGGCCCCGGCCAAGTGGTGATTTCCGATGACACCGGCGTGGAAAGCATCGGCGGAATTATGGGCGGCCTTTCAACGGGTTGCACCGAAGAAACCACCAATGTCTTTCTTGAGGCTGCTGTCTGGGACCACGTGCAAATCGCCACCACGGGTCGCGCGCTCAAGATCAATTCCGACGCGCGCTATCGCAACGAACGCGGCATCGATCCGGGTTTCAACATGGAGGCGATCGAACTGGCCACCCGGATGATCGTTGATCTCTGCGGCGGTGAGCCGTCCGAGGTGGTCGTTGCAGGCGAAGTGCCCGATGTCAGCCGCGCCTACCGGCTTGATCCCGCGCGGGTGCAATCGCTGGTCGGAATGGACATCCCCGAGGCCGAACAACGCCAGACGTTGACGGCCCTTGGCTTCCGCCTTGAGGGCGACATGGCCCATGTGCCAAGCTGGCGCCCAGATGTCATGGGCGAGGCCGATCTGGTGGAAGAAGTGGCGCGGGTGGCCTCGCTGACCAAACTCGAAGGCAAGCCCTTGGCGCGTGTGCAGGTGGGTGTGCCCAAGCCGATCCTGAGCCCGATGCAACGCCGCGAACAGGCCGCGCGCCGCACCACGGCGGCCTTGGGCTATAACGAATGTGTCACCTACAGCTTCATTGATCGCGACAGCGCCGCGCGCTTTGGCGGCGGCGGTGATGCCACCATGCTGGCCAACCCGATCAGCTCGGAAATGAGCCACTTGCGCCCCGCCTTGCTTCCGGGGCTATTGCAGGCAGCGGCACGCAATCAGGCGCGCGGTCAGATGGATTTGGCGCTTTTCGAGGTCGGAAATGCCTTTCACGGGGGGGAGCCGACGGACCAGCATTTGCTTGTAAGCGGTTTGCTTGTCGGGCGCACCGGGCCCAAGGACGTGCATGGCGCTTCTCGGCTTGTAGACCTGTACGATGCAAAGGCGGATGCCGAAGCGGTGTTGTCGGCCATGGGGGCCCCCACCAAGGTGCAAATCCTGCGCGGGGCAAGGGAATGGTGGCACCCCGGGCGGCACGGCAAAATCTGCCTTGGACCCAAGAAGGTGCTGGGCATTTTCGGTGAACTTCACCCCCGGGTGCTGGAACAGATGGATGTCAAAGGGCCTGCCGTGGCCTTCACGCTTTTCCCCGCCGAAATCCCCCTGCCGCGCAAGAAGACCGCCTCGCGCGGGGCGATGACGGTCAGCGATTTGCAGGCGGTCGAACGTGACTTTGCCTTCGTCGTGGGGGCAGAGGTTGAGGCGCTGACACTGGTCAATGCCGCGGCCGGGGCCGACAAGGCGCTGATCGAAGACGTGCGCGTCTTCGATGAGTTCATCGGCGGCAGCCTTGGTGAGGGCAAGAAATCCCTCGCCGTCACGGTGCGTCTGCAACCCACCGACAAGACCCTGAAAGAAGCCGATATCGATGCGGTCTCGAAGAAGATCGTCGAGAAGGTTGAAAAGGCGACTGGCGGCACCCTGCGGGGCTAATCCTTATTGCGGCGGCGGCATGACGGTCAGCATGTCGCCGTTGCTCCACGTGACAGCCTCATAGCATAGCTGTGCGCCCGCGCCGCCGCACCACCCGCCATCGCGCGCGATCAACAGGATGGGCCGGCCATCCCATTCGATCATGCGCCAGCCTTCCGCCTGAAATCTCCAGCTTTTATCACCAACAATCGCGTGCAGCATACATCCGCCGCTACCGCAATACATCGAGGCCGCGGAACTGCAGGAAAACCGGCTTTCTTCCACCAGGGTATCAGCTTGGCCATCGCCGGTCAGGTCGATCTTTGTCACCGCATCCCCTTGCGCGAATTCCCCGTTTTCAAAGCTGGCACAGGTGTTTTCGGCGTTGTTCACGATCTGTGAAACAAGATCAGCCGCATGGCCGGGGCCAGGCAAAAGGCCAAGTGTCAAAAGCCCTGCGAACAGGTGCAACATGCGCATTGGGTATCTCCTTGAAATCGTAACCGAGTCCAAGCGTAGCACTGGTCGCCACTTGGCGGAAGCCTTTGGGTGACGTTGCAGGCCAAGCGCGTTATGTAGCGAAGAACGCAACATCAATCACCCGAGGACCGCATGACCCTGAACGTCTATCTTTCCGGCGAAATTCATACCGACTGGCGAGAACAAATCATCGAGGGGGCCAAGGGCCTTGATGTGACTTTCAAAAGCCCGGTCACCGATCATGGAGCCAGCGATGATTGCGGCGTGGCGATCCTTGGCGCCGAGGATGACAAGTATTGGCACGATCACAAGGGCGCCATGGTCAATGCCATCCGCACCCGCAAGGGTATCGCCGATGCCGATGTCGTGGTCGTCCGCTTCGGTGAAAAGTACAAGCAATGGAACGCCGCCTTCGATGCGGGCTATGCTGCGGCCCTTGGCAAATCGTTGATCATCCTGCAACAACCTGAACACGACCACGCCTTGAAAGAGGTTGATGCCGCCGCCCTTGCCATGGCGAGAGAGCCTGTGCAGGTGGTGCAAATCCTGCGCTATGTTCTGGACGGCAGTTTGCCGGGGTGAACCGCATCCGCATGCGGGGAAATCCTTGACAAAAGACCCCTAGAGGGCAGGGTTCATGCGATGTATTCGCGCATCTGGAAGCGGGCGGCATTGGGCCGACGCAACATAAATTCTGGGGGCTTTGATGGAAGCAATTATGGATTCGATGGGCGCTTATGCGCCTTTGGTTATCAACGCGGTGAAGGCGCTTGTCGTCCTGATCATCGGCTGGATGGTCGCCGGCATGGTCAGCGGCCTTGTCCGCCGCAAGGTCAACGCAAACGAGAATATCGACAACACGCTTGGCAATTTCGTGGCCTCCATCGTGAAATGGGTCATCCTGATCATGGTGCTTGTGGCGGTGCTGGGCATCTTCGGGATCGAGGCGACGTCGCTTGTCGCGGTTCTGGGTGCTGCGACCTTGGCCATCGGTCTTGCCCTGCAAGGCACGCTTAGCGATCTGGCGGCAGGTTTCATGCTGATCCTGTTCCGGCCCTATAAACTGGGCCAGTATGTCGATATCGGCGGCACGGCAGGCACGGTCAAGGACCTCAACCTGTTCATCACTGAACTGGTGACACCGGACAACGTGCAGATCATCGTCCCGAATGGTCAGGCTTGGGGCGCGATCATCACCAACTTTTCGCATCACGATACCCGTCGCGTGGATATGACCTTTGGCATCGACTATGGCGATGACGCCGACAAGGCCATGGGGATCATCCTCGATCTGGCCAAGGCCGACGCCCGCGTGCATGAAGACCCCGCCCCGTGGGTGCGCGTCACCAACCTTGGCGATAGCAGCGTGGATTTGACCGCGCGCCTCTGGTGCAACGCCGCGGATTACTGGGACCTGAAGTTCGAGATGACCAAGGCGGTCAAGGAAGCCTTCGACAAATCGGGCGTTTCGATCCCCTATCCCCATTCGGTGGAAATCAAGAAAGAGGGCTAAGATCCGCATATCGGTACCGGCGGTTCCGATCCCAACAACGGCCCGGCGCAGATTGCGCCGGGCCGTTTGTCGTTCGACGGCTTGCAGGCTGGTCCATTTCGCCCCATATCCTTGCGAAGGATTTACAGGGCCGAAACATGACATTTCGAGAGAAAATAGGCGCGGTCGTTGATCGGCGCGCGGTGCAGAATTTCATCCTTGGCGTTATCCTTTTCAACGCCGCCATCCTTGGGTTGGAAACATCGAAACCCGTGATGGAGATGGCCGGACCGCTGATCGTGATGCTCGACAAGATATGCCTTGCAATCTTCGTGGTCGAAATTGCCGCGAAGCTAACGGCGCGGGGTTTCGGCTTTTTCAGGCGCGGCTGGAACATCTTTGATTTCGTGATCGTCGGCATTTCGCTCATTCCGGCGGCACAGGGGCTTTCGGTGCTGCGCGCGCTGCGTATCCTGCGTTTGCTCAGGGTGCTGTCGGTTACACCGTCCCTGCGCCGCGTGGTCGAAGGGTTGATGAGCGCGCTCCCCGGCATGGGCTCGGTTTTCCTTCTGACCGGGCTGATTTTCTACATCGCCGCCGTGATGTCGACCAAGCTCTTTGGTGAGGCTTTCCCCGAATGGTTCGGCACACTCGGGCGCTCGGGCTACTCGCTGTTCCAGATCATGACGCTTGAATCGTGGTCCATGGGCATCGTCCGCCCGGTGATGGAGGTCTATCCCTATGCGTGGGTCTTCTTTGTGCCCTTCATCTTGGTTACGACCTTCGCCGTGGTGAACCTTGTCGTGGGTCTGATCGTGAACTCGATGCAGGATGCCCATCACGAAGAGGATGTCGAGAAAACCGACAGCTACCGGGACGAGGTCATGGCCCGGCTGGACCGGATCGAAGCGGCTATAAAGGCCCGGGATCAGGGGTGACGGCCTTACCGCGACCGGGTCAGTTCAAGGAAGACATCCTGCAAATCGGCTTGTTCGGTCTTCACATCGCGGATGCGGATGCCCGCGCCGCGCACCGCCTCCAGCACCGCCTCGGCCGAGGTTTCCCGTGCCTGATAACTGAGTGCCAATGACCCATCGGGCCGGGTTTCCACTTCGATTCCCGGCGCCTCGGGTAGGGTTTCGGGGGTCTTATCAGGCTGGATCACCATGCACTTTCCGTCCAGACGGCTTAGCAGGTTCGCCGTACTGTCGCGTGCCACCAAATCCCCCTGGTTGATGATCGCGATTTCGTCGCACATTTCCTCGGCCTCTTCGAGGTAATGGGTGGTCAGGATCACGGTCATGCCTTCGCGGTTCAAACGGCGCACGTTTTCCCACAACATCTGGCGCAACTCGATATCCACGCCCGCCGTCGGTTCGTCCAGCACCAGAACATGCGGCGTATGCACAAGCGCCTTGGCCAGCAAAAGCCGCCGCCGCATCCCGCCCGAAAGCGTCCGGGCATAGGCCTCGGCCTTGTCCTCAAGCCCGACAAGCCGAAGGATTTCATCGCTGCGCCGCTGCCTTTTCGGCACGCCATACAGGCCCGCCTGAACATCCAGGGCTCCGCGCGGGGTAAAGAAGGGATCAAGGTTCAATTCCTGCGGCATGACCCCGATAGAGGCGCGGCTTTGCCGGGGGTTCACATCCTGATCAAAGCCCCAGATCGTCACTTGCCCTTCGGTTTTCACCACCAGCCCGGCCAGAATATTGATCAATGTCGATTTGCCAGCCCCATTCGGCCCCAACAGACCGAAAACAGACCCTTGCGGGATATCCAGGTCCACACCTTTCAGCGCCTCTTTGACCGGTGCGCCCTTGCTTGCGGCATATGACTTGCGCAAGCCGCGTATTTCAATGGCGTTCTCGCCCATGGTCCCCTTGCCCCTGCCTTTCGGATCGCTCATATTCGGACCTAGTGGAAAGATCGGCAAAAGGAAACGCCCCGATGGTAACAAAGGCTCCGGAAAGCAAGCTAGTCGACAGCTATCGCGTCGCCTGTGACGGGGGCGAAGGGGCTTTGGGCCATCCGCGCGTATGGCTGCAGATCCCGCATGAAACGGGATACGTGGAATGCCCCTATTGCGATTGCAAATACATCCACCGCGATTTCGAAGGTACGGTCAGCGCAAGCTGATTTGCGCGCGCCGCGCCACGACTCAATAATTAAAGCCTGATGGGGGGCGGTCCATGTCTTTTGGAAAAGGATGCCACCTGCATCTGATTGATGGTTCGGCTTTCATCTTCCGCGCCTATCATGCGCTGCCGCCGCTTACCCGGAAATCCGATGGCATGCCGATCGGCGCGGTCTCGGGGTTCTGCAACATGTTGCAGCGGTATATCGACGGCAACAGCACCGGCAACGATGCCCCCACCCATATCGCGGTGATTTTTGACAAGGGCAGCCATACCTTCCGCAATGATCTTTACGATCAATACAAGGCCAACCGCGATGAAATGCCCGAGGATTTGCGCCCGCAAATTCCGCTGACCCGCCGCGCGACCGAGGCCTTCAACATCGCCTGCAAGGAAATCGAAGGGTACGAGGCCGACGATATCATCGCGACGCTTTCCTGTCAGGCGCGCGAGGCTGGCGGACGGGTGACCATCGTGTCCTCCGACAAGGACCTGATGCAGCTTGTCGGCGCCGGCGTGGAAATGTTCGACGCCATGAAAAACCGCCGCATTGATTCTGAAGGCGTGGAGGAAAAATTCGGCGTCACCCCTGACAAGGTCGTCGATGTGCAGGCCCTGGCGGGCGATAGCGTCGATAACGTGCCCGGCGCGCCGGGCATCGGGATCAAAACCGCGGCCCTTCTGATCAATGAATTCGGCTCTCTGGAAGAGCTTTTGAACCGCGCCGAGGAAATCAAACAACCCAAGCGCCGTGAAACCCTGATCGAGAAACGCGAACAGATCGAGCTGTCGAAGAAACTGGTGCAGCTTGATTGCGACACCCCGCTCGATTTCACGCTGGATGATCTGGACCTGCGCGATCCTGACCCCGACACCCTTCTGGGGTTCCTTGCGGAAATGGAGTTCCGTACGCTGTCCAAGCGTATCGCGGAAACCCTTGGGGCCGAGGTACCGGTCATTCCCGATACCAACCCCGCCGGGGCCGACCCGGTGGAAGAAGCGCCCGATTGGCCCGCCATCGACCCCGAAAAATACGAGCGTGTCTCGGACATGAAGGCGCTTGAGGCGTGGATCGACCGGATCAAGGCGCGCGGATACGTTGCCGTCGATACCGAGACCACATCGCTCAATGAAATGCAGGCATTGTTGGTTGGTATCTCGCTCAGCGTTGAACCGGGGCAGGCGTGCTACATCCCGCTTGGCCACCGTGACGGGGCGACGGATGACTTGTTCAGTACCGATGCCCTCGCGGACGGGCAATTGCCGATGGATCAGGCGCTCAAGGCGCTGAAACCCGTGTTTGAGGATGATGCCATCCTCAAGATCGGGCAGAACATGAAATACGACGCCAAGATTTTCGCCCGCCACGATATCGCCGTCGCGCCGATTGATGACACGATGCTTATGTCCTACGCGCTGAATTCCGGCATCCATGGGCACGGCATGGATACGCTGTCGGAACGTTACCTCAGCCATACGCCGATCCTGATCAAGGAGCTTCTGGGCAGCGGCAAATCCGCCATCACCTTTGACCGCGTGCCAATTGACGACGCGGTGAAATATGCCGCCGAAGATGCCGATATCACCCTGCGCCTTTGGATGACGTTCAAACCGCAATTACATCAGGAAAAGGTGACCACGGTTTACGAAACCCTCGAACGCCCCCTCTCGCCCATCCTGGCCCGGATGGAGCGTAACGGCATCAAGGTGGACCGCGAGACCCTGTCGCGCATGTCCGGCAAGTTCGCCCAGAAGATGGCCGAACTGGAAGAAGAAATTCACGGGCTGGCAGGCCGCAAGTTCAACGTCGGCTCGCCCAAGCAGTTGGGCGAAATCCTGTTCGACGAGATGGGCCTTGAAGGCGGCAAGAAGGGGAAAACCGGGGCCTATGCCACCGGCGCGGATGTGCTGGAGGATCTGGCGACTGAGCATGACCTGCCGGCGCGGGTGCTGGATTGGCGGGCGCTGTCCAAGCTCAAATCCACCTACACCGACGCGCTTCAGGATCATATCGACCCCGACACAGGCCGCGTGCATACATCCTATGTGCAAACCGGGGCCAGCACCGGGCGCTTGGCCTCGACCGACCCCAACCTGCAAAACATCCCGGTCCGAAGCGAAGAAGGCCGCCGTATCCGCGAGGCTTTTGTCGCGGAGAAGGGCAACCGCCTTGTCAGCCTTGACTATTCACAGATCGAATTGCGCATTCTGGCCCATGTCGCGGGCATCGACGCGTTAAGAGAGGCCTTCCGCGAGGGGCAGGATATTCACGCCATGACCGCCTCGGAAATGTTCGACGTCCCGATGGACGAGATGACACCGGAAATTCGCCGTCAGGCCAAGGCCATCAACTTCGGTGTGATCTACGGCATTTCCGGCTTTGGGCTTGCCCGTAACCTGCGCATCCCGCGCAAAGACGCGCAGGGCTTCATTGACCGCTATTTCGAACGCTTCCCCGGCATCAAGGCCTACATGGACGAGACCGTGGGCTTCGCCAAGGAACACGGCTTTGTTCAAACCCTCTTTGGCCGCAAAATCCACACGCCCGAGATTTCCGCCAAAGGCCCGCGCGCCGGTTTTGCCAAGCGGGCGGCGATCAACGCGCCGATCCAGGGCACTGCCGCCGACATCATCCGTCGCGCCATGATCCGCATGCCCGACGCCATCGAAGGCCAGCCCGCCAAGATGTTGCTACAGGTGCACGACGAATTGATCTTCGAGGTGGCCGAAGGGGGCGTCGACAAACTGATCGACACCGCCCGCGAGGTTATGGAAGGCGCGGCCGACCCGGCGGTCAAGATCGACGTGCCGCTGGTGGTCGACGCAGGGCAAGGCGATAACTGGGCCGAGGCGCACTAAACCCTAAATCGGCGCGCCCTCGAAGGCCTTGAGCGTCACGCCATCCGCGTCAAGCGCCGTGCGCACCTGGGCCGCGATCTGTACTGCTTCGGTGGTATCGCCATGCAAGCAGATCGTGTCGATCCGGGTGGGAATATGCTTGCCGCTTTCGGTGATGATGGCCCCGGCGCCGACCATCTCGACCATCCGCTTGGCCGCTGCCGCCGCGTCGTGGATCACCGCGCCCGGCTGGCTGCGGTCCACCAGCGTTGCGTCGTCGTTATAGGCCCGGTCGGCAAAAATCTCGCAGGCCGCTTTGCATCCCAACTCCTGCACCGCGGCTTGTTGCGCGGTGCCTGCCAGAACCATGACGATGATGTCTGGATCCACCGAGAGCGCGGCCTCGTAACAGGCCCGTGCCATGGCTTTGTTTTCCGAGGCCATGTTCGCCAAGGCGCCGTGCAGCTTCAGGTGCCGCACTTCAGCCCCCTGTGCCCGCGCCATACCTTGCGCCGCACACAGTTGATAGCGCACGAGGTTTCCAAGGCTGTCCAAGGGCACATGCATCCGCCGCCGCCCGAAGCCCTGCAAATCGGGAAAGCCGGGGTGCGCGCCGATGCCGACCTTCTGTGCCTTGGCGGCCTGCATGGTGCGGGCCATCACATCCCAATCGCCCGCGTGCATCCCGCAGGCGATATTGGCCGAGGTTATGATACCCAAAAGCGCGGCGTCGTCCCCCATGGTCCAATCGCCAAAACTTTCACCCATGTCAGCGTTCAGATCGACAGTACGTGTCATGAAACCCCTCTCAAATGTCATTGCCAGCGGTCACACCGCTGATCAGTTGATAGGCCAGCAAATCGCGCATTTCATGCGGGTTGCGAACCAAAGGTTGGCGTTGCGCGCGAAGGCTGTCGCGGTGCCTGGCCGCGCGGGCCTCGGCCTCGACGGCGTCCTCCAGCGTGACAAACCGGAACCGGAGCGACGCCCCGGGTGCAGCCTGGACCACCTTGGGCAAATCGCAAGGCAGGACCGTACAGATGCGCGGATATCCCCCGGTCGTCTGGCACTCACTCAGCAGCACGAAAGGCGTCCCATCGCCGGTGATCTGTATGTCGCCCGGCACGACAACTTCGGACAGTACGCTTAACCCGGCATCGCTATGAAACCCCTCGGCCCCGTTCAGGCGAACACCCATCCGGCTGCCGCGTGTGTCGCGATGAAACTCGGCACTTTCAAAGCGGGCAATCTGGTCTGAGCCGAAGAAATCGGTTTGCAGGCTGGGTACAACGCGCACCGTCCCTCCCTCGAACCGGGGCTCCACGGAAAGGCATTGGTTGGTCCCATGCCCGGGGTCTTCCCCCACCGGCAAGACATCTCCCGCCGCAACAGCCTTGCCCAAGCCTGCCGCCAAATGCGCACTACGCGCTTCAAGGGTCTCGGGCGTGTCAAATCCACCGCCGACATGCAGGTACCCATAGCTACCGGCCGACGCGCCCCCGATCACAAGGCGCGCGCCTTTTGGCAACTCGTGGCTGGCATGCCATGCGATCCGCTGTCCGTCGATGGCGGCGCGCATCGGTGCGCCTGTCAGGGCGATGCGTATATCCTCGCTGGCCTCGAATTCGCCGCCCATACCGGCCATTTCAAGCGCAGCGGTCCGGCCATCCTGTGCTAGAAGGGCGGCCCCTTCGGCCATGGCCAATCGGTCGGCGGCCCCCCCTTGCGAAAGGCCAAAGCCAAGGTAACCGGGGCGGCCCATGTCCTGTACGGTGACCCCCGGCCCAGCACGATGCACGATAAGCTCACGTGTCATTTCAATACCTCGGATGTGGCCCCGGCATCGGGGCCGCCCTCGCGCATGTTCTGCAATGTCTCGGCATCGGTGGGCGTGAACAGAACCTCGTCGCCGGGGCGCAGCACGAAAGGCACCTCACTGTCAGGGCGAAACAGGCGAAACCCCGTCTGCCCGATATGCCGCCACCCCGTTGGTGTACTGACCGAGAACAAGACCAACTGCCGGATCGCCACGGTCAGGGCCCCTTCGGGCACCCGCTCGGTCAGTTCGGTCTGCCGGGGAATATCCCATGCTTCGTCCAACTCGCCCAGATAGGGTTGTCCGGCGGCAAAGCCGATGGTCTGCACCCGCACTTGGGTTGACGAAATCGAGGTGACCGCCTCTTTCGCCGTCATCCCGGCCGCCTGTGCGGCCTCCTCCAGTTGCGGAGCCAGATCGGTGCCAAAGACCGTGGGGATGCGCCACAGCTTGCGGCCCTCGGGCAACGCCGCCTGATACCAATCCCGGTCGCTTGTCAGCTTTGCCAACCGTGCCTGCAAATCGGCGTGCGGCAGGTGCAAGGGATCAAACCGCAGATAGGCCGAGACCAGGGAGGTTGAACATTCCTCGACCCCATCCCACGACAACCGCTCCAGTTCAGCGCGCAGGGCAAGGGCCGCGCGGTTGGCCGGTTCGCTCAGCCTCTGCCCGAAACTGACCAGCATGCCATCCACACCCACGGTATGGATGCGGGGCCAGTCGTCACGCATATCTGTCTTGGCAGGCGTCATCGGCTTGCTGTCCTTCGGTTCAACGTCGTTCGGTTTCGTCTACTGCAAGGCACCGGGCAGATACAGGGCGATCTGAGGAAAGGCGATCAGGGCGACCGCCATCAACAGCATGGCCATGACATAGGGAACGGCCCCCAACATGACCTCGCTCATTTTGCCCGATTGTCGCGCGCCTTGCACCACGTAAAGGTTCAGACCCACGGGCGGCGTGATCAGGGCCATTTCGATCAACACGATCATCAGGATACCGAACCAGATCGGATCATAGCCCATCTCAACCACCAAGGGCACGATGATCGGGATCGTCACCACCATCAGCGACAGGGTCTCGATAAAGAAGCCAAGCACGATGTAGATGCCGACAATCACCAAGATCGTCATCAGGGGCGTCAGGCCAAGCCCGTCAAGGAACTGCCTGAGTTCGTTGCCCAAGCCCGCCGAGGCCAGCGTGAAATTGAGGAACGAGGCCCCAAGCACCACCAGCATGATCATCGAGGTGATCTTCACCGTGCCAAGGATGCTTTCATAGAACATCCTTGTTGAGACCCCGCCAAAAACCGCCGCGATCACCACGGCCCCGGCCACGCCCACGGCGGCGGCCTCGGTCGGGGTGGCCCAGCCTTTGTAGATCGTGCCGATGATGACGGTGAAAAGCAGGATGATGGGGATCAGATGCACAAGGGCGCGCAGCATCTCGGCCATCGGGAACATCCGGCGCTCACCGCCCAGATCGGGCCGGATTATGCATATAATCGCGGTAATCACGATAAAACCAACGGCAAGGCCGATACCCGGGACAAGCCCGGCCAGGAACAACTGCGGGATCGAGGTTTGGGTCAGGAACCCGTAAACGATCAGGTTGATCGAGGGCGGGATCATGATGCCAAGTGTCCCCCCCGCGGCAATCGCACCCGAAAACAGCTTGGGATCATAGCCCAGCTTCTCGGCCTGTGGCATGGCCACCGTCGCCACCGTCGCCGCCGTGGCGACCGAGCTGCCCGAGGTGGCCGAAAACATCGTCGCCGTGGCGACATTGGCGTGCACCAAGCCACCGGGCAGCCATGAAATCCACTTATCAAGCGCGGCATAGGTCCGCGCGGCCACCCCGCTGCGCACAAGGATTTCGCCCAGCATCACGAAGAACGGAATGGCGATCAGCGTGGCGTTATTCGAGGTCGACCAGACCATATTGCCAAGCCCCCGGATCAACGGGAATGGGCTAAAGAAAGTATCGACGCCAAAACCAAGCAGGAACAGCACGATGCCAACCGGAATCGACAGGCTCAGAAGCGCCAGAAGGCCGATAGAGACATAACCGATCATCACACCGACTCCTCTTCGCCAAACGCGCCGATGGCGGCCTCGCTGGCGCCGAATTTACCCTGCGCCACCAGCATCAGTGCGGCCAGGAACGTCAACCAGGACATCGCCGCGAACCAGACCCAGCCGGCAAACCACGGCAGGTGGACCGTCCAAAGCAATGTCTCAAGCGGGGTATTGGCGCGCGATCCCATGGAAAGCGACCGGTCCAGTACCGGCCATGCCTTCACGGCGATCAAGGTTACGACCCCGCCCAGAACCAGCATGGAAAACAGATCGAATACCGCCCGGCCCTTGGGGCCGGTGCGGCTACGCAACAAATCAATTCGGACATGGCCCAATTCCATCAGCGCAAACCCCATGCCCCACGACGTGGCAATCGCCATGGCATAGCCGCTGATTTCATCGGTTCCTCCGAATGAGGACCCCACCTGCCGCAGAACGATATCGGCCAAAACAAAGGCGGCACAGATCAACAGCATGACGCCAACCAGGACAGCCACGCCGCGATTAAGCCGCTTCAAACTCTTCAAAATACGTTCCGCCATGGTGGGGCCCTCACTCATTGGTTGGCTTACTCGATGGTCACGCCAACGACCTCGCCAACCGATCCGTTCCAGCGCTCGGCCCAATCACCGCCCGCGCGCTCGGCCCAGTCCGGCAGCACTTCACCAATCAGGATATCGCGCGCCTTTTGGAAATCCGCGTCCGAGACATCGACCAAGGTCATGTCGCGTGCGTCACCGGCCGGGCAGTCGCCATTGCCGGTCAGGCAGGCGATATCGTTCACAAGCGCGTCTTGCGCCGCGTCCCACGCGGGCTCTTCGAACTCGGTTTTGATCTGGGTGCTGATCAATTCCTGGGTCTCGGCATCAAGGCTGTTCCACTTTTCCATATTCATGGCCGTGACAACCGAATCCCAGCCCCCCAGCGGGATCGCCATCAGGTGCGTGGAAACCTCCCACCACCCGGCGCTGTAACCCGAACCGGCCCCGGTCACGGCGCAATCCACAACGCCCTTCTGCAAGGCCCCCGGCACTTCCGAGAAGCTGACGTTGACACCCTCGGCGCCCAAGGCCTCAAGGAATTTCGCGGTCATCCGGCCCGAGGCGCGCACTTTCTTGCCTTCAAGGTCGGCCAGCTCGTTCACCTCGGCGTTACAGAAAACCACCTGCGGCGGATAGGGCGCAATGGCCAGAACCTTGCTGTTGAAGGTATCGCGGTAAATGTCATCCACCATCGGGCGGGCGGCATCGACCATGGCGCGCGCCTCATCCGCCGTCAGCGCCAGAAGCGGCACGTCGAGGCCCTCCAAAGCGGGCTGATCGGCCACGGCGTAATCGGCCACGGTCATCGCCACGTCGTAAACGCCATCGCCCAACAGGCGGAAGACATCGGCCACGCCAAGGTTCATCTGGCCGTGGGTGGTCAGCGATACGTCGATCTCGCCGCCCGAGGCTTCGGGCAGCGTTTCGGTCCAGAAGGGTTCTTCGAACTGCTTATGCAACGGCAGGCCTGACCAGCTGCCCACAACTGAAAGGTCCTCGGCCGCGACGGGGGCGGCCATCAATGCGGCCACGGCCGCGGTTCCAAGCATATGTTTCATGTCATCTCTCCTTGTTGGATTCTTGTTTCGGTCTTCAATCTTGGTGCCTTATCACCGGCACCTCGGCATCCTCGGTCACATCCGTGATCAGCATGTGACCGGGCTTATGGGTTATGCAAAGCGGCAGCTTTGCTTGTTCGACGGCCACCTGTGGCGTGACCCCGCAGGCCCAGAAAACAGGCACCTCACCGGCGCCAACCGGCGCGGGGTCGCCCCAATCGGGCCGTGCGACATCGGCAATGCCAATCGCCCCCGGGTCGCCCACATGTATCGGCCCGCCATGGGCCAGCGGATAGCGCCGGGAAATGCGGGTCACTTCGGCCACGCGATCCTCGGGGATGGCGCGCATACTCACCACCATCGGCCCGCCAAACCGCCCTGCTGGCACGGTCTCAATCGAGGTGCGGAACATCGGCACGGTGGTGTCGTTCTGGATGTGCCAAAGCGGAATGCCCGCCGCCTGAACCGCATGTTCAAAGGTAAACGAACAGCCCAAGGCAAAGGCCACCATGTCGTCCTGCCACAGGTCGGAAATATCCGTCACCGACTCCGAGTGTGTACCATCACGGTAAAGATTATAACCGGGGACGTCGCGCCGAATGTCGATGTCTTGCCCCATGGTCTGCATCATCGGGTTGCCGGTGTCCGACACGCCTGTCAGGGGGCAGGGCTTGGGGTTGCGCTGACAGAAGCGCATGAAATCAAGGGCGTGGGCCTCGGATAGGATCACCACGTTGGCCTGCAGGCACCCCGCGCCAAGCCCGGCGGTATGCCCTGTGTATTGGCCGCCACGAATGGCCGCCCGCACCTGTGCGGCCCCAAGGTCTTTCAGGTCACGATATGTGGCAGCCAAATTTGCGGTCCTCCTGAGTCGCAAGGATTGCCCGAGGTCTACATAAATACAAATCGAATAAAATTACCCAAAGGGATAAAAACTATTTATCTCTTTCAAACTCGATCGCGACGTCTTGCGCCATCTGGGCCGCCTTGGTCACCATTTGACTGCGCGGCTCTCCCATGTAAGAGGCCGAAAAGCGCAAGGGCGCCGGGGTCCACCCCGGATCGAATTCAACGATCTTGCCTTGTGCGACATAGCCCGCCCCAAGCGCCCGTGGCAGGGCGGCCACCCCAAGCCCGGCTTCGACCAGCCGAAAACAGGCTGACAGGGACGAGGACGGAAAAAGCGGAATGCCCGGCCCCTCGCGCTGAAAAAGCGCGGCCTTCAATTCCCGGTAGGGGCGGGTGTTACGGGCATAGGTGATCACGGGGCGGTCGAAATACCCGCCCTTACCCTTTGCCTGTTCTGCCGCCCGGTACCACGCCAGGTCAAACCCCGGCAGGTCAACATTATCCACCGAATATTCCGAGATCGGCCCCAAAAGCATCGCAAGGTCTATTTCACGATCCAGAAGGCCCGCCCGCAGGGTCATCGAGATATCGACATTGATCTCGATCTCCAGCTTGGGAAATTCCTCGTGCAGGCGGGCGATGAATTCTGGCAGCCAACATTGCGCGATGGTTTCCGACACACCTAACCGCAAATGTCCCTCGGTGCCGGACGGGTCGATCACGTCGCGCTCCAGCAACTCGCCCAGTTGCTCGAACTGTTCGGCATGGCGCAGCAAAAGCTCGCCCCGTTTTGTCAGGCGCAGGCCCGCGCCCGTCCGGTCAAACAGGTCTGCCGCAAGGCTTTGTTCAAGATTGCGAATACGTGTCGTAACGGCGGGTTGCGTCAGGTGCAGCGCCTGGGCGGCTTTGCCGACACCTCCCATCCGCACAACCGACAAAAACGTGCGCAACTGTTCTAGATTGATTCGTGACATGCCGTCAGCTTAGCGGCCCTGTCCCGCGCCGCGAGTTATTTCCACTCGAACGCCACTTTGCCGTTTTTGCCCGAAACCATGACGCCCACAGTCAAAAGCAAGCTCACAATTGATATATCCGGGTGCATCCTGACCTTGCGCAAACCAAAGGTGCGATATGTCCCGCGAAACCAAGTTGATCCTATGCCCCGTCAACCTTCGTCACGTCAAAGTCGAATACAATGCTTATGCAGAAGCGGTCGAAATGGCCCAAAGACGCGGGGCGAAACTGATCGTTGCCACCGTGGCGCCCGAGATCGAGCGCAACCTGAACATTTATAACTCCGATAAATATTGGGGCGAGGAACTCAGGAAATTCGTCGCGGCCCACCCCGCCGAAGGGGTCGAGGTCGAATACATCGTGCGCAAAGGGGCGACGCACCGGCAGATTGTCAAACTGGCGGATGAGCGCAATGTCGATGTGGTCGTGATGGAAT
The DNA here is from genome assembly GCF_030733685.1 of Roseovarius sp. MMSF_3281. Classification (GTDB taxonomy): domain Bacteria; phylum Pseudomonadota; class Alphaproteobacteria; order Rhodobacterales; family Rhodobacteraceae; genus Roseovarius. Next base: position 276,125 of record NZ_JASHIM010000002.1, read on the forward strand.
CGGCAAACCCCAAGGTTTCTGATTACCTGCTTGGCACAACGGCCAGCCATGTCGTCACGCATGCCGAATGCTCGGTCTACGTGGTGCGTTCCTGACCCATGAAATCACAAAGCCCGGCCGTTTCCCGGCCGGGCCATCTTCGCTACAGGATCAGGCGTTTAAAGCGTTTCCAGTTATTATTGCATCAACAATACCCTGTCAGGCCTACGGCCTTCTCGGGACATTGGTGATGCAGCTTGATTCAAGGTAAACCGGAAACGCTCTAGTTGACGGCCTTGGCATCAACCACGTCTTTTTCCACCGCGTCGCCGCTGGCAATCTCGATACGGCGCGGTTTCAGGGCCTCGGGCACCTCGCGCACCAGATCAATATGCAGCATGCCATCGGCATGGCTTGCGCCGGTCACGCGCACATGGTCGGCCAGTTGGAACTTCCGCTCGAAGGCGCGCGTGGCGATGCCGCGATGCAGGAATGTCCGCTCCCCATCGTCCTCGGCCTTCTGGGCCGATACAACCAGCGCACCGTCTTTCACGTCCACCGATAGATCGCCCGCGGCGAAACCGGCAACGGCGATTGAAATGCGATAGGCATCATCGGCGGTTTTCTCGATGTTATACGGGGGGTAAGTGGGTTGCGTCATGTCACTCGACAAAACCCGGTCCATCATGTCGGCGATCTGGTCAAAGCCGACGGTTGCGCGGTAAAGCGGCGCAAGATCAAAGTTTCGCATTGGTCATCCTCCATTGAGCGATACCGATTTTGAGCCTTCCCATTCGGGACAGGCCGGTCACACCCGGCCCAATGAGGCGCCGGGATACTCAGGATTTGGGAAGGTCTTCGCGGGTTTTCAAGACCTGAGCGCGCGGTCAGGGCTTGGCAAATTTCGCCCCGGTTTGCCGGTCTTCACCCGTGGTAAAACGGCGCGGTGCCTTTTTGCTGCGAACGATCCGATTGTCGTCCAACTGGGCATAAAGAAGGTCCAAAGGCTGCTGAAGCTGGGTGCCCAAAGACACTTTGCGCCCTTCAAGCTCGGCCATGGCCGAGACCACGGAGACAACCCGCGGCTCGCCGGCCTCGAAGCTGAATATCGGCGCCCCGGACGAGCCGAAGTTCACATCGCACGACATGATCAACACCCCCTCCTGCCGCCCCATTACGTCGCAGACCTCCTGTAGTGACGGTGCCTCCGAACGATCCTTGGCGTAGGATACAATACCGATACGCTGCCCTTTGCGGGGGCGGATATCGGTTTTGAACGGGATCACCCGGGTGTTGCGGATCGGATGGTGCAATTCCAGAAGGGCCACGTCATTGCGCACCCGTTCCGTGGCCACCTTGTCGTTGTATTCATACTCGGGGTGGATGGCCACGCGCTTGACCCAGCGATAGGCCTCGGCCCGGCCATTGCGCCACCCGGCAAGGAATTCGACCTTTTCGTGATCGACACGCGCGCCGGTGCTTTTGTCGAAAAGACAATGCGCCGCCGTCAGGACCAGTTTCGGGGAAATCAACGCGCCGGTACAAAAGCCGCGCCCGGCAATATCAAGCCTGCCAACGGCCTGCCACATGCGGCTGTCGTCGCCGGTATCCAATCGCTCCAGCCGGCTGTTGTCGGCCCGGGCCGCGAAGGCAAGGCACAACACCGGAATGATCAGCAGGATGGATCGCAGCATGAGGCCCCCAAAAATTTCTAACCCTGAAGGGCGGGATATCATCGCTTTTAGGCGAAATTAGGGCGCGCGTCCAAGGTCGGGCACTTGCGGTGCGCTGTTGTGATCGGCGTTCAGGGCGGGGGGCCTTGGCCCACCCGTGGCCCAATCCAACAACTCGACGGTATGCACCACCGGCACCCCGGTGCCCGAGCCGATTTGAATCATGCAGCCAATGTTGCCCGCCGCGATGATATCGGGGCCTTTCGCCTCAAGCGTTTCGATCTTTCGCGCCTTGAGTTGCTTGGAAATCTCCGGCTGCATCAGGTTGTAGGTGCCCGCACTGCCACAGCACAGATGGCTGTCGGCCGGTTCCACCACGGCAAAGCCCGCCCGTTTCAGCAGGTCCTTCGGATAGGTCTTGATCTGCTGGCCATGCTGCAACGAACAGGCCGCGTGATAGGCCACCACCCGATCCTTGGCCGCGCCTTCGGGCAGGTCCAGTTGCATCAGCAATTCGCTGATATCCATGGCAATGCCCGACACCCGCGCGGCATCCTCGGCCAAAGCTTCGTTGCGGAACATATGGCCGTAATCCTTCACCGTCGTGCCACAGCCCGAGGTGTTGATCACGATGGCATCCAACCCCTCGCCATCCATCTCGGCGGCCCATGCGCGAATATTCTTGGCCGCGGTGCCGTGGCTTTCCCGCGTCTTGCCCATGTGATGGGTCAGCGCCCCGCAACAGCCCGCGCCTTCGGCCACGACCACCTCGCACCCCAACCGGGTCAAAAGGCGAATGGTGGCATCGTTGATATCGGTGTTCAGCGCCCTTTGCGCACACCCCGTCATCAGGGCCACGCGCTTGCGCTTTTCTCCCTTTGGCGCAAAAGCCTGCGGATCGTCGTTGCGCGATACCGGCGGCACCTGTTTCGGGGCCATTTCCAACATCGCCTTCAACCGCGCATCCGGCATCAGGAACGCAAAAGGCCGCCCGATCTTGGCCCCCAGAAGCGCCAAGCGAAACCGCCCCGGATAGGGCAGGATCTTCGACAGGATCCACCGCAAGGCGCGCTCCCCCACGGGCCGCTTGTAGCGCTCTTCGATATATTCCCGCGCGTGATCCACCAGATGCATGTAATGCACGCCCGACGGACAGGTCGTCATGCAGGCAAGGCAGGACAGGCACCGGTCGATATGCTTGACTGTCTTGGCATCCGGCACCCGGTTGTTTTCCAGCATATCCTTGATCAGGTAAATGCGGCCCCGGGGGCTGTCCAACTCATCGCCCAGAACCTGATAGGTGGGGCAGGTGGCGGTGCAAAACCCGCAATGCACACAGCTGCGCAAAATCTGGTTCGACCGTTCGATACTTGGGTCTTTCAACTGTTCTGCGGTGAATTCCGTTTTCATCTAGTCCGCCACCATTGTTGCCGCGTAAAGCCCGAACCAGGGCAGGGTTGTCGCCATTGCGCCAATGGCAAAAGCCGCGCGATGTGCATTGGCCGAGGTGACCTGCCGCCGCACCGCCAGCATGATCAGGGTCAGCATGCAAATCCACGCCATCCAGTAACAGAGTATGACCAAAAGCCCGATATGGGCCCCGGACAACGACAGCATCGCACCGTAATTCAAGGCCCCGTAGGCCAAGGCCATCAGGCCAATCGTCATGGCCCAAACGGTTATCATGTACCCGCGCGTCGCCGTCCGCCGCGATAACAGCAAAAAGGCGGCTGGCCCGCCCAGAAACACAACGGCAAAGATGACCCAAAGGTTCATGCGACGCGCCCCATCAGGCCCGGATTGAACACCCCCTTGGGATCGAACCTCTGGCGCAGCCCCGCTTCAATCGCCTCCACACCCGGCTTTGGCGGGTGAAAGGTGGCCACGGCATTGCGGCCCCGGACAAGCGTGGCATGGCCGCCCTTTTCGTCCACGGCGGCGCGGATGGCCTCGGCCTGACGGCCTTGGGGAACCTGCAGCCAGACAAGGCCACCGCCCCAGTCGTAAAGCGCCTCGCCCCCGTCGATCCGGGCCACGATGCCGGGCGCATCCGAAGGTTTCACCGACAGTTTCCAGACATCGCCTTGGGTGCCATGAAACGGCGCGACATCCCGGACGGCCTGCCAATCCGCCGAATTGCGCCCGGCATCGGGTTCAATCCGCACCGTCCCGGTATCCGACAACAGCCGTTCCAATTCACCGGTGCGATACCGCACCGAGGCATCCGACCCTTCGACGCGAATCATCGTGACCGGCGTGCCGTCTGGACCCTTTTGAAAATGCGCGGCGCCTGTCACCTCGAACGGGGTGGCAAGCGCCCGCGACAAGACCTTGACCGCCTCGTCATCCGAAAGCCCCTCGATCACAAGGCCCCCGGTGCAATGGGTCTGCGGCAGTACCTTCAGGGCCACTTCGCTCAGCACACCCAGCGTGCCCCATGATCCACACATCAGTTTGTTCAGATCATAGCCGGTGACGTTCTTCATAACCCGCCCGCCATTCTTCAGAATACGGCCCATGCCATCGACGAACCGCACGCCCAAAAGGCTATCGCGGCAGGCCCCCACCGAGGATACCCGCCTTGGCCCCGAGATATTGCCAGCCACCACGCCGCCAATCGTCGGCGTTCCGCTGGTGCCCAGAAGCCCGCGATGATCCATCGGCTCAAAAGCCAGCCTCTGGCCCTCCTTGGCCAAAGCGGCCTCGACCTCCTCAACCGGTGTTCCCGCCTGTGCCACAAGGGTCAGGGCCCCGGGCTCATAAAGGGTGACCCCGCTCAGCCCCGCGGTCGACAGGGTATCGCCGGCCTGGGGTGTTCCGATAGGCCGCGTGCCGCCGCCGATGATGCGCAAGGGGGCTTTGGCCCCGGTCACGATCTCGGATAGCTCTGCTTCGCTTTGGGGTGTCAGCATGGTCACTCTTTCCAAAATCACTCGGCCGCGATCCGGCGCGCTTCGCTGGTGGCCAGCGGGAAAACCTTGGCCGGGTTGAGCAACCACCGAGGGTCGAACACATCTTTCACCGCCATCTGGATATCCAGATCCTCGGGCGCGTATTGGTCCAGCATCAGGTCGCGTTTCTCAATGCCCACGCCATGCTCCCCGGTCAGGCAGCCGCCTGCCTCGACACAGAGTTTCAGGATCTCGGCCCCCAAAGCCTCGCATTTCTCAAGGTCGCCGGGGGTGTTGGCGTTATACAGGATCAAGGGGTGCATATTGCCGTCGCCCGCGTGGAATACATTGGCCACATCAAGGCCGAACTCTTCCGACAACTCGCCGATCCGGCGCAGCACGAAAGGCAGTTGGCTCACCGGGATCGTGCCATCAAGGCACATGTAGTCATTGATCTGCCCCATCGCCCCAAAGGCCGATTTCCGGCCCAGCCATATGCGCGCGCTTTCCTCGGCGCTGGTGCTTTGGCGCAGTTCCACGGGGTTGTGAGTTTGGGCAATCTCCATGATGGTCTCTAACTGTTCGTCGATCTCGGCTTCGCTGCCTTCGACTTCGACAATCAAAAGCGCCTCGCAATCGGGATAGCCCGCCTTGGCAAAGGCCTCACAGGCGCGGATGCAGGGGCGGTCCATGAATTCGATCGCCACCGGCAAAACCCCGGCCTTGATGATGTCCGAAACCGCCTGCCCGGCCACCTCGTTGTTGTCATAGCCCATCAGCACGGGCCGCGCGCCTTCGGGCTTGGGCAGGATGCGCAGGGTGGCTTCGGTCACGATGCCAAGCTGCCCTTCCGAGCCGCAAACAACGCCCAACAGGTCATAACCGCCCGCATCCATATGCGCGCCGCCCAGCTCAAGGATGGTGCCATCCATCTGCACAAGGGTTACACCCATAAGGTTGTTGGTGGTCACCCCGTATTTCAGGCAATGCGCCCCGCCGGAATTCATCGCGATATTCCCGGCAATGGCACAGGCCAGTTGGCTGGACGGGTCAGGCGCATAGAAGAACCCCTGTTCTTCCACCGCGCCGGTCACCGACAGGTTCGTGCGCCCCGTTTGCACCCGGACGAAACGGTTGTCGTAATCTGCCTCCAGAACATCCGTCAGGCGCGACACCCCAAGAATAACACTATCCTCGGTCGGCAAAACGCCCCCCGCCAAGGACGTGCCCGCACCGCGCGGAACCACCGGCACGCCCATGTCGTGGCATATCCGCAAGGCCTCTGAAACTTCCTGCGTTGAGCCGGGCAAAACCACCGCCATGGGCGCGCATTTGTAAGCGGTCAGCGCGTCACATTCGTAGGCGCGGGTTTCCATCGGGTCGGAGATTACCGCGTCGGAGGGCATAACCCCTTGTAATTTTTCGATCAATTCTGCCTTGCGTGACAGGATGGCCGGGTTGGGCCGGGGCATTTCCATGGGCGGACCCTCCTTATTGGTCATGAAATATAACCAATTTACCGATCTGGCAAGTTCAGGTCAGGCGCGCTATCGTCGCATCATGGATTGGATGGACCGCGTTGCCTTGTTCTCAAATCTTGATGTCGTAGCCGTGGGATTGCTGCTGACGTCATGGATTGTAATCGGCTTGGCGGTTGAAAATCCACCGAAAAACCGTCCTTCGGTTTCGGTGCTGATGGCGCAGTACAGGCGCGAATGGATGGTGCAGATGATCTCGCGCGATCCGCGGATTTTCGATGCCCAGATCCTTAGCTCATTGCGTCAGGGAACGGCCTTTTTCGCCTCGGCCACCATGATCGCCATCGGCGGCAGCCTTGCGCTTCTGGGCAATATGGAGCGCTTCATCGGTGTCGCATCGGACCTGACGCTGGATAGCGACCCCGCCATCGTGTGGGAGGTTAAGGTACTGGTTTTGCTTATTTTTCTGTCCAGCGCCTTCCTGAAATTCGTCTGGTCCAATCGCCTTTTCGGCTATTGCGCCGTGCTGATGGCCGCGGTGCCCAATGACCCCGATCACCCCAAGGGCCTGCCGCGCGCCCGCAAGGCGGGCGAGATCAATATCACCGCGGCCAAAAGCTTTAACCGGGGTCTGCGATCCACGTATTTCGCTTTGGCATCAACTGTTTGGCTGTTGGGGGCTGGGGCCTTGATCGGTGCTGTGATCTTCACCTGTCTTGTGCTTTTGCGGCGCGAGTTTGCTTCGCATTCCCGCGCGGTGCTGATGTTGGCGGAAGAGGCTGCGGCGCAGGCGGATATGCCCGACTGAAAAATCGTACGAGTCGTACGGAGTACCCCCGAGTTTCGTACGAAAATCGCGGGGCGCCGAACGCCGAGCGTACGAGTCGTACGAAACATCTGCCGCGAAACCCGATATTAACGTCCGACCGCCAAGCTGCCGAATGTCATACATCGAGCAGACAGGAGCGGCAGATTGCTGCAACGAATTTTTCGGCATATTCTGGGGCCGGGCAGGCCCCCGCACCAAGGCGTGCACGAGGTCGGCAGGACCAAGCCTTGCAATGTGGTGGGCGGATGCGGCACGGGGTGTCTTTGCGTTCCCGAACGCGGGGCGGGCAGGAGCAGGGGCAATCCGGATCGCGCCGGGGGCCCGGTGATGCCCTCAAACCATGACCATGCGCCGCGCGCAGGTGGCCGCCGGTATTGCGACCGTTAGGCGCGCCGCCCCTCGCGCAGCCATCCGGCGGTAATCAGGCCCGCCGCCAAAAGCAGGACCAGCCACGCAGGCAAAAGCGCCGTTTGCGTGACGCTGAGCGTTTCATAAGCGCCGCGCGGGGTGATCCCGATCCAGCCGCGCCCCGAGGCCGGGCGGCCCGGGTTGACCTCGCGAATACGTGGCAGGCCCTCGGCCAAGGGTTTCGCGCCGCCATTGGTGGCCTCAAGCACTTCCGAGAGCGGCGCGGCGCTGGCGATGGTTTCCTCGAACTCCACGGGCGCTGCCGGGCCAAGGCCGATCACGGCGAAATGCTCGCCGTTCTCCAGTCGATAAAGCCCGATTTCAGGACCGTCAAAAAGCACCTCGAAGCGCCCCGGGCTGACCTCTTGCAAATCGCGCTCTATCACCTCGCCCGACGGCGTGGTGATGGTCACAGGCCCCACCTCTTCCGATAGCGACCGGCGGATAATCCGCATCTGCTGGCCGGTGGCCTCGGCCCAAAGCGCCTCTTCCTCAAGCTCGGGTTCCTTCATCATCCAATGGGCCAAGCGGCGCAGCAATTCCAACTGTGGCCCGCCGCCTTCGAACCCCCGGTTCCAAAGCCACGCATGATCCGAGGCCAGAAGCGCGATGCGCCCTTCGCCCACCCGGTCCAGCACCAGAAGCGGGCGGTCATCCTGACCCGTCATCACCACATCGCCCGAGGTCTGGTTGACCTCGATCTGCCGCATCCAGCGGCCCCATTCACCTTCGAACACGCGGTCCAACCCGGCGGTGACCGGGTGACGTTCGCCAAGGTCCGTGACCTCGGGGCGGAAGCGTTCGCCCAGCACCCGCGCCGTGGGGCGGGCGGGCACGATCGATTCGATCGGTGTGCGATACAGGCTGTCGGCGCTGGCGAAATCCGGGCCTGCGGCGATCAGGACCGCGCCGCCGGTTTCCACGTAATTACGCACGTTATCCAGATAAAGCGAGGGCAGGATGCCCCGCCGCTTGTAGCGGTCGAAAATGATCAGGTCGAAATCCTCGATCTTTTCAAGGAACAACTCGCGCGTTGGAAAGGCGATCAGCGAAAGTTCCCGCACCGGCACGCCGTCCTGTTTTTCCGGCGGGCGCAGGATGGTGAAATGCACCAGGTCGACGGAACTGTCGGATTTCAGCAGGTTGCGCCACGTCCGCCCGCCCGGGTGCGGCTCCCCCGAGACCAGCAACACCGACAGCCTGTCGCGCACGCCGTTGATCTGCACCAGCGCGGTGTTGTTGCGGTCGGTCAACTCACCTGTCGCAAAGGGCGTTGTGAATTCCAGCACATTGCGCCCGCCATGCGGCAGGGTGATCGGCAGTTCGATCTCGCGATTGAGTGGCACGCTGAACCGCTGCGGCGCCTCGCCATCAATGGCGACATCAAGCGGGACGTCTTCAACCCCTTGTGGTGCGGCGCCCTCATCGCGGATGGTCAGGGTCATGGTGACTTCTTCATCAAGAATGGCGAAGGCGGGGGCGTTCTCGATGGTCAGCTTGCGATCCCAATCGCCCTCGCGCCCGGTGTGCAGAAGGTGCAGGGGGGCGGGCATATCCGGCGCGCGCTCCACATCATGCACCCGGCCATCGGACAGAAGGATCGCCCCGGCGATCCGGCCCCGGGGCTCTTCGGCCAGGGCTTGGGCAAGGGCGGTCATGGCCTGTGTGCCGGTGTTGTCCTGACCGTCCGGCACGGTGATCCGCCGCACCTCGGTATTGGGGCGCGCGGTCAGGCGGTTTTCCAGCTCCTGCGCCGCGTCGGTTGTCAGCGCGCTTCGGTCGGAAAGCCCCTGGCTGGCGCTTTCGTCTTCCAGCAGCAGCACGATATCCGACAGGGCCGCGCGATCCTCTTGTTGGTAAACCGGCCCCATCAGCGCCGCGAGGATGACCAAACCGGCCAGCCCCCGAAGCGCCCAGCCCGACAGCCCCCGCCACAGCGCCAGCGCCAGCCCGGCCAGCATCATACCGGCCAGCACGGCAATCAGCGCCCAGGGCAACAGCGGATCGAAGACAATCGTCGAGGTCATTGGCCAAGCCTATCCAGTAGTGCGGGAACATGCACTTGATCGGATTTGTAATTGCCCGTCAGGACATGCATCACAAGGTTCACCCCGAAGCGATAGGACAGTTCGCGCTGCCGCTCCCCGGCAAAGCCACGCCCCACCGGGAACATCGGATTGCCGCGGTCATCCATGGCCCAGGCGGCGGCCCAATCGTTGCCGCCGATCACCACGGGGGTCACGTTGTCGTTGAGGTTGCGAAAGGGCATGCCCTCGACCTGTTCGGCATCGGGCGGGGCGGCCTCAACCCAGATGGAGCGCCCGGTGTGGCGGCCCGGGAAATCCTGCAAAAGGTAGAAGGTGCGGGTCAGGACGTGATCGTCGGGAACGGGTTCCAGCGGCGGAATGTCCAGGGGTTGCGCCAGGCGTTGCAGCATCTGCCCATTGGGCGAGGATGCCCCGAAGCCCGCGACATTGGCATCGCGGGTATCGAACAGGATCATCCCGCCGGTGCGCAGGTAGGTGTTGAGCTTGGCGTAGGCCGCGTCCGACGGGATCGGCTGATCGGGGGTGATGGGCCAATAGAGCAGCGGGTAAAGCGCCAGTTCATCGGTTTCCAAGTTCACGCCGATGGGGTCGTCGGGTTCCACCGAGGTGCGGAAGAACAGGGTCTCGCTCAGGCCGCGCAGGCCCGCGTTCGCGGTGTCGTCCAATTGGGAATCGCCGGTCAGGACATGGGCCAGAACCACCTCCGAGGCGGCGGCGAGGGCCTTGTCCGTCCCGTCCTGCGCCTTGGCCATCGGCGCGTTGGTCAGGACCAAACCGGCCAGTAACACCGCCGTCGCCCGCGTGGGCATCAACCGCCCCGACAAGGCCAGCGAGGCGATGATGTCGCCCATCAACAGAAGCATCGCAAGGCCCAGAAGCCACCCGCCAAGCGGGGCCTCGGGTGGCCGCGCCAGCCCCTCAACCGGCACGCGGGCGGGCCATGCCATGGGGTTAAGCGCGGTTTCGGGCGTGGTGACATTGAGGGCCAGCCGACGATCCGGGCCGTCGTACAGGCCGGGCTGCAAGTCCGGCCCCAGTTGCGGGTCGATCAGGGCCTCACCGGCCACGCCGGGCAGGGTGCCGGCATCCTGCAACCGGCCGAAGCCGTCCAGAACCTGTGCCGGTTGCCATGTTGTGCCTTGCAGTTCCGCGGCATCGGGCTTGGCCACCACCGACGAAACCGCCAGCCGCTCAAGCATTTGAACGAACAGCCCCGACAAGGGCAGGCTGGACCATTCGGCATTGGCGGTGACATGGAACAGGACCACCTGCCCCGATCCCACCTGTTTGCGGGTGACCAGCGGTGTGCCATCGCTAAGCTGCGCGATCACGCGGGCGGCCAGCGTCGGGTCGGGCTGTGCCATGACCTGCGCGGTCACGCTCACGTCGTCGGGGATCGACAGGCCGAAAAACGGGCTGTCCTCGGTGAAGGGGGCAAGCGCCTTGGGTTCGCCCCAGGACATCGCGCCGCCCACGCTGCGCCCGCCCGCGCGCAGGCGCACGGGCATCAACGGGGCCTCCGCATCGCGGGAAACATCCGAGGCCGCCAATCGCGGCCCGGCAAAGCGCAACAGCATCCCGCCGCTTTCCGTCCACTCCAACAGCGCCTCTTGCTCGGCCGGGGCCAGCGTGGCCACATCGGCCAGCGCGATCACATCCGGGTTGGCGGGCAGGATATCCAATAGCGCCCCGTCCAGCATGTCCGCCGAGGGCGCAAGCGCCTGTTCAAGGTAATGCAGGGGCGACAGAAGCTCTAACCCCTCGCGGTCCTCGCGCCCGGCAATCAGGGCCACCTCGCGCCGTTTCAGGCTGTCGTCGGTCAGGCTTACGGCCCCGGCCTGCGCTTGACCCGCGATCTCGAACCGGGTCAGGCGGGCGCGCAATTCGGCGGGCAGGGAAAGGTCGCCCGTGGCCTGCACCTCGCCCTCGGCAAAGGTAAGCGGCAGGGTGGCCAAAAGGCGGCTGATGCCCTGCGGATCGCGGCCATGCGCCTCGACCGTCACCTCGCGCGCCGCACCGGGGCGGGCGCGCAGGGCGGTCAGTTCGACGATCCCGTCGGCCATCACGGCAGGGCGCAGCGCGAAGGTGGGCGCGGGGCTTTCATGCACTGTCACCGCACCGCGCGCCTCCAGCGCCGCAAGCAAATCTTCGCGCCCCTCACGCGCCAACCCGTCCGAGAACCAGCGGGTTTCAAAATCACCATCGGGCAAAAGCGCGACCGCGCCTTCCATATCGGGCGCCCAGGGGTTGGGGGCCAGCCCGGTCAACCGTGTGCGCCATGCCTCTGCGGCCTGAAAGGCCGCAGGCTCGGGCGCGGACAGGCGCAACAGGACCACGGGCCGCGCCGCGCGCCCCGCTTCGGCCAGCATCGAGTCCAGCAAATCCGACTGCGCGGGCCAATCCCGCCCGCTGGCCCATGAGGCATCCAGCACGATCAAAAGCGGCCCGGTGCGGGCCTCGTCACCCTCGGCGCGGGGGTTCAGAACGGGGCCTGCCAGCCCGATGATAATCGCCGCCACCGCCAGCATCCGCAAAAGCAACAGCCACCACGGCGTCCGGTCGGTGACGCTGTCGTCGTCGCGCAGGCCCAGCAAAAGCGCCACGCCGGGAAACCGGCGGCGGATGGGCGCGGGCGGCACCGCGCGCAGGATCAGCCACAGGATCGGCAGCGCCGCCAGCGCCACCAAAAGCCAAGGCACGGTAAATCCGATGGGTCCAAGCATCATCGCGCGGCCCCCCGTTCAAAGGCGGAATAGAGCCACAACAATGCCGATTGCGCCGACTCCGAGGTGTGGTGCACCCCATAGTGCCAGCCCGTCGCGGCGCAAAGTTCCTGCAACTCGGCCTTCCGTTCGGCCAGCCGTTCAAGATACCGGTCGCGCAACTCTGACGCCTTCAGCGTTTCATGGCTTAAACTTCCGCCGATGGATTCGAAAATCGTCCGCCCGCGATAGGGAAAGGATTCCTCGGCAGGGTCCAGAACCTGCAGGACAACGCCGCGAATACCCCTATCGGCGGCCTTGGTCAGCGCGGCGCGCACGCCCTCCATTGGCCCCATGAAATCCGACAGGAAAAGCGCGCGGGAATGGGGCAACATCCCCCGCAACTCCGGCGCGCCGTAATCCGGGGCATCCTCATCCTCTTGCGTCAGGGCCTCGGTCAGGCGGGTGATCTGCACCTGCCCCCGGCGCGGCGGCAGGTCACTGCCGGAAAGACCCACGCGTTCGCCCGCGCGGTTCAGCAAAATCGCGGTGGCAAGGGCCAGAAGCCGCGCGCGGTCGGCTTTTTGCGGCACCCCGTCGTCCGAGGCAAACCGCATCGAGGCGGCGTGATCCACCCAAAGCATCACGCTTTGGGCAATCTGCCATTCGCGTTGCTTGATGAACTGCGTGTCGGACTTGGCCGAGCGCCGCCAATCAATCATCCGGCGCGAATCGCCCGGCTGCATCGGGCGGTATTGCCAGAAATCATCGCCAACGCCTGCCCGCCTGCGGCCATGTTCGCCCAGCAGAACAGCCCCGGCCAAATGCTCGGCCCGGGCCAGCAGCGGGGGAAGGGCGGCGGCCTCGGCCTCGGCCCTTGGGCGTAGGGGGGCGGTTTGGGTCACGCGGCGGCCTCGGTGCGGGCGATCTGCGCCACCGTATCGGCAATCAGCGAATCAAGGCTTTCGCCCCGCGCCCGCGCCGCGAAGCTTAGCGCCATGCGGTGCACCAGCACCGGCTGCGCCATGGCGGCCACGTCATCAATGTCAGGCGCCAAACGCCCCTGCAACATGGCCCGCGCCCGGCAGGTCAGCATAAGCGCCTGCGCGGCGCGCGGCCCCGGCCCCCATGCCACCGAGGCGCGCACCGCCTCGGGCGCGGTCGGGTCTTCAGGGCGGAAGGCGCGGACCAGATCCAGAATCGCCTCCATCACGCCTTCGCCCACGGGCATCCGGCGCAACATCCCCTGCGCCGCGATCAATTCTTCCGGCGTGAAAACCTGATGCGCCTCGTCTTCCTCGGCCCCGGTGGTGGCCAGCAGGATATCGCGTTCGGTGTCGCGGTCGGGATAGGGCACGTCAATCTGCACCAGGAAACGGTCAAGCTGTGCCTCGGGCAAGGGATAGGTGCCCTCCTGCTCAATCGGGTTTTGCGTGGCCAGCACGTGGAAGGGCGGGGTCAGCGGGCGGTCTTGCCCGGCGACCGTCACCTGCCGTTCCTGCATCGCCTGCAACAGCGCCGATTGCGTCCGGGGCGATGCGCGGTTGATCTCATCGGCCATCAGAAGCTGGCAGAAAATCGGGCCGGGGATGAACTTGAACTCCCGCGTGCCATCGGCCCCGGATTCCAGAACTTCCGAGCCGAGGATATCGGCGGGCATCAGATCGGGGGTGAATTGCACCCGGTTGGCATCAAGGCCCATGACCGTTGAAAGGGTTTCCACCAACCGCGTCTTGCCCAAGCCCGGCAAGCCGATCAACAACCCATGACCCCCCGACAAGAGCGCCGAAAGCGACAGGTCCACCACCCGTTCCTGCCCGATGAACCGGCGGGTGATCGAGGCGCGCGCCTGCGCCAGCTTTCCTTCAAGCGCCTCAAGCCCGGCCAAAAGATCGGCGTCATCGGACATGGCAAAACCCTCCTGTGATCTATATCCTTCCCCACGAGTGTATCGCGCGAGATGGAAATGGCAAAAGCAATGAGCAAAGACACGATCACGACCCCGTCAGCCGAAAGCATAGCCGAGGCCGCCCGCGCCGCCCAAGGCAAGGGCCTGCCGCCTGTGCACCAGTGGAATCCGCCGTTTTGCGGGGATTTGGACATGCGCATCGCCCGCGATGGCACGTGGTTTTACCTTGGCACACCGATTGGGCGGCCCGAGCTTGTTCGGCTGTTTTCCACCATTCTGCGGAAAGACGATGACAGGTATTTCCTCGTCACCCCCGTTGAAAAGGTGGGAATCACCGTCGATGACGCGCCCTTCGTCGCCGTGGATTTCGAAGCCGAGGGCGAGGGGCAGGCACAAGAGTTGGTGTTTGAAACCAACGTCGGTGACCGCATGGTCGCCGGGCCGGACAACCCCATCCGGGTGGAACGCGACGCGGAAACCGGCGAGCCGTCGCCCTATGTCCTCGTCCGCGACAACCTTGAGGCGTTGATCGACCGCAAAAGCTTTTACCGGCTGGTTGAAATCGGCGCGCATGTGGAGGGCTGGTTCGGCCTGTGGTCGGGGGGCGAGTTCTTTCGCATCATCCCCTCGTCCGAGCTGCCCGACTGACCCCCGGTGCCACGCTTTGCCGCCAACCTGACACTGCTTTTTACCGAGCGGCCCGTGGCGGGGCGGGCCATGGCCGCGCGGGATGCGGGCTTTGAAGGTGTCGAGGTGCTGTTTCCCTATGCCCTGCCCGATTGGCCCAGGGCGCTGGGCAAGGCGGGCCTGCCCGTGGTGCTGATCAACACCCCCGCGCCGGATTGGGGTACCGGCGGGCGCGGTGTGGCGGCTATCCCCGGGCAGGAGGCGCGGTTTCGGGCCGAGTTTGCCCAGGCGCTTGAGATGGCCCACCACCTGCAAGCCGCCCGCATCCATATCATGGCCGGGCTGGCCCATGGGCCAAAGGCGCATGACACCTTCCTTGAAAACCTTGCATGGGCGGCGGGGCAGGCCGGGGGCCAACCCCTGACCATCGAACCGATCAACCCCCACGATATCCCCGGTTATTTCCTGAACGATTTCGATCAGGCCGCCGGGATACTGGACAGCCTGAACGCCCCCGGCCTTGCCCTGCAATTCGATGCCTACCACGCGCATCGCATCACCGGCGACGTCATGGGCACATGGGCCAGGCACGGGGCCCGCGCCGCGCATGTGCAGGTGGCAGGCCAGCCCGGCAGGCACGAACCCGATGAGGGTGAAATCGACACCCCGGCGTTTTTCGCGAGACTGGACGCCGAGGGCTACGACGGCTGGGTCAGCGGCGAATATACCCCCAAGGCCCGCACCGAAGACGGGCTTGGCTGGATCGCCTGACCCAATGCGCCCGCCCCTGCCGGACTTCGCAAAGAAGGCCGCGAGGCCTGAGAAGCGCGCCTACCGCCGTGCGGTCAAAAGCGCCTCGCCCTCGGGCCCGCCGATCAGCAAAAGCGCCCCGGTCTCATCGAAATCAAAGCGCCAAACCTGCGACAGGGCCTCGAAAACCTTGGTTTCAAGATCCATCAAGGCGGGTGGGCAGGCCATCTTGGTCGCGGCCATCGGGCCAAAGGAAATCCCCTCGCCCGTCAAGTCATAGCCACCCGAAAACCGGTTGCAGGCCGCCCGGCCAAAGGTACGTCCCTCGGCATCGAAACCGATCGTGACCTCGGCCCCGTCAATCACGCCGCCGCCCATGACATCCTCGATGTGCCATGCCGTGCCGGTCAAAAGATCCCGCGCCTCACCGGCACAGCCGCGATACTCGGCCCCCTCAAGCGTCAGAACTGCCCGCTGCGGATAGGGCATGCCGCTCATGTCGTCGTGGCACAGGCCATCCTCGATCCGCAGGCGGGTGGCAATCTGCGGCATGTCAAAGACATACCCGCCAGCCTCGATCGCCACCTCGGGGCGGGGCGCACGCTTGGTCACCTCGCCATATTGCGCGACGACCTCGACCTCGTCTTTGCCAATGTCCACATGCCAGCCCGGCTCGTTCCCGCGGGCGCGGTAGGGCGCGGCGTTGTCGTCAAAAGGCGTGCATTCGGGATAATCTTCCCCCGATACCGTCATCATCGCGGTATCGCCTTTCGACCAGAACTCGATCTGATCGTCCGGCCCCCCGACATATCGCGCGCCCGAGGCGGAAACCTTTTGCGTCATCGCATGATCCTGCCCGTCGATCCGCAGGGTGGCCCGGTCGTCCAGAACGCCGAAAGAAACGGCCTTGCCCCCACAGTCGAACCGCGTGGCAAAGGCGAGGGGGGTCATCTGTTCCATCCAAAGTGGCCCCAGATCCGCGTTATCCGTACCGGCGGCAAAAGAAACGTCTTGCACGAGCCAACCGCCCGACCCCTCGCTACGGATTATCGCGTTGATCTGGCCGCCAATCCCCTTGGGCACCGTCAGGGCAAAATCAAACGGCACCTGCTTGCCTTCGGTTGCAAACTGCGCCCTGTCCAGAACCGTATCAAAAAGGCCCTTCGCCTCGACCGTCACCTCGGCCCCCGGCGGTAGGGCGATCCTGGCCTTATAGGTCAAGGCACCGCTGATCTGGCGCGTGCCGTCATTGGCAAGGGCCGGAAATGCCGTGGCAAGGCCCAAGGCCGCAGAAAGAACAAAACGCAACATGAAACCACCTTTCGATACGGGATGTGCTGGGGTGAATATAGGCAGGTCTCCCCGCAATTTGAATCGCAAGCGGCGCATGCCTGCAAAAAACCGCGCGCCCCGGATTGCGGGGCGCGCGGTGCCAATGCGCGGGGCTGTCGGCCTGTGGCCTCAGACACTCATGCAGACGTATTTCATCTCCATGAAGTCCTCGATCCCGTGGTGGCTGCCCTCGCGGCCAAGGCCCGATTGCTTGATCCCGCCAAACGGGGCCACCTCGGTCGAGATGATGCCGGTGTTCACCCCCACGATCCCGTATTCCAGGGCCTCGGCCACCTTGTAAACGCGGCTCAGGTCCTTGGCATAGAAATAGCTGGCCAAGCCAAAGATCGTGTCATTGGCAAGGTCGATCACCTCGTCCTCGTCCTTGAACTTGAACAAGGGTGCCAGCGGGCCAAAGGTTTCCTCGGTCGAAAACTCCATTTCCTTGGTCGCCCCGGTCACGATGGTCGGCGGCAGGAAATACCCCGGCCCCTGCGGCGCGTCACGATCGCCAAGGATCACGTTCGCGCCCTTGGCCTTGGCATCGGCGATATGGTTCTGAACCTTTTCCACGGCCTGCGCGTTGATCAGCGGGCCAAGCGCCACACCGTCGTCCATACCATCGCCCATCTTCAGCTTTTCAACGGCGGCCTTCAGTTTCTCGGCGAAGGCATCGTAGACGCCCGCCTGCACATAAATCCGGTTGGCACAAACGCAGGTTTGCCCGTTATTGCGGAACTTGCACATGATGGCGCCTTCCACGGCGGCGTCCAGATCGGCGTCGTCGAACACGATGAAGGGCGCATTGCCGCCCAGTTCCATCGAGCATTTCATCACCTGGTCGGCGGCTTGCCGCAGCAGGATACGCCCCACGTTGGTCGAGCCGGTAAAGGTCAGTTTCCGCACGATGGGGTTTTCGCAGAACTCCTTGCCGGTCTCCGAGGCATTCGAGGATGTCACCACCGAGAAGACGCCCTTGGGGATACCCGCCCGCTCGGCCAGAACGCCCATGGCCGTGGCCGACAGCGGCGTCAGTTCCGCAGGCCGCGCCACGAAGGCACAGCCCGCCGCCAGCGCCGGTGCGGCCTTGCGGGTGATCATCGCGTTGGGAAAGTTCCACGGCGTGATCGAGGCGGCCACGCCGATGGGCTGTTTCATCACGGTGATGCGCTTGTCGCGCTGGTGGCCGGGGATGGTCTCGCCGTAGATGCGCTTGGCCTCTTCGGCGAAAAATTCAACGAAACTGGCACCATAGGCGATCTCGCCCTTGGCCTCGGCCAGTGGCTTGCCCTGTTCGGCGGTCAGGATGGTGCCAAGATCGTCCTGGTTTTCCATCAACAGGTCGAACCACTTGCGCAGCACGGCGGCGCGTTCCTTGCCCGTCCACTTGGCCCAGTCCTTCTGGGCCGTTTCGGCCTTGGCAATGGCATTGGAGACCTGTGCGCGGCTCAGGTCGGCAACATGGGCAATCACATCGCCGCGCGCCGGGTTGGTCACCTCGAAAGTGCCTTCATCGCCATCCACCCAATCGCCCGCCAGGTAGGCCTGTTCGGCCAGAAGGCTGGGGTCTTTCAAAAGCGATTTCAGATCGGTCTTGGTCATGGCGTTTCTCTTCCTTTGTCCTGGGTGTGCAATGGCAAGGCGCCTTGCACCTGTCTTGGCAAGAGACCTAGGATATTGCACAAGGGAATGGAAGGGATGACCATGAAACCGCTGGACGATGCCTATGCCAATGCCGCCCATATCCCCGGCGCGGACAATTATCCGCCGCGCTGGGCGCGATTAGCGGCAGAATTTCGCAAGGGGCTTGAGGGCGCGGGCCGTGCGCGCCTTGGGCTGACCTATGGCGACAGCGACCGCCAGGTGATGGATATCTTCCTGCCCGAAGGCCCCGCCACGGGGCTGTGCATCTTCGTGCATGGCGGGTATTGGCTGCGGTTCGATCATTCCTATTGGTCGCATTTTGCCGCTGGCCCCTTGGCGCGGGGCTGGGCCGTGGCGATGCCGTCTTATGACCTTTGCCCCGATGTGACCATCGCCCGGATCACCGGGCAGATCGCGCAGGCCGTGGGGGTTGCTGCAACGCACACCGATGGCCCCATCGCCCTGACAGGCCATTCCGCCGGGGGGCACCTTGTGTCGCGCATGGCGGTGCCGGGGGTCTTGCCCGACGACCTGGTCGCGCGGCTGTCCTCGGTGGTGCCGATCTCGCCCGTGGCCGACCTGCGCCCGCTTCTGGAAACCTCGATGAACGATCAGTTCGGGCTGGACCTCGCGGCGGCCGAGGCGGAAAGCCCGGTGTTGATGACGCCGATGCAGTTGCCGGTGAACATCTGGGTCGGCGCCGAGGAGCGGCCGGTGTTTCTGGATCAGGCCAAATGGCTTTCCGAGGCATGGGGCGCCCCCATGCACATCGCCCCCGGAACGCATCATTTCGATGTCATCGATGCGCTGAAAGACCCCGACAGCGCCATGGTCAAACACATCTGCGGTTAAGTGCAGCCGGGAAAGCCCGGGACGGTTGGGTCAAGCGGCAGCCTCTGATCCCGACGCCCGCTCCGGCCCGAAAAGCGCGGCCAGTGCAAGGATCACGCCCGAGACCGTGGCGATCATCCCCGCCGCGCTCACCGCGTCGTCAAAGCCCAGCCACAGCGGCCCGTAGCCCGCCAGAACATAGCCCAGAACCGCCGAGATCACGGCAAAGCCGACGCTCCAGCCCACCTGCACCTCAAGCCGGTTGGTCATCAACCTTGCGGCGGCGGGGGGGCAGATGAACATCGCGATCACGATGATCGACCCCACCGCGTCAAAGGCCGCCACCGCCGCGATCGCGGCCACCACCACCAATGACAGGCCCAGGACCCCGGTGGGCAGGCCCACGGTACGGGCGAACCCCTCGTCAAAGCTGCTGATTTTCAGGGGCCGCCAGAAGACCCATGTAAAGGCACTGACAAAACCCAATGTCGCCACCATGCGCGGCAATTCGGGCGGCAGGCCCTTCAAGGCCTCCCATTCGAACAGCGAGGACCAGCCAAAGGCATCCAGCCAGATCAGGCTTTCCAGATTGCCGTAAAGCGCGTGCTGCACGTCCAGATGCACGCTGGATGTATCCGATTGTTCCAACAGCAGCACGCCACCGGCAAACATCGCGGTAAAGACCACGCCCATCGCCGCCCCCGGCTCGATCCGGCCCAGCCGCCGGATCACTTCGATCAAACCCACGGCCACCAGCGCCGCCACCCCCGCGCCCAGCATCATGGGCAGGGCGGCGATCACCCCGGTCACCAGGAACGCCGCCACGATCCCCGGCAACACCACGTGCGAAATCGCATCGCCGATCAGGGCCTGCCGCCTGAGCAACAGGAAATTGCCGGGCAGGGCACAGGCCACGGCGGCACAGGTTCCGATCACCATCGGCGGCAATGAAAGCGCCACGAATTCCTCACCCATCATGCGATCCCTTCCGGCTTTAGTTCACGGTCCAACTCGGCGATCTGGTCGGGGGTCAAGACCCGCTCCAGCGGGGTCAACCCGTCATAGCGCGCCGCCGCCGCCTCGTGCCGCGGGTCGCTGCGCAACAGGTGCCAGCGGCGTTCGTCCTGCAGCGCGCGGGCGGCCTGCGCGCGGCCCGCCTCGGTCGCCACGCCATCGGCGCGCACATGGCCCGCGGCCCGCATCAGGCGCAGGGTCAGACGCTCGTAAATCGGTTGGCCCTGCGCCAGCGCCAGCAACCCCTGCCGCAAATGCACCCGGCGTTGAAACCGGCGGTGCCGCAGGGCCGCGGCCAAAATCCCGCGCCCGGGCGCCAACAGCAAAGAGCCAAGGAACAACCCAAAGCCGACCAGCACGATAATCGGCCCGGTGGGCAGGTTCGGCGCGGTCGCGGACACCGCCGCCCCGACCCATCCCGAGGCCCCGCCGATGGCCCCGGCGATCAAAACCACGTGCCCGACACGCTCGGACCAAAAGCGCGCGGCCACGGCGGGAATAATAAGCAGCGCCACGATCAGAATGAGGCCCACAACCTTCAGCCCCACGACCGTGATCGCCATGGCCAGCCCCATCATTGCAAGCTCGATCCGCCGCACATCACCGCCGCTGGCCGCGACATATTCAGGGTCGAAGGCCACCGCCGCCATCGGCCTGCGCAATAGCACCACCAGCGCCAGAACCACGGCACCGCCCAGCGCGATAATCACCGCGTCGTTCCAAAGCATCCCGGCGGTCGATCCCAACAGGAAGCTTTCAAGCCCCGCCTGCCGTCCGGCTGTCATCGACTGGATCACCGTCAAAAGGACAATGCCGAAGCCAAAGAATACCGACAGCACCGCGCCAATCGCCGCGTCTTCACCCAGCCGCGTCGCGCGGGTCAGCCAACTGACACACAAAAGGCCCAGGCCCGCCGACAGGGCCGAGCCCAGCAAAAGCCCCAACAGCGCCCGGCCATCGCCGCCCAGCGCCACCATGACGATAAAGGCCAGCCCGACACCGGGCAGGGTGGCGTGACTGATCGCATCGCTGACCAGCGCCCGTTTGCCCAGAAACAGGAAAACCCCCGTCGCCCCGGCGGCCATGCCCAGCAAAGCCGCGCCGATGGTGACTAGCGTGGCGTTATAGCCCAGTTGCAGAAACAGTGCCTCCCACAGCATGGTCTAGCCCACCGCGCCCTTGGGCAGATTGGCCAACCGCCCGCCATAAGCGGCCTGCAGGGTTTCTTCGGTGAAACTCGTGCCCACCGGCCCCTCGGCCACCTTGTGGGTATTGATCAGGAAAACCCGGTCGAAATAATCGCCCACGGTGGACAGGTCGTGATGCACCGCGACCACGGTCATGCCCTTGGCCTTGAGGTCTTTCAGCACGGCGATAATCGTCTTTTCCGTGGCGGCATCGACGCCCGCGAAGGGCTCGTCCAACAGGTACAGGTCCGCCTCTTGCGCCAGGGCGCGGGCCAGGAAGACCCGTTGCTGCTGTCCACCGGAAAGCTGGCCGATCTGACGGTCGGCAAAGCCCTCCATGCCGACCCGCGACAGGCAGGACATCGCCCGCTCAAGATGCGTGGTGCGCACCCGGCGCAAAAGGCCCAACTCGCGCTGCATGCCCATCAAGACCACGTCGATCACCCGCGTCGGGAAGTCCCAGTCGACGCTGGCGCGCTGCGGCATATAGGCGATGCGCGCCCGCATCTTGGCCAAGGGCGCGCCCCAGCAGCTCACGCTGCCCGAAAGCGGCTTCACCACGCCCAGGGCGGCCTTGAGAAGCGTCGATTTCCCGGCGCCATTGGGGCCGATGATCGCCGTCATCGCGCCGGGTTCCACCGTCATGTCGACCGAGAATATCGCCGGTTTCTCGCCATAGCTGACCGTGAGGCCGCGAATGGCTAGCGGGCTGTGGCTGTGGTCGGCTTTCGGTTTCGGGTGCCCGCCTTCGCGGGCCAATCGCAAGGCCATCTATTACATCCCAATCCGCAGTTTGCCATCCATCCCGCGCTCGGGCACCTGCCCGCCAAGGGCGGCGGCGATGACCGTGGCGTTATGGTCGATCATGCCAAGATAGGTGCCTTCATAGGTGCCCGGCTCGCCCATCGCGTCCGAGAACAGCTCACCGCCGATGCGCACCTCGTGCCCTTTGGCGGCGGCCCCTTCGACAAGCGCGCGAATGTTGCGATCCGAGACCGAGGTTTCAACGAAAACCGCGCCGATATCGCGCTTTACCAGCATATCGACAAGGGTGCGGATGCGGTTGAGGCCGGCCTCGGATTCCGTGGAAATCCCCTGGATGCCCAGAACCTCGTAGCCATAGGCGCGCCCGAAATAGCCAAAGGCGTCATGCGCGGTCAGCAGCACGCGGGCGGGCTCTGGCACGGTTTGCAAAACACCGCGCGCATAGCTGCCAAGCCGGGTCACCTCTTGGATATAGGTTTCGGCATTGGCGGCGAAGATCTCGGCCCGGTCCGGGGCCACATCGGCCAGCGCATCGCGTACCGCGCGCACCACGGGCACCCATAATTCCGGCACCATCCAGACGTGGGGGTCAAACTTGCCGCTGTAATCCTCGTGGCCGATCAATTCGGCCTGCGGCACCGCCTCGCCCACGGCGACCACGTTGCGGCGGCGGCCCAGCTTGAGAAGAAACTCTTCCATCTGCGCCTCAAGGTACAGACCATGCCAAAGCGTCAGGTCGGCGCGCGTCATGGCGGCGATATCGCTGCGCGTCTGGCGGTAGGAATGCGGGTCAACCCCCGGCCCCATCAGGGCGCGCACCTCGATCTCATCGCCCCCCACGCGCCGCGCGGCATCGGCGATCATACCCGTCGAGGCCACGACCGAAAGGCGGGCCTGCGCCGTGGCAGGGCGGGCAACAAGACTGGCGGCGGCAAGGGCCAGAAGGTCACGGCGGGTCAGGGACATGGAATCGCTTTCTCGTATATTCTGCATTGCCGCGAATATGAGAGTCACTTGCAACTAAGTCAACTAAATTGCGAATGATTTGCAAA
Organism: Roseovarius sp. MMSF_3281; assembly: GCF_030733685.1. GTDB lineage: Bacteria > Pseudomonadota > Alphaproteobacteria > Rhodobacterales > Rhodobacteraceae > Roseovarius. The sequence continues at coordinate 299,244 of NZ_JASHIM010000002.1, forward strand.
AACAAATTTTAAAAGCGCAGTTCGAACACCGCCCCACCGTCCGAGGGCAACAGTTCGATCTTCCATCCCACGGCCTCCAGCATGGTCTGCACGATGGTCAGGCCCATGCCGGTGCCGCCCTCGGCCCGCCGCGTGGTAAAGAACGGCGTGAAGACGCGGGCGCGGTTGCCCGCCTCGATGCCGGGGCCATTGTCGGCCACGGTGATCTGCCCCTCGCGCGCCGTGATGGTCAGCCGTGTCGCGCCATGCGCCTCGGCGTTCTGCGCCAGGTGCCCAAGGATGGCGCCCAGGGCCGCCGCATCCATCGGCACCTTGGCTTCGCCCTCCAGCGTCACCTCGATCCCGGCCTGCTGCCGTATCTCCTCCACCACCTCGGACAGCGCCGCAGGCCCCCGGCCCACCGGCTCCCGCGCGGCCGAGAGGTGCCGCAGCGCCTCAAGCTTGTCTTCCATGGCCAGTGCCGCGCGCTGCACCGTGCCGATCAGCGCCGCGCGATCCTCGGGCGCGGCATCGGCCTCCAGCAATTCCGCCGCGCCGATCAAACTGGTCAAAGGCGATTTCAATTCATGGGTCACATGATTGGTATAGGCCCTCAGCCCCGCCTCGCGGTCCTGCAAGGTGCTGCCCATGTCGATCACCGCCTGCCCCAGTTCCGACAGTTCCGGCGTCCCGTAGTGGCGCGGCACCGGCGCATCGCGCGCCCCGGCCTTCACCGCCTTGGCGTGTTCGGTCAGCGCATAGACCGGCCGCAACACCAACCGCCAGACCAGAAAGCCCAGAACGCAGGTTGCCACCACCGCCATCCAGAAGATCATCCAGGCGGTCTCGGCCCAGCCAAGGATATTTCCCGCCAGCTTGAAATAGGCGATCCCGACCAGTGGCAGGCACAGCACCGCCGCCAATGTCCCGCCCAGCACCAACGCAAGGGGCGGGCGCCATTTCTGCCTTACGCGGTCTGGCATGGCCCCATCCTGATACCCACGCCATGCACGGTCTCGATCGCCCCGGTACAGCCCGCCTCGTCCAGCTTGCCGCGCAGGTTGCGCAAATGGCTGTCCAGCGTCCTGTCAGACACATGAATCCCTGCGCCATAAACCGCGTCGATCAATTGCGCCTTGGTCGCCACGTGATCGGGCCGCGCCATGAGATGCGCCAAAAGCCCCATCTCGCGCGAAGTAAGGGCCACCGCGTCACCGGCCACTTCGCAAAGGTGCCGCGCCGGGTCCAGCATCAGAACCCCACGCCGCAGGGCCGCCGCCTCGGACGCGCCGCCGCTGCGCTTCAGGATCGCCTTGATCCGGGCCAGCAATTCGCGCGGTGAAAACGGCTTGGTCACGTAATCGTCGCCGCCCAGTTCGAAGCCGAGCACGCGGTCGATCTCGTCGTCCCGCGCGGTCAGGAACAGCACCGGGGTCTCGCGTTCGGCCCGCAAGCGGCGGCACAGGTCAAGGCCATCCATCCCCGGCAGGCCGATATCCAGCACGATCAAATTCGCCTGTCCGTTGCGGGCCTTGGCCAAGCCCTCCGGCCCGTCGCCCGCCTCGGATACCTCGTAGCCGGCCTGCTTCAACGTGATCCGAAGAACAGATCGAATTTCAGGGTCGTCATCGACAATCAGAACCTTACTCATTTCAGGCACCCGGCGCACTGGTTTCCAACTTTTCAAGCCTACGCAACACGCGCCAGTCCCGAAACCCCCATTCACGCCAGTCACCGCTGCCGATCTGTCGCGGTTCCGGGAAATTGAACTGCTTGCACAAATTATGCCCGGTCCGCCGCCCATAGGCGCGGATTTCCGGCAGGGCCGCGGGGCCAAGCCGACAGACATAATAGGCGTCCTTTCGGACCTCGTGGGTCAGGTTGTAATGCGCGATCGCGCGATCGAAACTCAGGAAGAGGGACAGGTACAAAACCCCGGCACTTAGCGCCATGCCCCGCAGCACCAGCCACCCGGCGGGCTTGCGCGCCACGATCTGCCACAAGACCAACGCCAGCAAGACCGCGACAAGCCCCATCCAGATGGCCGCCGACAGGCGCAACCGGGTCAGCCCGTAAACACCCACGTAAAGCTCCAGCCGCAGCATGGACGAGATGACCAGCCACACCGTCTGCGCCACCCAGAACAGCAAGGCGGCACGCAACCACCGATCCGCCTCGGCAAAGGGGCGTGCGACGATGGCAAAACCGCCTGCCAAAAGCGCGGTCACCAACAGCGAATAAGCCCCCCTATGGGCATATTGCGCATGGCCCACCCCCTCGGGCAGGGCCACACCGCCCCAAAGGTAGGTCAGGTCCATCACCGTTTGCACCGCGAAGATCAGGTTGAACAGGATGACCGACCGGCGCACCGCCTCGGGGTTCAACCACCGGGGCAGGCGGCGCGGGCCGTGGCGATCCACGCGCCCGGGCGGGCGCAAGCGTTCCTGAAACTCCGCCAGATTGAGCACTGGCCAGATCAGCACCGCGATCCCGGCCCAAAAGCTGACGCGCGACAGATCGGGCAATTCCACGTTCGACAGGCCCACGGCCCAGTCTTCGAACACCGGGTTCGCCTCGATCAACAGGCTCAGGAAAATCAGGCTCATTCCCAGTGGCAAGGCCCATCCCAAAACGGCCTTGGACAATGTGCCTGTGCTTGGCCCCCCGGTCATGCTCAACCCGTTCCACAGGTCATTCGCCGTCTGCCAAGGGCCAAGCCAGATCAGGCGCAGCGCGCCGCGTATCGCCCCGGCCAGGCCGGGCCAGCCGCCCAATCCGATCCACGCCGCGCCCATCAACAGGCCGATCCACCAAAACAGGATGGAAAGCACCTGCACCTGCTCTACCAAGGGCAGCATCAGGAAAGCCCCAAGGATGAAACCGCCCCACCCCTTGCCATCGCGCATCGCCAGCCCGGCAAACAACAGCATCGCGCCGAACAGGGCCAGCGACAGGCCCGCATCCACCCCCCAAAGCAGCATATCGGCCAGCAGGATCAGCGCCGCAAGCGCGCCGATGCGTTCCAACCGCCCCGGCCCGCGCGCCCCGTCTGCGCGGGGGGGCGGCAGGTGGCGGGTGATCCCGTCCATCCACCAACTGTCTGTCTGGATCGACGCGGGAACGCCCCGCACGAGAAAGCTTTTCATGGTCTTGCCCCTCATTTGCATATGGTTCGGGGCCTTGCCTAAAGCGCGGCTTTGCACGGGCGCCGCAGCAGTTGTGCAGTTTTTGCGCATTTGCGGGGTGGGCCTTGGGTTGCCACGGGGCAGGGCGCATGCAACAGCTTGGGCCACGTCTTACCAGGGATCTGCCATGCGCCGCTTTACCGATATTGCCCCGCCACCGCTTGCCGCCACCTATCCGCCCCGCAACCCGGGGCAGGCGCTTGATCCGCAGTGGCTGAACGGTGTGCAGGTGGACGAGCCCGCGATCGCGGCAGAGGCCGCCGAGATCGAGGCAAGCTGTGCGGATGCGGGCCCCCATCACGCCGCATGGCTGATCCGTGCGATCCAGTGCATGGACCTGACCACGCTTTCGGGCGATGACACGCCCGCGCGGGTGCAGGCCTTGTGCGAAACCGCCCGCGCGCCCCTGCCTGCCGATCTGGCGGAGAAGTACGGGGCAGGGGGCCTGACCGTTGGCGCGGTCTGTGTCTATCACGCGATGATCCCCGCGGCCCTTGCCGCGCTCGAAGGTTCGGACATCCCCGTCGCCGTGGTCTCGGCCGGGTTCCCGGCGGGCCTTTCCTCCCCTCGCGCCCGCGTCATCGAAGTTGAAGACAGCGTTGCCGCCGGGGCAAAGGAGATTGACATCGTCGTGCCCCGCTACCTCGCCCTGTCAGGCGATTGGGGGGCGCTTTACGATGATATCCGCGCCCTGCGCATGGCCTGTGGGGACGCGCACCTGAAATGCATCCTCTCGGTGGGGGAATTGGGCGATCTTACCACCGTCGCCCGCGCCGCCCTGACCGCGATGATGGCCGGGGCCGATGTGGTGAAAACCTCGACCGGCAAGGAAGCCACCAACGCCACCCTGCCCACAGCCCTTGCCATGCTCGACACGATCCAGGCCTACCATCAGGCGACGGGCCTTCGCATCGGCTTCAAACCCGCCGGCGGCATTTCCACCGCCCGCGCGGCCCTGCCTTACATGGCCGCCACCCATGCCCGCCTTGGCCCCGAATGGCTCCAGCCCACCCTGTTCCGCTTCGGGGCCTCTTCCCTTCTCAAGGACATTCGCGCCACGCTTGCCGCGTCCTGACCTTGCCACCCCCCGCCCGCTTTGCTTTAACCGGGCGGGATTATTCCCCGGAGGCCCGCCATGGTCGATATCGCCACCCGCGTCTACAACCACCGCTGGAAGATGGACCCCATCGTGCGGTCCCTCATCGACACGGATTTCTACAAGCTGCTGATGTGCCAATCGGTCTTTCGCAACAAGCCCGACACCGATGTGACTTTCTCGCTCATCAACCGCAGCACATCCATCCGCCTTGCCGACTTCATCGACGAAGGCGAGCTGCGCGAACAGCTTGATCATATCCGCTCCCTCTCGCTGTCGCGCGGGGAAAGCACATGGCTGCGCGGCAACACCTTCTATGGCAAACGCCAGATGTTCACCCCCGCCTTCATGGAGTGGTTCGAAAACCTGCGCCTGCCCCCCTACCACCTCGAAAAACGCGACGGGCAGTACGAACTGACCTTCGAGGGCAAATGGCCCGAGGTCATGCTCTGGGAAATCCCGGCGCTTGCGGTGCTGATGGAACTGCGCTCGCGCGCTGTCCTGCACGACATGAAGAAATTCGAACTGCAGGTTCTCTACGCCCGCGCCATGACCAAGCTTTGGGGCAAGATCGAACGCCTGCGGGGCCTGCCGGGCCTGCGCATCGCCGATTTCGGCACCCGCCGCCGCCATTCCTTCATGTGGCAGGATTGGTGCGTGCGGGCCATGGGCGAAGGTCTGGGCGAGAAATTCGTCGGCACCTCCAACTGTCTCATCGCCAAGAACCGCGATCTTGAGGCGATCGGCACCAACGCCCACGAACTGCCCATGGTCTATGCCGCGCTGGCCAAGGATGACGAGGCCCTGCGCCAGGCCCCCTACAAGGTGCTGGCCGACTGGCACGAGGAGCACGAGGGCAACCTGCGCATCATCCTGCCCGACACCTACGGCACCCAAGGCTTCCTCGATCACGCGCCCGATTGGCTGGCCGGCTGGACAGGCATCCGCATCGATTCAGGCGATCCCGCCACCGGGGCCGAAACCGCCATCCGCTGGTGGCAAACCCGCGGCGAAGACCCGCGCGAGAAGCTGATCATCTTTTCCGACGGGCTGGACGAGGACAAGATCATCGAGTTGCACAAACAATTCTACGGCCGCGTGAAATTCAGCTTCGGCTGGGGGACACTCCTGACCAACGATTTCCGAGGGCTCACCGAAAACGACGCCCTCGCCCCCTTCTCCCTGGTCTGCAAGGCCGTGGCGGCCAACGGGCGCCCCACGGTGAAACTCTCGGACAACCCGAAAAAAGCCATGGGACCGGAGGAGGAGATCACCCGGTATAAACGGGTGTTTGGCGTGGGTGAGCAGGAGGAGATGGAGGTTGTTGTTTAGGGATTTAGGAAGATAAACCGCCAATGGAATACTTACAGGACGTTTGGGAATATATTCTGAATTCAGACAATCGAGATTTGCTATCCTGGTTGGGAGGCCTTCTCGCTGCCATTTGTGGGTTTATTTTTTGGGTTTGGACCCATGTGCGCAAGAAAGGTGGACGCGAGCAGAAGTTTTTTGGCTTAGGTGGCCGTGGCGGAAATGCCAAGGTTGTTGGGCAAGGTACGGCAGTCGGCGGTATAGGCGGGAAAGGTGGTGCATTAGGTATTGGTGGTGATGGAGGGAGCGCCGAAGTGGTAGGCAATGGCCTCGCAATTGGTGGCGATGGTGGCGATGCTGGATATCCCTTCAGGCCGGCCTTGGGCGCACCCTCGGTGATGGAACGCCAGAAAACGCTCTTGGGGCAAGATTTCAGCAACGACCGAACAGCAATTGACAAATACGGCTTGATCCACATCGGGCGTGGTGGCGACTCTTATGAATGTGAGGTTAGTTTTGACGACAGGAAATATCCTTTGAACGTACTTCTCAGGCTCTTACGTATTTGGGACGAGAATATCCTCGTAGATGTAGACACAACCAATCCCGACTGTCCTCAAGATTGGTGGAATACCGCAGTTGACAGGCACCCAGAGCTGGCCTTCAAGGCAATGGAACACATTCGATATTGTGAAGACCATGCAATGTTAGAGGGCTTACCGCCGCGCAATCCATATCTGTAAGCAATGAGACTTGTATTTATCTTTAGCTCTGGCTCAATAAGTCTCAAACCCACCGTCCCGCATCCATCCGCTGATGCAGGACTCGGATCACCTCAACGGCATCGGCATCTTCTCGGAAATAAACAACATGCCGTCCGCTGGTCGCCCTGTGGCATCCGGGCAAGACATCCTCGGCGCTGCGGGAGACTGTGGTGCCATCCGCTAACCCCGTAATCGCGGCGCGGATTGCATCCAAGTATCTGTTGGCCTGTTGTGGGCCCCATTTCTCCGCAGAATATTCCCAGATACCACGCAGGTCCTGCCGGGCCTCATGCGAAAGGCGCAAGTGCATCATGCGCGATGCTTGGCGTTCATATCAGCCAAGAATTCATCGAAATCGAAATCTTCGATGAAACCGCTGTCGATGCCCTTTTGCAATTCCGCCCTCAGGCGTTGCAGTTTTTCTTCTTCCGCTTCCAACATCCGCAATCCCGCGCGCACCACGTCACTGGCCGAGTTATAGCGGCCAGATTCCACGGCTTTGGTTATGAAATCGTTAAAGTGATCGCTCAGGACGACCGAGGTGTTGCGCGGCATGGGCTGTCTCCTTCGTCCGCAATATACCAATTCTTGGTACTCGCTTCAATCCACCGGCTCTCTGTCTGGCGCGGCTTTGCCGCGCGGCCCCCCCACCCCCACAGGGTGGGGGCCATGACGGTGGAACATCGGTATCACGGTACCCGCAGTCACCCTTCCCGGGCTTGACCCGGGACCTCACGGTCTGACCCGAGGCCCCAGGTCAAGCCCGGGGCGCTTCACTCCTCCCCATCAACTTTGCCCCTCAACGCCTTCTTCTCACCGCGCACCTTCTTGGCCTTCAACCGGCGTTTCTTTGACCCCAGGGTGGGGCGCGTCGGGATCCGCCGTTTGGGTTTTTCGCAGGCTTTGCGGATCAACTCGGCCAGGCGCTCCCGCGCGATCTCGCGGTTGCGGGCCTGTGAACGGGTTTCTTCCACCTGGATCACCAGCGCGCCGTCCTTGGTCCAGCGTCGCCCCGCCACCCGGCGCAACCGGCGTTTCACCGCATCGGGCAGGTTGGGCGAGCGGTCCGCCTCGAAGCGCAGTTCCACCGCCGTCGCCACCTTGTTGACGTTCTGCCCGCCGGGGCCCGAGGCGCGGATGAACTGTTCGGTCAGTTCCCAGTCTTCGATTGTGATCTGGTCGTTAACTTTCATGGGCTCTCAACGGCGTCGTCTGGACAAACTGTACAGAGGTCTTCGTGGCGGGGTGGAGGTCTGTACAAAACTCCGGGGGTCTCTGTACAAAACGTACAAAATTCAAAGGGCCGTTTCGGTTAACGAAACGGCCCTCTAAAGGTTAACGGAGGCGGGGCGGTTAGGCCATGCCAATCCGGGTGGTCATACGCCCGAGGGCTGCCTCAGACGGTGCCTCCCCTGACTGTTCCGACACCTCTCTCCAATCCCTTTATAGACACTGGACCACCTCCTTTCAGTTGTTGAACTTATCCACAGCCTGCCACAGATTTCGTAGTTGTCAAAACAAAATACAGTGGCGGGTGTAATTTTTTCCTCCAGATATGGCGTTACTCTGATTGAAGCACCGAAACGCACTGGCCCGGCAGGTCGGCCATGGTCAACTCGCGCCGGGGTTTCGGCTTGGGCGCGTCGGGGTCGGGCGGCGGCGGGTTGAGGATGTTGTTCACCCACTCCTGCGCATCGGCACAGCCATCGCCGGGCGGCGGCGGGCTTTGATTCACGCAACCCCTTGCATTATCAGGACATTTCAGGCGCACATGGAAATGATAATGGTGCCCCCACCACGGCCGGATCTTCCTGAGCCACGCGCGGTCGCCCTTTTCATCATTGCACATCTGCACCTTGGCCCCCGGAAACACGAAAATCCGCGCCGTGCGCGAATCCTTGGCGGCGGCCTTGATGATCTCGTGATGTGCCCGCGTCCATTTATCGTTTGTATAGGCACCCTTAGCACGCCGCATCGAGATCGAGGATATGCCCTCGCGCTCGGATCGGCTCAGGTTCAACCGGTCCGCAGGGCGCATCCAGATGTCGACATCCATGCCGATCTGATGGCTGCGGTGCCCCGAAAGCATCGGCCCCCCGCGCGGTTGGCTGATGTCGCCGATGTAAAGGCCGTTCCACCCCGGTTGACGCGCGGCCGCGCGCGAAAGTTTCTGAATATAATCAATCGTTTCCGGGTGACCCCAGTTGCGATTCCGGCTTAGGCGCATGGCCTGCCATGTGGGGCCGGTTTCGGCCAATTGCGCGCCCCCGGCCATACAGCCCTTGGAGTAGCTGCCAAACGGTTCATCCCGTTGTGGCGATGCGTTTTTCTTTTGCCCAAACAATTGCTTGGCATGCACGCCGCGCATTGATGCCGGGATATTCTGCGTTGAAACGACTTTCTTCGCGGGGCTGTTAACCTCTGGCGCCGATCCGCCGCAGGCCGACAAACCAAGGGTTAACGCGATGATTGTGAGGGTGCGGCCCATGTGTCCCGATCTCCTTCCGCCTTGACCCAGCGTAGCAGCAGAAGACCAATCAGGAAAAGGATTATCAAGGGCGACACGCCAATTCGCGCACTGCCGCTTATCGTCGTGGCAACCCCGATCAGCGCCGGTGCGATAAAGGCCGTGGCCCGCCCCGACAGGCCATAGAGGCCGAAGCTTTCGGTCGGGGCCTTGGGGTCGGTATGGCGCACCATGAGCGAGCGGCTGGCCGCCTGAAGCGTGCCACCGAAGCCGCCGATAAGTACCCCGCATCCAAAGAAAATCGCATCGGGAAGGCTTGACCCTTCAGGCAGGGCGATGCCCCAGAGTTGCTCGCGGTCCATGCCGACAACCGTCACGCAAACCAGCATCAAACCCCAGATCGCCACGAGGATCACGGGTTTGGGGCCAAAGCGTTTGTCGGCCTTGCCCCCCAGCCAACTGAACAGGGCAGCGGAAATTCCGCCGATGATCCCGAAAATCCCGATCGACACGATGCTCCACCCCAGCACGAGGTTCGCGTAAAATCCGCCGAAGGTATAAAGCCCGTTCAGCGCGTCGCGATAGAGCATCGACGATACAAGGTAGGACGTCAGGCTGACCCGGCGCTTCAACCCTTTCACCGACCGCCCCAAAAGACGCAGGGCATCGCCCACACCGCGCCCTTGGGCGGGCGGGCCAATATCACGGACCCAGAGGAAATAGGGCACCATGAAGACCGCATACCATAGCGCCACGAAGGGCCCGACAAAGCGTGTGCCCTCGTTCTGTTCGGCATCAAGGCCAAAGGCGGGGTCCAGCCCGATCAGGGTTTTGCCGTTGGGCTGTTCGGTAAACAGAAGCAGCATGATGGCAAGCGCGACCAACCCGCCGATATACCCGATGGCAAAGCCCGAGCCGGAAAGTTGCCCCACGTCGTCGCTTTTGCCAAGCGAGGGAAGTTGCGAGTTGATGAAGATCAGGGCGTATTCGGCGCCGATAAACCCAATGCCGAACGTCACAAGGCCCCACATCAGGTTGGAGCCATCGGGCGACATGAACCAAATCCCGGATGCCCCGATGACGTAGAGCACCGAAAACCCAACGATCCAAGGCAGGCGTTTGCCCGCTGTATCGGCCAGTGCCCCGAAAAACGGCGCACCGAACCCGATGATCAACCCGGTGATGGTCAGGCCAAAGGACCACAGGCTTTGCGCACTGGCCTTGGCGGCTTCGGCATCTTGGCCAAGCGACAGGTAATGTTCCTTCGCGACCAAGGCGAAGAAGGGGCCGAAAACGAATGTAACCAGCAGGGTATGATAGGGTTGACTGGCCCAGTCGAAGGCATACCAGCCCCAGATGCGTTTCTTTGCGGAAATCTCGGCCATGCTCATGCCCCTTCTGCATTTGGGGCGATAAGACAGGCTATGGCCAGAACTGGCAAGTCATTCCTGCATTGGCGGCCAAGGGCGTTTGGTGTCGGCGTCGATCCATGCGTTGACCCATTCGGGCGCATCGGGGCGCGTCAGGTTCTGGCCCACTTCGGCCATTACCTCATTGGGGGGAACGATCCCCGATTTGCCCGTCACGGCGGTGCGCAACAGGATATGGTTTGCGCATTCGCCCGAGGCCTTCCACATGGATTGTTCGATATAGACGAACCTGTCGTCCCACCAGACCGCGCGTGATTGCATCTCAACGGTTTCAAACATCCGGATGCGGCGGCGATAGCGCACCGAGACCCCGGCCACGGTCAGCCCCCATTTGCGCCGTTTCAAAGCGGCAATCAGGCCCACCCGTTGCGCCAGCGGAATGCGCCCCATGTCGAACAGGGTCAGGGTGCGACCGTTGTTCAGTTCCATCCAAAGGTCGATATCCCAAGGCAGGCACATGTGCCGCGAAACGTGGGTATCGGTCACGCCAAGGGGGGCGTCCTTGCGGTGTTTGAACATTTGCCAGATCAGGCGGATCACAGGGTACATGGGCACATCTCCTTTGCGCGGTTTGTCATTGGACAGGCCGCGAAGGTCAACCACAACCCCGCGTCAGACTTGCGCTTTGCAGATCACGCGCTTAGGTCTTGGGCGCACTGACCACCAAAGGACGTTACCCATGCTGTCGTTGTTTCAGATTCTCATGCTGCTGCTTGATGTGCTGTGGTTCTTCATCATCGCCCATGTGATCATGAGTTGGCTGATCAACTTTCAGGTGCTCAACCTGCACCAGCAGTTTGTCGCGCAAATCTGGTACGGCCTGAACCGGATACTCGAGCCGATCTATGCGCCGATCCGGCGTATCCTGCCGCCAATGTCGGGGATCGACCTTGCCCCACTGGTGGCGCTGATCGCGGTTTATGCCCTGCGGATCATCCTGATGAACAACATGCAGGCCTTTTACTGATCCGGGCCTTGTTTACCGAATCTTAGTGTGAAAAAGTCACCTGTAAGAGCAGACAATTAAAATCTTACGGGCTTTCTCATGCAGAGCGCTGCCACGCTATTGCGCGACGTTTTCGGCTATGAATCCTTCCGCCCCGGGCAGGAGGAGATCGTGCATACCATCCATCAAGGGTGCAACACGCTGGCCATCATGCCGACGGGTGGCGGGAAATCCCTTTGTTTTCAACTTCCGGCGCTGATGCGTGACGGGGTGACCGTGGTCATCTCGCCCTTGATTGCCCTAATGCGCGATCAGGTGCGCGCCCTGCGCGAGGCGGGGGTTGAGGCCGGCGCGCTGACCTCGGGCAATACCGAGGAAGAAACCGCCGCTGTCTGGGGCGCGCTTGATCAGGGGCAGTTGAAGCTGCTTTACATCGCACCCGAGCGTTTGGCGGCAGGATCGGCCATGGGGATGCTGCGCCGGATCGGTGTTTCCTTGATCGCCGTGGACGAGGCCCACTGCGTGAGCCAATGGGGCCATGATTTCCGGCCCGATTACCTGCGCATCGGGGAGTTGCGGCGCGCGCTGAACGTTCCCTTGGCCGCGTTCACGGCCACGGCGGATGCCGAAACCCGCGATGAGATTGTCGAAAAGCTGTTCGATGGTACCGCGCCGCAAACCTTCCTTGAAGGCTTTGACCGGCCCAACATCCATCTTGGCTTTGCGCCCAAGGACAGCCCCCGGCGGCAGATCCTTGAGTTCTCGGCCGCGCGCAAGGGGCAATCGGGCATTGTTTATTGCGGCACGCGGGCCAAGACAGAAAGCCTGGCTGCCGCCCTGCGCGAGGCGGGGCACAACGCCTGCCATTACCACGGCGGGATGGAGGCCGATGAGCGTCGCCATGTCGAAGGGCGTTTCAGCACCGAGGATGGCTTGATCGTGGTGGCCACGGTGGCCTTTGGCATGGGCGTGGACAAACCCGATATCCGCTGGGTGGCGCATGCCGACCTGCCCAAGTCGATCGAGGCCTATTACCAGGAGATCGGCCGCGCGGGGCGGGATGGCGCGCCTGCCGAAACCCTGACCCTTTTCGGCCCCGACGACATCCGCCTGCGCCGCAGCCAGATTGACGAGGGGCTTGCCCCGCCCGAACGCCGCATGGCCGATCATGGGCGGTTGAACGCGCTTCTTGGTCTGGCCGAAGCCCTTGAATGCCGCCGCGCGACCTTGCTGCGCTATTTCGGGGAAGAGGCGACGCCGTGCGGCAATTGCGACCTTTGCGATACCCCGCCGGAAACCTTCGACGGCACTCAAGCGGTGCGCAAGGCGCTGTCGGCGATCCTGCGGACCGAGGAACGCTTTGGCGCGGGGCATCTGATTGATATTCTCATCGGCAACGCCACCGAGAAGGTGCAGGCGCGCGGGCACGATCAACTGCCCACTTTCGGCGTGGGCCGTGAGTTGGAGCGGCGCAACTGGCAAGGCGTGTTCCGGCAGATGATGGGCCATGACCTTATCCGCCCTGACCCTGAACGCCACGGCGCCCTGCGGATGACCGACAAGGCCCTGCCGCTTTTGCGCGATCAAGAGGCGATCACCCTGCGGCGTGACACGCTTGTTCCCAAAACCCGCCGTCCCGCCGCCAAGGCGCTTGTTTCGGACGAAGATGCGCCGCTGCTTTCCGCCCTCAAGGCCAAGCGCCGCGCCTTGGCCGAGGCCGCCAAGGTGCCGGCCTATGTGGTCTTCAATGACCGTACCCTGATCGAAATGGCCGAGAAACGCCCCAACAGCCTTGATGACATGGCCCGTATCGGCGGGGTGGGGGCCAAGAAGCTTGAAAAATACGGCGATGATTTCCTGTCGGTCATCAATGGCGAGGCCGAGGCCATGCATCCAACCCGCCGCAAGCTGGCGGGGCGCGCGGCGGGCTCTCTTTACGATCAACTGCTTGAGGTGCAGGCCGATCTGGCGCGTGGTGAAGGTGGCATCGACAAACCGCTTAGCTGCTCCGCCACGCTTTTGGCCAAGGTGGCCAGTAGCCGCCCCGGCGATCTGGACAGCCTGACGCGCATCCTTGGCGAACGCCGCGCCGAACGCTTTGGCCCGGCGTTTCTGGACGTTTTGCAAGCGGCGGACTAAATCAGTCGCAACGCTGAATATAGGGAATTCGGAATGCTTGTTGTTGTCTCGCCCGCCAAGAAAATGAACATGGACCCGGTTGAGGGGATCAGCCCCACGCGCCCCGCGTTTCAAACCGAGGCCGATGATCTGGCGAAGGTGGCGCGCGGGCTGTCGGTGGATGACCTGCAAAAGCTGATGAAGATCAGCGAAAGCCTTGCCAAGCTGAACCGCGACCGGTTCAGCGATTTCGGCGAGATGGAGGAGAAACCGGCGGCACTCGCCTTTGCCGGGGATACCTATCAAGGGCTTGAGGCGGCCTCGCTCGACGCAGATGAAATGGCTTGGGCGCAGGATCATTTCCGCATCCTGTCGGGCCTTTACGGCGTGCTGCGCCCGCTGGACGCGATCCAGCCCTATCGCCTTGAAATGGGCAGCCGGTTGAAGACCGAGAAGGGCAAGACGCTTTATGACTATTGGGGTGACAAGATTGCCAAGGCCCTCAGGGCGCAGGCGGACGAGGTGAAAACCGATATCCTCGTCAATTGCGCCAGTCAGGAATATTTCGGCGCTGTCGACCTGAAGGCCCTTGGTTTGCGGGTGATTACCCCGGTCTTCATGGAAGACAAACCCGGCGGCCCCAAGATCGTCAGCTTCTATGCCAAAAAGGCGCGCGGGGCCATGGCGCGTTATATCATTCAACAGCGCCTGACCAATGCGCAGGCCCTGACCGAGTTCGATACCGGCGGCTATCAATACCGTCCAGAATTGTCCGAAGCCGACAAGCCCGTTTTCGTGCGCGCCGCCGACGCCTGATCACGGCGCCGGGTCGCGCGCACCCTCGGGCCGCGCGCGTGAAATGTGATCAATCAACTGGGCCTTGCGCAGGGGTTTGGTCAGGTAGTGATCCAACCCTGCCGCAAGAATATCGGCATCGTCACCATCCATGGCATGGGCCGTCATGGCGACAATCGGTACATGATCATTGCCACCTTCAAGCGCACGGATGGCACCGGTTGCTTGCTTGCCGTCCATACCCGGCATGGAGATATCCATGAAGATCACGTCCGGCGCGAAGCTTTGGAACAGGTTCACGGCCTCTTTGCCGTTCTCGGCAAATTGTAATTCGATATCGAGTGCCTGAACCATCTTGGAAAAGACCAGCCTGTTGGTCTTGTTATCCTCGGCGGCCAAGACCCGGACGGCGCGTGCGGTGCCTTGTAACGGGGTCTTGTCTTGGGGCGGGGGGGCCTTGCCCTCGGCGTGGGCGGGTGGTCCGGGCGCGTTTGTTTCTATCGTACGCAGAGCATCGAGCAATTCCCGCCGCGCCACCGGTTTTTGAAGCACCGCCGCAAGATGCCGCCGCATGGGATCGTTCATGGCGCTGCCAGTGTTCGGGGTCAGCACGATCACCGGTGTGTCATCCCCCTTGGCGCGCAGGACCTCGGCCATTTCCATACCATCCAAATCGGCCATGTGATGATCGGTCACGACAAGGTCTGTCCCATCCTCCAAGGCAGTAAGCGCGTCTTTGCCGCTGGCGCAACTTCTTACTGTCAGGCCAAGCGCAGAGAGTTGCTTTTCAAGGATTCCCCGGCTCAGGTCGTGCGGCTCAACCAGCAGGGCATGGCGTAGGCCCTCGGGGACAATCGGATCAATGGCATCGGCATCTTCGGCCAAGGGCAACGTGACCGTGAAGCCAAAACAACTGCCTGTCCCCTCGTCCGATTCAACCCAGATATCGCCGCCCATGAGCCCGATCAGTTTCTTGGAAATGGCCAGTCCAAGGCCGGTGCCTTCAAACTTGCGGTCGCGTTCACCGTCAACCTGATTGAATTCCCCGAATACATGATCAACCTTGTTCGCCGGAATGCCGATACCCGTATCCTCGACCGATATGTGCAAACGGCAGGTGCCATTTTCGGCAATCCCGGTGACCCGAACGATGACATGCCCGGTTTCGGTGAACTTCACCGCGTTGCCCACAAGGTTCGTCAGAACTTGCCGTATTCGCCCCGGATCACCGATCAGCTTGGTGGGCAGGAACATGTCGTAATCCACCAGCAGATCCAGCCCCTTGTCGCGGGCATTGGCCTGCAACAGCAAGACAAGCTCATGAATGGAGCGTTCCAAATCGAAGGTATCGGCATGCAGCGTCAGCTTTTCCGCCTCGATCTTTGAGTAATCCAAAACGTCGTTGATGATGACCAGCAACGCCTCTGCCGAGTTGCGGATCGTGTTGGTGTATAACAGTTGTTCCTTGTTCAGGTCGGTTTCCTTGAGGAGGTCGGCCATGCCCACCACCCCGTTCATCGGAGTGCGGATTTCATGGCTCATATTGGCAAGAAAGGTGGATTTGGCACGGCTGGCTGCCTCGGCGGTGCGGCGTGCGTCCTTGAGGCGTTGTTCATACCTGATGGTATCGGTGATATTGAGCGCAAGGTTGACCACGTCGCCGCCATGGCCGCGCTGATCGATCAGCTTGATATATTCGCCGGACCAAAGGCGAATGACATGCGGTTCGGGGTTTGGGCTTTGCCATCTGTCCAGCATCTCTTCGCGCCAAGCCGCCGGGGGCATCTCGCCTATGTCGATGACCCCCTCCTCGGTCGCGAACTGCAGGATTTCGATATAGGAAATACCGGGTTGAAGCGCCTCAAGCCCGTCGAAAACCGATAGCCACGCATGGTTGGCGGCGATCATCCGGCTATCGGCGTCAAAGAAGGCAAAGCCATCCTGAATGGCCTCGATGGAATGCCAAAGGCGGCGTTCGGCGACTTCGATCTTTTGATTGGCTTCAGTCAGGTCGGATTTCACGCGGCGGTTTTCATCGCGGACGTTTTCCACCTCGGCCCGGGTTTCGACGATTTCATCCGAGAGTTTGCGCGCGTGATGGCCCAGTTTGCGGTTCGCGGCCTGAAGCTCGGCCTGTTTTTGTTCCAACAGCCGTTCGGCGGCGAGGCGCGCGCGCCGTTCTTGCGATAGTTTGTTGGCAAGGCTCATGCCCCGTCCTCCGCCGTGCCCACTTGGGTCGTCTGGAAGGACATTCCGGCATTATGGTGAACAACCGCTTAAACTTGGGCGATTTGGGCGGCAGAGGGCCATGGCGCAGCGCGGTGATGCGCCATGGCGATTTTCAACGCTCTGAGCGATCCTGATGATCAGAGGCGCTCTAGCGCGATGGCAATACCTTGTCCGCCACCGATGCACATAGTCACAAGGCCGCGTTTGCCGCCAATGCGCTCAAGCTCATAAAGGGCTTTGAGGGTGATGATGGCGCCGGTAGCCCCCACAGGGTGACCAAGCGCGATGGCCCCGCCGTTGGGATTTACGCGGGCGGGGTCAAGGCCCAGTTCCTTGTTCACGGCAAGGGCTTGGGCGGCGAAGGCCTCGTTGCTTTCGATCACATCGAAATCGCTTGCCGATAGCCCTGTCTTGGCCAGCAGGTTCTGTACCGCCGGCACCGGGCCGATGCCCATGACCTCGGGGCGCACACCGGCGTGGGCATAGCCAAGGATGCGTGCCTTGGGCTTGAGGCCTGCGGCCTTTGCGGCCTCGGCACGGGCCAGTACCATGGCCGCCGCACCGTCGTTGATTCCGCTGGCATTTCCGGCGGTTACGCTGCCGTCCTTCTGGAAGGCGGGTCGCAACCCGGCAAGGGTTTCGGGGGTGGTGGGCTTGGGGTGTTCATCGGTGTCGAAGGGCACCATGTCGCGTTTGACGCGGACATCGATGGGCGCGATCTGATCCTTGAAATACCCCGCCTCGATCGCCTTGGCCGCGCGCGCCTGACTTTCGGCGGCGAAGGCGTCTTGCTCTTCGCGGGTCACCTTATGCTCGGATGCCACGTTCTCGGCGGTGATGCCCATGTGGCCGGTGCCGAAGGGACAGTTCAAGGCCCCCAGCATCATGTCGAGCGTTTTGACATCGCCCATCTTCGCGCCCCAGCGTTGATCGGGGATGATGAAGGGTGAACGGCTCATCGACTCGGCACCGCCTGCCACGGCGAAATCCGCATCGTCCAGCATCAGGGATTGTGCTGCAGAAACAATGGCTTGCGCGCCCGATCCGCAAAGGCGATTGACGTTCATCGCCGGAACGGTATCCGGGATACCCGCATCCATCGCGGCCACGCGCGAAAGGTACATATCGCGCGGCTCGGTGTTGATGACATGGCCGAAGACCACGTGACCAACCTGTGCCGGTTCAATGCCCGACCGCTCCATCGCGGCCTTGGTGACATGGGCGCCCAACTGGCTTGGCGGGGTCCCGGCGAGGCTTCCGCCGAAGGTGCCGATGGCAGTGCGCGCGCCGTCCAGAATCACGATATCGGTCATGGGTGCTTTCCTGTTTTCCGTGGTTTGACCAAAGCCTATCCGCAGGCCGGACGGGAAGGCAAATGGAACGCCTCGTCATTCGTACGAGTCGTACGACAAAGAGGGGTGTTTCGTACGAAACCCAGCCGCTTTACCGCCCTCGTCGTACGAGTCGTACGAAAACCGGGCGAAAGATGGGTCAGGCATCGGGCAAAAGTGGGTCTCGCCCGCTGGTCGTCAGCAGCCAAACGCTGCCTTCTTCGATCACTGCCGGACGAAGCGGACGGCCCCAGCCTGTCCCGCCATCCAGATTGACGCGGTTGCCATGATGACGCGGGGCCTCAAGCGCGGTATGGCCGTGGATCACCAAGGCCCCGTGATCGCGGGGGTCGGACAAGAAGGGTTCGCGAATCCACATCAGGTCTTCGGCGGTTTGGTCCGGCAGGGGAACTCCGGGGCGCAGGCCCGCATGCATGAAGATCAGGCCGGGTTCTTGATGAAAAAGAGGGCAAGCCAGCAGAAAATCCCGGTGCGCGGTTGGCACCTTGTCGTGGGTCTCGGCCAGGATTTGCGCATCGTCTTTGCCGTCGATCGAAATTCCGTAGCTGGCAAGCGTGGCATCGCCGCCAAGCCGCTTGGCCCACCATGGCAGGTCCGGGTGGCCCTTGCTGGTATAGACCTCACCAGCGTCGAAGAAACGCGGCAGGTAGGTATCGTGATTGCCGCGCAGGGTGATCCAATCGCGGCCCTGTGCCTGACCGTCGATCAAGGTGTCGATCACCCCGCGGCTATCGGGGCCGCGGTCGATATAATCCCCCAGAAAGACCACAGGCGCATCGCGCCCGCCATCCGCCTCGATCAGCGAGAGCGCTTGATCAAGAAAATCCTTTTGTCCGTGAATGTCGGGGATCGCGTAAATCGGTTGCATGGTCGAAGTGTGACGCTGCATCGACGTCTTGAAAAGACTTCGGACCGATTTTTGTGAAAAGAAATCGGGGCGCCGTGGTAAGCGCCCCGATCAGAATTCAGGCTGTTAAGCCACGTCGAATTGCAGGGCGCGGATTTGCTGGAATTTATCCGTCGCCTCAAGTTTCTTGATCACCTCGGGCGAGACCTGTGCATCGATGTAAAGAAGCGCGATGGCTTCCGCCCCGGCGGCCGAGCGGCCAAGGGTGAAGTTGGCGATGTTGACGCCGTGTTCGCCCATGGTCTGACCCAGGGTGCCGATGATGCCCGGCTCGTCGTTGTTGGTGGTGTAAAGCATATGCGCGCCGATCTCGGCGTCGATGTTGATGCCCTTGATCTGGATGAAGCGTGGCTTGCCATCCGAGAAGACCGTACCGCCGATGGAGCGTTCACGCTTGTCCGTGACCACGGTCAGTTTGATGTAGCCCTCGAACGCGCCCGACTTGTCCTGCTTGGTGGTCGAGATCTTGATGCCGCGTTCCTTGGCCACCACCGGGGCGGAGACCATGTTCACCTCGGGGTTCACCGATTTCATGATGCCGGCCACAGCCGAGCATGTCAGCGCCTCAAGGTTCATGTCCGAGACAACACCATCGTAAAGGATGTTGATGGCCTTGATCGGCTCGTCGGTCATCTGGCCGATAAAGCTGCCGAGGTGATCCGAAAGCTTGATCCACGGGCCCATGACCTTGGCCTCTTCGGCGGTCACCGACGGCATGTTCAGCGCGTTGGTCACGGCCCCGGTCAGCAGGTAATCCGACATCTGCTCGGCCACCTGAAGGGCCACGTTTTCCTGTGCCTCGGTGGTGGCGGCCCCGAGGTGCGGGGTGCAGACCACGTTGGGCAGGTTGAAAAGCGGGTTATCCTTGGCCGGTTCTTCGGCGAAGACGTCAAAGCCCGCGCCCGCCACATGGCCGGATTTCAGCAGTTCGGCCAGTGCCGCCTCGTCCACAAGGCCACCACGCGCACAGTTGATGATGCGCACGCCCTTCTTGGTTTTCTCAAGGTTTTCCTTGGACAGGATGTTGCGCGTCTGATCGGTCAGCGGCACGTGCAGGGTGATGAAATCGGCGCGGGTCAGAAGCTCGTCCAGTTCCACCTTTTCGACGCCCATCTTGTCGGCCTTTTCCTGACCAAGGAAGGGATCAAAGGCGATGACCTTCATCTTCAGGCCACGGGCACGGTCGCAGACGATACCGCCGATGTTGCCCGCGCCGATGACGCCAAGGGTTTTGCCGGTGAGTTCGGTGCCCATGAACTTGGATTTTTCCCATTTGCCCGCGTGGGTCGAGGCCGAGGCCTCGGGGATTTGACGGGCCACGGAAAACATCATGGCGATGGCGTGTTCGGCGGTGGTGATCATGTTGCCGAAGGGGGTGTTCATGACGATCACACCCTTTTTCGACGCGGCCTCTTTATCGACGTTGTCGGTGCCGATACCGGCGCGGCCCACGACCTTGAGGTTGGTGGCGGCCTCAAGGATGGTCGGGGTGACCTTGGTGGCCGAGCGGATGGCAAGGCCATCGTATTGGCCGATCACCTCGGCCAGCTTTTCCTTGTCTTTCCCGAGGTCGGGCATGAAATCCACGTCAATGCCACGGTCGCGGAAGATTTGAACGGCGGTTTCCGAGAGTTTGTCGGAGACGAGTACTTTGGGAGCCATGGTTCTGGTCCTTATGAGAATTCTGGGGATACACGCCCCGGGCATGACCCGGGGCTTCGCTGTGCTTGAGGTCCCGGGGCGGTCCCGGGACGGGATGATCAGGCGGCTTCGGTCTGCGCCTCGATCTCGGCCTCGAAGGCCCATTTGATCCAGGGCATGAGGGCCGCAACATCCGTCGTTTCGACCGTCCCGCCACACCAGATGCGCAGGCCCGCCGGGGCATCGCGATAGGCGCCGATATCATAGGCCACGCCTTCGGCATCCAGCCGCTTGACGATGGCCTTGGCGAAAGCCGCGCCATCGGTGATGCGGTCATCGGTGAACTTCAGGCAGACCGAGGTGTTCGAGCGGATCGCCGGATCGTCGACCAGGAAGGCCAGCCAACTGTTCTCGGCCACGAAGCTTTGCACGGCAGCAAGGTTGGCATAGGCGCGTTCGCGCAGGCCTTCCATCCCACCGACCGAGCGCGCCCAGTCAAGCGCCAGCAGGTAATCTTCCACCGCCAGCATGGAGGGGGTGTTGATCGTCGCGCCTTCGAAAATCCCGTCGATCAGTTTGCCGCCCTTGGTCAGGCGGAAGATCTTGGGCAGGGGCCATGCGGGCGTGTAGTTTTCAAGGCGTTCCACCGCGCGGGGGCTGAGGATGATCATGCCATGCGCGGCCTCGCCGCCCAGAACCTTCTGCCAGCTAAAGGTGGTGACATCCAGTTTGTCCCACGGCAGGCGTTGGGCAAAAGCAGCGGAGGTGGCATCGCAGATGGTCAGGCCTTGGCGGTCGGATTTGATCCAGTCACCGTTCGGCACGCGCGCGCCCGAGGTAGTGCCGTTCCATGTAAAGACCACGTCATTGTCGGTATCGACGGTCGCGAGGTCCACGATCTCGCCATAGGGGGCTTCCTTGATCTCGGCATCCAGCTTGAGTTGCTTGACCGCGTCGGTGACCCAACCCGCGCCAAAGCTTTCCCAAGCCAGCATTTCGACCTTGCGTTCGCCCAGCAGGTTCCACATCGCCATTTCCACGGCGCCGGTGTCGGAGGCGGGGACGATGCCGATTTTATAGTCGGCGGGGATGCCCAGCACCTCGCGGGTGCCTTCGATGGCGGCCTTCAACTTGGCCTTGCCCACGGCGGCACGGTGACTGCGGCCCAGGGGCGCGTCACTTAGTTTGTCCAGCGAAAATGCGGGGGGTTTGGCACAGGGGCCAGAGGAAAAACGCGGATTACCCGGCCGCGTTGCCGGTTGTTCAATAGCCATTTTTGCTACCCTTCCAGATAAGCGCCCCTCGTTGGGGAGGGGTGTCCCACCGATGGAGATACGCCTCCCCTGAAAGAACAGCAATAGATACATGGGCCAAGGAGGCAGGAAAATGCGGGTCAATGAGGAACATTGCAGGAACGCAAGTTTCCGATTGGCACATATCCGACACAAAGCGCGACATCCTTGATGATCTAATGCAGGATGGGCCGGGTTTGTCGGCTTACGGCGTCAAGGACGCCAACAAGACGTATTACGATTGTCCGGGGCGTTAGAACGATCTGCCTGAGAACTTCTTTTCGACATTTCCATGGAGTTCACCGGCGTTCAGCGCAACGACCGGGCCTTTCGAAAAGAAGAAGACCGCGTGCCTTATCGGTAGTGCGACGGGGGCTGGCCGAAGTGTTGGGCGTAGACGCGCGAAAAGTGTGACGAGGAGGCGAAGCCAGCGGCCAGCGCGATTTGCGTGAGCGGGAGCGAGGAGTTGCGCAGCAGGCTTCGGGCGGTATCGAGGCGCAAGGCGCGGTAGAAACTCATGGTGGAGCGTCCGAGTTTATCCTGGAACAGCCGGTTGAGGTGGCGTGGGGAAACCCCGGCCATTTGGGCGAGGTCCTTGAGCGTGACCGGATCGGCGATATGGGTTTCCATGGCGGCCACGGCATCGAGAAGGGCGGGGTCGGTGGTGCCGAGGCGTTCAACGAGGCCGGCGCGTTGCGGGCCCATGGAGGGACGGACCTCGGTATGCATGAACCAGTCGCTGACGCTGCGGGCGAAGGGCGCGCCGTGATGGCGGGTGATCAGGGCATGCATCAGGTCCATCGGCGCGGTGCCGCCCGCGCAAGTGATACGGTCGCGGTCGATCACGTAGAGCGTGCGTTCGATGGCGAGGTGCGGCGAGATTTCCGCGAGGGCGGTGGCGTGTTCCCAGTGGACGGTCATGCGCCGCCCGTCCATCAGCCCGGCGCGGGCGAGGATCACCGGGCCGCCGGAAACGCCACCAAGGCGCGCGCCTTGCCGGGCCATGCGGGCCAGCCAGTTGGTGACGCGCGGGGTGTCGAAGCGGGTAGGGTCGCCGCCCGCGATGACGAAGAGGTAATCAAGGTCAAGATCATCGCCCACCTGCGCCTGTGGTGTCACGCTGGCGGTGCCGGAGCTGTGGATGGGGCTGCCCCCGTCGGTGATGTTGATCATCTCGTAAAGGGTATGCCCGGCGAGCAGGTTCGCGGCGCGCATCGGTTCGGTCAGCGATGCGTAGGACATGAGCGCGAAGCCATCGAGGGGCAGGAGGCCTATGCGGCGGGATGTTTCGGGTGATTTGGCCATAATGGGCAAGTACAAGGCCATTTTGGAAAAGTCTATGGAGTCATATCAGGGCATTTTGACCTGAGCAGACACGAGGTTTCCGACCATGCGCTATAGTGCTTTACGAATTCTCCGCGAGGGCCTGACCGGCAACAAGGGCTGGAAACCCGTTTGGCGGGAACCGGAACCCAAGGCCGAATATGACATCGTGATTGTTGGTGGCGGGGGGCATGGCCTTGCCACGGCGTATTACCTGGCCAAGGAATTCGGGCACAAGAATATAGCGGTGTTGGAAAAGGGCTGGCTGGGCTCGGGCAACATCGGGCGGAATACGACGATCATCCGCTCGAACTATATGCTGCCCGGCAACGAGCCGTTTTACGAGATGTCGCTGAAGCTGTGGGAAGGGTTGGAGCAGGACTTCAACTATAACGCCATGGTGAGCCAGCGGTCGATCCTGAACCTTTATCACAGTGACGCGCAGCGGGATGCCTTCGTGCGGCGGGCCAATGCGATGATGCTGGCCGGTGCCGATGCCGAGATTGCCGATGCCGATCAGTTGCGCGCCGAATTGCCGTTTCTGGATTTTGACAATGCGCGCTTTCCGATCAAGGGCGGCTTGTTCCAGCGGCGCGGCGGCACGGTGCGGCATGACGCGGTGGCTTGGGGCTATGCCCGCGGCGCGGATGCGCGGGGCGTGGACATTATTCAGAACTGCGAGGTCACGGGGTTTGACATTGAGAACGGCCATTGCACCGGCATGCAAACCTCGCGCGGGGCGATCCGGGCCAAGAAGGTGGCGGTTTGCGTGGCCGGGTCCTCGGGCCGGGTGATGGAAAAGGCGGGGATGCGCCTGCCCATCGAGAGCCATGTCTTGCAGGCCTTCGTGACCGAGGGTCTGAAGCCGGTGATCCCCGGGGTCATCACCTTTGGCGCGGGGCATTTTTATGTCAGCCAGTCGGACAAGGGCGGGTTGGTCTTTGGTGGCGATATCGACGGATACAATTCCTATGCGCAGCGCGGCAACCTGCCGGTGGTCGAGGACGTGGCCGAGGGCGGTATGGCGATCATGCCGATGATCGGGCGCGCGCGGTTGCTGCGGTCATGGGGCGGGATCATGGATATGTCGATGGATGGGTCGCCCTTCATCGACAAGACCCATGTGGACGGCCTCTATTTCAATGGCGGCTGGTGCTATGGCGGGTTCAAGGCGACCCCGGCGAGCGGATTTTGCTACGCGCATTTGCTGGCCCGCGATGAGCCGCATCCGGTGGCAGCGCAAATGCGGTTGGATCGGTTCATGAGCGGCAACCTGATCGACGAAAAAGGCGTGGGCAATCAGCCCAACCTGCATTGAGGTTCGCGATGTATCTTTTCTGCCTTTTGATCTTTGCCTTGTCTGTCCCGGGCTTGACCCGGAACCTTGCGGCCAACCAAGAGGCCCCGGGTCAAGCCCGGGGCGCGAAGCGGAGCGTTCTGCCATGATTATTCATCACCCATTGTTGGGCCCGCGCGATGCCGCGGAATTCGTTTACCTTGGCGATGCGAGCCTGATCGACCGGCCCGATTGGCAGGCCGAGGATGCGGCGCAAGCGTTCCACGCCTATGGCTATCTGCGGGATAACCCGGCAGGCGCGCATCAGGAGCTTTGGTATCACGAACAGGGCGACCGTTCGTGGCTTGTGGTGACACGGGACACCACGACGCATGAGATTACACAGGTGGAACTGGCCCGGGATGTGGCCCGGGTGCGGGGGCGTGACAAATGAGCCAGGATTATCGGATTGGCGGCGGTCAGGTGGACCGGACCCGCGAGATCACTTTCCGCTTTAACGGCAAGGCGATGCAGGGGCATCCGGGCGATACGCTGGCCTCGGCGCTGTTGGCGAATGGTCAAAAGCTGGTGGGGCGGTCGTTCAAGTATCACCGTCCGCGCGGGGTGTTCACTTCTGGGAGTGAAGAACCCAACGCCTTGGTGCAATTGCGCAGCGGCGCGCATCAGGAGCCGAATACACGGGCGACAACGGTGGAACTGTTCGAGGGCTTGAGCGCCACGAGCCAGAACCATCGTGGCCCCTTGGAATGGGACCTGATGGCGGTGACCGACCTGATGTCGCCCTTCCTGAGTGCCGGGTTCTATTACAAGACATTCATGTGGCCGCGCGCCTTTTGGGAGAAGTTTTATGAGCCGGTGATCCGGTCCTCGGCGGGTTTGGGCCGGCTGTCGATGCAGAATGACCCCGATCAATACGACAAGGGGTTCTTGCACTGTGACCTGTTGGTCGTCGGGGCCGGACCGTCGGGGTTGATGGCGGCGCTGACGGCGGCGCGCAGCGGTGCACGGGTCATCTTGGCCGATGAGGATTTCGCGCCCGGTGGGCGGCTTAATGCGGAAACGCTGGAACTGGGCGGTATGGCCGGGGCCGATTGGGCGGCGCAGGTTGTGGCGGAATTGGTTGATATGCCGAATGTCCGCCTCATGACGCGCACCACGGTTTACGGCGCTTATGACCACGGGATTTACGGCGCCTTGGAGCGCTGCACCGATCACTTGGCCGAGAGCGGCGGTAAGCCCCGGCAGATCCTGTGGCGGATTTATTCCAAGCGGGCGGTGCTGGCGGCGGGGGCAACCGAGCGGCCCATCGCCTTTGGCAACAACGACCGGCCCGGCGTGATGATGGCGGGGGCTGTGCGGGCCTATGTGAACCGCTTTGGCGTGACGCCGGGGCATCACGTGGCGGTGTTTACCAATAACGACGACGGCTGGCGCACGGCCAAGGATTTGACCGACAAGGGTGTCGAGGTGGTCGCGGTGATCGACAGTCGCGACAAACCGGCGGTTTGCGAGGTGCCCGGCGCGCGGCACGTGCGAGGTGCTGCGGTGATGGATACCGTGGGCCGCAAGGGCATCAAGTCGATCACCCTGACCGATGGGCAGGTGATCCCGGTGGATTGTCTGGCGGTGTCGGGCGGCTGGAACCCGAATGTGCATTTGACCTGCCACCAACGGGGCCGCCCCGAATGGCGCGACGATTTGCAGGCCTTCGTGCCCGGTGGCGCGCTGCCGCCCGGCATGGCCGTGGCAGGCGCGGCGAATGGGCAAATGACGCTGGCCGCCGCATTGGCCGAGGGTCAAGCGCAGGCCAAGGCGCAATTGGAGGCCTTGGACCATACGGTTGCGAATGTGGAGCTTCTACAGGCCGAGGATGAACCCCGCGAGGCCGCGGCCTTCTGGCATGTGAAGGACAGCAAGAAACGCGCCTGGGTCGATCAGCAGAACGATGTGACCGTCAAGGACGTGAAGCTGGCCAACCGCGAGGGCTTCCGCTCGGTCGAGTTGTTGAAACGGTACACGACGCTGGGCATGGCGACAGATCAGGGCAAGACCTCGAACATCGCGGGTCTGGCCATTCTGGCCGAGGAAGCGGGCAAGACCATCCCCGAGGTGGGCACAACGATTTTCCGCCCGCCCTATACGCCGGTGCCGATGGGTGCGCTGGGCGGTCGGGCGCGGGGCAAGGAGTTTCGCCCTTACCGTTTGACGCCAAGCCACAAATGGGCCGAGGAAAACGGCGCGACCTTCGTTGAGGTCGGCAATTGGCTTCGGGCGCAGTGGTTTGTGCGGGACGGCGAGAAAGGCTGGCGCGACTCGGTCGATCGCGAGGTCGAGATGACCCGCAACTCGGTTGGTATTTGCGATGTCACGACGCTGGGCAAGATCGACATTCAGGGGCGCGATGCCGCGGAATTCCTGAACAAGGTCTATGCCAATGGCTTTGCCAAGCTGCCGGTAGGCAAGGTGCGCTATGGCCTGATGCTGCGCGAGGATGGGATTGCCTATGACGATGGCACGACCGCGCGGATGGGCGAGAACCATTTCGTGATGACCACGACCACGGCAAACGCGGTTGTCGTTTTCCGCCGGTTGGAGTTTGCACGGCAATGCCTGTGGCCCAATCTGGACGTGCATTTGATTTCCACCACCGATGGCTGGGCGCAGTTTGCCGTGGCTGGTCCCAATTCCCGCAAGCTGTTGCAAAAGGTGGTGGACAAGGAACACGACCTGTCGAACGAAGCCTTCCCCTTCATGGCCTGTGGCGAGGTGATGGTGTGCGGCGGGATGCCGGCAAGGTTGTTCCGGATCTCGTTCTCGGGCGAGATGGCCTATGAAATCGCGGTTCCGGCACGCTATGGAAATTCCATGATGGATGTGCTGATGGAGGCCGGGCGTGAATTCGATGCGGTGCCGTATGGTACGGAGGCCCTTGGCGTTATGCGGATCGAGAAGGGCCATGCGGCGGGCAATGAGCTGAACGGTCAAACCACTGCGCATAACCTTGGCATGGGCCGGATGGTGAGCCAGAAGAAAGAGTGCATCGGTAACGTGTTGAGCCAGCGGCCCGAGATGGTCCGCGAGGATGCGGTGAAACTGATGGGGTTCAAACCGGTGAACCCGGCCGAGCCACTGATCGCGGGGATGCATTTCATCAACCGCAACGCCGTGGCCAATATGGACAACGATCAGGGCTGGATGACCTCGGTTGCCTATTCGCCCAGCCTTGGGCATTCCATCGGGCTTGGCTTTGTCAAAAGCGGCGATACCCGCAAGGGCGAGATCCTGCGCGCCGTTAGCCCCGTGCATGGGCGCGAGGTTCTTGTCGAGGTGGTTTCAGCCCATTTCATCGACCCGGAAGGAGAGCGTCTTCGTGCCTGAGTTCAGCTTGATATCGGCCCCGCCGTTGGCGGGCTATGACGAAACCCTTGGCGGCATCCGGTTGCGGGCGCCCGAGGGCTTGGCCATCGTTTCAATTGCCTTGCCCTTGGGGGGCGAGGCGGCAGCGGAAAAGGCGGTGAAATCCGCCTATGGCGCGGCACTTCCCGAGATGGGGCAATCGGTGTTGGCCGGTGACGCGCGGCTGGTGCGCTTGGGCGTGGATCAGGCTTTTGTCATTTTTGACCATACGGAACCGAATGCCGAAGGCGTGGTGGCCGGAAAGCTGAAGGACAAAGCCTATACCACAGATCAGACGGATGTTTGGGTGGGGCTTGAGATTTCCGGCGCGGGCTGTCGCGAGGCGCTTGAGCGGATTTGCCCGCTGGACCTGCACCCCGATGCCTTTGCGGTCAACCAAGCGGCGCGGACGGTGATGGAGCATCTGGGCGTGTTGATCATCCGCACCGGCGAGGCGGCATACCTGTTGCTGTCGGCCTCGTCCTCGGCGGGGACGTTCCAGCATGCGCTGCACCAATCCATGAAGAACGTCAGCTAAGGGCGCGCGGGCACGGGGCCTGTCAGGGAAAGGAATTTCGCGATGTATCATGAAAACCTTGAGACAGACCGGCCTGCGATTCCCGGCCCGTCGCTGGCCAAGCGAAGCCTTGCGGGCGAGTTTGTTTTCATCAGTCAGGACGCGAGCCTTGGTTTTGCCGCTGAGGCCTGTATCGACGTGCTACGTTCGGCCAATCGGTTGATCGGGCGCGAGGCCTATGGGTGGCGGCATCTGCGCAGCGAGGAGGTGCTTGATGGTCAGGATGGCCCGCTTTGTGGCCCCGATCAGGTTCTGGTCTTGGTCGGCGGGATGGAGCGCGCATGGCGGCCCGGTGAGGCGCGCCTGAAGGCCTTGCGCGCAGCGATGCGTAGCGCCGCGCGGGTTTGCGTTGTGGGGGCGGCGGTTTTCGTGCCGCTGACGGCGGGGGTGCTTGGCCCCAAGCGCCTGGCGGTGCACCCGAACTTTCGCCCCGGGGTCGAGGAACTGGGCCGTGGTCTTGAACTGGAGGATGCGGCGACTTGTCATCACAAGGCCTTGTCGAGCGCGATCAGCCCGGTGGCGGCACTGCGGATGATCGTGGAGCTGGTGGGGGCGCGCGATGGTGCGTTCACCCGTGCGGCCCTGTCGAAATATATCGGCATCAGCGAACCCGATTGCGGCACGGATGCGGGCGAGCATTGGCGTTACAAGCGGATGGCGCAGGGCGATCCGGTGATCGTTGACGCCTTGCAGATCATGTTGGACCATCTGGAGGATACCCTGACGGTGGGGCAGATTGCCGATTTGTTGGGTGTCTCGCCCCGGAAACTGGAGCGGGGATTTCGCGATTTGCTCAAGCAATCGCCGCTGAAGGTGTATCGCGACATGCGGCTGGAACGGGCGCATCGCCTTTTGGAGCAGACGCCGATGCCCTTGGGCGAAATCGCGGTGGCCTGTGGGTTTTCCAACGTGACCCTGATGAAGACGTGGTTTCATCGAAAATACGGCGCACCGCCCGAGGCGGTGCGCCGTCATGCCTTTGCCGGCGGGTGCGCGGCTTAAAGCGTTTCCAGTTATTGTTGCATCACCAATACCCTGTCATGCCTACGGCCTTCTCGGGACATTGGTGATGCACCTTGGTTCAATGTAAACTGGATAGGCTTTAGGGTGGTGTGACGGGGCGGTTCTTGCGCTCAAGCTGTCGCTCAAGCTGGCGTTCGCGGAAGAAGACGTAGAGGCCAGAGGCGACGATCAGGGCAATGCCCCCGAAGCTGAGCGCGTTGGGCAGATCGTTGAAAATCCAGTAGCCAAGGGCCGTGGCGGCGACGATTTCGAGATATTGCAGCGGCGCCAGAAGCGAGGCGGGCGCAAGCGAGAGTGCGAAGCTGATACAGACGTGGCTGATCGTGGCGATGATGCCGAGGCCCACGAGGAACCAGATATCGCCCCCGGAGGGCCAGCTTGGATCAAGCGGGCCGATGCCGGAGCCATCGGCCATGGCAAGGATCGGCAGGGCGAGGATCAGCGCGGCGGTGCCGGTATAGACCTGAAGGGTGATCGGGTGCATGCGGGTCGCCATGCGCCGCGTCAGGATCATGTAGAAGGCAAAGCAAAGGGCGGTGACCAGCGGCAGAAGGGCCACCGGGCCGACCTTCTGAAAACTGGGCTGGATGATGAGAAGCGCGCCCGCGAAGCCGACGGCGCAGGCGATATAGCGGCGCGGGCCGATCGGCTCACCCAAGAGAACCCCGCCCATGAGCGTCAGGATGAAGGGCTCCACGAAGAAGATCGCGATGGCATCGGCGATGGGCATGAAGCGCAGGGCGGTGAAGAAACAGGCCGTGGCGACAAGCAGAAGCACGCCGCGAACGAGGTGCAGGGCAACCTCGCCCCCGCGCGGGCGGTGCAGCCAGCCGAACACGGCGGCCAAGGGCAGCAAAAGCGCCACTTGGAAAATGAACCGAATGGCGGCGACTTGGCCGATGGCGATGTCGTGGCTGGTCAGCTTGGCAAAGCTGTCTTGCAGCGGGGCCAGCACGCAAAACCCCACCATGAGCAGAATACCAAGCGAGGCGGTGGCGGTGTTTTGCGACATGGGGGCGGGCCTTCTATTCGGGTCTTGGCCCACGTTCATCAAAAGCGGCGGATTGTCAAAGGGGGACGGGGCAAGGCGTTTCGAAACGCCTTGCGGGTCAGGCTGCGTTTGGCCCGGTCAGCAGTTGGGCACGTTGACCGCCAGCCCGCCGAGCGAGGTTTCCTTGTATTTCTCGCTCATGTCCGCCCCCGTCTGGCGCATGGTTTCGATACAGGCATCGAGCGGCACAAGGTGGGTGCCGTCGCCGCGCAGGGCGAGGGAGGCGGCGGAGACCGCCTTGATCGCACCCAGCCCGTTACGTTCGATGCAGGGCACTTGCACCAGACCTTTGACCGGGTCGCAGGTCATGCCGAGGTGATGCTCAAGCGCGATCTCGGCGGCGTTTTCGATCTGCTCCGGTGTGCCGCCGAGGACGGCGGCAAGCCCTGCGGCACCCATGGCCGAGGCGCTGCCCACTTCGGCCTGACAGCCCGCTTCGGCGCCCGAGATCGAGGCGTTGTATTTCACCAGCCCGCCGATGGCGGCGGCGGTCAGGAGGAAATCTTCGATCTGTGCCTCGGAGGCGCCGGGGACGTGTTCCATCCAGTACTTGATCACCGCGGGCACCACGCCCGCCGCGCCGTTGGTAGGGGCGGTCACCACCTGCCCGCCAGCGGCGTTTTCTTCATTCACCGCCATGGCATAAAGGCTGATCCAGTCGTTGATCTTGTGTGGCGCTTGCAGGTTGGTGCCGCGTTCGGCCAAGAGGGCATCGCGGATGCCCTTGGCGCGGCGGCGCACCATCAGGCCGCCGGGCAATTCGCCATCGGTATGCATGCCGCGTTCGATGCAATCGTCCATCACCTGCCAGATGCGCGCCACGCCTGAGCGCAGGTTTTCCGGCCCGCCGCGCGACACCTCGTTGGTTTTTTTCATCTGGGCGATGGTTTTGCCCGAGGTTTCGGCCATTTCCAGCATTTCGACCGCGGATTTGAAGGGGTAGGGGACGGGATCGCCCTCGTCGGTGTTGCGGCCTTGGGCGAGTTCCCCTTCGGTCATCACGAAGCCGCCGCCGATGGAGTAATAGGTTTCCTGCAGGATCACGTCGCCCTGGGCGTCGGTGGCCATCAGGATCATGCCGTTGGCGTGCCCGGGAAGGTTGGGCCCGAAATCGAAAGTCAGGTCATCCTTGGGGTGAAAGTGCAATTCCGGCAGGCCGGAGGGTCGGACTGTATGGGTCTCGCGGATTTGCGCCAGCACCTCCTCGGCCTTTTCGTGGTCGTAGGTATCGGGCAGGAAGCCCGCAAGGCCAAGGATCGTGGCGCGGTCGGTGGCGTGGCCGACGCCGGTAAAGGCCAGCGACCCATGCAGCGTGCCGCGCAATCCATGCGCCTCGAAGGGGGCGGCGCGCATCTTGTCGAGGAAACGCGCGGCGGCAACCATGGGGCCCATGGTGTGCGAGGACGAGGGGCCGATGCCCACTTTGAACATCTCGAAGACAGACAGAAACATCAGGTCGCGCTCCCTTCCGGTGGGGTGGCAAGTTGCGGGGCGGAAAACGGGGTTGGCCCCAGCCCTTCGGCCTTTATGGCGGCAAGTGCGGGTTTTGATTGGTCCAGTCGCGTCGCCATGGCGTGCAACTGCGGCCAATTGGGCAGGCTGAACCAGCCATTGCCGCCATGTGGTTGCGGATAAAGCCGTGCCCAGCGTAGCAGGCAGGCAAGGTAGAGGTCCACCGCCGAGGGGGATGCGCCGCAGAGCCAGCCATGGCCCTTGGCCGCTTCGGTTTCGACCATGTCGAGGTGGCGGCTGATCTCGCCCTGCAGGTGTGCCCTTAGCCGGGTTTGCGCGGCGCTGTCATGGCCGATGTATTGATCGGGGTAGAAGGTAATGCGCAGCGCCGCGTGCAGGGTGTTGGAGAGGAAAAACAGGTAGGACAGGAAGCGCGCGCGGTCGGGGCCGTCAGGGGCGGGGGCGAGGTGCCCGTGCCTGTCGGCCAGCCATAGCAGGATCGCGGCGGTTTCGAATATCGGGCCGTCGGGGGTTTTCAATGCCGGGATCAGGCCATTGGGGTTCAGCGCGCGGTAGGCGTCGGATTTCTGGGCCCGGGCTGCACGATCCACCAGAACTGTCTCGTAGGGCAAATCAAGTGCTTCAAGCGCCAGCCGGATCACCAGCGAGGCGTTGTCGGGGGCGTAGTGCAGAACGTAGCGTGTTTCCATATGCGCGACCCTATCGCCTGTTTCGGGCAATTCCAGCGCGAAAGCGACGGCTGCATGGACGGAAACGGGCAATTGGCGGGTTTTGCCCCCTCGCACCCGGCGGGCAACTTGCTTATAAGCACATCAAACATCTGGGGAGTCGTTGCCATGTCCGGAGATTTGTCGCCTATCGACAAGGCCAAGTTCGTCGCCGCCAAACGGTCGGTCGATTACGTCGAAGACGGGATGCGCGTGGGTCTTGGGACCGGCAGCACCGCCGCGTGGATGGTGCGGTGCCTGGGCGAGTTGGTTCGCGACGAGGGGTTGAAGATCAAGGGGGTTCCCACCTCGACCCGCACTGCCGAACTGGCCCGCGAAGTCGGGATCGAGGTGATCAGTCTGGACGAGGCCAAGTGGCTGGATGTCACGATTGACGGGGCCGACGAGTTTGACGGGAACCTGAACCTGATCAAGGGCGGCGGTGGCGCGCTTTTGCAGGAAAAGATTGTGGCCACGGCAAGCGACCAGATGATCGTGATTGCCGATGTCGGCAAGGAGGTCGAGACGCTGGGCACCTTCCCGTTGCCGGTCGAGGTGATCCCCTTTGGTTGGCAAACCACCAAGTCGCTGGTCGAGGAAATGCTGATTTCCATGGACGTGTTGGGCCGTGACGCGACCCTGCGGATGAATGGCGAGCGGCCCTTCGTGACCGATGAGGGCAACTATATCCTTGATCTGCATCTGGGCCGGATCGGCAATGCCAACCAGATGGCCATGGTTCTGAACCAGATGCCGGGTGTGGTTGAAAATGGGCTGTTCATTGATATTTGCGACGTGGTGATCCTTGGTTATGGCGACGGGCGTGTCGAGACCCGCGACATCAACGAGGGCACGGTTGAGGAAGATCGGCTGGATTTCGTGGAAAGCGATAACCTGTTTACCGATCTGGGCGATTAAGGCGGACAAGGAAGGGCAGGCATGGCGTTCGACTATGACCTTTTCGTGATTGGCGGTGGCTCGGGCGGGGTGCGGGCCGCGCGTGTGGCCGCGCAGGGCGGGGCCAAGGTGGGTTTGGCCGAGGAAGACAAATACGGCGGCACCTGTGTGCAGCGCGGTTGTGTTCCCAAGAAGCTGATGGTGTTTGCCAGCGAGTTTCCGGGCGCCATCGAAGACGCGCAGGAATATGGCTGGACCGTGCATGCCGGTGGCTTCGACTGGCCGGGGTTCCGGGGCAAGCTGGAGGCCGAGTTGCAGAGGCTGGAAGGCGTTTACCGCAACATCCTTGGCAATGCCGGGGTTGAAACCTATGACGCCCGCGCCGTGCTGGCCGATGCCCATACGGTGGAGTTGTCCACGGGTGAAAAAATCACCGCAAAGCATATTCTTGTTGCCACGGGCGGTTGGCCCGTGAAACCGGATATGCCGGGCTGTGAGCATGCGATTACCAGCAACGAGATTTTCCATCTCGACGACTTGCCCAAGTCGATCCTGATTGTCGGCGGTGGCTATATCGCCTGTGAATTCGCGGGCATCCTGAATGGTCTGGGCGTCGAGGTGACGCAATATTACCGTGGCGCGCAGATCCTGCGCGGCTTCGATGAAGAGGCGCGCGGTTTGATCTCGGAAGAGATGATCCAGAACGGCGTGGACCTGCACCTTGGCACCAATATCATCGAGATGGCGGAGATCGAGGGCGGCTTTCGCGTGAAATCCACCAATGGCGACGAGCGCGAGTTCGAACAGGTGATGTTCGCCACCGGGCGCGCGCCCAATACCGATGGGCTTGGCCTTGAGGAGGCCGGTGTGAAGCTGGGCCGTAAAGGCGAGATCATGGTGGATGAATACAGCCAGACCAGCGTGCCGTCGATCTATGCCATTGGCGATGTCACCGACCGGGTGAACCTGACGCCGGTGGCGATTCGCGAGGGGATGGCCTTTGTGGAAACCGTGTTCAACGGCAACCCGACGCCGGTAGACCATGCCTTGATTCCGACGGCGATTTTCACCCAGCCCGAGATGGGGACCGTGGGCCTGAACGAGGAACAGGCGCGCGAACAGGAAGAGATCGAGGTTTATGCAACCTCCTTCCGGCCGATGCAGACGGCCTTTGTTGGCCGGCCTGATCGGGTGCTGATGAAGCTGATCGTCAGCAAGGCAAACCGCAAGGTTTTGGGGTGTCACATCGTAGCACCCGGGGCGGGCGAGATGATCCAGCTGGCCGGTATCGCGGTGAAGATGGGGGCCACGAAAGAAGACTTTGACCGCACCGTGGCCGTGCATCCCACCATGTCGGAAGAAATTGTCACCATGCGGGAGCCTGCGCGCACCGCTTGATTTTTTGCCTGTGCTGCACAGGTTATGAATAGCGTCCGTTTGAGACGGCACAACAAGGGAAGAGATTACATGGCTGGACAGTCTGGCGGCCCATGGGGCGGCGGCGGAAATTCAGGCGGCGGCGGGGATGATGGTCGCCGTGGCAACAACGGGGGTGGCCCGCGCCGCCCGAATGACGGCCCGCCGCAGATGCCCGAGATCGACGAGCTTGTGAAAAAAGGCCAAGACCAGCTGCGCGTGCTCATGGGCGGGCGCGGCGGCGGCGGGGGCGATGGCCCCGGCGGCGGTGGTGGCGGCTTTGGCCGTGGCACCTTTATCTTGGGCGGTTTGATTGCCGTCGGGGTGTGGCTGGCGGCCAGTCTTTACACCGTCAAGCCAGAGGAGCAATCGGTTGAATTGTTCCTTGGCGAGTATTCATCGACCGGCAACCCCGGTCTGAACTTCGCGCCTTGGCCTGTTGTGACCTATGATGTTGTCAACGTCACGTCGGAACGCACCGAGGATATCGGCGTTGGCCGGGGCAGCAACAACGATGGCCTGATGCTGACGACAGATGCCAATATCGTCGACATCGACTTTCAGGTGGTCTGGAACATCAACGACCCGGCCAAACTGTTGTTCAACATCCGCGATCCGCAACTGACCGTGCGAGCGGTGTCGGAATCGGCCATGCGCGAGATCATCGCGGCATCGAACCTTGCGCCGATTCTGAACCGTGACCGGGGGATCATCGCCGATACCGCCCGCGAGAATATCCAGGAGACGCTGGATGATTACGAAAGCGGGATCACTATCGTGCGGGTGAACCTTGATACCGCGGACCCGCCGCGCGAAGTGATCGACGCCTTCCGCGACGTGCAGGCCGCCGAACAGGAACGCGACCGTTTGCAACGGCAGGCTGACGCCTATGCCAACCGGGTTCTGGCCGAAGCGCGTGGTGAAGCCGCGCAGGTCGTTCAGCAATCGGAGGGCTATCGCGCCCGCGTGGTCAACGAAGCCATCGGTGAGGCCAGCCGCTTTATCGCCGTGGCGCAGGAGTTCAACCGCGCGCCGGAAGTGACCCAACGCCGCCTTTATCTTGAAACGATCGAGCGGACGCTGGGCCAGCTTGACAAGGTTCTGATTGATGAAACCAGTGGCGCGGGGCAAGACGGCCAAGGCATCGTGCCTTACCTGCCGCTGAATGAACTTCGCCGGGGTGGTGGCTCCTCCTCCAACGCGAACACCAACACCGGAGGCTCGAACTGATGCGTAAATCCGCACTTATTCTGCCGGTCGTCGTGGTTGCCTTTATCGGGGTGCTGTCGTCGATCTTTATCGTGGATGAGCGGGAAAAAGCGCTCGTTCTGCAATTCGGCCAAATCCGACAGGTTGTCGAGGAACCGGGCCTTGGCTTCAAGATCCCGGTGATCCAAGAGGTCGTGCGCTATGACGACCGGATCCTGTCGTTCGACACAGACACGATCGAGGTGACACCGTCGGATGACCGCCGGCTTGTGGTCGATGCTTTCGCGCGCTACCGCATCGCCAATGTGGTGCAATTCCGGCAAGCGGTCGGCGTGGGCGGCATTCGTGC
Organism: Roseovarius sp. MMSF_3281; assembly: GCF_030733685.1. Classification (GTDB taxonomy): domain Bacteria; phylum Pseudomonadota; class Alphaproteobacteria; order Rhodobacterales; family Rhodobacteraceae; genus Roseovarius. Next base: position 335,474 of record NZ_JASHIM010000002.1, read on the forward strand.
CGCCGAAGACCGGCTTTCGTCGATCCTGAATGCGCAAATCCGCGAGGTTCTGGGTGCCGATCAGGTCACGTCGGATTCGATCCTGTCGCCGGAACGGGGCGAACTGGCCCGGCGCATCCGTGCACAGGCCCGCACCAGCGCCGAAAGCCTTGGTCTGCAAATCGTGGACGTGCGGTTGAAGCAAACCAACCTTCCGCAGCAAAACCTTGACGCCACCTTCGCCCGGATGCGGGCCGAGCGTGAGCGTGAGGCCGCGGACGAGATCGCGCGCGGTAACGAAGCCGCGCAGCGGGTGCGCGCCGCCGCCGACCGGACCGTGGTTGAAACCGTGTCGCAAGCCGAACGTGAGGCAGAGATCACCCGCGGTGAGGCCGATGCCGAGCGGAACCGGATCTATGCCGAATCCTTCGGCAAGAACCCCGAGTTCTTTGCCTTCTACCGTTCTTTGACGGCCTTGGAAAAATCGATGCAAAGCGAGAATTCCACCTTGGTCTTCTCGCCAGACAGCGAATTCCTGACCGAGATGTTCGACGCCATCCGCGCTGGTGGCTTGAGCGAGGTCGATATCGAGGACATCGATATCGACAGCCTGCGGCAGATGGCACCGGAGATGGAAGTGTCGCCCGACCTTCCCGAAACGGAACGCCAGCGCCTTGAAGAGCAGGCGACCGAAGAGAACGGAGGCAACGAAGGCGGTTCGGACTCTGAGGCGACCAATTGATTGAAACCGCGCTTCTGGCCCTGGGGCTGGTGCTGATTGTCGAGGGGCTGGTCTATGCGCTGGCCCCTTCGATCATTGAGCAACTGCTTGTGGCCTTACAGGCTCTGACCGAGGAACAACGCCGCTTTTTCGGTTTGGCCTGTCTGGCGATCGGAACGGTGATGGTCTGGGCCGGCAAGACATTGGGCGCTTGATCTGGGGATCACAAAGGGTTCACATGGGCGTGACATCGTGTTGCGACCTTTGCGAACCGCATGCGGCTTCTTACATAAAGACATGAGGTGCGCTTGGGGCTGTAAACCCGGCGGCACAATCGGACAAAGGCAAGGAGACCCAAGGTGATAGCCAAATCCGTATCACAAACTCAGGACAGAACCGGGATCGTGCGGGCGTTTTACCTGACGCTTTTGACCACTGCGCTTATTATCGCGCAGGCCATGGTTGCACAGGCCCAGGAAAGTTTTTCCGATCTGGCCGACAAGGTCAGCCCGGCGGTGGTGAATATCACCACCTCAACCGTCGTGGCGCAGGGGGCTGGCCCCTCGCCCATCGTGCCCGAGGGATCGCCCTTCGAGGATTTCTTCCGCGAATTCCGCGACCGCAGTGGTCAGGGCGACCGGCCGCGCCGCACCTCGGCGCTTGGCTCGGGCTTCGTGATCAGCGAGGACGGTTACGTGGTGACCAACAACCACGTGATCGAATCCGCCGATGAGATCATCATCGAGTTCTTCTCGGGCCGGGAGCTGGAGGCCGAAGTTATCGGCACCGACCCCAAGACCGACATCGCGCTTCTCAAGGTCGAAGCCGATGGGCCGCTTCCCTATGTCAGCTTTGGCGACAGCGATACCGCCCGCGTGGGCGATTGGGTGTTGGCCATGGGCAACCCGCTTGGGCAGGGCTTTTCGGTTTCTGCGGGGATCGTTTCGGCCCGCAACCGTGCGCTGAGCGGCACCTATGACGATTACATCCAGACCGACGCGGCGATTAACCGGGGTAACTCGGGCGGGCCGCTGTTTAACATGGATGGGCAGGTGATCGGCGTGAATACCGCCATCCTGTCGCCCACCGGCGGCTCTATCGGGATCGGGTTCTCGATGGCGTCGAACGTGGTGACGCGTGTTGTTGCGCAGCTCAAGGAATATGGTGAGACCCGCCGCGGTTGGCTGGGCGTGCGTATTCAGGACGTGACGGATGACGTGGCCGAGGCCATGGGCCTTGAAGAGGTGCGCGGCGCCCTTGTCACCGATGTGCCGGAAGGCCCCGCCGCCGAAGCCGGGATGGAATCGGGTGACGTTATCCTGTCGTTCGACGGCAAGCAGGTGGAAGATACCCGTGGCCTGGTGCGTCAGGTGGGCAATACCGAGGTTGGTAAAACCGTGCGGGTCATAGTTTACCGCGAAGGCAAGACGCAGACCCTGAAGGTGACGCTGGGCCGTCGCGAGGCCGCTGAGGGGGCTGTGCCCGCCGCGCAACCGAATGGAGAGCCGGAGGTTTCGGAATCGGCCATTCTGGGCATGACGATCAGTTCACTGACCCAAGAACTGCGCGAACAGCTTGACTTGGGGGATGAGGCCTCGGGCCTTGTGGTGACCGATGTCGACAACCTGTCGGAGGCTTATGAAAAGGGCCTGCGTGCCGGTGACCTGATTACCGAGGCCGGTCAACAGAAGGTCAACTCGATCGGTGATTTCGAGGATCGTATCGCCGATGCCGAGGAGGCCGGGCGCAAGTCGATCCTGCTTCTGGTGCGTCGCGCCGGGGAGCCGCGTTTCGTGGCCCTGCCCTTGGATAGCGAAGACTGAAGCTTTCCCACATGACCGATATCAAAGGGCACCCTTCGGGGTGCCCTTTTCATTTGAGCGGCAGAAGGTGGCGCGCGGCGCTGTTGCGGACGCTTTGGGTGAGCGGCGCAAGCGCCTGTTTCTGGTTGCGCATGACCTGCCAGTACAGCGGCACGGACAGGCGGCAATCGGGCAGAAGTTCAACCAAACGCCCCGTGGCGATGTGATCCTCGACCATGACCAAGGGGTTGAGGCCCCAGCCAAGCCCGGCAAGGCAGGCATCGACAAAGCCATTCGTGGTGGGGATCATGTGGCTGGGCGCCTGGAACGTCAGGCCAAGCGTTTCGCGGACCCATTGTGCCTGAAGCTGGTCCCGGTCGCTGAACCGCAAAGAGGGCGCGGCGCGCAGGCTGTTTTCATCCGGGCCATCGGGGAAGTATTTTTCCACGTAACCGGGTGAGGCCGTGGCGGCATAGGGCAACAGGCCCAGTGGCATGAGATCACATCCCTGAACCGGTTTGTCGGTGCCGGTGATGGCAACCGCCACCTGCCCTTCACGCAGCAGTTCATCCGAGAAATCCTGATCGCAGATCACCAGTTCGCACAGGGTATTGGACAGGCCCTGCATCGCGTCGATGAACCATGTGGCAAGGCTATCGGCGTTGACGCCGATGCGGATGGTGCCAAAACTGCCGCTGCCCTCACCAAGGTCCAGATCGGCGGTAAGCTGTGTTTCCATGACCTCAAGCGCCTCGATATGGCGCAGCAGGCGATTGCCCATGGGGGAGGGGCGGCAGGGTTTGCCACGGATCACGAGGATACCGCCGAACCGTTCTTCAAGCTGCTTGATGCGTTGCGACACCGCCGAGGCGGTAACCCCAAGGCGATCGGCCGCTGTATGAAACGAACCGCTGCGTAACACGGCGGCGAGGGCGGCAAAGCCTGCATAGTCGAACTGCAATTAAAAATCCCTAATCAAGATTAAGCTTGTTTCGTTTTACTTATCATCTGCATTTGCCTAGTCCAACCATTGGAAGGCCAACCGTAGCCTGCGCGAACACAAAGGTGACCCATGCAGAAGATCAGGAACCAGACACCGCATATCCGCCCGCTTCAGCCACAGGACCGCCCGGCATGGGAGGTATTGTTCACCGCTTACCTCAGGTTCTACGAAACTTCGGCGTCGGAAGAGGTGATGGCAGAAACGTTTCGTCGTTTGATCTCGGACGAGCATCCGGCGCAATACGCGCTGTTGGCCGAGGTGAAAGGGCAGGCCTGTGGCTTGGTGCAATGTATCGAGCATCCGCATAACTGGCGGCTTGAGCCTGTTTGCTACTTGCAGGATCTTTTCGTTAGTGACGATCACCGTGGTCTGGGCCTTGGCCGCGCCTTGATCGAGGCTGTCTATGCCGAGGCTGATCGCCGTGGCACCCCTTCGGTCTATTGGATGACACAGGATTTCAACGCCACCGCCCGGCAGCTTTATGACCGGGTCGGGCAACTGACGCCGTTTATCAAATACGTTCGGAGCTAAGGCATGGCCATGGCATTGACCCTGCGTTGGGTGCCGGGGGTTTATGGTTTGGCCCGCCTGGCGCCTGACGCCTGCCTGCCTGCTTGGATCAGGGGCCCGGGATTTGTTTCGCTGTCCTGGGCTGATGACGAGGTGACGGTGATCTGCGACGCGGCGGGAATCGTGCAGGCCCTGATCGCGCCTTTATCCGACAACGGTATCGGCGTTTTCGTGATCTGCACCTTTGACGGGGAGCATCTGTTGATCAGGCAAATGGACAAGCCGCGTGCCGTGGCCCTGTTACAAGAGGCCGGGCACCGGTTTTTGCCAGACGAGGGGTAGCCCTGCACCGGGGCGCTTGCGCGGCGCGCGGATATGGGTTTGAAAGGCGGTGCTGATACGCGAAAGGGCTGCCTCGTTATGACCACATGGATTACCGTCTGTGACACATGCAAGCGCGATGATTGGGATGTTGAAACACACGCCCGCCCGCATGGTGAAGACCTTGCCGAACTGGTGGAACGTCAGGCCGAGGGGCGTGATGTGAAAACCCGGCGGGTGTCTTGCCTGATGGGCTGTTCGCATGGCTGCAACGTGGCGATCCAGGCGCAGGGCAAGCTGGCCTATACCCTTGGCCGGTTCGAGCCCGACGAGGCGGCGGCGCAGGCCATCGTCGATTATGCCGAGATGCATGCGGAAAGTGAGACGGGCCGCGTGCCCTTCCGCGAATGGCCGCAAGGGGTGAAGGGGCATTTCGTGACCCGCCACCCGCCACTGCCCGATGCCGAGGACTAAGGCCGTGCAGACACCGCGCGATCACGGCGGGGGGGTTGATGCCGCCGTGGCCGAATACGGCGGGCGGCGCAAGGATTGGATTGACCTGTCCACCGGGATCAACCCGGTGCCTTATCCGGTGCCCGCCATTGCCCCCGATGTCTGGACGGCGCTGCCGGACAGTGCTGCGCAGGACGCCCTGCTTGAGGCCGCGCGGCGGCATTGGCATGTGCCGGAGGGGGCGGCGGTTCTGGCCGCGCCCGGTGCTTCCAGCCTGATTGCCAAGCTGCCGATGCTGGCGCCTGTGGCGCGTGTTGACATCCCTGCGCCCACTTACAACGAACATGCCGCCGCCTTTACGGCGCATGGTTGGGACGTGGGCGAAGACGCGGCGACAGCGCGGGTGATCGTGCATCCCAACAACCCCACGGGGCATTGGTACGCCGAAGAAACCTTTGACCTTCCGCTGACTGTGATCGACGAAAGTTTTGCCGATGTCTGGCCCGATCGCACCTGGGTGCAGGAGGCCACGCGCCCCGGCGTGGTGATCCTGAAAAGCTTTGGCAAGTTCTGGGGATTGGCGGGCATGCGGCTTGGCTTTGCCATCGCCGCGCCCGAGACCATCGAAAAGCTGGCTACTGCGCTTGGCCCTTGGGCGGTGTCCGGCCCCGCACTGACCATCGGTGCGGCGGCGCTGAATGATCACGAGTGGGCCGTGGACACCCGCGTGCGCCTCAATGAAGATGCCGCGCGGCTGGATGCGCTGATGACCCGCGCCGGGGCGCGGGTTCAGGGCGGCACATCGCTTTTCCGGCTTTACGAGGTGGATGACGCCAAGGCATGGCAGGCACGCCTTGCCCGGAACCAAATCTGGAGCCGCGTGTTCCCTTATTCGAAAACATGGTTGCGGCTGGGCCTGCCCGCGCCGCAGCATTGGAGCCGCTTGGAGGCCGCTTTATGAGTACTGCCCTTGTTCTTGCCCTTGCCATGGTGCTTGATGCCCTTGTCGGAGAGCCGCGCGCGATTTGGGACCGGGTGCCGCACCCGGCGGTTTTGATGGGCCGCGTGGTGGGGTGGTTTGACAGGGTGCTGAACGATGGCGGCGCGCGGCGGCTCAAGGGTTTTGTGGCGATGGCGGTTATGGCCGCCGGTGCGGCGATCCTTGGCATGGTGTTGCAGGTCTTCGGCCCCTTGGTGGAGCTGATCGTGGTGACGGTGCTTTTGGCGCAACGCTCGCTTGTGACCCATGTACGCGCGGTGGCCCAAGCCTTGCGACTGTCGGTGGGCGAGGCGCGGCGCAGCGTGGCGATGATCGTGGGCCGCGATACGGCGGCGATGGATGGCCCCGCCGTGGCCCGCGCGGCGATTGAATCGGCGGCTGAAAACCAAAGCGACGGGGTGATCGCGCCCGCCTTTTGGTTCTTGATCGGCGGTTTGCCCGGTCTTTTGCTTTACAAGATCACCAATACCGCCGACTCGATGATCGGTTACCGCACCCCCCGGCACGAGGCGTTCGGCTGGGCGGCGGCGCGGTTCGATGACCTGCTCAACGTGATCCCCGCGCGCCTGACCGCCGGGTTGATCTGGCTGAGCCACGGGATGTGGGCGGGGTTTGCGGCGGTGCGCGCCGATGCCCGATTGCATCGCTCGCCCAATGCGGGCTGGCCCGAGGCGGCGATGGCGCGGGTTCTGGGCGTGGCCTTGTCCGGCCCGCGCGCCTATGAGGGCCAGATGCGCGATTTTCCCTTCGTCAACGCCATGGGCAAGCGCGATATCGGCCCGCATGAGGTTGAGGCCAGTTGCACTACGCTTTGGCGGTCTTGGGGTTTGGGGTTGGCGCTTGTCCTGCTGTTGACGCTTCTGGGGTAAGGGCAAGGAAACCCCTGCCTTTCCCTTGGGGGGCTGCTGCCCTAGGGTGGGGCGATACGGATCAAGTGAGGATATCCATGCGACTTCTTTCGATGACGGCGGGCCTGATCATGCTGGCAGGCGGGGCCATGGCGCAAACCTGCGGCGGCAGTTTCCAGGGCTTCGTGAATGACCTGAAGGGCGAGGCCGTCTCGCGCGGCTTTGACCGGGGCACGGTGGATCGGTTTTTTGCCCCTGTGCGCCGCGATGCATCGGTGATCAAGGCCGACCGCCGGCAGGGGGTGTTCCAACTGCCCTTCGTCGATTTCGCCCGCCGCTTGATCAGTTCGGGCCGCCTGAACAAGGGTCGCCAGATGGCCAAGCGGTACGATGCGGTCTTTGACCGGATCGAGGCGACATACGGAATTGACCGTGGTGTTCTTTTGGCTTTTTGGGCTTTTGAAACCGACTATGGCGCGTTTCAGGGGGATTTCAACACGCTAAACGCGTTGGTGACACTGTCGCATGATTGCCGCCGCCCCGAATTGTTCCGGCCACAGGTGTTTGCCGCGCTTGAGCTTTATACCCACGGCGATTTCGACCCCGCCCGCACCACCGGTGCCTGGGCCGGGGAGATCGGGATGGTGCAAATGTTGCCCGAGGATATCATCGAAAACGGTGTCGATGGCGATGGTGATGGGCATGTGCGCCTGAAAACCTCGGCCCCCGATGCCCTGATGTCGGGGGGCAAGATGCTCAGTTCATTGGGCTGGCGCCCGAATGAGCCTTGGTTGCAGGAGGTGACGGTGCCCGCCGATATGGATTGGTCGCTGACCGGGCTGCGCACCACCAAGCGCGCCTCGGAGTGGGCGGCGATGGGCGTGCGGCCCCGGCATGGGCAAATTGCCGGTGGGTTGCCTGCAAACCTGATCGTGCCACAAGGGCGCGGCGGGCCGGCCTTCCTCGCCTATCCGAATTTCCATGTGTATTTCGAGTGGAACCAAAGCTTTACTTACGTCCTGACCGCCGCCTATTTCGCCAACCGCCTTCAGGGCGCGCCGGTGTTTGACGCGGGTAACCCCGCGCCGGGGCTGTCGGGCAACCAGATGAAGCAGCTTCAAAAGAAGCTGGCCGCGCGCGGCTATGACGTGGGCAAGGTTGATGGTATCCTTGGCGCAGGCACCCGTGCCGCCGTGCAGGATGTGCAGCAAAAGCTGGGCCTGCCTGCCGATGCTTGGCCGACGCCCGGGTTACTCAACCGTCTCTAGTTCCGGCTCGTAGGTCAGAAACCGTACCGAGCGGTCATGGCCCAGTTTCTCGGCCAAAACCTGATCGCGTGAATACCAAGTATAGCGCCCATCCTCGCGGGTGGGTGTCCAGAACAACACGCCCCCTTGCCGCCACGGGTCAAGGATGATCCCGTCATGCAGGCTATCGCCTTTGCTGCTGATGATCGCGGTGGAGTGTTCCAGCAAAAGGTTGTTGTGGTTGGCAACGGCGCGGTGCAGGTCAAGCGTTTGGAAGTTTTCGCGGCGCAGGCGCAATTCGATATCCCGCGCCCAATGCCAGCACAACCCGCGCGGCTTGGTCCCCATATTGACCTTGGTGTTGTGAATAAGGGGCGGATCGGTGATCTGGTACTCCTGCGCCAACTGGTGGGTATAGGCATAGGTGACCTGTGCGGCGCGCTGCGCCTCTTCTGGGTCGACTTGCGGATCAAGCAGGCGAATGGCCTGCGCCAGTTTCGCCACATCCTGCGGGGTGCCGGGGGGCGGGCCGTTCGGGCCGGGGGCATGGGCGCAGGCCGCCAGAAGGCCAAAAGCCAGAAGCGAGAGGATACGCAAGGCGCGGGGAGCGATCATGGTGAAGACCTTGGTTTGACGTGTTGCCTGACGTGCTAGCCCGCCGCGCCCGGTCTGTCGAGATACCAGATGGCAAACCCTCGCGCATGTGACCCAAGCGGGACAGGCGGTGTTAACCAAGCCAGCGCCGTGCGCTTTACTTTTTGGTAAGAAATGCCCATCATATTACCCATATCGAAAGTGTGTTTATGGCACTCGCCAAACACGTGACCCTGCGGAGTTGCGCCTCCGCAGGGTCTTTCTTTGTCAGGGGCCTAACGCCCGATCCAAAGTCGGATGATCGCAACGATCAGTGTCGCCACCGCGATTGCAACCATCCACTTTTGAAAGTGGTGTTCACTTATGGCACTCACCTCCTTTCGCCGCGAAGGGTCGCGGCGACACCAGAAGTAAGGTCAAATTCTTCGCAAGCCGTTAACCACGAGGGTGTGGCGTGCTTTACTTTTTGGCAAGAAATTGCCATCATGATGGCCATATCGGAATGTTTTTCAGGGGCTTAACGCCCGATCCAAAGACGGATGATTGCAATAAGCAGCGTTGCCGCAGCCAGCAGAACCATCCATTTTCGGAATGTTTTTCGGTCAGTGTCCTCACCTCCTTTCGCCGCTAAGGGTCGCGGCGACACCAGAAGTAAGGTCGAATTCTTCGCAAGCCGTTAAGCCGGGTTAAGCCACCATCGACTCGGCTTTCTTCAGGTCAACCGATACCAGTTGGCTCACCCCTTGTTCGGCCATGGTCACGCCGAACAAGCGGTCCATCCGGCTCATCGTTACGGCGTGGTGGGTGATGATCAGGAAGCGGGTTTCGGTGCGGCGGCACATCTCGTCGAGCAAATCACAGAACCGCCCGACGTTGGCGTCATCCAAAGGCGCGTCCACCTCATCCAGCACACAGATCGGCGCGGGGTTGGCCAGGAACACCGCAAAGATCAACGCAAGCGCGGTCAGGGTCTGTTCGCCCCCTGAGAGAAGCGACAGGGTGGCCAGCTTCTTGCCCGGCGGCTGGCACATGATCTCAAGCCCCGCATCCAGCGGATCGTCGCTTTCGACCATCACCAGATTGGCCTCACCGCCACCAAAGAGATGTGTAAACAGCATCGAGAAATTGCTGTTCACCTGCTCAAAGGCGGTCAGCAACCGTTCGCGCCCTTCCCGGTTGAGGCTGGCAATGCCGTTGCGCAGGGTCTTGATCGCCTCCTCCAAGTCTTCTTTCTCGGACAAAAGCGTTCCGTGCTCTTCCTCGACCTCGCGGGCGTCTTCCTCGGCCCGCAGGTTCACCGCGCCCAGTGCATCGCGCTGCCGTTTAAGGCGGTTTACATCCGCCTCGATCGACTCGGAGGCGGGCATTTTCTCGGGGTCGGCGCCCAGTTGCTCCAAAAGGCTTTCGGGCGTGCTGTCTTGTTCCTCGACGATCCGCTCGGCAGCATGGTCACGGGCCTCGCGGGCGGCGTCGCTGCGCGCCTCGGAGCGGGCCCGCGCCTCGCGCGCCTCGGAGGCTGTGCGCTCGGAGTCGCGTTCGGCGGCTACCGCTTCGCGCGCGGCACTTTCCCCGGCCGACAGTTTGTCGGCGGCTTCGGCGCGGCGCGCCTCGGCCTTGTCGATCTCAAGGCCCAACTCATCACGGCGGGCGGCGATTTCCTCGGGCTTGGCGCTGGCCTCGGTCAATTCTTCCTCGGACGCGGCCTTGCGCTCGGCCAGTTCGGCGCTGCGCTTTTCGGCGGTCTCAAGGCGGTGACGCCAGCCGCTGATTTCCTTGGTGACTTCCTGTGACCGGCGGGTGCGGGCCTCGCCCTCGCGGCGGGTTTCGTCATGGGCCGAGCGTTTGGCCATCATGGTCATCCGCGCGGCTTCGACCGTCATCTTGACGTCTTCGACATCGGCCCGTGCGGCCTCCAGATCACCCAAGCCTTGCAGGCCCGCCTCGGCCTCGGACAATTGCTTGCGTGCGGTAAGCGCCTCTTCCTCATGGCGGGTCACGGCAAGGCCCATCGATTCCAGCTTGGATTGCGCAAGGTTGCGATCCGCCTCGGCGCGGCTGAGCGCGCGGTTGGCTTGGTTCATCTCGGCATCCGCCGCCCGGCGGACCTCGCGCGCGGTGCGGTCGGCCTCGGTCAATTCCGCCAGTTTCGCGCGCAGGGTGTCATGCGCCTGTACTGCCCCTTCGGCGCGGGCGGTGGCGCGGGCCAATTCCTGTTTCAACTCTTCCAGACGGTTAAGCTGTTGAAGGCGCAGGGCCGCCGCCGAGGGCGCATCTTCGGCCCATGCCCGATAGCCATCCCAACGCCACAAATCCCCCTCGCGGGTTACCAGCCGCTGACCGGGTTTCAGAAGCGGTTGCAGGCGTGGCCCATCGTCAGGATCGACCAAACCGATCTGCGACATGCGGCGCGACAAAACCTCGGGGACCGAGACATGCTGATTTAGCGCGGTCACACCCTCGGGCAGGGTTTGATCCGTTTGATAGCCGGGTAGCACCATCCAGCCCGAAGGCCCGTCGCCCTCAACCTCGGGCGCGCGCAGATCATCGGCCAAGGCCGCGCCAAGTGCCTTTTCAAAGCCTTGCTCTACCTGCAGACGGTCCAGGATCTGCCCGCCCTCGGCGGTGTCGCGATCCACCAGTTTGGCCAGTGCTGTGACCTCGGCGGACAGCGCGTTGACCTCGCCCTCGGCCTCCGAGCGTTCGGCGCGCGCGGTGGTTTCACGCGATTGGGTTTCCGAGCGCGCCTCTTCGGCCCTGTTCAGGGCCTCTTCGGCGGCCTGCGCGGTTTCGACCGCAGCGGTCTCTGCGGCCTTCGCTTCGTCGTGGTCACGCCCTGCTTGGTCCAAAGCGTTTTGCGCGGCTTCGGCGGCTTGCCGTGCGCGGGCGGCCTCGGCCTCGCTTTTCTCAAGGGTTTTGCGGCTGTCCGAGACCAAACGCTGCGCCGATTGGTGGCGTGCGGCAAGGCGGGCCACATCCTCGGTCAGTTCCGAAAGTTGCGTTTCGCGATCCTGCAAGACTTGCGCGGCCTCGCGCGCGGCCTCGGCGGCATTGGCCAGCTTTTCGTCATGCCCTTCGCCGGCCTTGGCCAGTTCGCGGGCCTCCCATTCCAGCCGTTCGATGGTTTCGCCCGCGTCGCGGTTCAGGCCCGACTCGCGGTCCATGTCGCGGGTAAGCTGTTCGATGCGGTTTTGCAGGGTCTCGATCCGGGCGCGGGCGTTTTCCTCTTGGTCGTTGAGGGTATCGCGCTGCACCTGAAGGCGTTGCAGAACCGCCGCCGCAATCGCCTCTTCCTCGCGCAGGGGGGGCAGGGCATCTTCGGCCTTGGCGCGGGCCTTGACCGCCTCGCGCGCCGCTGCTTCGGCTTGTGACGCGGCGGTGGTCCGCTCGCGCAATTCCTCTTCTGCACGGGCGCGGGCCTCGTCGGCCTCTTTCCAGCGACGATACAGCAAAAGCCCCTCGGCCTGCCGTAAGTCCTCGCCAATCGCGCGGTAGCGGGCGGCTTGTTTGGCTTGGCGAGCTAGTTGCGCCAGTTGGCCTGCCAGTTGTTCGATCACGTCATCGACGCGGGCAAGGTTTTGTTCCGCGCCCTTGAGCTTCAATTCCGCCTCGTGACGGCGCTGATAGAGGCCGGAAATCCCTGCGGCTTCTTCAAGGATACGGCGGCGTGCCTTGGGTTTGGCGTTGATCAATTCACTGATCTGCCCCTGCCGGACCAGTGCGGGGGAATGCGCCCCGGTGGAGGCATCGGCAAAGAGCATCTGCACGTCTCGGGCGCGTACATCCTTGCCGTTCACCTTATAGGCACTGCCCACATCGCGGGTGATGCGGCGAACGATTTCAAGGTGATCGCTGTCGTTGAACCCCGAAGGCGCCAGCCGGTCGGAATTGTCGATATGGATCGACACCTCGGCAAAGTTGCGCGCGGGACGCGAGGCCGCCCCGGCAAAGATCACGTCCTCCATGCCGCCACCGCGCATCGCCTTGGGCCGGTTTTCCCCCATGACCCAGCGCAGCGCCTCAAGCAGGTTCGACTTGCCACAGCCATTCGGCCCCACAACCCCTGTCAGCCCGTCGGCGATGAAAAGGTCGGTGGGGTCCACGAAGCTTTTGAAGCCTGTCAATCTGAGCTTGGAAAACTGCAAGGGCACCTCGGGCGGGATGATTCCGTCTGACAGGAAATGTGACGGGCGCTTGTGCTGTCTGTCAATGCAGAACCCCTTTATATGGCGTTCCGGGGTGGGTTATCCACAAGATATGCGCAGATTTCGATTGGTTTGGGCGATTCACTGCCCATGGCGGGGTGATGTTCTACCATCCCAAGCCCCGATTTGCGCTGCCGATTCTCTTTCATCTTCGGATTGAAACCAATGCGGTCGCCATGGCGCGCCTGCCTTTCATCGCGTCGGAAACCGCCTTGACGGATCGGGACGCGACGGCCATACAAATCGGTGTAAAGGTTCCCGCATGGGCGCAAAGCGCTTTGGGAAAAATTGGGAATGACGTGACGGTGGACCCAAACAGGGCACCAATTCGTCAGCCGCCCCCGCGACTGTAAGCGGAGAGTCCCCTGCCATTATGCCACTGGATCTGACAGGACCCGGGAAGGCGGCAGCGAGGCGATGACCCGCAAGCCAGGAGACCAGCCTTTGCATGTGAAACCCCGCCTCGGGTGAGAGGCGAAAAAGGAGAAATGACCATGACTGCATTGGTTCAAACCGTAAGCAAATCCACCCTTCTTTCGGTTGTTTCGGCGATTGTTCTGGGCTTTGGCATCATCACCGTTGCCGGGCACGTTCAGGCCGCGACGCTGCATGACGCCGCGCATGACGTGCGCCACGCAACCGGCTTTCCCTGCCACTAAGCCATGTTTCAAAAAATCCTGACCAGCGCGTTGTTCGCTGGATTCTGCGCGGGGCTGCTTGCGGCCGCGTTGCAGTTCGTTTTCGTGCAGCCGGTTCTGCTTCATGCCGAGCTTTACGAAGGGGGCGACCTTGTGCATTTCGGTGGAGAGGCGATAAGCGCACATCCCGAATTGCCGGGCTTCGATGCCATGCGCGACGGGCTGAGCATCCTGTTCACTGTCCTGATCTACGTGGGCTATGCCTTGCTTCTGATCGGGGCGATGGCGCTGGCCGATGAGCGTGGTATCGCCATCAATGCGCGCAACGGCATCATCTGGGGCCTGGCCGGGTTCGTCGCGTTCCACTTCGCGCCCGCGATTTCCCTGCCGCCCGAAGTGCCCGGCGTTGCCGCCGCCGATGTCGCCGCGCGGCAGGTCTGGTGGTGGGGTGCGGTTGCCGCCACGGTCCTGGGCCTTGGGCTGATCGCCTTCGGCAACGGCATGGTGATGTGGGGTGTGGCCGCGGTTTTGTTACTGGCGCCGCATATCATCGGTGCGCCGCACCCGGATGAATTTTCCGGTCCGGTTCCGCCGGAGATCGCGGCGCTCTTTGCTTCGCGGGCGCTTGGTGTCGGGCTGTTTGCGTGGGGGCTGTTGGGTCTCTTTGCCGGCTACTTCTGGCGCCGCGAAAGCGCCACGGCGTAACGACACGGCCATCGGCAGGCTTGATTGCTGCCGGTGGCCCACTGATAACGGGAGATCGGGGATGCCCCGCAATTTCATTTTCCTTTTGATGGGCTTGTTCTTCGGTACCGGCTTTGGCTTTCTGGTCGCCGCCGGGACTGGCGCGGAACTGGAAGGGCATGAGCATGGGACCGCGTCGCATGATCACGCCGCCCATGACCACGGGGGAGGGGATATGTCGGACCACGATCATTCCAAACTGATCGAGGCGGGCACACCTGCGCCAAGCCTGGCGCTCAGCATCCACCCCGACAGCGATCAAAGCCGCAACCTGCATATCGAGACTACCAATTTCACCTTCGACCCCGAAGGTGTGAATGGCCCGCACAAACCCGGCCACGGTCACGCCCATGTCTATATCAACGGCATCAAACAACCGCGCGCCTATAGCCCTTGGGTGCAGTTGAATGCCCTGCCCATCGGCACGCATGAGATCCGCGTCACGCTCAATGCGAATGACCACGGTCAATTGGCCATCGGCGGTGAGCCGATTGAGACGACGATCGAACTGGTGATCGAATGATCCCTTACGCCGGAACCCGCCCCAGAAGGCAAAAGCGCAACCGCCCGGCGGGCCGCGCATCCTCGATCCAGCCATCGGGGCTTTCGGCGTATATCCGGGCGAACCCCATGGCATCGGCCAAATCGCCCTCGGCCTCGATTCCGCCAAACAGATACGTGGCCTTGCCCGGCGCACTAAAGGCCACCGACAAAGGATTGGCGCAATTCGACATGCAGGCATGTTCCTGCACCTCGAACTCCAGCCCCCGTGCCGCAATTTCCGCCCGCAGCGCCTTGGCAAAGCCCGGCCCGCTGCCGCATTCACATGTTGAACAAACCACGATCCGGTGCATGCCGCTGTCCTTTCCCTTAGCGGAGTAAGACAGCGCCACCGCCCACGCAAGCCTGAGAAGGAGCCTGCCAATGCCTGCCAAGATCCCTGCCACCGTCGTCACCGGTTTTCTGGGCGCCGGGAAAACCACCCTGATCCGCCACATGCTGGAAAATGCAAACGGCAAGCGCATCGCGCTTATTATCAACGAATTCGGCGACCTGGGGGTCGATGGCGGTATCCTCAAGGGCTGCGGCATCGAAGGTTGCGCCGAAGATGACGTGATGGAGCTTTCCAACGGCTGTATCTGTTGCACCGTGGCCGAAGACTTCGTGCCGACGCTGGAAAAACTGCTGGACCGTGAGAATGCCCCCGATCACATCGTGATCGAAACTTCGGGCCTTGCCCTGCCGCAACCCTTGGTGCGCGCCTTCAACTGGCCCGAGATTTCCACCCGCGTTACCGTCGATGGCGTGGTCACCGTGGTCGATGGCAAGGCTGTCTCGGAAGGGCGTTTTGCGCATGACGTGGCGGCCGTCGATGCACAGCGCGCGCAGGATGAAAACCTCGACCATGAAACGCCGCTCTCGGAACTTTTCGCCGATCAGGTCGCCTGCGCCGATATGATCGTGGTCAATAAATCCGACTTACTGGAGGGCGACGAGGCCGAGGCGCTTGTTGGCAAACTGAAAACCGAAAGCCGAGATGGCGTGCAGGTGGTCAAATCCACCATGGGCGCGCTGCCGGTCGATGTGCTTCTGGGCCAAGGCGTGGGGGCCGAAGGCGATATGGAGGCCCGGCACGAGGTACACCACCATCACCACCACGACGATGATCATGACCACGATCACCACCACCACGATCACGACGATTTCGAAAGCTTCGTCGTCACCCGCCCCGAGATCACCGACCCGGCGGGCTTTGCCCAACAGGTGGCCGATGTGATCCGCGCTCATGACATCCTGCGCCTCAAGGGCTTTGCGGCGGTATCCGGCAAACCCATGCGCCTGACGCTGCAGGCTGTCGGCCCCCGCGTCGACAGTTACTTCGACCGCCCCTTTGCCGGGGATGAGGCGCGCGAAACCCGGCTGGTGGTCATCGGTCAATCGGGCCTCGACCGCGCCGCGATCGAGGCGGCGCTCTCGGCCTGATGCTGATCGTCGAGGCGGCCAATCCCCGTGATCCGGGCCCGCGTGCGGTGCTTGAGGCCAGCCACGCCCTGATGCGCGATCTTTTTGAGCCCGAGGAGAATTATTTCCTCGATCTCGATGCGCTCAGCGGCGACAGCATCCGCTTTTTCGCCGCGCGCCGGGGGGATGAAACCTTGGGCACCGGCGCGCTTGCGATCATGGAGGGCTATGGCGAGGTGAAATCCATGTTCACCACACCCGCCGCGCGTGGCCGCGGTGTGGCTGCTGCCCTTTTGCGCGCCATCGAGGATGAGGCCCGCGCACAGGGGCTCCCCGCCCTGCGGCTTGAGACCGCCGAGACCCTTCAGGCCGCCATGCGTCTTTATACCCGTCATGGTTTCATCCGCCGGGGCATATTCGGCGACTACCGCCCGAACCAGACCAGTGTTTTCATGGAAAAGCCCTTGGTCTAAACCCGCCCGATATGCTTTTTCTTGGCAAAAATACCCAATGGCGTGCCACGCGCCCCAAGCACAAGGCCCGATCCTGATGCACCTCCTCGCCGCGACCCCCGGGGCCATCGACGATGGCAGCGACGCTGTCGATTTGGGCCAGACGCCCGCCGACGTCATCTTTATCTCGGCCGCCGATACGGAACTGGCCGCGCTCAGCGCTGCGCGCTCGGAAATGGAGGGTGCGCCGGGCTTGCGGCTGGCCAATCTGACCCACCTTAACCACCCGATGTCAGTGGACCTGCACCTTGATGATTGCGCCACGAAATCGCGGCTGGTGGTGGCGCGGGTCTTGGGCGGCATGGGCTATTGGAAATACGGGGCCGAACAATACGCGGCCCGGTGCCATGAGGCCGGTGTTCCGCTGGCCCTCCTGCCCGGCGACGACAAACCCGATGCCGAATTGCGCGCGCTTTCTACCGTCTCGGACGAAGATTACGACGCGCTTTGGGCCTATCTCGTCGAAGGCGGGCCTGAGAACGCCACGAACTTCCTCGCCTACACCCGCGCCATGCTGGAGGGCGGTGAGACGCCCATGGGGGCCAGCCCCCTCTTGCGCGCCGGTGTCTACTGGCCCGGCGCAGGCGTGGCCGACCTCTCGGCGGCGCAAGAGGCATGGACCGCCGGTCAACCCGTCGTCCCCCTCATCTTCTACCGCGCGCTGGTGCAGGGCGCGGGCCTCAACCCGATCAACCGTCTGGTCAAATCGCTGCTGCGGCAGGGCCTCAGCCCGCTGCCCATCTTCGTGGCCTCGCTCAAGGATCCGGTCTCGACCGCCACGCTTGAGCATCTCTTCACCGCCGCCCCGCCTTCGGTGATCCTCAACTGCACCTCCTTCGCCGTCGGCTCCCCCCACCAAGGCGAGGATAGCCCCGAAAATCCCCTCACCATGGCCGCCGCCCAAGCGGCCCCCATCTTTCAAGTGGTCCTCGCCGGGTCATCCGAGGAAGCATGGGCCGAGGGCCTCACCGGCCTCTCGGCCCGCGACATCGCGATGAACGTGGCCTTGCCCGAGGTCGATGGCCGCATCCTGTCGCGCGCCATCAGCTTCAAGGGCGAAGCCTTCTTCGACGAGGCCACCGAATGCCCCATCGCCACCTACCGCGCCCAAGGCGACCGGGTGGAGTTCGTCGCGCAACTGGCCGCCAACTGGGCCAAACTCCGCGCCACGCCGGAACCCAACCGCAAAGTGGCGCTGGTGCTGGCCAACTATCCCAACAAGGATGGCCGCCTCGCCAATGGCGTGGGTCTCGACACCCCCGCTGGCACGGTCCACGCCCTCAAGTTGCTGCAAGAGGCGGGATACGACATTCGCAATGCCCCGCAGGACAGTGACGCGCTGATGCAGGCGGTCATGGCTGGACCGACCAACTGGCTCACCGATCGCGCCGTGCGGCAGGGGGGCGTGCGCCTGTCGATGGCCGATTACCAGATCGACTATGGGCAACTGCCCTGGGAAATGCGGGAGGCGATGGAACGCCGCTGGGGCCCGCCCGAGGCCGATCCGTTCTATTGCCCCGGAGAGGTGGATTGCGGGCATTTCGCCCTGTCCGTTCTGGAATTCGGCAAGGTGGTCGTCGGCATCCAACCGGCGCGCGGCTATAACATCGACCCGACCGATACCTACCATTCCCCCGATCTGGTGCCGCCGCATAACTACCTGGCCTTCTATTCCTGGCTTCGGCACCAGTTCCGGGCGCAGGCCATCGTGCACATGGGCAAGCACGGCAACCTCGAATGGCTGCCGGGCAAGGCGCTGGCCCTGTCGCAAGAGTGCTGGCCCGAGGCGGTGTTCGGCCCCATGCCGCATGTCTACCCCTTCATCGTCAACGACCCGGGCGAAGGCACACAGGCCAAGCGACGCGCGCAGGCGGTGATCATCGATCACCTGACCCCGCCGCTTACCCGCGCCGAAACCTACGGGCCGATGAAAGACCTCGAAGCGCTGGTTGATGAATATTACGAGGCCGCCGGCGTCGATCCCCGGCGGATCGATCATTTGCGCCGTGAAATCCTCACGCTCACTTCCGCCACGGGGCTGGACAAGGACGCAGGGTTGTCGGGCGAGGATGAGGAAACCGATCTGGCCAAGCTTGACGCCTACCTGTGCGAGTTGAAAGAGGCGCAAATTCGCGACGGGTTGCACATCTTTGGTCAATCGCCCACCGGCGTGCAGGAACGCGACCTGCTGCAAGCCCTCCTGCGTGTGCCGCGCGGGCAGGGGCAGGGCGGCGATGCCTCGATCATCCGCGCGCTGGCCGAGGATCTGGCCCTTGGCTTTGACCCGCTCGATTGCGACATGGCCGCGCCGTGGACCGGGCCAACCCCCGATTTGCTGCACTCCGTGGACAGCGCCCCATGGCGCAGCCACGGCGACACCGTCGAACGGCTGGAAGAGCTGGCCTCGCGCCTGCTGAGTGGCGAAGATGGCCCGCCGGGCCCGATAAGCCGCGCCGTGATGGACCATGCGGAAAGCACCGTACGCCCCACGCTCCGCGCCTGCGGCCCCGATGAAGGGCGCGGGCTTCTCACCGCCCTTGCAGGCCGGTTCGTCGCCCCCGCCCCCTCGGGCGCGCCCACCCGTGGGCGGCTCGATACCCTGCCCACCGGGCGCAACTTCTTTTCCGTCGACAGCCGCGCCGTGCCCACCCCCACCGCTTGGGCGTTGGGCTGGAAATCGGCCAATATGCTGATTGAAAAGCACCTGCAAACCCATGGCGATTGGCCCCGTACCATGCTTCTGACGGCTTGGGGCACCGCCAATATGCGCACCGGCGGCGATGACATCGCACAGGCCATGGCGCTGATGGGCGTCAAACCCAAATGGGACACTGCCAACCGTCGCGTGACGGGCTTTGAAGTGCTGCCCCAAGGCGTGTTGGGCCGCCCGCGCGTGGACGTGACCCTGCGTATCTCGGGCTTTTTCCGCGATGCCTTCCCGCAACTCATTTCGCTGTTCGACAGCGCCGCGCGCGCCGTGCAGGCCCTTGACGAACCCGAAGACCTCAACCCCGCCGCCGCCCGTGCCAAGGCCGATGGCACCACCCCCCGCGTCTATGGCGCGAAACCGGGGGCCTATGGCGCGGGGCTTCAGGCAATGATTGACGAACGGCTCTGGGCCGATAAATCCGATCTGGCCGAGGCCTACCTGACATGGGGCAGTTACGCCTATGGCGCGGGCGACGAAGGCCGCGCCGACCGCGAGGGGTTTGAAACCCGCCTGCGCCAGACCGAAGCGATCGTGCAGAACCAGGATAACCGCGAACACGACCTGTTGGATTCGGATGATTACTATCAATTCGAAGGCGGCGCCGCGGCGGCGGTCAGCACCCTTCAGGGGCAGGACCGCCCGATCTATCACAACGACCATTCCCGCCCGGAACGCCCGGTGATCCGTACTTTGGAGGATGAGATTGGCCGCGTTGTCCGTTCGCGCGTGGTGAACCCCAAGTGGATCGAAGGCGTGAAGCGCCACGGCTACAAGGGCGCGTTCGAGATGGCGGCGACCGTTGATTACCTCTTCGCCTTCGCCGCCACCACCGGGGCCGTGCGCAGCCACCATTTCGATATGGTCGAGGCGGCGTTTCTGGAAGATGATGACACCCGCGAGTTCATCGCCGAACACAACGCCCCGGCCCTGCGCGAGATGGCCGAAAGGCTGCAAGAGGCGATTGACCGGGGGCTCTGGATGCCGCGTTCCAACTCTGCCCGCGCGCGAATTGCCGTGGCCAGAAAAGATGCGGCAACGCCTTGATCAGGGGTAGGGCCGACAGTCCAAGGCGCCATAACCCGTGTCGATTTCATAGGCCTCACATTCCAGCTCGAGCGGGAACAACGCGGCAGGGGGCGGGCCGTCGCCGCAATCCAGGCGCGCCTGCATTATCGCTTGATCGCCTGTCATCCTGGCCACGCGACAACCGCTGACGGCTTCAATGGCCGCAACACCCTGTGGGGCTGTGGCCGCCATGCGCGGGGCCCATTGCGGATTGGTGCGAATGGCCTCGGCCCGTAATCCTTTGACGCGAATGGTGAAATCGCTGCCGCCCACGGTAACGCGATGCGCCGGCACACCGTGAAAGGCCGGACTTGGCGTGTCGCAGGCGGCCAAAAGGCCAAGGGTGAAAAGAACGGCATAACGCATGCCCCAGCCTGAGCGGGGCATGGTTAACAAATCTTTACCAAGGCTTGGATATCAAGCCGCCATGGACGTCCGGGTTTTGCCGATCATCAGCGCGGCCTGCGCCGCCTCGCGCCCTTTTTCGACGAAATGTGCGCGGTAAATCGCGTTGTGGTGTTCGGTTTCCTGATATTGATGCGGCGTTAGCGAGACCGACAAGACCGGCACGCCGCTGTCCAATCCGGCCCGCATCAACCCATCCACCACGGATTGCGCAACGAAATCATGGCGGTAGATGCCACCATCCACAACGAATGCAGCACAGGCCACGGCCGCAAAGCGGCCTGTCTGCGCCAGGTCGCGGGCCAGCAACGGCATCTCGAACGCGCCGGGGGCGTCGAAAACATCGACCTGATTTTCGGGGATCACCTCGCAAAACCCATCCAGGGCACGGTCGACGATATCGGCGTGCCAGTTGGCTTTGATGAAGGCATATCGGGTGTGTGTCATCGGGTTTTCTCCTGTAGCTGTCGACACAAATCACCCAAGGCGCAGCACGACAGGAGGAGGGCGCAAAGGCGGCCCTTTCCCGGCGTTCTCTTCCATCCGGACTATGACCGTCGGCTCTGGAATCGCACCAGATCTGCTGACACCCTCGGGCTTGTTGCCAAGGGCCGCTCGCGGGCTTGGGGCGCGTGGCCCCTTACCGCCGGTGGGGAATTCCACCCCGCCCTGAGAACATTTTTAATGTGGGAGAAAACCGGGGGCTTGGCAAGACAGGACGTTGCGCAAGCGCCGGGGCGCGCAGGTGACGGCGCGCCCCGGTTGTGAGTGGTGGATATTAGCCTTCTGAGGGAAGGACGCCGGCTTCCTTTGCGGCGGCGACTTCGTCGGCGTTCAATGCGCCGTCGCCATCGGTGTCCGCCTGCGAGAATGTGCCGGCTTCGGCGTCTGGCATGGCTTCCTGGAACTCGGTCATTGTCACCATCCCGTCGCCGTCGGCATCCATGGCATTCTCTGCCAATGCTGCGGCGGGCAAGGTCAGGGCCAGAGCGAAGGTCGTGGCAAGAAGTTCCTTGGTCATGAAAGATATTCCCTTTTTGGTTTCACATTTCGGTCGCGGGGGTCGACTGCGACCCTCGCAAAATCAAACATGGGCATGACCAAACCCCATGTCGCCCTTGGTCGATGTGAGAGTGGGAATGGCGCGGAAATGGGCCGAAATCGCATTGCGAACTGCGCGCTAAACCGCCGTTTTCCATCGAGTTTCATGCACTTAGCGGGTTGTCGCCCATGCCGGGGCAGGGTTTCGGCGGATTTTCAACAAATCCGGTGCCTGCAGAAAAACCTGGGACGCAATTCCGTTGGGCTGCATCATCGCAGCGCGGCGGCAGGTACGATTCGCCCGGTTTCGATCCCGCGCCAGTTCTTGATGGGGGCGTTCATGACCTTGAGGGCGGCCGGGTGCTCGGCCTCCAGCAGTCCAAGGCGGACCAAAAGTGCTGCAATTGTGCATTCAGCGGCGCGCGTCGCGCCATCGGCGGCCTTGACCGCAATGCCCAGTTTGCGGCCGGGAATAATGGCGATGAAAAACCCTTCGGCCCCGGTCTTAAGGGCTACAGGTTCAGAACAGGCGCGCATCAATTCGGTACAGGCGCGGGTTTCGCCAGCGACCAGTTCGGGGTGCTTGACCATGGCCTGCCAAAGCTGCACGGCGGCGGATTGGCGCGCGTTCGCCCCTTCGCTGGCCGAGGCAAAGCGCGCCATGGCGCGGGCCATGCCGTGCATGGTCGTGGCGAAGTTGGGGGCCGAGCAACCGTCGATCCCGAAACCGGGGCTTTTTTCGCCTGTCACTTCCTCGAAGGCCTCGAGAGCGGCTTTTTGCAGCGGATGGTCAGGTTCCACGTATTCGGGACCCCAGCCCATGTGCTTGGTCAGTGTCAGAAACCCGGCGTGTTTGCCCGAGCAATTGTTGTGCACCTGACAGGGTGTTGCGCCCGAGCGGATCATCGCCTCGCTTTCTTCCTTTCCAAAGGGAAGATGTGCACCACAGCGGAAGTCATCATCGGTCAGGCCAAGACCGGTTATCCATTGGGTGACGCGGCTGGTGTGAATCTCGGCACCATTGTGCGAGGCGCAGGCCAGCGCGAGTTGTTCCGTGGAAAGTCCATGGGCCTTGGCCGCCCCGCTTTCGATAAGTGGCAGGGCCTGTAGCATCTTGGCGGAACTGCGCGGCAGGATGGTTTTTCCGGGGTCGCCCCATGCCTCGACAATCTGGCCCGTGTCGTCGCAGATCACGGCATGGCCCACGTGCGTGCTTTCGGCCAAGGGGCCACGCCAGATTTCGCAAAGGGGGGCAGGATTGGTCATATGGGGTACTCCGGGCAAAGATCTGTGCGGTTTTCCGCCAATTCTGTCTTTCATGTCTCGCCTGTTTCAGGCTATTGTTGCAATGTCGAGTACGGAAAGACCACGAAAATGACAATCCCGGAAAGGGATGCAGGTGGTCAAGGAAGATTGAGGCTAAGGACAGCTTGGAGGCTGGACAGATGGTATCATGGATTGCACGGGGTTTTGCGACCGCTGGCTTTGTATTGGCGGCGGGCGTAGCTGTGGCACAGGAGTCAAGCACCAACCAAGTGGCGGCTGAAACCGCTTGGAGCGTGTTCGAAGATAAAAGCCCGCGGGAATGCTGGGCGGTGTCGTCGCCCACCGAAACGGTGAACACGCGCGATGGCCGGGTCGTGGCCGTGCGCCGGGGCGATATTCTGCTGATGACGTTCTATCGCCCGGGCGCTGGTGTGACAGGGCAGGTGACCTTCACCGGCGGCTATCCCTTTGCCAGCGGATCGACTGTGAACTTGGATATCGGCGGGCAGGAATACGAGCTATTCACCGAAGGCGAATGGGCATGGCCGGCCAGCACGGCGGATGATGCCAAGATCATCGCGGCAATGAAACGCGGGGCGGATGCCGTTTTGACCGCCCGGTCAAGCCGGGGCACGACCACGAAGGATACCTTCTCGCTTCTGGGGTATACCGCAGCGGTGGAAGAGGCCGAAAAGCGCTGTCAGTGATCCCTGTGATTGATGACGTTTCTTGGCAGGGCCCGCTTGGGCCCTGTTTTGCGTTCACGCGTCCCGAGGGGCGGCGGCGCGCTTTAGCCGGTCATTGATTGCAAGGCCAAGGCCCGTTTGCGGAATGGGCGAGACAGCGATCGGGCCGTCGCCTTGGGCATCCAAAGCGTGCAGGTGGTGAAAGAGATTGGCCGCAGCCTCGGTCAGATCCCCGGCGCGCGAAAGGTTCAGCGTACAGTCCACCGGGCCAAACCCAAGCAGGCGTTCGCCGGGCTTGGGGGCGGTTACATCAAGGCGCACGCGGGCGTCGGGGGCATAATGCGATGTCATTTGCCCCGGCGCGGTCAGTGGGTCGCCCTTGCCATGGTGGGCCAGCGGGGCACCTAGCGCTTGCTCCAATGCTTCCACTGGCAAGCCGCCCGGACGCAATAGCGTCGGGGCGCCGGACAGCCCGAGAATGGTCGATTCCACGCCCACGTCGCAGGCCCCACCATCAAGAATGGCCTCGATCCGCCCGGAAAGACCGGCGACCACATGCGCGGCCTCGCTCGGGCTGATCCGGCCCGAGGGATTGGCCGAGGGGGCGGCCACCGGGCCGCCGAAGGCGTTCAACAATGCGCGGCCCACCGCGTGGGCCGGCACGCGGATTGCCACGGTGGGCAGATCGGCGGTAACAAGCGGTGAAAGCCCCGCATCGGATTTGAGCGGCAACACGAGCGTCAGCGGCCCGGGCCAAAAAGCGCTTGCCAGGCGGTCGGCTGCATCGCCCCATTCGACATAGGTTTTGGCGGTTTCGACGTCGGGGACATGCACGATCAGGGGATTGAACCTTGGCCGCCCCTTGGCCTCGAATATCCGGGCAACGGCATGATCGTTGCGGGCATCGCCTCCAAGGCCATAGACCGTTTCGGTCGGGAAGGCGACAAGCCCCCCCGCGTGCAGAGTCCTTGCTGCATCCTCAAAGCCCTCGGTGTCGGGCATCAGCAATTTGGTGGTCTGGGACATTGGCGGGAACTCTGACGCGGCGTTTTGGTTGATGACCTTGCCCTTTTCCCTAGGGTAACAGGCAAGCTACAGGATTACAGGGCGCAGGCCGCGATGCCAAGACGCCCATGCCGACAAGATCAGGAGATTGTCATGCCATATCGCGCGCCGATAGAGGAATACCAGTTCATTTTCGATAATGTTGTGGGCTTTGATCAGGTCACGGCAACCGATCGTTTTTCCGAGGCGAGTGGTGACGTGGCCACGGCCATTGTCACCGAGGCGGGCCGGATGTGCGAGGAGGTGCTTTCGCCCCTGCAACGCGAGGGGGACTTGCACCCCGCGCATCTGGACAATGGAGTGGTGCGCACAAGCCCCGGTTTCGACGCGGGTTATCGCGCGATTGCCGAGGGCGGCTGGGTCTCGATCAGCGCGGACCCGGAATACGGTGGCATGGGCCTGCCGATGACATTGGCCACGGCGGTGAATGAAATGATGAGCGCTGCATGCCTCTCGCTTCAACTGAGCCCGCTGATGACCCAAGGCCAGATCGAAGCACTGGAGCATCACGCAAGCGATGAGATCAAGGCGCTTTACCTGCCCAAGCTGGTGAGCGGGGAATGGTGCGGCACGATGAACCTGACCGAGGCACAGGCCGGTAGTGATGTGGGCGCCCTGCGTAGCAGGGCCGAACCCAATGGCGATGGCACCTATGCGATCACCGGGCAGAAGATCTATATCAGCTGGGGCGACAACGACTTTTCCGAAAACGTATGTCACCTTGTGCTGGCCCGCCTGCCGGACGCGCCCAAGGGCACGAAGGGTATCAGCCTTTTCATGGTGCCGAAGCTTATCCCCGATGCAGATGGCACACCGGGCGAACGCAATGCCCTCAAGGTTGTCAGCCTTGAACACAAGATGGGTCTGCATGGCAGCCCTACCTGCGTAATGAGCTATGAAGGCGCGACAGGCTGGCTTGTCGGTGAAGAAAACGATGGGATGCGCGCCATGTTCACGATGATGAACAACGCCCGGCTTGGCGTGGGCGGTCAGGGTATCGGTGTGGCCGAAGGGGCTTATCAGACCGCTCTGGCCTATGCGCAGGACCGTACACAGGGCCGTTCCCCCATCGAAGGCGGTACCGGCACTATTCTGGACCATGCCGATGTTCGGCGGATGCTTTTGGGCATGAAGGCCGATGTGTTTGCCGCGCGCTCGATCGGGTTGGCCTGCGCCGTGGCGATCGACATGGAAACCGCAACCGGGGCCAAGGATTGGTCGGCGCGCGCCGCGCTCCTGACGCCCATTGCCAAGGCTTTCGGCACCGATGTGGGCGTCGAGGTGGCCAATACGGGCGTGCAGGTGCATGGTGGCATGGGTTTCATCGAAGAAACCGGCGCGGCGCAATATGTGCGCGATGTGCGGGTGACCACGATCTATGAAGGTACCAACGGCATTCAGTCCATGGACCTTGTCGCGCGCAAGATGGCGGATGGCGGCGAGGCGATGAACGCCCTTCTGGACGAGGTCGAAGAACAGGCCGAAGGCGCGCGCGGCAACTTGCCCGATCTGGCCGAACCGGTCTGGCAAGCCAGTGAAACCCTGCGCGAGGCGGTTGATTGGATGGCCGGGCAAAGCGATCTGAATGAACGCTTTGCAGGCTCGGTGCCCTTCCTTCGTGCCTTTGGCCGGGTTTTGGGCGGCCATTACCACCTTGCCGCCGCGATTGCAGAGGGCGGCAAGGGGCGACGCAGCGACTTGGCGCGCTTCTATATCGAGCGGCTTTTGCCAGAACACCTGGGCCTTTGCGCCCACGCCACGGCAGGGGCCAGCGGCCTGTACAGCCTCGGGTTCGAGGATTTCGCGGCATGATGGACGGGGCGGGTGGCACCCTTCGCTACCCTTGGGCCGAACCGCCTGCGCACGGTGAATCCGTCGAGGTTGCGCCGGGGGTTTTGTGGATTCGCCTGCCGCTACCGATGGCCTTGGATCATGTGAATATCTACGCGCTGGATGACGGCGATAGCTGGACCATCGTGGATACCGGTATTCATTCCAAACGCTCGGTCAAGCTGTGGGAAAGCGTCTTGGCGGGGCCATTGCAGGGCAAACCCGTGGGCCGGGTGATATTGACCCACCATCACCCCGATCATGTGGGCATGGCGGGCTGGTTGATGGATCGTTTCGGGGCCAAATTGATGACCAGTCGCACCGCGTGGCTGATGGCGCGGATGCTGATCCTGGATGAAGAAGAGCGGCCCACCGAACAGGCGCTGGCCTATTGGCGCAGCGCCGGGATGGACCCGGACGTTTATGAGACTCGCAAGAACGAGCGACCCTATAATTTTTCGGATGTCTGTTACCCGCTTCCCGTCGGCTATACCCGTCTGTGCCAAGGCGACGTGATCCGGGCCGGGGGCCGCGATTGGGACGTGCACATGGGCAACGGCCACGCGCCCGAACATGTCACGCTCTGGAGTCGCTATGACAACCTTGTACTGGCCGGCGATCAAATCATAGCTTCGATCAGCCCCAATATCGGCGTCTATCCGACCGAACCCGAGGCCGATCCGCTGACCGGCTGGTTGGAGGCCTGCGAGCGTCTGGCCGGTTTGGCGCGCGACGATCACCTGGTGTTGTCGGGGCACAAGTTACCCTTCACCGGCCTGCCCGTTCGGATGCGGCAGTTGATCGACAACCACCGCGGGGCATTGCGCCGCCTGCTGGCGCATCTGGATGAGCCAAAGGTGGCGGCGGACTGTTTTGCACCGCTTTTCAAACGGAAAATTGATCACGGCACATATGGGCTGGCCCTTGTGGAGGCGGTTGCGCATCTCAATCATCTGCATCACGTTGGCAAGGTAACACGCAGCCGCCGCACCGATGGCGCGTGGCTTTGGCAGAAAAAGGGATGAAGCCGCATGGACAATGAAATCAAAACTTCCGCCGAGGCCCATGAAAGCAACGCCATCCCCCGCCGCCACGAGGTGCATGCCGACCCCAAGGCCGGTAACGGCGAGGAGGTGCCAGAGGGCCTGCGCCGTAAACCGGTGGAGCAGAAAAGCCCCGCCGAATGGGCTTATGAGCGGCTGATTCTCTATATCAAGAACTTCGAGGAACAACTGGACAACGAACACGAGGTCGCCATGGGCTTTACCGGCGGCGACGCCGGTGTTCTGCGAATCGAGGGGATGGGGTATTTCGACCCCGATATCGTGACATTCTACGGCAGCGATCCGACGGGTGCCAAAACCCAGCTTGTTCAGCATGTCAGCCAGTTGAACGTGCTCTTGCGCGCCCTGCCCAAGCAGGTCGAGGCCAAGGCCCCGCGGCGGATCGGCTTCCGCCTTGTGCAGGATTTGGAAAAGGCCTGATCCCTGCGGCAGCTTGGGTCGTGACAGGCGTTTTGAAATGCAGTATCCAAGCGCCGACAAACGAATTTGACCTTGATTAAGGGAACGCAAGAAAATGGCTGAACACAAGCACGGCGAAATGGACACCACTGTTCAACAGAAAACTTTTGACGGCTTCATGAAAGTGGTCACATGGTCGTCGGTTGCGATCATCCTCACCTTGATTTTCATCGCCTTGGTCAACGGCTAAGCGATACATCCAATTTTCGGGGGGCATGTTATGCGCGCTGTGGTGTTTGCGGCTTGTGCCGCAATGGGTTTGAGCGGTTGTGCCGGCGAAAGCGTTTGGGCCCCCGACGAAGAGGTGACGCGCGCTGCTTATGACCATGACGGTCCGCCGCGCCTGACGCTTTATACCATGCTGAACAATTCCACCGGCGCGGGCGCGCATACCGCGCTGATGGTCAACGGATCGCAGCGGGTGATTTTCGATCCGGCGGGATCGTTCAACAAGTCCAACGTCCTGCCTGAACGCAACGATGTCTTGTTCGGTATCACGCCGCAGGTCGAGGATGTTTACACCCGCTACCACGCGCGCGAAACCTTCCGTGTAAAGGTGCAAAAACTGGACGTGTCCCCCGAGGTGGCCCGCCGGACGGAGCAAGCCGTGATGAACTACGGTGCGGTGCCGCAGGCGATGTGCGCCAACAGCACGTCGGATATCCTGGCAGGAATTTTCCCCGGTCAGGTCACCAAAACATGGTCGCCCCGCAAGCTCTCCGAGCAATTCGCGCAATTGCCCGGCACGACCGAACGGGTGCTGCGCGAATATGATAGCGATGACAACAGCAAGGTGTTGGACGACTGGGACCCCGAGCGCGTGGCCCGCGCGGCGAACTAGGCCCTGTTAAACGGATCATCACGCGGGCGGTCAATCGTGGGCCTGCGGGTCAGGCAATACCGCGCAGTATGAAGTGGATGCCGCCAGGCTCTCGCGGGTTAGCCCAAAAGGTACAGGCCACCGTAAAGCGTAGCGGCCCCCAAGCAGATCGACAAAACCACGTTGCGGGTCAATAATCCTATGCCAAGGGTGACGACGGCGGCGGCCAAGCGCGGCGCGTCAACATCACCGCCCGTTGCCTCTGGCCATATGGCCAAGGGGGCCACCAACCCCGGCAACACCGCCACCGCAGTATAGCGCAGGTGCCGCAAAATCCAGGGCGGCAATGGCCTGTCACCGATCAGCCCCAGAAAGAAAAAGCGCATTGCAAAACTGCCTGCCCCCAGCAGGATGATCACGGTCCAAAGGGCTATGGGATCAATCATGCACCGCCCTCCCGTTCCGCGCGACGATTGTCGAGCAACTCCACCTGGGCGCCGGCCATCATGCCAAGAATCCCGGCCACCAGAAGGCCAAGGTTATAGACCAACCCATTCAGAAGGAGTGCAGTCACCACAGACACGAAGGCTGCCGCCAAATGCGCCCGCGTGCGCAGCATTGGCGCGATCAGGGCCAGAAAGGTGATGGGAATCGCGAAATCCAAGGCGAAACTTTCGGGGATCGAGCTGCCGATCAATGCGCCAATGACCGTGAAAAGATACCACAGCGGGCAAATCGGCACTGCCACGGCGAAGAAATAGGTCAGCTTTTGGCGAATCGTCCAATCGGGGTTCTGCTCGAACTTCAGCACGGAACAGGCAAAGGTCTGATCGACAAGGAAATAGGCCGCCCAAGCCCTCTGGCCCAGTGTCGCCTTGCCCAGATAGGGGGTAAGCGAGGCCGAATACATTGCCATCCGAAGGTTGACCGCCAAGGCCGAGACCAGCGCGATCACCGTTGGTGCATCATTTCGCAAAAGCTCGATCGCGGTGAACTGCGCGGCGCCCGCGATGACCAGTACCGACATGGTGAGCGTTTCGAAAACGTTCAGCCCGGCCTCGGTGGCAACCACGCCGAAGAGGGTGGAGAAGGGTACGATAACCAAGATAAAGGGCGCGCCATCGCGCACCCCCTGCCAGAAGATGGATTTGGTGGTTTCCGTTGCCACGCCTTCGTCCTAGATTAGCCGTATCTACCAAGGGCCTAGACCTAAGCGCAGGGAGATGCAATTGGCCACCCACGACGATCTGTCCGACTATATCATCGCGCCCGATCCCAAGGCCGCACGCCTGACCCGTTCGGTGGACGGCGTCGACCACGAGGGCAACCCCATGGAAATCGCCGTGGTCGAGGAGCGCCCCCTGACCATTTTCCTCAATGGGCAGGAGATTGTGACCGCCATGACCATCGGGGATTACCCCGAGTATCTGGCGCTTGGTTTCCTGCGTAACCAGGGGATGCTGCGCGACGGTGAAACCGTTCAGCGCGTCGATTACGATGACGATCTGGAAACCGTGGTGGTGCGCACCGATGGGCAGACCACCTATGAGGAAAAGCTCAAGAAAAAGACCCGCACCAGCGGCTGTGCCGTGGGGACGGTCTTTGGCGATATGATGGAGGGGCTTGAGGCCGTCAACCTGCCGGATGTGCAGGTGAAAACCTCGGATCTTTACGCCTTGGCGTCCAAGATCAACCGCACCCCGTCCTTGTATCTTGAAGCAGGCGCGATTCACGGCACGGTTCTGTGCCAAGGTGCGCGCCCCTTGGTTTATATGGAGGACGTGGGCCGCCATAACGC
Source organism: Roseovarius sp. MMSF_3281 (assembly GCF_030733685.1). GTDB lineage: Bacteria > Pseudomonadota > Alphaproteobacteria > Rhodobacterales > Rhodobacteraceae > Roseovarius. Next base: position 366,219 of record NZ_JASHIM010000002.1, read on the forward strand.
CGTGGACAAGATTGCCGGGTGGATGCTGTCCGAAGGTGTCGGCGCGGGCGACAAGGTGCTTTACACCACCGGGCGGCTGACCTCGGAAATGGTGATCAAGACCGCCCTGATGGGAATCCCGGTTCTGGCCTCGCGCTCGGGCTTTACCGCTTGGGGGGTCGAGATTGCCCGGCAAGTGGGCCTTACCTGCATCGGGCGGATGCGCGGGCAGCGGTTTGTCTGCCTTTCGGGCGAAGACCGCCTGTTGCGCGATGTGGACCCCGGTAGCGTTCCGGCGGAGGACCGCAAGCATCGCAGAAAGAGTGCGCAAGAATGATTGCTCCGCTTGGTGTCATTCTGGCCGGGGGGCAAGCCACCCGGATGGGCGGCGGCGACAAGGGGCTTTTGCCGCTTGGCGATAGCGTGATCCTTGATCATGTCATCGCGCGGTTGCGCCCGCAGGTGGCGGGCCTTGCGCTTAATGCCAATGGCGATGCCACACGGTTTGATGGGTTTGATTTGCCTGTTTTGCCGGATTCCATCGAAGGTTTTCCCGGCCCCTTGGTGGGTGTTCTGGCGGGGCTGGATTGGGCCGCCGAACAGGGCGCGGAAAGCATCGTTACCGTCGCCGCCGACACGCCGTTTTTCCCCGCCGATCTGGTGGCGGTCCTGCAAGGCCGGGCCAAGGGTATGACGCACCCGCTTGTTCTGGCCGCAACCCCACGTGGCGAGGGTGAGAAAACAAAATCCATGAGCCGCAGCGGTCTTATCCGTCACCCCACCTTTGGCCTCTGGCCCGTGGCCTTGCGCGATGACCTGCGCGCGGCGCTCAACGACGGGCTGCGCAAGGTGGTGATCTGGACGGAAAAACACGATGGCCGCGAGGCGGTGTTCGAGGGCGACAACGACCCGTTTTTCAACGTCAACACGCCCGAGGATCTGGAACAGGCCCGGGCGTTTTTGGAGGGCAAGGCATGAGGGTTTTCGGCGTCGTCGGGTGGAAGAACGCGGGCAAAACCGGGCTGATGGAACGGCTGGTCAGCGAGATTTCCGCGCGCGGCTTTTCGGTGTCGACCGTCAAGCACGCACATCACAGCTTTGACGTCGATCACGAAGGCAAGGACAGCTACCGCCACCGTCGGGCCGGGGCGGCGGAGGTGCTTTTGGCATCGCGAAATCGCTTTGCCCTGATGCATGAATTGCGCAACGAGGATGAACCGACGCTTGAGGCGCTATTGGCCAAGTTGGCGCCGGTCGATCTGGTCTTGGTCGAAGGCTACAAGCGTGATCGCCACCCCAAGGTCGAAGCGCACCGAAGCGTTACCGGTAACCCCCTGATTGCCCCCGAGGATGACACCGTGCGCGCCGTGGCCAGCGATACGGAGTTGGCGTTGGACCGCCCGGTCTTCGATCTGGACGATACCAAGGCGATTGCCGATTTCATCCTGCAGGAGGTGGGGCTGTAAACGCCTCGGGCCAACTTCGCTGATCGCTTCATGGCTTGCCCATGGACGACATGCGCGCCATGTTGGAGAGCGACGCACCCGAAGAAGGTTGGATCATGGGACAGGGCTTTGAGGACATGCCGAAGCAAGCCGCCGAAGGCTTGCGGCCGCCGCCCTTGCGCGATGATTGTTTTGCTCTGCCCGCCGGGGTGGACTGGACCCCGGTGGACGAGGCATTGGAGATGCTGCGCGCCCGGTTGCACCCGGTTGTCGGGCAGGAGGTGCTGCCGATCGCGGCGTCATTGGGCCGCGTTTTGTCTAACGATTTGAAAGCCTTACGTGCCAACCCGCCCGAGGCGAACACCGCCGTCGATGGCTATGGCTTTGCCCACGCCGCTTTGGGCGAAGGCGATCAGGTGATGCCGCTGGCCGAGGGACGTTCGGCGGCCGGCGCCCCCTTTGACGGGGCGGTGCCACCGGGCCACGCGGTGCGCGTTCTGACCGGCGCGGCCCTGCCCGGTGGTGTCGATACGGTGATCCTGCAAGAGGATGTCACGCTGGGCGATGGGGCCATCGCCTTTCGCGCGGGTATCAAGCCCGGGGCCAATACACGCAAGGCCGGAGAGGATGTTGAGGCCGGGGAGGTCATCCTTGAGGCGGGGCGGGTGCTGACCCCGGCCGATCTGGCGCTTTGTGCGGCGGTGGGGGTGCATGAGATGCCGGTGTACAAGCGGTTGAAAGTGGCGGTGATTTCCACCGGGGATGAGCTGCGCGATCCGGGGCAAGCCGTTGAAAATGGACAGATTTTCGATGCCAACCGGCCAATGCTGGGGGGGCTGATACAGCGCTTTGGCCATGACCTGATCGACATGGGGCGGGTCCCGGACGACCGGGCAGCCCTACAGCGGACTTTGGATCAAGCCATTGAAAAGGCTGATGTAATCCTAACCTCGGGCGGTGCCTCGGCGGGGGATGAAGACCATGTTTCGGCCCTGTTGAACGAGGCCGGGGCCATGGCCGAATGGCGCATCGCGGTCAAACCCGGACGGCCCTTGGCGCTGGGCTTATGGCAGGGTGTTCCGGTCTTTGGCCTGCCGGGCAATCCGGTGGCGGCCATGGTCTGTACCCTGGTCTTTGCGCGGCCTGCGATGCGCCTTATGGCAGGCGGAAAATGGCAGGAACCACAAGGGTTTAGCCTGCCTGCCGCCTTTGAGAAAAAGAAGAAACCGGGGCGGCGCGAATACCTGCGGGCACGGGTGCGCGACGGGCAGGCCGAGGTTTTCAAATCCGAAGGCTCGGGCCGGATCAGCGGGCTGAGCTGGGCCGAAGGGCTGGTCGAACTGCCCGATGGCGCGGCGCATATCACGCCGGGAACGCCGGTGCGCTACATCCCGTTTTCCAGCTTCGAGTGACCGGCCGGATTTTCGTACGAGTCGTACGATGACCGGGGGCGTTTCGTACGAAAATCGGGCCATTGCATCGCGGGGTCGTACGAGTCGTACGAAAACCCGGGCGATCCTGTACAGTTTGTACAGACCCCGTGCCGATTATGTACAGAATACGGCGCTGTGCCGGGGACTTCTGTACAGACCGGGCAAGAACCGGGCCGGGCAAAAACCGGGCCGGGCCTGTGTCGCGCGCGGTGCATAAGCAGATCGTTAACACCTTGGTGTCAGGATGCAACGAGGCGACAGCGCCCAAGGCCGGAACAGGTACTGCCCATGGATATGACACATAAGCGTTCGGTGGTCGCTACGATCCCTTCGAACGTGGCCCCCCCGCGTGGCCGATGTGGCCCCGCATCACATCATGCGGCCAGCCATGTGCCGATGATGGACGCGGCGTTGGGCCAGTCGGGGATCGTGCCGGGCGCAGGGCTATGCGCCATCGTATCCCTTTTTCTGCGCCTTGTAGAGCTGGGCATAAAGCCCGTTCTCGGCCAAAAGCGCCTCGTGCCGGCCTTGTTCGACCAGTTGCCCGGCCTCCAGCACGAAAATCCGGTCGGCATCGGAAATGGACGACAGGCGGTGCGCGACGACGATGGTGGTTTTGCCCTTGGTCAGGCGCGCAAGGGCGGATTTGATCCGTTCCTCGGTGGCCTGGTCCAGTGCGCTTGTCGCCTCGTCCAACAGCAGGATCGGCGCGTCGCGCAGGAAGGCGCGGGCGATGGCGATGCGTTGTTTCTGCCCGCCGGAAAGCTGTGCGCCCTTGGGGCCGACGGGGGCGGTGCCGCGCTTGCGGATGAGATCGGCGATCTCGGCGTTCTTGGCGGCCTGCCAGACTTGATCCTCGCTTGCCCCGGGGTTCACATAGCGGATGTTGTCCCAGATCGAGGCATTGAAGATCACGATATCCTGCGCCACCACCGAAAAGGCCCCGCGCAGGGCGGAAACCTGCAGATCGCGAATGGGGGTGTCGCCAAAGCGAATCTCGCCGCCTTGTGTGTCGTAGAGCCGTGACAGCAGCGACAGGATGGTGGTTTTGCCCGAGCCGGTGGCGCCCACGATTGCCGATACCTTGCCGCCGCCGAAGGTCATGTCGAGCCCTTCGAAAAGCGGCTGGTCGGGAGCATAGGCAAAGTGCACGTTATCAAGGGTGATATCGGCGCCGGTGTCAAAGCCGGTTTGCGCGCCCTCGGCATCCTTGATGGAGGGGGTTTCGCGGTAAAGGCCCCGGATACGATCCAGCAGGACAAGGTTGGATTGCACGGTGCCGAAGAACTGCGCCAGAAGGCGGGCGGGGTCGAAGACCATGACCATGCCCAGAAGGAAGGTGATGATGCCCGCGCCGTCGACGTCGAAATCGGGGCTGAGCACCATGTAACCGCCGCCGCCGATGACCAGCACGTAAACGAAGGCCGAGCTTAGGTCGATCGAGGGCATGACAAGCGCTTGCGTGATCTGCACCCGGTTCATCAGGTCGCGGATGGCCCCGGTGCCTTTCATCAGGCGGTCGGTTTCGACCTGTTCCTGGCTGGCGATCTTGACGGTGCGCATGCCGTTTACCGTTTCCTCGATCCCGTTCATGTAATCGCCAAGCGCGGTTTCCGCCTCGCCCTGGGCGATTTTCACCCGGTCCGAGACATAGTTCATCACCCAGATGATGAAGGGCAGAACCACGACAGCGGTGGCAAAGAGGATGGGGTTTTTCCAGATGAGGTAACCCGAGACGATGATCACGGTCACCGCGTCGCGCACCGCGTTCGCCGTGGCCATGCCGACGAACATGCCAAGTTGTTGGGTCTGGGTCACCAGCCGCTGGATGATCTCGCCCGATTTGGTGCGCTCGAAATAGGCCAAATCCAGCGCCATGAGATGCCCGATCAGGTCGCGCCGCATCTCGTAGACCGCCTGGTTGGTCACCCGCACCGCCACCAGCGGCACGAGGTAGGACATCAGCCCGCGCACCGCGAAAAGGAAAAACACCACGAGGCAGACCATGGCCAGTTCGCGCACTTGGCCCGAGTCGAAAATCACCCGCAGCCCGTTTTCGGTCATCGACAGGAATTGCTGATAAACCAGCCCCTGGATCAGGATCATGCCAAGGATCAGGAACAGCCTGGGCGCCTTGTCCTTGAGGTAATTGCGCCAGAACCAGCGGATGTTGTCGCGGTCCTGCTCGGTATAAAGTTTCTGACGGCTGGGCTTGGTCATGCGGGCCTTGGGTGTTTTGGCGTATCTCCCCTGCCTATAGAGGGTTCGCAGGCAAAGGTCAGTATGCGATTTGCCTCATCGCCCAGACCCGTTCCTTCATCTTTCCAAAAATACTCTGGGGGAGTCGCCCGCAGGGCGGCGGGGGCAAAGCCCCCTCAGGCGGCCACCAATTGCCCGCCCCGTATGCCGGTCACCTTGGCGGTGACGATCTGGCCCTCGGGGCGGTCGCTGTCAAAACTCACCTCGGTGAATTGCTCGGTGCGGCCCATGCGGGGGTTTTCCATCAGGATACGGTGGCTGCGGCCCTGTTGCGCGGCAAGGTGGCGGGTGACCTGCGCCGCGCCCGCCGCACGCAGGCGCGCGGCGCGCTCCTTGATCAGCTTGCCGTTCACCTGCTGCGGGATGCGCGCGGCGGGGGTGCCTTCGCGCCTGGAATAGGGGAAGACGTGCAGCCACGTCAGGTCACAGTCGGCCACCAGCTTCAGCGAGTTCTCGAAATGCGCCTCGCTCTCGGTGGGGAAGCCCGCGATGATATCGGCGCCGAAGGTCATATCGGGGCGCAGGTGGCGGGCCTCTTCGCAAAAGCGGATGGCGTCATCGCGCAGGTGGCGGCGTTTCATCCGCTTGAGGATAAGGTCATCGCCGTGTTGCAGGGAAAGGTGCAGATGCGGCATCAGGCGCGGTTCACTCGCAATCGCCTGCATCAGGTTCTCGTCGGCCTCGATGGAATCGATCGAACTGATCCGCAGGCGCGGCAGGTCGGGCACCAGTTTGAGGATGCGCATCACCAGGTCGCCCAGCCGGGGCGCTGCCGGAAGGTCCGCGCCCCAGCTTGTCAGGTCGACGCCGGTCAGCACCACCTCGTTATAGCCACGATCGACCAGCCGCTTGATCTGATCCACCACCACGCCCGCGGGCACGCTGCGCGAATTGCCCCGGCCATAGGGGATGATGCAGAAGGTGCAGCGGTGATCGCAGCCGTTTTGCACCTGCACGTAGGCGCGGGAGCGGGTGCCGAACCCGTCGATCAGGTGCCCGGCGGTCTCGCGTACCGACATGATGTCGTCGACCTGCAGTTTCTCGCTTTCGCCGATGAAATCGGCGGCCAGCCGCCCCCAAGTTTCGGGCTGCATCTTCTCGGTGTTGCCGATGACGGCGTCGACTTCGGCCATCTGGGTGAAGGTTTCGGGCTCGGTCTGGGCGGCGCAGCCGGTGACGATGAGGCGTGCCTCGGGGTTTTCGCGGCGTAACCGGCGAATCTCTTGCCGGGCCTTGCGCACGGCCTCGGCGGTCACGGCGCAGGTGTTGACCACGACCGCACCGGCGAGCCCGGCCTGTTCCGAAAGCTCTTTCATCGCTTCGGTTTCATAGGCATTCAGGCGACAGCCCAGCGTGGTGAACTTGGGCGGCGTGGTCATTCCAGCCCCCGCAGGAAGTCGGGCGTCAGCACCCCGTCGAAGACATGGCTCGTGCCGCCGGTCATCCAGACGCCATCCTCGCGCCAGTCGATCTTGAGCGTGCCGCCGTCCAGGTCGATCCGCACCTGCCGCCCCGTCAAGCCCCGGCGCGCGGCGGCCACGGCGGTGGCGCAACTGGACGAGCCGGAGGCCAGCGTCACGCCGACCCCCCGCTCCCAGACCCGCATGCGCAGGTGGTCGGGGGCAACCACGCTGGCCACCTGAACATTGGTGCGTTCGGGATAAAGCGGGTGGTGTTCATAGCGCGGGCCGAATTGTTCCAGCGGGATCGCCTCGGCATCCTCGACGAAGAAGGTGCAATGCGGGTTGCCCATGCCGGTGGCCGTCGGGCCGCCCTCGATGGGCAGCTCCAGCGTGTCCATCTCTTCGGCCAGGGGAATCGCATTCCACTCCAGCTGCGGCTGCCCCATGTTGACGGCGGTCAGGCCATCGCCGGCATCGCGGGCCAGGATCACGCCGCGGTCGGTGCTCAGCGACAGGCTGTCGCGGCCTGTCTCGTCCATCAGGAACCGCGCGATGCAGCGGGTGGCATTGCCGCAAGCGCCCGAGGTGGAACCATCGGAGTTATAGAATGTCAGGTGCGCGTCGCCTTGCCCCGGTTCGATGACCGCCAATTGGTCAAACCCCACGCCCATATGCCTGTCGGCAAGGGCCACGACGAGGGCAGGGGTGACCGAAACGGGACGCGCACGCGCATCCACAACGACAAAGTCGTTGCCCAGCCCGTGCATCTTCATGAAGGGCAATCCGGTATCCGCGCGCGTGTTCATGGGGCGCATATAAACCCGGTGGAATTATGAATCCAGCATTCCCATGAAAATACCGCAATTTCGGGGTTGACCCCCTGCCCGGGTCTTTCTAGATAGGCCGCCTAGTGGGCCGTTAGCTCAGTTGGTAGAGCAACTGACTTTTAATCAGTGGGTCGCAGGTTCGAATCCTGCACGGCTCACCACTAAATCCTTAAATATCAATCGCTTGGGCGAAGTGCTTGTTGCCGATTTTCGCGTCGGGGATTTTCCGGAAGCAATACGGAAGCACGTGATCAAGGAAATTCACGCAAAAGAGGTGACGCAATCGCGCCACACCCGAATCGAAGGCGGGCCAAATCACAGGCACCGATGCTGACCACGAGGACCCAGTCTGTGACTATCACCTTGCCCCGCGCATCCTAAGCGTGCATCGTGCGGAAAAAGTCGGGCGGTGAAACATGCAGTCGATTGAAGAATTTATCGAGCGATGGGCGAATTCCGGCGGCAGCGAGCGCGCCAATTACGCCCTTTTCCTGCATGAATTGACCGAAGTCCTTGGCTTGGAAAAGCCGCTTCCCGCTACTGAAACCGGACAAAATGATCACTACCGGCTGGAACGCCCCGTGGCCTCGGCCGCGATAGGGGAAAACTCTAAGAAGTTTATTGACTTTTATCGCCGCGGTTCCTTCGTGCTGGAAACCAAACAAGGCTCCCAACCCAAGCCGGTTGAGGATGCTCAAGAAAACCTGTTTGGCAAAAAAGAACCCAAACGCATCGGCCACGGTGTGCGTGGCACCCGGACGTGGGACAAATCCATGGTCAAGGCACGGGGACAGGCCGATAACTACGCCCGCAGCATTGCCAAGGAAGATGGCTGGCCGCCCTTCATCATCGTCTGCGACGTGGGTTATGTCTTTGAGATTTACGCCGATTTTTCGGGGCAAGGCCACGGCTACACGCAGTTCCCCGATGGCAAATCCTTCCGGGTTTTCCTTGACGATCTGACCGACCCAAAGGTGCAAGACCTTTTCCGCGCCATCTGGGACGATCCGCAATCGCTGGACACCTCCAAACAGGCCGCCCGCGTTACCCGTGAAATCGCCGATCAACTGGCGCTTTTGGGCCGCTCTTTCGAAACCCAAGGCCATGAACCCGACAAGGTGGCGGGGTTTCTTATGCGCTGCCTGTTTTCGATGTTCGCCGAAGATGTTGACCTGATCCCGCGCGACAGTTTCACCGATTTGCTGCGCAAGATGACCGCAACGCCGGAACACGCGGCGCCTGCTCTGCAATCCCTTTGGGAGACGATGAATAAGGGCGGGTTCTCCCCCATTCTTTTGGCAAATGTCCTGCGCTTCAACGGCGGGTTATTCGCAGACTCCGAGGCGCTGCCGCTGGATAGCCAGCAGATCGCGCTGCTGCTGGGGGCTGCCGAGAAAGACTGGAAAACCGTGGAACCGGCGATTTTCGGCACTTTGCTGGAACGCGCCCTTGATAAACGCCAACGCCACAAGCTGGGCGCGCATTACACGCCGCGCGCCTATGTCGAACGCCTTGTCATGCCCACGATCATCGAGCCGCTGCGCGAGGATTGGGAGAACGTACAAGCCTCGGCGCTGAACCTGATGGAGCAAAGCAAAGAGAAAGACGCCCGTGATCTGGTGCGCGGCTTTCACCGCACGCTGTGCGATACCCGCGTGTTGGACCCGGCCTGTGGCTCGGGCAACTTCCTTTACGTCGCGCTGGAACTGATGAAGCGGCTTGAGGGCGAAGTGACCGCCATGCTGGAAGAACTGGGCGAGGAGCAAAGCGCGCTGGCGCTGGCCAGTTTCACAGTGGACCCGCATCAGTTTCTGGGGATCGAGTTGAACCCATGGGCCGCGCGGGTGGCTGAACTGGTGCTTTGGATCGGCTATTTGCAATGGCATTTCCGCACCCATGGCAAGGCCGCCCCGGCGGAGCCTGTGTTGCGCGATTTTCACAATATCGAACACCGCGATGCCGTGCTGGACTGGGTGGATCGCACCCCGCGTCTGGATGAGGATGGCACGCCCGTCACCCGCTGGGACGGGGTGACCACCATGCGCCACCCGGTCACCGGCGAGGAGGTGCCAGACCCCGAGGCGCGCGTGCAGGTTTATGACTATACCAAACCCAAGGCCACCACATGGCCCGAGGCGGAGTTTATCGTTGGCAACCCGCCGTTCATCGGGGCCTCGCGCCTGCGCGACAGTCTGGGCGACGGATATATCGAGGCGCTTTGGAAGGCCTACCCCAAGATGCCGCAAAGCGCCGATCTGGTCATGTTCTGGTGGGAAAAGGCGGCGCTGGCCGCGCGGGGGTATAATGCCAAGACGGGCAAAGGCACCCGCCGCTTTGGGTTGATAACCACCAATTCCCTGCGCCAGACGTTTAACCGCCGGGTGTTGGAGCCGCATCTGAACGACCCGAAAAAGCCGCTGTCGCTGCTGTTTGCGATTCCGGATCACCCTTGGGTCGATACGCTTTATGGGGCCGCCGTGCGGATTGCGATGACCGTGGGCGCGGCAGGCAACCGGCCCGGCAGATTGCTGACCGTGGCGACAGAGAGCAAGGAGAAGAGCGAGGCGGATGGGCGTCAGGTGAGCTTTGACCGGCAGGTGGGGAAGGTCTTTGCAAACTTGCAAATTGGGGCGGATGTTGCTGGGGCTAGGCCATTGCTGGCAAACGAAAAGCTTGCCTATCGTGGAGTTCAACTCATCGGCGCTGGTTTCATTGTTACTCGCAAGGAAGCCCAGGTTCTGGGGTTAGGAAGCATTCCAGGCACAGAACTTGTTATTCGCGAGTATCGGAATGGACGTGACCTTATGGCCAGTTCACGCGACGTGTTGGCGATAGATTTATTCGGCTTAAGTGAAGCGGAAGTTAAACAGCGTTTTCCCGCCATTTATCAGCATATTCTGGACAACGTGAAACCACAGAGAGATCAAAACAATCGCGTTGGCTATAGAAAGAATTGGTGGATTCACGGTGAACCAAGACGCGATTTAAGGCCTGCGCTTGAAGGGTTGCCAAGGTATGTTGCAACAGTTGAAACCGCTAAGCACAGAATTTTCTCTATTGTAGATGCGAGCGTTCTTCCTGACAACAAACTGGTAGTCTTGGCCCTGTCAGACTTCGCGCATTTTGCAGCGATTTCATCTAAAGTGCATTGGGTGTGGGCTATGGCCAATGCAGCAAAGATTGGCGTTTATGATGGTGATGCTGTTTATCCTAAAACCCAATGCTTCGACCCCTTCCCCTTCCCCGACCTCACCGACGACCAACGCACGACCCTCCGCGCCTTGGGGGAAGAGCTGGATGCGCATCGCAAGCGGCAGCAGGCAGCGCACCCCAAGCTGACCCTGACGCAGATGTATAACGTGCTGGAAAAGCTGCGCGCGGGGGAGGCCATCGAAGGCAAGGACCGCGAAATTTATGATCAGGGCCTGATCGGTATCCTAAAAGACCTGCACGATCAGATCGACGCCGAGGTGGCGCGCGCCTATGGCTGGCCCGCTGACCTGTCGGAGGAAAATATCCTGTTCCGTCTTGTCACCCTGAATAAAGAGCGCGCCGAGGAAGAGGCGCGCGGCCATATCCGATACCTCCGCCCCGAGTATCAAAACCCCACCGGGGCGCAAAGTACGGGCAAAAGCGGGGTTCTGGATTTGGGCGATCTGGCCCCGACAGACAAGGACAAACCGGCATGGCCCAAATCCATGCCCGAGCAGGTGGCCGCCGTGCGCGATGCGCTCTCTGATCTGGGGCAAGCGACGCCCGAGCAACTGGCCCGCAGCTTCAAACGGGGCCGCGCCAAGAGCGTTCTCCCGCTACTCGAAAGCATGACCGCGCTTGGCCTTGCGGTGCAGTCGGGCGAAGGGGTGTATCGCCCGACGCAATGACGCGGGTCACGCCTTGTGTGGTGGCGCATCCAGATTTGCCGGGTTGATAAAGGCGTACCTGTCGCGCGCATCTTTCAACTGTTTCGCTGTGTGCGCTGGGTCGGCCTTGGATTGATCCGCCAGTTTCGAGGCGGTGTCTTGGAAGAACCTTTCAAGGTCAGGTTCTTCCACGCCTTCAAGGGCAGCAAGGGTGATGGTGCTGCCTTTGATGTTCTTCAAAAGCACGCTGATGTGATGGCTGCGCTGGATTTCTTTGACCGGGTTGGGATCGGTGCCTTCGTACATCTCGATCAGATCGGTATTGATTTCCTCCAAGGCAATTTCCCAGATCGGATGATTGGGCCAGCGCGCGCGGTTGGTGTCATGGTCGGTGGGGGCGGTGTAGCGGATCACTTGGCCCGTTTCGTTGGACAGATCGCCAAACCGCGCGAACAGGTCTTCCCACGTTCGGATATTCCACCGATCTTTCAGCAATCCCTTGCCCGCCCGAAACTCGACACGCCAAATGCTCAGGTCGGGTGTGTCCGGCCCGATGCTTGATTGCGAGTTTGCGCGGCGCGTTTGGTTCCAAAGGTGCCACCAATGCGGCTTGTGCTTCTGGATCACCTCGGCGCGTTTGTCATAGACGATCACCTGCCGCGCGCGGGGGTGACCTATGGTGACAGAGGTGGTGCGCCCCGATTTGCCGCTGACCGCCATATCGGAGTTGGCGATATGATCCCGGCGGTTCGTGCTTGAGTGCATAATGAAGGCCTCGGGGTCGAGTATGAATCCCGGCGGCGCGAGGATATCCACGCAGTAATCAACGCGCGATATGCTGAAATCCTCGGGCCGGGTGCGGATATCCAACCGTTCCAATACGCTGTCGAGGTGCGCCCGCGCTGCACCAAGGCCCAGCGTTGCCAGAAAGGTTGACCCGAAAATCACCCGGATACCCCAAGGGTCTTTCGGGTTGGGCTTCTTGAAGGCCCATTGCGCCCCCATCGGCCCACCATTGGCAAGGATGCGATACCCTGACCCGCCATGACCTTTGATATGGAACTGAACGCCATTGAAGTCGGTCAGGGTGTCTTGCTGCTCTTTCTCGGCAAGGTCCTTTTGGGTTTCGAAATACTCGAACGCCTCGGGTGGTAGATTGGCCTGAACGGCGATAGCCAGCGTGTCGAAGCCTTTATGCAAAACCTGATAGGCGTCGGGGTGGTCTGTATTTCTGGAGAGGGGTGCTACTATCCCCCCTCTCCCGGTTCCACCCGGATCGGCAACCGGGGTTTCTTGTGGCTGCTGTGCGCCTCCGGCGGGGTAGCTTTTGTTTTGGGGCCGGGGCGTGGCCCCGGCTTGATTCAGTTTGAGTTTGTCAGCTTGCATTGGTTTTCCTCGAAATCCAGATTTCCGCGCGCTCGGCGCATTTCGCGATGTTGAGAAGGTCCGCGTGCGAAAAGGTCGTGGTGTTTTGCCAGTTCCCTTCTTTGTCGCGGTAGGAACGGGACAGATCGACGGAATAGAATCCGTCGTTGTCCCAAACGGTGGCCGTGATCAGGCCAAGCCGCACTTTGAAGGCGGGTTGATTTGCCATGGTTTCCTTTCCTTGGCTGTCTGTTGCTGGCAGGCATAGGAAGGGCGCGAGGTGCGTTTACCCCGCGCCCCTTTTCGAGCCATCCGGCCCCAAAATCCCTTAAGGTGCTACCAACCCCTTAAGGGCAAAACTGGTTATTTGGTGGGTTCGGCTCCGGTGTTCGCAACGCGTTTTGCGGCGATCCACTTTTGCAGGTCGCGGCGCGTGTAACGGACAGAACGCCCGGAAACTTTAATGAAGTGCGGACCGCCGCCACGAACGCGCCAGTTCTGCAACGCACGAACAGAGTAACAAAGATAGCTGGCGGCTTCTTTCTCGTCGATCAAGCGGTCGAAATAGTCTGGGTTTGTTTGGGTCTGCATCGTTTCACCTCGTTGCGTCTTAATGCTTTGAGGTGACTATGCAGCGTAAAGCGGCATCTAATCTAATGGCGTAAATGTCCTAGTTTTTTGCCAATTTCGCCACTGCCTTATTTTCTTAACTCAAATGCTCTTCTGGCGGCCTCGCCAATGGCATAACCCGATGGTTTCTGAGCATCGTTGAACGCCCATAAAGCGGATTGGACCAAGTCCAGAAAGGGGCTTTGATATGGCTGTGATTCGTCACAATCATTGAATCGATAGCCAGCCATCGGCTCACACCCCGAATGCTTTTTATAGACGTCGCCTAAAGCCCGGATTGTCGCCTACAAGTTTAAATTCTGTTTAGGCTTCCCCCGTGGATTATTGTTATATTCTCGGGCGTCTCGAACGATGTTCGAGAACTGCGCCAGTTGTTCCAAAATAAGGTCAGCTAAGTATTCGCTGTAGGAAAGGCCCTCATACCACTTGCCAATGCTGTTCTCGGCGAAGTCTTCAGGTTCGTGCTCAATTGCCGCCTTGGCGAGTTCCCAGTCGATGTGAGGATGCATGTCTTCAAATTGAACACGCAAGCTTGTGATGGCTTTCTCAAGCGCTTTGTAGTGCTTTGTTCTGTCTTTCGCGGGGATGCGCACACGCTGATCAGGGCCGGGTCGATAGTTACGCATTGCCGCTTGCACTTCTTTGGTGAACTCATCACTTGCGGCCCCTTGTCCACCACAAAGGCCCCATAGATCGTTAAAATTTAGTCGGGCCAATTTGTCCGGTTCTAGCTCTTTCGCGGTCTCTACTTGGGGAAGATCGTCACTTGTCATGAGTGGAAACAGCCATATTAAAGTTTTGAAAATGGGCAGTTTCTTCTCCTTACGTATACGTAAGGTAAGAGAAAATCGCCCTGCTTTGTGCCTTACATAAGGAATTATTGTACAACGCGCAGACGCGAAGACTCGCTACGCTTCTTTCCTATCGCACCCGCCAGACGACTGGCAACCGATCCCGCCGCGCGTTGCACCGCTTCATCTTCGAGGTGCGCATAACGCAGGGTGGTTTGCAGGTTCTTGTGGCCCATGATCTCTTTGAGTGTGAAGGGGTCGATCCCATTTTTCATCGCGACGGAGGCATAGGTGTGTCGCAAATCATGCAGCCGCACATCGTCGATCCCGGCCATATGCCTAATGCGCCGCCACGGCTTTTGAAGATTGACCAACGGGCCGTCTGCACACTCCCCTAATATAACATAAGGGTTGCCTGCTTGGCGTGGCAGCTCTTCAAGAATGTCGTGGGCCTCTTTAGGTAAGGGGATGCGCCGCCGCCCGGTTTTGCTGTCTGGCAATTCCAGGTGATAGGCGGTCACATACTCCCAACGGAGGGTCAGGATTTCATTCAATCGGCAGCCTGTATAAATCAGCAAAAGGATCGCCGACACGGTATAGATTGTCTCGGAGCCATCTTCGAGAACACCGGCCAGAACATTACCCAAGCGAACCTGTTCATCATCGGAAAGATAGCGCTTCTTTTCTTCTTCGCGGAATTTCTTGATCCGACGCGCGGGATTAGACCCGGCAGATCGCAAGCCCCAGTCTTCGGCCATGTTGAAGAGCTTTGACAACATGCTGGCAGCGCGATTGGCTTGGTATGGGGTTTCCCGTAGAGCATGATGGAACGCCACCACATCGGCACGCGTGACCTCTGCGATAAGAAGAGGTCCGAGACGCGGGCGGATGAACCGGCGGATGATGCTGCGATAATCGCGCGCCGTGGTCGGCTTGCAGTGCAGATCGACATACTCGTCCAGAAACCGGTCACAGAGGCCCGCAACGGTCGGTGCGCGCCGCTTGGCTTGTTTCTCAGCGGAGGGGTCCTCACCGCAGGCGACATTGCCCAAGAGCCGCCGCGCCTCTTTACGCGCTTCATCGGCTGTCAGAACGCCATGCCGCCCGATTGTCGTGCGACGGGTCCGACGCCCGACGCGATATTGCACGATGTAGGTTTTGCGGCCCGAGGGATAGACCCGAACGCCGAAACCCGGCAGCTCCGAATCCCAGACGGGATAGTCTTTCTCTGCGATTTCCAGCGCCTCGACACCACGCTTGGTCAGTTTGAACATTGCCAGAACACCCCCTTTAGGCCAACTGCTTCCGGAAGCCATACGGAAGCACGATGCAGCGAATTCTGGCGTTAGTGATGAGTCATCGGCGCAAGGCGCGTCAACGTAAATCCTTGATTATAAGTTATTTTTCGAAAAAGGGCGTTGTGCGGCGCAAACCGGCGAAATGGCCCTGAGCTTTCTTTTAATCAGTGGGTCGCAGGTTCGAATCCTGCACGGCTCACCACTTCTCATAAATTATCCTTTCCCTGTTTAGGTTTGGTGTCGGATTTGATGAACCTCTTGGGAAGGTTCGCCAAATTGCGCTCGCCATTGGGGCGGGCGACGAGTTTCTCGATGGCGGAATCGGCCATGCCTTCGCGGCCTGCAGCCTCGGTGTAGCGTTGCACAAGGGCCAGTGTTTTTTGTCCGATGACCGCACTGATCTCGCGCGCGCTCGCAAGCCCCTTCAGTTCGGGAGCGTGAATGACATCGGCACGGTGGTTCCAAGCCGATTAAGGGGGCCAGACCCTAAAGCGTTCCGCCTTTAACACGAGACATCGGCGAAAGGCGGAACGCGTGCAATGATTGAGCGGAGCACTGCGTTTCGCGAAAATCTGTGATTCAGGTTTTTCGCGAAACGCTTTAAGTGGCTCTTTCGGTTCTCGACAACAGGAACGCCGCAACCCCCATCAGACCGGCGGACGCGCGATTGATCATCGCCCGCCGCAATGGTGTCAGCGCGCGCGCCCCAACGAAAGTGCCCGACGAGACCCAAAGAAGCGCCGCCAGCCCATCGGCAAGCAGATAGAGCACGCCCAGAATGAAAAGTTGCGGCATCAGCTCTGAGCTGTCGTTGACGAACTGCGGAAGGAACGCGGTCAGCACCAGATAGGCCTTGGGATTGCCCATCAGTGTCAGGAACTCCCGGCGCATCAGTGTTGAGGCGTCTGGGATTTCGATCTCGACGGATGTGTCTGCCGTCCAGAAGTGCCATGCGAGATAAAGCAGGTACGCCACGCCGACCCATTTCAGCGCGACGAACGCGAACTCGGATGTGCGCAGCAGGACATCAAGGCCCAGTGAGACGAGTATGACAAGCACCACCCAGGCAGCGAGTCGCCCAAGAATGCTCTTGGCGGCCAGGAGCCATCCGCCCCTGGCTGCGGCAATAAACGCAAGCATATTGTTGGCGCCCGGGGTTGAGCCAAGCAGCAATGCGGCCGGGATGAAGATCAGAAATTGTTCAAGTGTCATCGGGGTTCCTTATTGCCACGCGCGAATACTGCGGAGCGCGTGGTCAAAGAGCATGAGCAATGCCTGAAGCCTACATTCATGCGCTTTCCGGGATCAAGCATAAAGGGCTTACGGTCGCCCGACATTGGGGCGGGGATTGCCTGTAGCAACAAGGGTGCAGGGGTCATCCGGCGAATGGCAGTTTCTCATACCCACGTCCTTTAACCACGACGACGCGTATTCATGACGCCCCATAAACCGGCGCCGCCGATCAGGCAGGTCCCTGCGATGACCGGAATACTTGGGATCGTTGCGAAGAACACGATGGCCCAGAGGGCCGCAAACACCAGATAGGAGAAGTCGAGCCCCGCCACCAGGGCGGTGGGGCCGAGTTGATAGGCACGCGCCAAAAGCACATGGATCGCGATCGAAATCAGCGCCAGAAGCGTAACCACCGAGCCGTTTTCGGGATTGAGCGGCGCCCAGGCCATAAGCAGGAATGGGTAGCTTCCCGGGCGGGCAATCAACACCGAAGCAACCATCCCGGCAAGGCCGACCGCGGCGAAAACGATATTGAGGGAAAAGGTCAGGACCCAGGCGTCAACGCGGCCCATGCGTCCCCGCGTCGTGACCATCGCAACCGCATAGCACAAGGCCGAGGCCAGCGGGATCAGGGCCGCCATCGAGAACGCCTCGCCCGCCGGTCTCAGAACAATCAGGACACCGACAAACGCGGCGACAACGGCGGTCCATTGCGACCGGGTGACCGGCTCGTGCAGGAAGAGGCCGGAAAACAGGACGATGAACAGCGGGCCAGTGTAATAGACGGCGGACACCACGGGAAGTTCCAGCACCGGCAAGGCTGCATAAAAGAACACGTACATTGCCACGATCAACGCCGAGCGAAGCAGAACCCAGCGGTTGAACGCGGGGCGCAGGCGGGCGCGACCGGCCCGAAGGATCAGCGCCGCCAGCAGCGGCAGAACCAGGATGGAGCGCAGGAAAAACAGCTGCCAGAGCGGCAGTCCGGTGCTCAGCAGTTTTACCAGTGCATCCTGCAACGCCATCAGTGCCGTGGCGCAAAGGATCGCCGCCGGGCCACCGAGACGCGCAAGATCGGGCATCGACCCCGTGACATTGCGGATCGCATTCAGCATAATTCAACCTGAGGATTCTGACTTTCATCAAAAAAATGGACATAAAATTTAGATGAGTCAACAGAGGGACGACAAAAAGGCCGAGACATCAGCCGGCGTACGCGACACGCAGGAGATCGTTGGCGCGCGCATGCGCGAGCTTCGCAAGGCCAAGGGCATGACCCTGCAGCAACTTGCCGGAGCAACCGGGCTGTCGGTTGGCTATCTGAGCCAGCTGGAGCGGGAGCAGGCCGTGCCTTCGATCCGCGCGCTGAACACGATATCCCGCGCCTTGGGCGTCAATATCAGCTGGTTCTTTCCCGATCCTGATCGCAGCGCCGACCCCGAGGCGGCGGTTATCGTCCGCGCCGCCCGCCGCTCGGCCCTTCGGTTCGAATCCGGCATCCGCGATGAGCTGTTATGCCCGACGCTTGGCGGAAACCTGGAAATGCTGCTCTGCACCTTCGAGCCCGGGGCCAGCTCCGGGGACCTTTATGCCCATGACGGTGAAGAGGCCGGGTATGTCAGCGAAGGCCAACTTGAACTTCGGATCGAGGGGGAAACCTATCTACTGAACGCGGGCGACAGTTTTCATTTCGACTGCAATCGCCCGCATGGCTACGCCAACCCCACAGGCCAGCGTACCGTCGTTGTGTGGAGCGTGACGCCACCGCATTACTGAGTAGGGGCACTTGAGGGAAAGGCCTGTCAGGGCGATGACGACGATACCGGAAAAAGAAAGGCGTTCGGCGGCTCCGTGAATACAGTGCGCCCCGGATAAGGCTGAATACGAGATAGCCACAGCAGCATGAATGACAGGGCCAGAACCGCGACGATAACGGCGCCAACCGCAACGCCGATGCGATTGCTCGGCGATGGTTCTGTCAGACTTCAGCGGCCGTTCTGCCCGAGTATCTCGCCCCTGCATAGGCCGCGAGAGTTGCCCCCGCGAAATAGATCAGAAGCCCGGTCATTGTTGCTGGGGCGTAATCGACACGGTTTTCCGCCATTTGGAGTAGAAAGACAAACACGGGTCCAAGTGCGGTGATTGCCGCGAGTGTCAGTGTAGACATGAGCGAGATGGCCTTCTGCATCGCGAAGACCGGGAAGGCCATGATCGCGAAACCGATCACGATGACAACCGCCAGTCCTTCAAAATCGACCGGGCCTTTTTCGTCCAGACCGAACCACGCCGCCACAAGAGAAACTGCGACGTAGAACGGGAACCGCAGCCCATATTGCGCTAATGGAGCAACACCCAACCGGTCGAGCCGGTGGCTGTAGATCATCATCACCGCGAGACTGACGGCGGATACGGCGGAAAGAACCAGACCAGAAATCGCGACCGACAAGTCACCGCGTACGAAACCAGATTGCCCGAGCATCGTAATGGCCGATAAATAGATAATGGCGACGACCACGACGATCAGGCCGAGGCCTTCAACGCGGTTTCGCACTGACGTCGCTTCCGGCACACCGAACAACGCGGCGACGTGAATGGTGACCGGGATTAGGCCGGAGAAGATCGTAAAGACCACCGCCGGTTCAATCATTTGCAAGGCAAAGAAATAGGCGATCCACACGAAGGCCGTCGAGAGGTTCAGACCCAGCAGGCTCATGAGGTTCGACCGTGCGACTTCCAGTTGTCCCGGAGTTTTCAAATTGGCCCAGATCAACGTGCCTGCCGCTGTCACGCCGAAGACCGCGGCCCCGATTAAGAACGAGTCATAATTCTGAAAGACGCCACCAAAGAAGACGGCCTGCGCGGCTTCCAGAATGACGAAAGAGAAGGCCCACATCAGGCCGAGGGTGGATTTATTCATAATCAGACACTTCCGTTTTCCGTCGTAGTACGGCGAAAAAGGTGGCGGAGGTGGTCAAAATCAACATAATTATGGAGAATTAGACCACACAGGACATCACAATGGATGATCTTGACCTGCGCATTGTCAAAGCCCTGCAAGCGGACGGAACGCTTACGAAGGCACAGCTGGCCGAGGCCGTCGGTTCAACACCGTCAACTTGCTTGCGCCGCGTGTCCGAGTTGCGCCGCGCGGGTGTTCTGACGGCCTGCGTCTATCTCGCCGATCCGGCCAAGCTGGGGCGCAGCATCCGCGCCATCATCACCGTGACAACCCAGAACCAGACCAAGGACCTGCGCAGGGGATTTGCGACGCGCATTGCCGATGAACAGGCAATCACGCAAGCTTATGGCGTGACAGGCGACCTCGATGCGGTCCTCATCGGCCATTTCAGTGATATGGAAGAGTACCAGGCTCTCTGCGACCGTCTGTTCGATGCGGACCCTGACGTGGTGCGCTACACGACGCTTTTTGCCGTCGAAACCTATAAAGAGACGAATGCGATTGCGCCCGATGGAAAACTAGGAAACGCGAAATACGGCCGCTAGACGCGATGCAGAAATCAGGAGGCATCGGCTTTTCGCGGCCATTAGATCGGTTCGCAGACAAAAGCTGCATAGGCCGGCAAAAATCAACTATTGTCGGCGGTTGCCGCCATTGTCGTTGGCGACAACCCCTTCGGCCTGCAGCAACTCCTGTAGCCAATCCATGAACGCCCTGAGCCGAGGGGGGAGATGCCGCCTGCGCGCATAGAGGATCGAAATCGGCACAGGAGAGGGGCGGAACTCGGGCAACACCTCAACCAGCCGACCGGCCGCGATGTCACCGGCGACGTCATAGACGGGAACCTGGATCAGCCCGTGCCCGTGCAGCGCACCGGCAACATAGCATTCGGCGTTGTCGACGCAAAGGTGGCTTTGCATGGCGACGGCGATCTCACATCCGTCCTCAAGGCCATCCCATTCCGATGAGACAGCGGGCATTCGAAGGGCGTAGTTGACCAGATGATGATCCGCGAGATCGGCGGGCGTCTTTGGCACGCCGAATTCCGCCAGATACCCTGCCCCGGCGCAGGTCAGCATAGGGACGTCACCGATCTTGCGGCAGATCAGCTCACTGTCTTGCAGAACAGCCAGTCGTACCACCGCGTCGACCCCCTCGGACACCAGGTCAATCATACGGTCGGTGGCGCTGATCTCCAGCGTCACCGCCGGGTATCGGGCGCGGAAATCCTGCAGGTGCGGGATGACAAGGCGCCGGGCGATCCGGCTTGGCATATCGATCCGAAGGCGCCCCGAGATGGCATCAGGCCGCTGTCGGAACTGTCCTTCGGCCTGGGCCATCGCATCCACCAGGCCGCGGGCCGTATCGGCAAACTGCAACCCCTCCTGCGTCGGCCGCACCACTCGGGTCGTGCGCTGAAGGAGCTGGACGCCAAGCCTGTCCTCCAAGGCCTGCACCGTGCTGGATACAGTCGAACGCGGCACGCCAAGGGCCTCGGCCGCGCGGGTGAAGTTCCCGCTTTCCACGACCTGAATGAACACATGCATTTGTTGAATTCTATCCATGCCTATTGTTCGCCGTTTCTGTCAAATGATGTCAAGATAGGCCCGATTATCTGAACGACGAGACATGCCATCTTTCTGCAAGTCGTCATTTCAAACGGCGCATGTAACGCGGAAAGGAAATCAGTTGTCGAGAAACAGTATTGAAGGAAAAGTGGTGCTGATCGCCGGTGGTGCAAAGAACCTTGGTGGGCTCTTGGCGCGCGAATTCGCCAACTCCGGTGCGAAAGCCGTCGCCATCCACTATAACAGCGATGCCACCAAAGCGGCTGCCGACGACACCGTTGCGGCGATCAAATCCGCAGGCGCCGAAGCGGTGGCCTTTCAGGCGGACCTGACCTCGGCCGCAGCAATGGAAAAACTGTTCGCGGATACGGTCGCGGCCGTCGGGCGACCTGACATCGCGATCAACACTGTCGGCATGGTGGTGAAGAAGCCGATGGCCGAGCTGAGCGAAGAGGTCTTCGACCAATCCTGTGCCGTGAATGTCAAATCCGCCTTTTTCTTCCTCAAAGAGGCCGGCAAGCACGTCAATGACAACGGCAAGATCTGCACGATCGTGACCTCGCTGCTGGGGGCTTATACCCCCTTCTATGCGGCCTATGAGGGGCTGAAGGCACCGGTGGAGCATTTCACCCGGGCTGCGTCCAAGGAACTGGGAGAGCGGGGCATTTCGGTGACTGCAATCGGCCCCGGTCCGATGGATACGCCGTTCTTCTACCCGGCCGAGGCCGAGGAGGCGCAGCAGTTCCACAAGACGGCCGCGGCGCTTTCGCCGTTCTCGAAGACCGGCCTGACCGACATCGAGGATATCGCGCCCTGGATCACCTTCATGGTCTCGGACGGATGGTGGATGACCGGCCAGACGATCCTAGTCAATGGCGGCTACACGACCAAGTAAGCCGTCAGGGCGGGTAAATGGTTCTGGTTTATCAGTAGCGCCCGGGGCGGCGGGGCCATTGTGGTGCCCCCCGCCTGTCGTATTGAAAGTCCGTCGACCACAGGAGTTTTTATGCATACTGTTCTCGTGATCCTTGGTGGTCTTGGCCTGCTGACACTCATCTATGGTATAGCACTCTGGCGCGGCAGGTCCCTGCGCCGGGCTTTTCCTGTCTATGCGGTACTTTGGGCGGTGGCCGCGGCGATAAATCTTTGGGTTGGTGTGGCCCATGCGGGATACAGCCTGGCCGAAGAGTTCCCGATCTTCGTCGTGGTCTTCGGAGTACCTTGCGCTATTGCTTGGCTTCTGGCGTGGCGGTCGGCCTGATGGACCCGCAGGCCATGCCGGTGGCGCACCATGCCCGCAAGCAAGGCTTTATCGACCGATTGCCGCCAGGCCTACGTCTTTTCGTACTTTTGCCTTTCGCGCATTCAGAGGCGCTGGAGGATCAGGGCCAATCGGTCGCGCTGCATCGCCGCTTTCTGCCCTCGGGACTTCACCGGGCCAGGCGCCATCGTGACATCATCGCATGTTTCGGACTTTTCCCCCACAGGCAACGAATTTTCAAACGCACGTTGACCCCGAAGAAAGCCGGTATTTGAATGCTGGTGGATTTCAGGGGTAAATCAAAAAACTCAACAGGAAGCATTCATGTCCAATCTATTGCACCGCCTTGTCCCGACACACGCCTTGCGTAATCTCAACCCCGAAGACACCCCCCGCGTCACGACGATGGAGCTGTTCTTCGATCTTGTCTATGTCTTCACCATCATCCAGCTTTCCCATTACCTTCTTGAACATGCCAGTTGGCTTGGTGCCCTGGAGTATGTGACACTCTTCGCTGCTGTCTGGTGGGCCTGGAACTACACCGCGTGGGCGGCCAACTGGGTAAACCCTGACCACCCCAGCGGGCGCGGGCTGATGATCGTCCTGATGGGCTGTGCGCTTTTGATGGCGGTGGCGGCGCCACAGGCTTTCAGCGAACGCGCGGCACTGTTCGCTTTTGCCTATGTGGCGATGGCGCTGATCCGGGCAAGCTATATGGCCTTTGTGTTTCGCGGTCAGGTGATGGGGCGGAACTATACCCAGCTTGGGGCCTGGAGCGCGATTTCCGGTGTGTTCTGGATCACCGGTGCCTTCGTCGAGCAGGCCCGGCTAGAGCTGTGGATTCTGGCTGTCCTGATCGACTATGCCGCCCCCTACGTAGGCTTCTGGCTGCCGGGTAAGGGCGCAACGCCAATGTCGAGCTGGACGCTGAAGGGCTTGCATCTCTTCGAGCGCAACCAATTGATCTTCATCATCGCGCTTGGGGAATCCATCTTGCTGCTGGGCGGCTACCTGGTCAGCCACGAGATCCACCTGGACACGGGCGTTGCCGCACTGATCGGTTTCCTGCTGATCGTGACATTGTGGTGGATTTACTTCGTCGACCTGTCAGAGCCGGGCGAGCATCGGTTCGAACATGAAGCCGATCAGACCAGTCTCGCCCGCGCAGGTCTGGCCTATGCACATGGCGTTGCGGTCTGCGGTGCCATCGTGACCGCCGTCGCCATCGAGATGATCGTGGCCCACCCCCATGATGCGATCCATGCACCCACCGCGATTATCGCCTTTGCCGGGCCGTCGCTTTTCCTGCTTGGCTGCACGATCTTTCACCGCGTCACGGCAGAGCGCTTGCGGGGGCTGTACCTTCTGGCCGTGGCCGCGCTTGCGCTCTGGTGCTGGTTGGCACTGAGCCTGCATCTGAACGGGTTGTGGCTCGGTGCGGGTGTTCTGTTGATCATGATGGCCATGGCGGCGCTCGGCCACCGAAAGGCGGCCTGAGATGCTGACACTGCCTACGGCCCAAAACAAGTTTGCCGCCAATGCCAGTTTTCTGGCGGCAATCCTGATACACAACCTGACCTACCCGCTGTCGGCGGCGGGCGGGATTTGGCCGGCGCTGTTTTACGCATTCTACGCGGCGATCTTCGTGGTGGCGACCTGGGCGCTCACGGATCATCGCGGTCTGCGCAGCTTCGTTGCGGGCGCGGGGCTTGCCGTGTTCATTGCGGGCCTTCTGAACTCCTACGTCCCCTCGAACGGCGCCGCACTGGCCGTTTACCTGACCTCCATTGCCTATCACCTCGGCATGGTTGTCGTGCTGGCGCGTTACACCTTCGGGGCCAGGACCGTGATGACCGATGTCCTGATCTCCGCGACGTCCCTCTACCTTGTGATCGGATCGGGCTTCGCCGCCGTACTGGCCTTCATAGAATGGTGCGTGCCGGGGTCGTTCGTGGCAAGCTCCGGCGCGGCGATAGATTGGCAGCAGATGGTGTATTTCAGCTACGTGACGCTGACCACGCTGGGTTATGGTGACATCACGCCGGTCGGCTTCTACGCCCAATCCTTCGTCGCCTTCGAGGCCATTGGCGGTACGCTATACACCGTGATGTTGCTGTCTCGCTTGGTCGGATTGCACGCCAGTCGCGAGTAGCTGTACTTGGGTCGCGTGGGATCGACAGCACATAATGGATGTAAATTCTCGGATTAGATCCCGGATTGCGCATGCTGGTTCTGGCCCGTGCAGAAATGCTTTGCACAAACAGGCTTGAACGGTGCCATCAAGCCGTCCGAGCAATCGCCCGTTGTACGCCAAAAACGCGTGCTGAATGTCAGGTTGCTATTGATCGGAGGGTTTTGGGCTCGACGCGATGTTTTCAAAACAGGTTCTTAAAGCGTTTCGCGAAAAACCTGAATCACAGATTTTCGCGAAACGCAGTGCTCCGCTCAATCGTTGCACGCGTTCCGCCTTTCGCCGATATCTCGGGTTAAAGGCGGAACGCTTTAACCTTCCGCGCAGCACAAACCCGGGCTTTTTTATCCGGCGGCTTGATCCGGCTCACGAAACCGGACGGTTGCATTCTGTGCCGCATGAAATACCGAGACGCGGATATCGACGGATCGTTTACGAGTGTTGTTCCAAATGGCGGCACGGCGGTCTGTGCCGCCGTGCCCTTTCTCTTGGTGTGCTATCCGCTTACTCGGCCGCCGTGGTCGACAGTTGTTGACCTTTATGCAGAGGCGTCGCCTCATTGAGCTGCAACGTCCGGATCAGCGCGATTGCGATTACCACGAGAACTATCGTGAAGGGCAACCCGGTCGTGAGCGACGCTGTCTGAAGCGCTCCGAGCCCGCCCACGATCAGCAAGATCGCGGCCACCACACCTTCGGACACCGCCCAGAACACGCGCTGCGCGACTGGCGGGTTTTCATCCCCGCCAGACGTGATCATGTCGATCACGAAAGATGCGGAATCCGACGAGGTGACGAAAAACAGCGTGATCACAATGAGCGCCAGGACCGAGGACAGCATCGAAAGCGGCAGCTGTTCCAACAGAACGAACAGGCTGGTGCTTGCGCTTTGCTGGACCGCGCCCACCATGTCGGCGGCCCCCGACTGTTGCAGATAAAGGGAGGCGTTGCCAAACCCGGTGAACCACACCAGCGTGACCAGCGTTGGAACAACCATCGTGCCGGCAATGAACTCCCGGATTGTCCTGCCGCGCGAGATGCGTGCAATGAACATCCCGGCGAACGGTGTCCACGAGACCCACCAGCCCCAGTAGAACAGAGTCCAGCTCGCCTGCCAGTCGCCACCGTTATAGGCTTCCGAGAAGAAGGTGACACCGACCAGTTCCTGCAAATAGGTTCCCAGGTTTTGCGGCAAGGCGTTCAGAATGACCAGGGTGGGCCCGGTGACGACCACGAAGGCCAGCAAACCAAGCGCCAGACCGGCATTGGCCAGGCTGAGCCTGCGGATGCCCTTGTCGAGCCCGGCAACAACCGACAGCGTGGCGATGGCCGTAATCAGGGCGATCAAGCCGATCTGAAGCCCGGTCGTGCTTTCGATGCCGGCGACCGCGTTCAGGCCGGAGGCGATCTGGCTGACACCAAGGCCCAGCGAGGTGGCCAGCCCGAAAAGAGTGCCGAATACCGCGAGGATATTGACCGCTTTGCCGATGGGGCCGTGAATGCCTTCGCCGATCAGCGGGTATAGCGTTGAACTGATGGTAAAGGGCAAACCCCGCCGGAATGAGCCATAGGCCAATGCGAGGCCCATCACGATGTAAAGCGCCCAGGGGTGCAGCCCCCAGTGATACATGGTGAACATAAGCGATTGCTCTGCCGCATCCGGCGTCAGTGCCGGCCCGCGTGGCGGTGTTGCATAGTGCAGGATCGGTTCGGCCACGCCATAGAACACCAAGCCTATGCCCAGCCCCGCGCCGTAAAGCATCGAGAGCCAAGCGAATGTGCCGTATTCTGGCCGCGCGTCGTCAGGTCCAAGCCGGACGTTGCCGAACCGGCTGCACATCAAGTAGATGGCAAACGCCGGGAAAGCGCCGACGACCAGGATGTAGAGCCAGCCAAAGTGGCTTACGATGGCGGATTGCAGGGCGCTGGCGGCTTCACCCATCGTATCGGTGAACAGCGCGCCCGCCCCCACAAAGGCGACCATCAGGGCCGCCGATGTGAAGAAGACCGTTGGATC
Organism: Roseovarius sp. MMSF_3281; assembly: GCF_030733685.1. GTDB lineage: Bacteria > Pseudomonadota > Alphaproteobacteria > Rhodobacterales > Rhodobacteraceae > Roseovarius. Next base: position 392,737 of record NZ_JASHIM010000002.1, read on the forward strand.
GACCGAAAGGCCAGTCTTTTTGGGCGCGGTGCTCATTTCGCCCCCTGGGTCGTCTTGGGTGCCGCCTCGGGCGTTGAGAGCCCGTACATCAGCGAGAACCCGTGATCGATTTCAGCGAATGCATGCTTGATGCGTTGAAAGAGTTTTTGAATAGCGGCCATTACCACTCTCCTTGGGTTGGTTTTTTCAGAACATGTGACACATGCCAAGCAGCGCTTTATGCTTGGCAAGTTGACCTCTGAGCGCCCGGTAACGCATTTTTATCTATCGCGCGACAGCTTGAACTTGATATTATCAATCAATAATATTGATAGCATGTCAGCCGAAAAAATATTCGATCTCGACCAGTTGCGAACCCTGCTCGACGTGATCGATGCCGAGGGGTTTTCAGCAGCCGCGCGGCGCACCGATGCGCTACAATCCACGCTCAGCATGAAGATCAAGCGGCTGGAGGCCGCAGTGGGTCAGCCGCTTCTGATCAGGCTCGGGCGGCGCGTTGCGCCGACGGCGGCGGGCCTGCACCTGGCAGACACCGCGCGCAAGATTTTGCGGCTGAACGACGAGGCATGGGGGGACCTGGCCAGCACCCGCCTGGCCGGTAGCGTTCGGGTCGGCGTGCCCGACGATTATGCGGCCAGTCTTTCCGAGACGATCCGGACCTTTCGCTTGAGCCATCCGGATGTGGAACTGGACCTGTCCTGTGCCTTTTCGGTGGACCTTCTTCGGAATGTGCAGAGCGGCGACCTCGACGTGGCGCTGGTTACACGCCAGCCCAATGTGCCGGGCGGCGAGAGCCTCAAGCGCGAGCAACTTGCCTGGGTCGCGGCACCCGGTTTTGAACTCGGCCCGGATGACCCGTTACCCCTGTCCGTCTACCCCCGGGATATGTGCGTCTTTCGCAACTCGATGACCGAGGCGCTGACCGCCGCGGACAAGCCTTGGAAAATTGTTTATACCAGCATGAGCCTCACGGGGCAGACAGCAATGGTCGGGGCCGGCCTGGCCGTCACGGCCCTGCCGCGCAACATGATCCCGCCCGAAACCCAGGAAGTCGACCCATCGAAAATCCCGGGCCTGCCGCGCCTGCCTGAAATCGAGATCGCATTGCACAGGCGCGCAGGCCGGCCAACGGAAGCCGCCAAAGTGCTTGGCGACATGATACGTGATCAGTTTCTCGGAGCAGACCCGCGCCCTTGATTTGTACCCGGCCGCGTCCCATTGCATTTGCGTTTGCCAAATGCCCGCTGGAACCGCCCCGGCGCTCCGGCCCGGTTAGTGACTGCTTAGAACTCCAGGCTCTCGTCATCCGCCGGGATCGACAGGCGATCCGCCATGCCATTCGAGGCGGCAAACGCCTTGAGGTCCGCGCGGGTCAGTACACAGTGGTTCACCGCCTCCATATGGGTCGCGACGATCTGCGCGTCCGGCGCAGCATCGTGAACCGCCTTGACGTCAGCCGTGCCCATGATGATCGAGCCAAGCCCCGGCACCTGCGCATCGCCCGCGGCAAGCACGATCACCTCTGGCTTGAACATCTCGAGATTGGTCGACACCATGTCGTTCCAAACGGTGTCACCGGCGATATAAAGCGTCTTTTCCCCTTCGGCGCGGAAGACAACCCCCATGACGCTGCCCAACAGTTCGGCGCCGTAGACATAGGCCTGATCAGACCCATGCTGCCCCCGGGTTCGCGACAGGGTGATACCTTCGAAATCGGTTTCCACTCCAAGCGGCTGAACATCGGTGAAACCCATGGCCTTGATCAGCTCGGCATCCGAATAATCCTGCACGAATACCTTCCTGTCCCGCGGCAGCAGGTTCACCGCGGCCTCATCGAAATGATCCGGGTGAAGGTGGGTCAGGATCAGCGCGTCGAAGTCAAGGATGGTGTCCATCGGCGTGTTCAACGCCACGCGTGGGTTGCGGATATCGCTGTTGACCGTGCCCTCGAAGCCTGGGTAGGCGTCCTTTTCGCCGAGGTAGGGATCGACGAGAAAGCGCTTGCCCCCATAGGTCACGATCAGGGTCGCATTGCGGATGTGATGCAGTTTCATTGATGATCCTCCTGTTGCCACTTCAACCGGCAATGAATTCGTCGGCCGAGATGACGTCGCCGTAGAAAAAAGCAAGCGCGGTCATCAGCGCGGCATGAACATGGGCGGCCGGGACGGTCGTGCCGTTGAACTCAAGCTGCCGGGTCGCGCAGGCATCGTGGATGGTCACGGTTTTATAGCCCAGATCATTGGCCGCGCGGACCGTGGCGTCGACGCACATATGGCTCATCGCGCCAACCGCAACGACTTCTTCGATACCGTTCTCCTCCAGAAGCTGCTTCAGGCCGGTCTCGCGGAACGCGTTGGGAAAGTTCTTGGTGACGACAGGCTCGCCCTCGCCGGGGGTGACCGCCTCGTTGATCTCCACGCCGTCCGAGCCGGGCACAAAGACAGGTGCGCCGGGCATCTCGTGGCGGACGTTCACGATCAGTGCACCGGTCTCGCGCCCATGGGCGATCACCCGCGCCGCATTGGCGGCGGCGTCATTGATGTTTTCCAGCGGCAGGTTGCCGTTCGGCCAGTATTCATTCTGCAAATCGATCACGATGATTGCGCGCTTTGTCATGGTATTTCCTTTTCCGATCTCGCGTTTCTTGACCTCAACATGCTGCGTGCACACATTTGATGTAATTGGCGTAATCGACAAAAGATGGGGCGATATCGACATATGGACCAGATCGGGATCGGCATCCTCCTCTACCCCGGTGCGCAACTCTCTGCGGCAATGGGTCTGACCGACCTCTTTGGCATAGCAAGCCAGATAGCCGAGCGTTCCGATCAAGGCGCGCCAAGGCTGAAGATCGACACGATTGAGGCTGATTTGGCAATCACCGAGATGACCGGGGCATCCGAGGGCCAAACCGATCCGTATCACGCCCTCATCCTTCCCCCCTCCCTCGAAGCGCCCATTGCGGCAGATATCGCCGCCCCGCTTGCGGACTGGCTGAAAACCCGCCACGGCGAGGGGATCGTTCTGGCTTCGGTCTGCGGCGGCGCGTTCCTGCTGGCAGAAACCGGGCTTCTGGACGGGCGCGCGGCAACCACGCACTGGATCTACGCCGAGGACTTTCGGCAGCGGTTCCCGTCTGTAAAACTGGACACGGACCGTCTGATTATCGACAGCGGTGACATCCTCTCGGCGGGTGGCCTGATGTCCTGGACTGATCTGGGTCTCAAGCTGGTCGACCGCTTCCTCGGGCCCGTCGTCATGGCTCAGACCGCCAGGATGATGCTCGTGGACCCACCGGGCCGCGAACAGCGCTACTACAGTGGCTTCGCACCAAACCTGACCCATGGCGATGCGGCGGTCCTCAAGGCCCAGCATCTTCTGCAGGCGAAAGAGGGCCGGGAGGCGCGGCTCGCCACACTGGCAGCGCAAGCAGGCCTGGAACAGCGCACCCTGTTGCGCCGGTTCCAGAAGGCAACCGGCATGACGACAACAGAATACGCGCAGCGCCTGCGGGTCTCAAAAGCGCAAGAGCTGCTGCAATTTGGCCGACTGCCCGTGGAGCGCATCGCTTGGGATGTTGGATATTCGGACGCCGGCGCGTTCCACAAGGTTTTCCAGCGGATCGTCGGCCTCACGCCCGGTGAATATCGTCGACGTTTTCGCACTTAGGAACGCCCGGCGTAACGAATCCCGTCACAAGACCCATGATACCAAAGATCTCAGGAAACAAGCCGTAGCTCTCAGCCGATATCCGATATTCGAGCCGCGAATTTCTGTTCTCCGCCCTGTCCTCACGAGCCACGTTCGCCATCGTTTTCGCGGGTTTTTCTTTCTGCGTTGTGCCGCTCTTGATCAAGGCGTTGTTGTTCTTCGGGCGCGATCTCTAAGCCCATGAATTGTTCAGAACGATGCAGCACATCTGCGGTCGCATACATGTACCGTATGGACGACCGGCGAAACGACCACCTCCCGAGGAGCAGGCAGCCGTAATCTGTCCGGGTTCGGCCAATCCTCAAGGCCGCCAAGTGGCTTAGTTGATCGAGTGGAGCGGGCGGTCGTTCAGCCCCTGGATGTCGGGATAAGCTTCCAGAAGCACCTCGCGCATGGGTCTGCTGGTCAGGTGCAGCACCCACCATTCGGCATCGTCCCGGATCGCGATGACCGGGTATCGCATGATGCGATCCCCTTTGCCTGAGTTAAAATCGATGTGCGTCTCGATTTGCGCCAGTACGAGCTCTCCACGGCCCGCTCCGGAACGCGCTATGTTTGGGTAGAAGTGAACGCGATTCACCTGGATATCCTTGAACAACTGTTCCGCGCTGGTGCGGTAGCGACCTCGCACCCACTCTGGCTGCCGCTTTACCCGCGCGGCGCCGTGCTCAAGATATCCGGGTGGGAGCATATTCGCTAAAGTGGCGGCGTCACCTGTTGCATAGGCTTGCTTGAACTGTTCCATCCTGTCCATCAGCGCCTGATATTCGGTATCGGTCAACCACCTTGGTTCAAAGACAACGCGTCGCTCAAGGTAATCATGGGCGAGCCTTGTGCCTGCCAGAACCAGTAGCAGAACCACCAAAGACGCATAGATCTTAAAGGGCCGCGACCGAACGATTTTTCCAAGCGAAGTCATCCCGGCGTCTCCATGGTAAGGCATTCGAAATTTCGGTCACTACCTCGCATGGGATATGGCTTCAACCCGCGGTCGTCATGACAAATGAGGCACCAGTCAGTGATCGTAAATATATGTCATCCAGATCGTTGGTCGTTTGGTCCAGCAGACTCTCGTTATGAACGAGGGATCCAAGGGCGGCATGAGAGCACGATTGCATTTCGCGCGCATCCAGTGACACTGGACGGTAGCGTGTCCCGGGTTTACGTTGGGGCAATCACCCGATTAGGCGGCTTTAACAATTTAGGCGGGTACTACTTCAGAGCTCATCTCGAAATTGCGACCATATCAATCAGGACCACTCCATGCACGAACACGATATGCAAACCTGCGCAAAGTCAAAGCAAACGGGTGGGTCGGACAGTATCTCCAACGAAGCGTATCCGGCACCTCGGCAGAATGTCCAGAAAGGCCATGAAGCAGTGGCAGATGTTCTGAACTTCCTGGCGGACGACAAACACGATGAGTTCGCTCACTGGTATGCGCGGCACGAACACCTCCTTGTGTCAGGTTTTACCCTTTGGGGGTATCCGGTTCCGGTTCTTGAGTATGCCAACTGGAGACTGCTTCCCGATGAGGCACTCCGAGTACTGGGGACGGATCACAGGGCGCGTGTGGAAAACCGCCTCCAAGCATCACGGAGCGAACGACAAGATCACCTTATCTTGTCCGGGGAAGACCTTCTGGTCTTTCATGACAAGACAGGAGACGCTTCGGTCGGCTTCGTTGTTGTCCTTTCACCCGAGGCGGTTGAGCGGTTCACTGCCGCTCAATTTCCGAATGCCAAGCTCACGCCAGCGCTTGTGCGTCTTCTGATCTGTTTCCTGGGCGGGATGTCACTTACCGAAGGCGCAAGGCACGATGACAAGTCGGTCGAAACACGCAAGAGCCAGTCCCGCGAACTGCGCCAGCGGCTTGGCCTTGAACGCACAAGCGATATCATGCGGGTTGTGGGTGCGCGGCTGGTTGCAACCATTTCCGCCGAACTGACCGAACAAACCACGAGCAGAAGCGAAACCTTTGATCGCTATGTCGCGGATTACCTGCCTGACGACGTTCGGTCGGTCGTATTGCTTGACCGCGACCATCGCGCATTTCGTGTGCTGGATATGGGGCCGCAATCAGGAAAGCCACTCCTCGTACTGCACGCGATGATCCTACCGGATATACGCAAGCAGGATATCGGCATGCTGCACGAGCTTGGTTTGCGACTCGTCTGGCCATTGCGCAATGGGTTGAACAGCCCGGAAGATCCGGTTCTGTCCGAGGATGAACAAATTCGCCATGCGTGTCGCGGCATTGATCTGGTCCGAGAGCTCTTTTGCGAAGAGCGTATCAGCATCCTGAGCTTTGCAGCCAGTTCAAAGGTTGCGCTGGAATATGCGCGTCAGAACAGACCTTATGTCGATGCTCTTTATTTCGCAGCAGCTTGCGTTCTGGAAGGGCGGCCACAAGGAGGCGTAAGGCGGCTTGCCAAGGGAATGTTGAAGCTGGCGAGCTTCAGCGAGCCTTTGATGAGCGCAACCATGGAGTATTTCCAGCGGACGATTCTGTCGCGTCAGAGCTTCCCGAAATTTATCCGCAAGCAATTTCAGGACAGCACGGCAGACAGCCGGATTGTCGAGGCAGAGCTGAACAATCGCTTCTCGGGCGAGCGCTTCCGGGAGGCTCTTACAACCTCTGTCACTTCTGCACGCCATGATTTCGGGTTCCAGAGGACCCTGAACTGGGAAGTTGCAAAGCAACTCGGCATTGAATTGCACTTTCTGCACGGCAACGACGATCCCATCCATCCGCTGCCTCTTATCGAAACGCTCGCGGCGTCGCTTCCCGGTGCCAGGTTGCACGTCATCGAGGATGCCGGACAATTGCTGTATCATGATCATCTGAGAGCGGTGTTGACCCCGGTCGCGAGCCGCCTGTGCGCCTGACCTAGAGTAGGAACCGATGCCTTCAGGTGTTTTGAATACGACGGGACCGCGCGCCTCACCCCTCAGAAAACGTTTGGTGTTTGCCTCTCCGGAAGTCACCATCACGATCCTCTTCGCAACGGTCAATTCTTGGTATTTCTACTTTTTGGTCAGCATCGTCGGACTTCCGCCGATGTTGGCGAGCGCGGCCTTTGCGTTTGGGCGAATTGTAGATGCCGTACTCGATCCGATCGTCGGTCGCTGGAGCGACCGCAATAGCCGACGTGTCGGTCGCAAGCGTGTCATTCGATTGGCGCTTGTGCCGACGGCCCTGGCCTTCATCGCCCTTTGGTATGTTCCTGCCCAGTTTGACGGCGTGGCATATCAAGCACTTGGTGCTGCTGCTGGGTTTGCGCTGTTCGCGGTGGGCTATACCCTCATCTCGGTGCCGAGGATGGCGATGCTTCCCGGGTATGAGCCCGACTATCACGGGCGCACCGGACAGGTTGCAGTCGACATGACTTTCATCTTCCTGACCCTGAGCTTCACCGTCGCCGGCGTGCCGGCATTGATCACTCTTGGAGATGACGCACTCACGCTTGCAGGCACGTCCCCTGACGTGTGGTGGCTGGTCGCCGCGGCATTGGCCGGTGTCGCGTGCCTGGCCTATGTCCCTTTCCTGATTGCCGTGCCCGATCAGCGCCCGGCGTCACATCGTACCGTGGAAAAACCCCTTACGTTGTTTGCAGGACTCGTGACTGTTCTACAGTTTAGGCGTTTCCGCATGACGGTGATCGTATTTTTCCTCTCGGTGGTCAGCCTTGTATCCATTCAATCCATGCTGCCCTTCTTCCTGGAATCCTATATCGCCGTTCCCAAAAGCGGTCAGGCGCCGGTGCTGGGCATGGTATTTGGATGTTCCCTGCTCACTTTGCCGATATGGGTTGCGATTGGCCGGAGGTTCGACAAGGCAGGCGGTCTGAAGCTCGGCATCGCAGTTTACATGCTGTTTTTGCTGCTTGCTTCGCTGATTGCTCAAGGCTCTGGCGCGACAGTTTACCTTTATATCACGGCCGTGCTGGCGGGAGCGGGCATAACAGCCCTGAGTGTGTTTCCCTGGGCCATGGTGCCTGACGCGGTTGATGTCTGCCGCGATGAGACCGGGGAAGATCTTCAGGGGCTCTGCACCTCTGTCTTCACCTTCTCCAACAAACTCGCCGGAACGGTTGCGGTTCTACTTAATGGTACCATCCTGTCACTCAGCGGACATGACGAGAACCAGGCCGTTCAGTCGGACCTGACGACCAGTGCGATCTATGCGGCCACGGTGTTTCTGCCTCTGGTGTTCGCGTTGCTGTGCATTGTGGCACTGTTGAATCTTTGTGTGCCTCGCCAGTGACCCAGATTCTGTATTCCATTTAGAATGTGGCGAGGTTTGGTTTTACCAACTTTGTGTATCTTAAACGTTTTGCGGTGCATGCAGGTGAAACGGACCCGAAGTGCCGCAAGACCACGACAGGAGCCCCGTGTTGGGGAACGTTTCAATGCTGGATGCTAACTTCGTGCACATCTTTACGGTGCGCGGCTTTAGCGCAGCGGACGGCTTCAGCTATTTCCACGCATCATGATCGTGAACCCGATCTTTTTGCTCTTTTTCCCGGTGGGACCTAATTGCCTACGCCATACCGATAGGCAGCCTTCTTTGTCATAGAACGTCATGGCATGTCCTTCGGCGTTATATGACCCGTCGAATGCTTCCGGTTGGCTATTTTGCGCCTTTTGGGCGAACGCCTTTGCTTTCGCGGTCAGGTACAGGTCAACATCATCAAGGCACAAGTTCATGACGGCCATGTACGACCCGGCCATCATTGCCTCTTCTTTTGATGTGGGAAGAGTCTGGGCAAAAGCTAACGGGGTACTAGAAACCGCCAGGGCCAGCGACAAGGGAATGAGGCTGTTCTTCACGCTATACATCTCATTGATCTGTTTCATTTAAGGTCGACAGCGTTTGCAATATGGCACCGGTAAGCACTGTGGTTTCTATCTCCAGTACGCTGTCGTCGGGTCTCCGGTTTCGCGCATGTCACGGATGAAGGGTAACATGACCGGCTTGATCGACGGTCACGGTTGCAACTTCAGCGCGTTCACCCCTCCGGCGAAGAGTGATCGGTGGTAAATCATGACGACCACGCCGGTCATAGATGTCTCCCTCGATGCGAACGGTCGATCCCGACCTCACAGAAAAAAGTTCGTACTCGACTTGGTACTCGCCGGGTTTGGCTTCAGGGTTCTGCCACAATTCGATACCGGGCCCCGAACGCATGTCGTAACTCAACTGAGCATCGCTGTTAACGTAGGTATACCCGGACCTGTTATTGGCGGCGTAGTAAAACGTGTTGCCGTCCGGGTCTGTCACGTAAAGATCAACATCTGCACTGCTGACCGTCCAGTCGATCCCGACGATCAGGAATGTCTTGGCCAGTTCGACCCGCGCCTGTTCCAGTTCATTCTCCGCTTGCTCCAAACGGTCTTCCTGTGCGGCGTTCCGGCTCTGCGCCTGCTGCAGGGTGTCGCGCAAGCTTTGCAACTCTTCCTGCGCTGTCGCGAGGGCCTCTTGCGTCGTCTGCATGGCCTCGGCACGCGCTTGTGCTTCGTTCAATGCCGTCTCGGTCTGCTCCAAACGCTCTTGCGTGGCCTCAAGTTCGAGCTCGGCAGCCTCGGATTTCTGGAAATAGGGAAAAAGTACGATAGCGACGATGATGAACACCCCGAGGGCGGAGGCGAACAGGTCGAGTGCCGACATGCTGAAGACTTCGAAATTCCGGTTGGGGCGACGCATGGGTCAGGTACCTCTATCGCTGCGGTCGTTCCGCTCTTCCCGCGCGACGTAGAGGCGATTGATAAAGTTATCGAGGCAGTACTGTCCCGCGCGGTTGAGCGCGCGTTCCTCGCGGGACTGTGTGATCGACTGAAGAAACAAGATGATGGCCGCCAGGATCAGGGCCAACAGCGTGGTGTTGAAGGCGACCGCGAGGCGCCCGGTCAGTTCCGAGAGCAGGTTCGGGTCTTCGATCCGGCTGCTATCCCCGGCATAGGCAAGGGCATACCCGATACCCATCACCGTACCGATGAACCCGAGTGAGGGGATCAGCCATGTAATATAGCGCAGCATGCTGTAACGCAGGTCTACCTCATGAAGGAACATGTCGATGCTGGTGTTCAGCAACAATGCGCTCTGGTCGATCGAGCGGCTGGTCTGGAACTGGAGGATACAGCGTTCGATCAACCGGGGCAGGAAGCAATGTGCGAACCGGCTTTCCGCGCGGGCGCGACGATAGATCGGCGGCAGATCGTCCACCTGCAAAACGGTGCGCGGATCTTCCGGCAGATAACCGTGCGAAAGCAGGCTTGTCTCAGTTCGGGCAGCTCCGGCCCGGACCGCCAACTCGCCCAGCCCGATGAAGAAGACCAGCCACATGCCGTTCTGAATCGAGAACGGATAGGTCAGCCCGCCACGGTCGAGTAGTAGCGCGGCGGAACCGTCAGGCAGGGCTCGATGCAAAAGCATGATGAAACAGAGGGCAAGTACGAGGCTGGCCGCGGCGATATAAGGACGCCAGCGTTCCAGGCCGCCACGCTCGACGGTGCGGTTGTGTCGGGAAGGTGGTGCAGTGGCAGTCATTCGATCATTATCCGCGGCAGGTATTGCTATAGTACTTGGCGCGACGGATGAGCTCCGCGCTCATGCCGCACCGCTGGGGAGACCTCTGGCATATGCGAGCTACTGCTTGCGCCTCCTCATAGCTGAGGGCTTGCCCTTTCTCTCTGGATAGTCTCTTCATTGTTTTAATAAGTTGGCGGACGTAGCGATCATTCGAACTTTTATAAGCTTCACATTTCGCCTCTTTCTGTGATTGCGGCGAATAGCAATTTCCGTTCTGCGAAAGTCTCTGACCGCTCGGGCAAGTCTTGAGCACGCATTCGCCGTTTCGGGGCGTATGCCGCGCATCGCAAACGAGCGGGCACACACGACCCTCGTGGTTTCCAAGCATGATCAACATTTCCGAAGACGGCTCTCGCTCGTCGAAACTTTCGCCTGAATGGGTTACAAAATTGGCGATGGCCTGTCGGCTTTGATTTCCCCATATCCCGTCGATTCCAGCCATGTAGCAACCAGCCTCCTTGAGTTTTGACTGGATGTCCTCAACAAGTGATTGCGAGTTCAAGTCCTCCAGTGCCCTGCGAGCGCGACCAGCGGTGTCGCAATCGCCGAAGAGCCTTATGTGTTGTTCCAGGAGCGCCGGGTTGCCGCTAGCACTGATCGTGTTCCAGTGAAGTGTCGCCTCACCGCATCTGTCTTGAGGTTGCTGTGGTTCTGTCGTTTCATCCTGATCACGGTTTGAGGTGGAAGCATCCAGCGATGGAGAAACATTCGTGTCCTCAGGAGCCTCGGTTTCCGGCTGTGTGGTTGAACCGTTACTGCCAGTCCCGGAAGAGCTTCGACCGTCCATGCCAACTGCGTTAGTCGTCGCATCCGGTTGCTGCTCTGGAACATCAAACCCGTTTTCCATGGTTGGATCGTCCGACGCCGCGGCAGGTGTATCGCTGCTGTTCGTATCAGTCTCTGACTGCGGTTCCGGTATATCCTGGCTCTCGCTGTCACCAGCAACGGTATCCGCTACGTTTGCTTGCTCGGTGCCTACTTCAGATTCGTTTGGATCATCGCCTGTATCCGACGTTCCGCTTGCAGCTTGTTGCGGGATTTCACCAGTATCATGCGGATTATTCTCTTCCCTTCCCAAGCCGGAATTGCTCTCCTGTGTGCGGCTATCCGTTACGTCGTTGAGGCCATCTTCGGCGGGCGGAACTTCATCTGACTGCGTATCGTCGTTAAGTTCATCATCCTCGGCGGCAGGCTCAGTCGCTTGCCGAAGGGCCTCTGTGCCGTCGTCGCTGGTCTCTTGCTCCGGTGTTCGCTCCGTCGAGCCGGTTACGGTATGACCTTCAGACACATCGCTACCGACGAACGGAGACTCTTCATCTTCTAGCGAAGCCTCTCCATTCAGTGCCTCGGCACTGGTTTCCGAAGCGTTCTGCGTGCCCGGTTCTGACTCGGTAGATACGTGTTCCTCGGCATCTTCTGGCGTGGGCGCAGCCCCCTCAGCCACATCCATTGAGGAACCCGCTTCGGTATCTCCTATAGTGTCATTGGCATTCTCATTCTCGATTCTGCCGTTTGTGCCGATAGCATCGTTCTCGACCGCGGGGTCGTCCGTCGCCGTACCATCGGAGGGGCGGGAGGGTGCATCAGTTTGGTCGGTTGCTTCCGGAGCGGGTCGTTCATCCCCCGCAGGCTCAATAGTCTCATCCCGGGGGGGCGTTGATGGGTCTATGTCTGCCTCTGCGGTATCGCGTTCATCGACGCGCTCGTCATCTATGTTATCCGGTGTTTCCGCATCGGAAGGATTGATATCCACATCTGTTTCGCTATCGGCTTCAGCCACCTCTACGGCTTGATGCGGCTCCGAGAATGACCATTGCGGGGCCACCTTATAGACGCCGTATCCAATGCCTCCCAGCACCAGAATGGCAAGGAAGGCGTAACCTGCTTGTCGCGGTAAGCTGGATTTTTTCCTGGGGGCACTCTCCCCCTCCTCCAAGCCCGTTTTGGTTGCAGGTGCCGGTGCGACAGGAGCAAGCGGTTGCGCTGCAGGCGCAACATGATAGGCGGTAATCTCACCGGTCTCGGGGTCGCGCGAATAACGGAGGTATCCCGATGCCGCCAGCTTGTCGCGGGTGCTGTCCAAAAGGGCGCCGACGGTGGTTTCATGCGTGCCGAGGCGGACGCGATCTTCGGCAGCCACCGGCGCGCTGGTGATACGCAGCCAGCGATTCTCGAGATGGATAAACGTACCTTCCGCACTTCCGAGATCGGACAACGTTGTCTGTCCCTCATCGTCGATAGACAGACTTGCATGGCTGGCCGAAACCGAGGGAACATCTAGGTGAATATCCGCATCTTTCTGGTTTCCGATGACATAGTTCATTGGGTCACCGCAATTCCTATAGGGAGACGGATCCTTTCAATCTTTCCCAGGCTTTTATCCAGATCGGGGAATGCAAGCCGCTTCATACAGGCCTCCGCGCAAAAACTCGTACACTGGAAGCACGTCACACCCATCCGGTCCGGGCAATCACCCGAACGGGTGAAATCAGCCTGTCAAATGCAGAAACGCGCTGTTTTTCCACAAAAAATCTGCAAAATATGGTTGGCATAGCGCTTAGCGAAACATGATAACCCCGCGCGCGTCACAAAAAGCGCGCCTGACACCGGACCGAAGTGAGGCTTACCATGTCTCTCCCATGGCCCTGAGGGCCCCCTGAGCTTCCTGATCACCTGACTCTGCAGCAATGCGAAATAATTCAACGGCCTTGATGCGGCTCTGAGGAACTCCACGGCCCTCGGCATACATGCGGCCCAGTGCAACCCGCGGACGGACCTTGGCTACGGCTCCCCAGTCGCTGCTTCGCCAATTGGAACGGTGGTTATCCAAGGCTGTTTGGTACCATAGTGCTGCGGTTTCTGCGCTTTGTTCTACGCCCAAGCCTTGTTCATACAACCTGCCAAGAGCAGCTGCAGCTGAGCTCAGGCCGTCCTCCGCAGGTATGCGATACCACCTTGCTGCCTCTTCATAATTCCGTATATCTAGCGGGCCGTTTGCATAGAGATCAGCAAGATCGAATTGGGCAAACATTTGACCTTCGTGCTCTGCCGCCTTGCGAAGCCAGTAAACAGCCATCTTGTGATCTTGAGAGAGATAGCCAGGCCAACCTTTCCTGTAGGCTCCTCCGAGTACAAACTGAGCTCCTCCGGCGCCCAACTCAGCGGCTGCGCGCAGGTGATATAGCCCTTTTTCTATACTCGTGGGCACTTCTTTCCCTAAGCTGTACATCTTCTCAAGGTGCATGTGTAATTCAGCTAGGTAAGCGCGTGTTGCATCATCATCCGGATTATCGGCTAGAACTGCCTCGCATTCCTCGATAACCGCGAGCGCTATACTTTCCGTCAAATCATCAACGTCCCCCGCATCAATACGGCATGCGGTGACGGGTTCGTTCTCTTGCGCAAATGCTGAATTGGGTAGCAAGATGAGTGCCGCCAAGAGCAGCCAGTGGCGCAACGTCATGCCCCCATCCGGCATTCCAATGCTTCTTTCAGGTCAACGTTCAAGGCACGCGCCGCCTGACCTTGTTCGTAGAGTGCCTTGATCTCGGCCTCACGGACGCCCTGGTTCATGGCGGCTTCCATCTCAACAAGCCAGCGATCGTACTCTTCGATCTGCGCCACGGTCACCTCGTGCAAGTGTTCGATACTGCCCGCGTCGGCAATCATGGCTTCGACGCTCTGGCCATCGACGACATCGAGGCAGTCACCGCCACCGCCGATCGTGGCCGACCCCGGACTTGAGCCTTGTCCATGCGCTATTGACGCCTGTATCAACAGTGCGGTGATCGTGATCATGGCTTTTAACATGGTTTTCTCCTTTCAGTGGGAAACGTATAGGTTCTGGCTGGCTGAAAGCCGTTATTCGCAAGTGACTTCGCAATCGCTGTCGAACCGGAAGAGCGGTGATTGCATCAGGAAATACACCGAATTATTGGCGCGTGTGTCTACGAAGCACGCCCGCCAGTGCATCGTGAATGTGATGCCCCGGTCGAACCATAGCCCGACTGGCTTCTTTTCTCCGGGGTCGTATATATCTCCGATGCGTCCGGGGTCGTGCGCGCGCCCGAAGCCATCTCCGACGCACCACGGGTTATCCAGCGGCGTCCCGTCGGTTTTCTTGTTGAAGCCGTGAATGACTGCGACATGCCGGTCGCAGATATTCTTCAGGAACGCAGTGGAGCCGTGCGACTCGATTTTGGGAACGGGATCGATGCAATGCGTCGCCTCGCGGGTTTGCGCCACAACACCGCCGGACATAAATGCACAAAGTGATATTGTGGCTGCGAACAGGTATGGACGCCGGAGTTGCATGATTGCCTCCACTGGTTGGTGCCATGTTTCCTGAACGGTAAAATTGCATGCAGGGTGCGGCAATCACCCGAAAGGGGGAAAGGGCCAGACCGTGAAAGACCGTCGGACTAATTTGCCCGTCGACTGCGTGCGTCACCCGCTCAAATCACCGAACCACAACATTAGGCGGGTAAAAACCAAGCCGCTCAATTCGACCTGCGAATGCGCCCCCAGCTTGCGGGCAAGAGACTTGTATTGCGAGCGCTTGGTCTCATAACTGACATCGTCAGTATCTGCCGCCTGGTGCAGGGTGCGCCCGCCCAGAACCTGCTTAAGCAGTCGCAATTCAGCCGGTGAGAGGCCAACACCCACGATGTGTTCGTCCATCAATTCCCGCAGGGCGTTGTCACTGACTATAATCACCCGTTGCCGCCCATCCGGGCGAGGGGTGCCGACAAAGGCGAGATGATGCGTGAGCGGCAATGCGGGGCGTGGCAAGCCGCTCGCACCTAGAGTTCGGGCAAGCTCGTCACGCAACGATGCGGATACGCCGCCTTTCTCCGGTCGCGCAACCTGGTTGCCAACCAGCCAACACTCTGCAACTGCTGGATCGGCGTCGGCCTTCGTTGCATCAGTAGACGACGACATGGTTGCCACCGAGCGGTGCCGGAATTTGGCTAAGGATGCGTTTCATCCTCGTATGGTGCCGCTGATCGGGCATATCGCAATCACCCTTTCAGGGGAATGAGTACATGACTGGTTGGACCGGCTGTTTCTAGCAGAACTGATTTCTGACCCATTGATCAGCCCAACCATCAGGATCGGGTAGACGCCGTCAGTCTTTCCGTTCGGCGCCCGCTTCGATCAACAACTGTACGACCTTGTCGTGCCTCGCCTTTTTTGCATGCATAAGTGCCGTTTTTCCGAACATGTCTTTGGCGTTGATATCGGCGCCTGCATCGATCAGGGTTTGAACGGTTGCCAAACGCCCACCAGCCTCGGCCTTCCAACGCTGGGCAATGGTTCCTCGAACAGGTCCAATCGCGGCTTCCATCAGGGCCGTCCCTCCGAAGCGGTCCATCAGATTGACGTCAGCGCCTTCGTCCAAAAGCACGCGAACAACATCGTTGTTCGACATTGCAGCCGCGTCTCTCAGAGCAGTATCCCCCGTAGCAGGCTCTTTGAAATTAATATTCGCTCCTGCTGCCACGAGTTGCCGAATAATCGCTGTCTGTCCATGTCGCACGGCCCAAGCAAGCGCTGTGGTATCTTGGTGAACGGCGTTAACGTTGGCACCACCGTGGATAAGGGCCTGCACGATTTCCTGTGATCCGGAATTGATCGCAGACATTAAAACGGTCGCGTAAGGCATAGCCGTGTTAGCATCTGCTCCAGCCTTGATCAGGAGGCGAACCATCTCGAGCTGCCCGGTGCCCGCCGCTGTCATAAGAGCGGTTCCGAAGCGATCTGTTCGTGCATTGACATCTGCACCCGCCTCCAAAAGTGCCCGAGCCGCCGGCACGTTTTCATATCTCACCGCGTAGCTAAGAGGCGTGCCACCAAAGGCACATGGTGCTTCGATGTCCTGTCCAGCCCTGGCCAGTATGCCTATGCCTTCAATATCCCGCTCCACAACCGCGCGGCATATTTCAGGTTCGGGGTATGGCTGGGTGTCGTCAGCCGCAGCGGGCCAGGCCAACGACACGAAAGCGAACGACACCGCTCTACAGGTCCATACCATGTCTTTCTCCTTGCCAGGGTTTGTCCCTAGACGCGCGCGCAGGGTGCTCGCCAGGCGACTTGATCAGATCGAGCGATATCATGCGGAAGCTTATACCAAGCGCGCAATCCCCCGTTCGGGTGATGGATCAAGGATAGCGCCCTGCTTACTCTGGCGCCCATGTTGGAAATACAGGCGAGCGGCCTGAACTATGATCGCAGGGATATCATCAATTAGAGGGGCATTAACTCTGGTACCCAAATCCGGTGAGGTTAGGGGGCGGGATATGAAGGTCACCACAAACATTTTCGACACCAGAACTCTGGCGGCGACCGCTTTGGTCATTCTGGGAACCGCTCCGATTCCGGATCGGACAACAGCAGAAACGCCCGTTCGTTCAGCAACATCCGCGAGCGGAGTTTGCGAGAGGATCGTCGCCGCAACGGGTTCGGCCCCCGACAGGCATTGCATCAACGCCCGCGTGTTTGACGATGAAAGTGATCGTGTTCGCATAAATGAGCTTCGCCACAGAGAACGGGGCGGGGAGACGTTGACCGCGCATGAGGAAGCGATCCTGGAAGCTGCGAACCGCTTTGGCGTTGTCTCCATGTGTAACAAGCTCCGCGGACAGCATTCTGGTGGACTGATCGGTCAAGGATCACTGATCTGGCATCGCGACCGGCTAGCGGTCGTCACGGCCGCCCACACCCTGATTGATCCCGAAACGGGTCAGCTGCGCTGCCCCGAGGAGCAACTGGAAAATTCCATTTTCTTTGCCAATGCAACATATGCGGGCGACCGAAATGATTTCGCCTTGTTTGCGACTGGTCTCGATCTCCCGCCGCTGAACATGAAGCGGTACATGGACCTGCACGACATTCCCGGACTTCAGCCCTCGCAAGATTTTCTGGTCTTCTATCTCAAGGCAAACATAGCAACAGATGAAATGCCTGACAGCCGAGTCAGAGGAGCCTTTTCACCTGTCGCTCAAGAGATCGATAGTTTCGATGCGTCCGAGGGCCATCTCGTCGGATTTCATGCCGACATGGACAGCGGCGCGCTTGCCACTTACCAGCTTGGTTGCAGCATCGTGCAACGACAACAGCAAGTTTTCCACACTTGTGACACGGTAGTTGGCTCCAGCGGGTCTGCCTTGCTGGTGTTCGAGGAGGGCGAAATGCGGCTTGCCGGGATTAATACGTCCGCTCTAGCGATGGGGGACGGGAGGCTGGGTCGTGAAATCACCGACCCATCCTATAGTGCAATCTGGAATGGGGGTACGCTGGCCTCAACGGTTTACAGGGCAGAAAAGTGACTGCGGTACCCCTTGATATCTGCGATCCACGAGTCGTCGCGGCTGGGCATAATAACCGGGCAATTTGGCGTTCAAGGCGCTCTGGGCACAAATATCGATTGTGCCTGACCTTCACCCTCTTGCTACTTCTGACAGTCGTAGCCACCGCAAGCGCTTCTCTTGATTGCAAAGATAGGGGCCGGGCGTCCGTATACCGGGCCAATGTGGAAGATGGCTACTATCTTTACATCGAAGAGCGCCCCGGAGCCCCAATGACTGATGCGGTGTTCGAACGCTGGACGACGGATGGCGAGCTCATGTGGCGTGCGACTTCCCGGAGAGCATGTTCGCAGGGCGTCAGCAGATGCTATCTGTTCCTGCCCTATGCGCTGAACGGCGAACCATTCGGGGATATCGAGGCCGAGGTTAACGACTTCAAAATAGATGGGGACCGGTACGTCTTATTCTCTCACCTGCGCACCAGGATCATACAGCGATACTTCAAAGATCATCCGTTTCGGAAGTTCTCGCTGATCGGGACCACGCGGTATTCAAGCGCACCTCGGAATGCAGCAGGCTTTGAAATACCTGCCTTGTTCAAGAACATTTGCGCTCCGCGCAAGTTTGACCGTTGAGCGGAACTTCTGGCTGCACGGAGTTTAGAACGGATGGTGGGGGAAACCAGCTAATCATAATCAGGTTCCGGGGTCACCCTTTGGGGGGATTGCGGTAGGACAGGCGATCAAATCTCATGTGTTACAGGAGTAAGTTTTTAACCTGCGGAGTATAAAAAATGAAAGGCATCACCATAATTACGTTACTCGCCGCCACTATAGCTGTTGCCACGGCCAGTACGCCCAGAACGAGTTACGCACAGGTCGCAAACGATTGCGTCAATGTTCGCTACACGAGCCGAATTGCATTTTTCAAAGCGCAAATGACAAACCTATGCAATAAAACTGTTTGGGTCGCGTACTGCATGTTAAAAGATTGTGGAAGAACCCCAAACCACTATTACACGAGCGCGGTGACACTTTCACCTGGAGAGAGCGAGCCAGTTGATACCGAGGGTCAGGGCATCCACAAAGCGGCATGCGTCTACGAGGCACCTGATTGGGACACACCTAAACGCCTCTCGACCGGTCATCACATCCTTTGCGATTAAAGGCCTTGTGGCTTCAACGAGCACTTGGGGCAGCACGAAAGCGGGGCAGGTCCAGATGCCCCAATCAACTTGGTAGTGCCGCCCAGGGCGCTATTGTCGTGCAAGGGCCGCTCGGGGGCTGGCTGCCGTTTCGACTGTTCGGGCGGACTTCCATTTGCCGATGAGGTGCCGGAAACGGTGGGCCATCTCGGACACTGCGCGGTCGTCTTGGATTTCGCCGGCCAGCCAAGCGCGGGCCACGTCGCCAAAGATCGTTCGGCCCACCGCGAAACCCTTCACGATTCCGACCCGCGCCGCGCGCTCAAGGCTTTGCGACAGGGTTTCGAGCGGTGCATCAAGGCCCAGCATCAGGACGCCCCGGCACCACGGATCGTGTTTCTGGATCACCGTGTCGATATGGGCCCACCCCGCATCGGCTTGCTCGGCGAGTTTCCACCAGTCGGGCCGAATACCCGCCCGGTAGATTTCGTCAAGGGCGTTGCCGGTCTCGGTTGCCGAGCGGTTGGGTGCGCGGGAGATGATCTCAAGCAGGAACTCGTGGCCGGTGTCGCGCGCGGCTGATTGCAGGCGCTTCATCTGCGCGATTTGTTCGGCCTTGAGCGTTGCGTCGTCGGCGGTGTCGTAGAAGATCAGGCACTTGGCCACGTGGTCACGAGGCCATGCGCCGATTTCGACACCGAGCGAGGGCTTGCCTTCAAACGCGATCGGGCATGAACCGGGCTGTTCCACCGGGCGCCCGATCCATATACCGTGGCGTTCGGCCTCGAACAGGGCGGACTGCCCGTAGCGGCCGTCAAGCAGGGTTCCGAGGCTGATGCCATCCGTGCGCGCGGCGAGCGCGGCCTGAAGGCCAAGCGCCTTGAAGCGGGAAATGGCGGCGGGGTCGGCATCCAGTTCCGCGGCCATGTCTTCGAACTGGGCCCGGTGGTCGAGCGCCAGTGCGCAGACATCGACCCATGCGCGGCGCCGGGTCGTGGCCCAGTGGACGTGTTCCAACACGTCGTCCTCGCGCAGGCGGGGGGACTGGATGCCGCGCTGGAAAAACACCTGCAGCTCGTCCCATGTCGGGTAGGACGGTGCGCAGCCGTGCCGCGACACGGCGAGCGCGCCGCAGGCATTGGCGATACGGCAGCACTCGGTCAGCGGCAGGTCGCGCAGGTAACCACGCAGGAATCCAGCCATGAAGCCATCGCCCGCGCCGAGGACATTGAACACCTCGACCGGAAATCCCGGCGACGATATGCCGTCGTCGAGATTTTCGGGGATATCGCCATCATAAACCACGCAGCCTTTGGGGCCGGTCTTGAACACGATCAGCGCATCGCTGCGCGCCCGAATTGCGCGCAGGGCTTCACGTGTGTCTGTGGAACCGCCGGCGATATGCAACTCTTCGTCGGTGCCCACGATCACGTCGCATCCGGGCAGGATCGACTGCACCCGCGCCGTCACCGCCGCGTCGGCGACAAAGCGCACGTCGCCCTGCCCCGCGCCGCCAAGCCCCCACAGGTTCGGGCGATAGTCGATGTCGAATACGACCTTGCGGCCCGCCGCGCGCGCGGCGGCCATTGCCTTGCGGCTGGCAGCCTCAAGGTGGGGTTGGCTGAAATGGGTTCCGGTGACCAGAACGGCACGTGCCCGGGCAATGATTTCGGGATCGACATCGTCCTCGTCCAGTGCCGCATCGGCGCAATCGGTGCGGGCGAAGAGCAGTGGAAAATTGCGGTCGTCCTCCAGCCCGAGAAACGCCATCGCTGTCAATCTTTCGGGATCGGTCCCAAGCGCGAAGGTCTGTACTCCCTCGGCTTCGAGCGTTTCACGCACGAAAGTGCCGTGCTGGTCCGCGCCGACCCGGCTGAGCAGTGCCATGTTCAGGCCCAGGCGCGCGCCCCCGATCGCGATATTCGTGGGGCAGCCGCCAACATACTTGGAAAAGCTCAGCGCGTCTTCCATACGGCAGCCGACCTGGTCGGCGTAAAGGTCGACACAGGCGCGGCCGATGGTGATGGCGTCGAGGGTTGGTTCGGTTTCGGTCATCGTCGGACTCCGGGGGTCAGCGGTTTGCATTGCGTTCCGAACACAGCGTGCCGGTGCGGATGGCGAGGATCAGGGCAAGCGAGATCGTCGCGTTGAGCGAGCGGAAGGTTTCAACCGAGGCTTCGGAAATCCGGAACAGGACGTCCGCGTTGACAAAGGGGGCGCGGGGCACGTCGCAAATCGCGATGCTGCGCGCGCCGACGGACAGCGCGTGGTCGAAAGCCTGTGCAGTCTCCGCCGATCCGGGTTGGAACGAGATCGCAAAGACCACGTCCTCGGGGCCGACGAGGCTGAGTTGTTGGTCGAGCGTGCCGCCGGCTCCATCGAGCAGATGCGCGGGCACTTCCAGCCGCGCGAGGTTGTAGGACAGGTAGGTCGCGGCGGTGAACGTGCGCTTCTGGGCGAGGAGGTGGACCATCCGCGCCGAGGCCATCATCTCTGCGGCCTGCTCGATCAGGGCGACTGGCGTGGTGCGGTGCATTTCCTGCAGCGAGGCGATACCGGCATCGACAAAGCTGGCGACCATCTCTTCTGTCGCGCGCCCGGCCTTGCGTTGCTCAAGCCCGCGGATACGGTCGCGGTAAGACCGCGTATCGTGCTGCATCTGCGTTTTGAAGACGGCCTGCATCTCGGAAAATCCCGAATATCCGAAAGCTTGCGCGAAGCGAACGATAGCCGAGGGCGCGACGCCCAATTCGTTTGCCAGCGTCGCGGAGGTGAGCAGCGCAACGCCCGACGGGTCCTTGAGAACGAAGTCCGCGATTATCTTGAGTCGCTTGCTCAGGCCGTCATAAGACCGCGCGATCTCGGCCTGGAGTTCTTCCTGGTTTTGAGCTGCCGCCAACGTACCCTCCCTTTTTCTCGCTCAATTATGGTTGTTGAATTCCATCTTGACGAATTATTGAACTTTATGTTCTAAAATGTCCTGTATCAAGCGATTATTTCGCCAGTGGGAGGAGAGACGAGATGAAAGCCTGCGTGATTCACGCGGCGGAAGATGTCCGCCTTGACGCGCGTGACGAGGCCCCGCTCGGCCCCGGCGAAGTGCGCCTGTCTTTTGCCTATGGCGGCGTCTGCGGCTCTGATATTCACTACGCGGCACATGGCCGGGTCGGCGACTCGGTGGTTCGTGATCCGATGATTCTCGGTCACGAGTTCTCGGCCACCGTCGCCGAGACGTACGCGGACGTAACCGGCCTCGCCCCCGGCACGAAGGTCGCGGTGAATCCCGCCTTGCCTTGCGGGGCATGCATTTACTGCCGCGAGGGCCGCAGCAATCTCTGCGCCGATATGCGTTTCATGGGCAGCGCCGCACGGCGCCCGCACCAGGCCGGGGGCTTTGCGGAACGGCCCGTGGTCATGGCGTCGCAGTGCGTTCCCCTGCCTGACGCGGCCGATTTGCGCCACGTTGCGTTGGCCGAACCTTACGCAGTGGCGCTGCACGCGGTGGCGCTGGCCGGAAATATTTCCGGGCAGGTTGTCCTGATCACCGGGGCAGGCGTTATCGGTCAGCTTTTGGCGGTGGCGGCGCGGCGCGCGGGTGCCTCCGAGATCGTCATGGCCGACGTTGTTCCCGAGGCACTGGACCGCGCGCAGGCCCTCGGCGCGGACCGGGTGCTGAACTCGGGCGATTCGAGTGCGGTGGCAAAATTTCTGTCCGAGACGCAGATACACGTGGCATTCGAAGCATCGGGCGCGCCGCAGGCGTTCAACCTTTGCACCGAGGCGCTGCGCCCCGGGGGCGCGCTGCTGCAGGTTGGTTTCCTGCCAGCCGCTGCGCCCCTGACCATGGCCAAGCTTTTGACGCGCGAATTACGCGTTCTTGGCACCTATCGCTTCGTGGATGAATTCGACGAGGCCGTGCGCCAGATCGTGGCCGAAGAGGTCGACCTGAGGCCGGTGATCTCGGCAGACATGATGCTTGACGATCCGGGGGAGGTATTCCGTACCGCGCAGGACAAGGTGAACACGCTCAAAGTCATGGTGCATTTCGGATGACCGGCCTCGATACCCTGTCCCACCTCACCTACGATCCGGCGGCGCTGCGGATCGGCGCTGCGCATATCGGGATGGGCGCGTTTCATCGCGGGCATCAGCAGACCTATTACGACGATCTCGCCCGTGCGGGGCACCGGGATTGGGGTGTAGCGGGAATCAACGTCGCGCCACCGGATATTGCCGCTGTTCATGCCGCGCAGAACGGCGTCTACAGCGTGCTGGCCGAAGATCAGGATGATTGCACATTGCGCCGCATCGGCACGCTGCGGCGGGCCGACGACCGGCCCGATCCCTGCGATCCGCTGTGGGACGAGATCGGCTTTGCGACGCTGACAATCACGGAAAAGGGATATTGCCACGTTTCGGGCAGTACCATGCTGGACACGAGCTCGGCCATCGCTGCCGATCTTGCCACGCCGGATGCACCGGTCACGGCAGTTGGCTTTCTCGCTGCCATGCTGGACCGGCGCCGCCGCAACGGGGGCGCTCCGATCACACTGGCGAGTTGCGACAACGTGGCGTCGAACGGTGCGCTGTTGCGCGGTGTGCTGACCGACTTCGTCGCGCGCACCCGGCCCGGGCTTGTCGGCTGGATCGAAGACAACGTGGCCTTCCCCGACAGCATGGTTGACCGCATCGTGCCCCGCATGTCGGGGGCGTCCGCCGACCGGCTTGCCAGAGCGGCGGGTAAGCCCGATGCGCTTGGCGTGGTGGGAGAGCCCTATCGCCAGTGGGTGCTGGCGGATCGCTTCGCACAGGCGCCCCGCCCGCCGCTGGAAGAGGTCGGTGTGCAGGTCGTGCCGGACGTCGAGATATTCGAGTACATGAAGCACCGGATGCTGAACGGGCTGCAATCCGCCTTCGCCGAACTGGGGCGCCTTGCCGGTCACGGCGCGTCGCACGAGGCGGCGACCGATCCCGCGCTGGTCGCATGGGCGCGTCGGTTCCTGGCAGCGCAGGCCGAGACGCTTACCTGCCCGCCGGGCGAGAACCTTGCGGACTATGCGGCAACCACGCTGCACCGTCTGGCCAACCCGACCATCGTTCACCCGCTCGCGCAGATCGCAAGCGATGCCAGCTTCAAGCTGCCCCAACGCATTTTCGCCCCCGCCGCGGACCGGCTGGTTGCTGGCAGGGATGTTGCCCTGCACGCCTCTATCGTTGCGGGCTGGATCGCACAGGCAGGCGACGCAACCCCGGATCGTTACGGCGTGACGGTCTCTGACCCCGGTGCGGCGCGGGTGGCAATCGCACGCGATGCCGCCGGATCGGCGCGCGCGGTTGCAGATGCGGTGATCCGCGCCCCGCTTTTCCCCGAGGCCCTCGCGGCATCGGCCGTCTTCAAGGTGCAGGTCGCGGACTGGTTGGAGTTGATCCGTGCGGGCGACCCAGACCGGCTGCGCGCGCGCCTGCGTGATGACACGAGGAGCGATGCCCATGCGTAAGTGGTTTGGAGGACGCATGCCCGAGGAATGGGTCGGCGCCACGCTGATGACGCTGGTGGTGGCGCTGCTCGGCTTCCAGGTCTGCGCGCGCTACGGCTTTGGCCGCTCGTTCAGCTGGCTTGAAGAGGTCAGCCGTTTCGCCTTCGTCTGGGCCGTTTATTTCGGTTTCGTCATGGCCGCCGAAGGCGACCGGCATATCCGGGTGTCGCTCCATCTCGACATGCTGCCCAAGACTGCGCGGATTGTGATGCTGACCCTCGCCGACTGCCTGTGGTTGGTCTTCAATGCCGTGGTCATGTGGCACGGCTACTTCTTCACGGTCTCGATGTTCGAGTTTCCCTATATCTCGCAGACCACGGGTATCAATCTCGTCTGGGTGCAGATGATCGTGCCGCTGGGGTTCCTGCTGCTGTCTATACGCGTGGTGCAGGTGATGGTCCGCCGCTGGACGCACGGCGAACTTCCCGAAGACAGCCGGCTGGGAGAGTGACCATGGACCCGACGCTCGCCCTTACCTTGTCTTTCATTGTCTTCCTGATGATCGGGGTGCCGGTGGGCATCTCCATCGGCCTCGCCGCGGTCATATCCATGACCATGGTCGGCCTGCCGATGTCCTATCTTGTGCAGACCGCTTATAGCGCGGTGGACGAGTTCACGATCATCGCCGTGCCGATGTTCATTCTCGCGGGCACGCTGATGGAAAAGGGCGGTCTGACCGAAAGGCTGATCGGTTTTTCCCGTGCCATCGTCGGCCCCGCGCCGGGTGGGCTGGCTACGGTGACCATCGTGGCCTGTACCTTTTTTGCCGCGATCTCGGGCTCGGGGCCGGCCACCACGGCGGCAATCGGTTCGATCATGATCCCTGCGATGATCAAGGACGGCTACGGCCGCGGTTTCGGCGCGGCGATCACCTCGTCGGCGGGCGGTATCGGGGTGGTCATCCCCCCGTCGATCCCGATGATCATCTACGGCATCACCTCGGAAACCTCGATCAGCGCGCTGTTCGTTGCCGGCGTGATCCCCGGCCTGCTGCTGGCGCTGGCGCTGTTCGGCACGAGCGCGGTCATCAGCCGAAGGCGGGGCTATTCGTCCGAGGCCATCGGTACGCGCAGCCTGCGCACCATCGGTTGCGCGGCATGGGAGGCGAAGTGGGCGCTTTTCGCGCCGGTGCTGATCCTGGGCGGTATCTACGGCGGCATCTTCACGGTGACCGAGGCGTCGGTGGTCGCGGTGCTTTATGCGCTTTTCGTGGGCATCTTTGTCTACCGCGAGATCACGTTCACCAACTTTACCGACGCGACGATCTATGCCACCCGGATCACCGGCACGGTGATGTTGGTGCTGGTCACGGGCCGGATCATCGGGCGGCTGCTGTCGATCCTGCAGATTCCGCAGCTGGTTTCGGGTTTCCTGATCGATACCGTGTCAAGCCCGGTCGCGCTGATCCTCGTGATCCTTCTCTTGCTGGTGTTCATCGGCATGTGGATGGAGACACTGACACAGATCATCATCCTGACGCCGCTTCTGCTGCCCGTGGTCACCAGCGTCGGGATCGATCCGATCCAGTTCGGCATCATTTTCGTGATTGCCTGCGAGATCGGTTATTCGACGCCCCCGCTTGGTGTGAACCTTTTCGTGGCATCCGAGATCGGGCGCACCTCTGTCGAGCGGGTCAGCAAGGCCAGCTTGCCGTTCCTGGGTGCCGAGATCGCCGTGATGATCCTCGTCGCCTTCGTTCCCGGACTGACGCTCTGGTTGCCGCGTCTGCTGGGATTCATCAACTGAGCAGCCACCAGAGGGAGGAGACCCCATGACATCCATGCTGAAACTCGGTACCGCACTCGCGCTTATGCTTGCCGCGAATGCTGCTGCCGCGCAGGACTACACCATGCGCCTGTCGCATGGCGACAACGAGAACAACCCGACCCACAAGGGCGCGGTGAAGTTCGAAGAACTGGTCGAGGAATATTCCGACGGTCGCATCGACGTACAGATCTTCCCATCGAACCAGCTTGGCTCGGAGCAGGAGGTCGCACAGGCATTGCGCACGGGTTCGATCGAAAGTGAAATCCTTTACACTGGCAACCTTGTGCCGCTGGCGCCTTCCGTGGGCGTGATGATGCTGCCCTATGCCTTCACCTCCACCGATCAGGCGCATGCCGCCATGGATGCCCTTAAAGAGCCACTGAACGAGCGTCTGCCGCAAGAGGCCGGCGTGCGTATCCTGGGCTACTTCGAAAAGGGTTTCCGCGTTCTTACCAACGGTGAACGCGAGGTAAAGACACTCGATGACCTGCAGGGGCTCAAAATCCGCGTGTCGAAGAACAACATCGCGATCGAGACCTTCAAGTCCTGGGGTCTGGACCCGGTGCCGATGGCCTGGGCCGAGGTGTTCCCGGCGCTTCAACAGGGTGTGATCGACGGGCAGGAGAACCCCTACACCACCGCGATTTCATCCAAGTTCTACGAGGTGCAGGACTACATCACCGAAATCCACTACTTGATCTGGTCGGGTCCGATCATCGTGTCCGAACGGTTCTATCAAGGGCTTCCGGAAGATCTTCAGGACGTTCTGAACCGTGCCGGTGAAGAGGCCGCACAGTATGAGCGCAAGGTCTCTGCCGAAGGGACCGAGGCCGCGAAGAAAGAACTCGTGGATCTTGGCATGACCCTCAGCGGCGCGCCCGAAGACGAAGAGAAATGGCAGGAGGCCGCACAGGCACTCTGGCCGGAATTCTCAGACGACATCGGCGGCCAGGAATGGGTCGACGAGGCGACGCAGATCATGAACGAGGCAATGTCCAGCGACCTGTCGCAATAACACCGCCCCCTGTGGCCTGGCCGGGGCACCGGCCGGGCATGCCGTTTCCGGCGACGCCTCGCGCTGCTGATCGTATGGACCGCCTTTCTTGTTTCCGGGGTATCCATACGACCCGGCCTGTTCACCCCAGCAGAAGCAGCTCGCCGGGCGTCGTGACACGCCTTGGGAAAAGGATTCGTTCGAACCCGGTTTCCGCGGCAAGGTCCATGCCTTCGGGGTCAATCGTCGCCACGCGCCATGCCCCGCGGGTTCCCGTTGCCTTCGCGAGTAGCGAGGCGATCTTGTCGGGAAATTCCTGGAGATGTGCGATCAGGGTCTCTTCCTGCCGGACCAGTTCATCGGCACCGGCAAGGGATACCTTGAGGTCTTCCGCGCGCAGACCATCGGCATAGCGGGCGGGGCCGCCATTCAGAAAGATATCCGAAACGTGCAGCTCGAACAGGCATGTATCCTGCAGTTCCAGGTACCGTTGGGCGCGAAAGAATTTCCGGCGGTAACGAGCCGCGGCACGGTTAAATCTTTCGCCCTTCAACAAACGGACCTCCCCAACCAGCGTGAGCCTACGGTCACGCAGCACGTCGGGCCCCTCCTGTGGTACCAGTGTCGCCGATATGCGCGCATCGGCCAGCAGATTGAGCGCATGATGACTCAGCCGTGAGGCATAGAAGACCGGCGTGCCGTCAGGCTCGACCGACAGGTTGGTAAGGGTGCTGTAGGGGAACCCCCTGTGCCGGTCGAGCGTGGCCAGCGCCATTTTGCGGCAGGTGCGCAACAGGCGGCGGGCAAGGTCGCGTGGACCAAAGGGCTCTACCTCCGCCTGTAGCAGCGGCTCGTCACGGAAGAGATCGATCTTTGCCATTGCGGTTCTCCTTTCCCGG
The DNA here is from genome assembly GCF_030733685.1 of Roseovarius sp. MMSF_3281. Lineage (GTDB taxonomy): Bacteria > Pseudomonadota > Alphaproteobacteria > Rhodobacterales > Rhodobacteraceae > Roseovarius. The sequence goes on from NZ_JASHIM010000002.1 coordinate 420,691, forward strand.
GTTTGTCGCTGGCTGACGCGTTTCGCGAAATGCAGCCCGAAACCCAATCGTTGCTCGCGTTCCGCCTTTCTCCGATGGCTCGGGTCAAAGGCGGAACGCGTTATCGAAGCGGTTGTCGATGAAACCGGATCCCCGGGGCGATCGTCGGCCCCGGAGTTTTCACCTGTTTCAGAAGCGGGCAGTCAGCCCCGCGATGATCGTGCGCCCGCGCCCCGACATTTCTTCGTATCCCGCAGCACTGCCGCCGGGGTAGCCATATGCCTCGTCGAAGACGTTTTCGACCGTTACGAAGATGTCCGCCCGCTCGTTCAGCGCATAGCTGCCATAGAGATCGACAAGCGTGTAACTGTCGGTCTTCCGAGAGTAGGTGCCGTCGGGGTAGTTCGACCAGTCGAAGGCCACCTGCGCGGTTTCGCCGACATACCTGATCTGCGTCCCCACTGTCAGCCGCTCTTCGAACGCGCGAAAGCCCAGGTCCAGCGTGGCGGTATGATCCGGCAGCGACGAGGTCAGGCCGTTGCCCATCCCGGTGCCGTTGCCGGCAGGCTGATCGTCGGTGTCGTTGATCGCGAAACTCAGGTTGGTGAAGAACCGCCCGTTATCATAGCCGCCTTCGACTTCGATTCCGCGCATGGTGACATCGCCATCGACATTGACCCACATCGCCCGGTCGTAGGGATCGCCCGGAATCGAGACCAGATCGTTGATGATATAGTTTTCGATCTGGCTGGCATAGGCGGAGACCTCGAACCAGAGCCGGTCGTTCTCGCGGAAGATACCGTGTTCGGAGTAAGCCGCATTCAGCTCGAACGTGCGGCTGGTCTCGGGATCAAGGTTCAGGTTGTTGGTGATCCCGGTCCCGACGCCATCGCCGAAGGGCACCAATGAATAGAAGACCTCATGGGTGCTGGGTGGGCGGAAGGTATGGGCATAGCTTGCGGTCAACAACAGGTTGGGCGTGGCCTCGTAACTGACGCCGATATTGGGCAGGAACTTCCCGCCATCGCGCTTGACCCATTCATCCCCGCAGGACGGGCCGCCCGCCGGGCAGTCTGCCGTGCCGGCAGCATAGGGCGGCCGGTAGCCATCGATCTGCCAGTGGTCATAGCGCAGCCCCCCGAACAGGGTGGTGCGTCCGAAATCAAGTTCGGCATCGGCAAACATGCTGGCCTTGTCGAGCTTGCCCGGATGGTTGCCGCCCCGCATGGCATGGGTCTGGAAATCGTCGCGGTTCCAGCTGAGGCCGTAGTTCAGCCGCAACTCGGCCCCGCTGGCAAGGGTCAACCGGCTGCGGTTCGTAAGCGACAGGCCATAGGTTTCTTCCTGGGTCATCCGCCCGGCATAGGAACCGCCGTCGCCTGGATACTGAAGCGTGGTATCGTTGTAATAGGCCGAGAATTCGAGTTTCACCCAGTCGTTGCCGGGGTCGAATTCGTAATCCGCGGTCCATGTGGTGTTGTCGACATCCCATGTATAACTGGAGTTTGCGAAGGTGTTTTCGTAGGTCCGCACCCCGAACTTCAGGTTGTGGGCGTCGTTCGGCGCGATTTCGACCTTGGCAAGGCGCCCTTTCGGGTCATTCACCGAGCTGCGGCTGCTGCTCAGCTCGCCACCGTCGCCCGTCGAATAATCGCCCTGGTCCGAGGCGGCATAGCCCAGAAGTACGTCAACATGGCCTTCTCCGCCGAAAAGCTCGTCGAAGCGCTTGCCGTATGCCACGAGGCCAGAGTGGTTATAGCCATTGTCGCCGAACTTCAGGCGCACCATGCCGCCCTGTGTCTTGCCGGGCATCAGCACGTCGTCGAGCGAGAGGGTTCGGAAGTTGGCCGAGCCGATCAGCGTACCGGCCCCCTCCGGGCCCGACACCACGCCACGCTGCACTTCGATGGCGCTTAGAAACTCGGGGTGTACATAAACCAGGTTCCCGCCCGAGTTTTCGTGGCCGGCGGTGTTCTTGAAGTTCTGCGGCACCCCGTCAATCATGGAATTCACCCGGCCGTTGCCGGACATGCCGCGAATGTTCACCTCGATACCGGGCTGGTTGGAACTTTGCCGTGTAAAGGCCCCGGGGACCGATTCGAGCGCGGTTTGCGGGTTGCCCGAATAGCGCAGGCTCAAGTCCTCCGAAGACACTTCGGAGGACGAGGTTTCGTTCTCGCTATTGAGCAGGATGGTGCCCAGTATGTCGTCCTCCGGGTCTGGGCCGGACTGAGCGTAAAGGGGAGTGAAATTTGATACGAAGCCACCGGTAACGATGGCAAGACATGGAATGCATCTGGGGATGCGCCACTTAAGCGACATGGTCGTCTCCTGCGAGGATAAGGAATTTCGAAGCTTCCTGGATCGCTCGCTTGCGGCATGTGGCTCGCCGCAACACTGTCTCGGAGTACGCTGTTCGCCCGCGTAAAAGAGCAGAGTTCACAGAATTGTTCAATGCGTTATTGAGGTTATTGCCGGGTCGTGTGTCGAGGTTGACGCGATTGCCGCGTACCTGCAGCGCTGATCCGGTGCGGACAGTCCGGTGACGATCAGATCGCCGTGCCGGGTGAAACAAGATGGACCCTGTGCGAGACCTCAACCGTTACCGGCCAATCGGATATTGAGTTCGCTCACGGCCTTGAGCGCGCGCGACACCACCGCTGTTACGCTGATTTTCTTGGATAACGCGCGCAGAGCTGTCTGGGTTGCGGTTTTACCGTGCTTGATCTTTCCGCCCGGAAAGTTCCGGTGACCGGCATCCAGTGGATCGGCGCGACGCACACGAAAGACGCGTGCAGTCTAATCCCGTGTCGGAGTCAGCCGGTGCAGCGGGCAATGGTTCGAAATTTTTCAATCTCATCCGCCGATGATGAAGAGGTCGACAGCTATTTTGTCGGGGAAATCGCCGGGGCTGTGAAGCCGCCCGGAGGCCCATAAGGCGACAAGTGAACGTGCGGGGCAGAGGGGCGGCTTTGGTCCTGCTTGGAAGAAACCATATTTACAGCGGTTGGATGTTTCGTTAAGCTGAATAGCATTCATGTATGCTGAACGATAGGAGGTCGCTCATCATACGCAACAAGGGAGGACCTGATGAAAAAAACTATCTGTACTGTGATGATGGCAGGGCTGATGATGACCGGTGCGGCGAAAGCCGAGGACTATGTCCTGACGACCGCATCCACCGGCGGCACATTTCACCCCGTAGGGGTCGCCATCTCGACGTTGAGCAAAGTCAAGCTGCTGCCCTCGGAGGATTTCTCTCTGACGGCGGTGAACTCGGCGGGGTCGGGTGCGAATCTGCAGGCCATGGCGTCCGGAACGGCGGACTTTTCGATCCTGCAGGGGCTTTTCGGATATTACGCGGCGCGCGGCACCGGCCCGCTGAACTCCCCGATGGAGGATATCCGTTCGGTGTCGATGCTTTGGAAGAACGTAGAGCATTTCATCCTGCGTGACAGCCTGGTGGACACCGGGACCGCGGGTGACATCGTTGCCGCCAAGGGCGTGGGCGCGGGCATGGGCGCACGCAACTCGGGCAGCCTTGGATCGGGTACGCTTTTGATGGAAGGGCTTGGCTTGAACGTAGAAGAGGATTTCCAGATGATTTATTCTGGTTACGGTCCGACGCTTGACGCGATGGCCAACGGACAGATCGACTTTGCGTCGATCCCGGCCGGCGTGCCGGCGGGCGCAATCACCCAGATCATGGCCACGAACGGCGATGACATCTCGATCCTGAACGTGACCCCGGAAGAGGCCGAGGCAATGGATGGCGGTCGTGAGCTGTGGACGGCCTATACAATCGCGGCCAACAGCTATCCGGGACAGGACGAGGCGATTGAGACTATCGCGCAGCCCAACTTCCTGGCGGTGAACGACAGCGTATCGGAAGACCATGTCTACAAGCTGACCAAGGCGCTTTACGAGAACCTTCCGTTCTTGCAGTCGATCCATCCGGCGACCAAGGCAATGTCGGTCGAAGCGGCCATTGACGGGCTGCCGACGCCGCTGCATCCGGGCGCGCTGCGCTACTACCGGGAGGTCGGTCTCGAGATCCCCGAGCGGTTGATTCCGCCGGAAGCGAAGGACTGATCGCAAGACGCGGCCGGGGGCGGTTCGCCGCCTCCGGTGCAATGCCGACAGGCCCGGGATTGCCGGTGCCGACGGCCCACGTGTCCCCCGCGCCACCGGATGACAGGAGCGTTGACCATGCCCACCCCGAACGACCCGAACAAAGCCCCGATCGACGCTCCGGAAACCGAGACCGCCGGAGGCGGTGACGGCTTTGATGCCATGCGCGCCTCCGACATTCGCTGGCGGTGGCTCGATCCCGAGCGGTTGGGGCAGGGACCGTGGACCGAACAGGCTGTACGCTGGGCGGTGATTATCTTCGCGTGTTGGCATATCGCCACCAATCTTTTCATCAACGAATCCGGGATCTGGCAGAACGCGCTGCACTTCGGCGGCTTCGGGCTGATCGCGGCCCTGTCGACGGCGCCCCTGCACCGGCTGCGGAACAGCCGGTGGGCGCTGATGCTCGATGTCATCTACGGGTTCGCCATTCTCGCCGCGGCGATCTGGATTGCCTATGCCGAGGACGGCATATACGTGAACTCGATGGCAGAGCGCGGCTCGGGTTGGATCTTCAGCCCGGTCGACTGGATCGCCGGCGGGCTGGTGATATTCGCAGCCATAGACCTGACGCGACGGTTGACCGGTTGGATCATTCCGACGCTGATCCTCATATCCCTGGCCTATATCCTTTTCCTGGGGGCCTGGTTGCCGGGTGTTTTCCGGTCCGCCTCCCTGCCGCTGTCGGATGTGCTGTTCCGGTCGCTCTACAATGACGAAGGCATGTTCGGCGGGATTACCACGATTTCGTCGGCGAACATCACGCTTTTCATGATCTTCGGTGGGTTCCTGATATATTCAGGGGCGTCGGATTTCGTGATCGAGCTTAGCCGGATTGTCGCCTCGCGCCTGCGCGGCGGAGGCGCCTATGTCGCCGTGATCTCGTCGGCGCTTACCGGTACGATCAGCGGCTCTGCCGTGGCCAATACGGCCTCGACCGGGGTCATCACGATCCCGGCGATGACGTCCAACGGCTTCAAGCCGACCTTTGCTGCCGGTGTCGAGGCGGCCTCGTCGACCGGGGGGCAACTGGTGCCGCCGATCATGGGGGCAGGGGCGTTTGTCATGGCGAGTTACACGGGACTGCCTTACAGCACCATCGTTGCGGTGTCGGTTTTGCCCGCCATCCTTTATTTCCTGTCGGTTGCCTGTTTCGTGCGGATCGAGGTCTTGCGGTCGGGTATCCCGGCCGCTGAACCGCGCCCGGTCGACCGCAAGAAACTGGCGGCCGGAGCGTTGAACTTCGTGCTGCCGCTCGGGGTCATGATCTGGCTGTTGATGTCTGGCCGTACGCCGAACTATGCGGCGTCGGTTGCCATCGGGGTGCTGGTGCTTGTCAGTTGGGCAACACCGACGAAGATGACGCCGAAGCGCATCGCGCAGGCGCTGATCTTCGGGATGCGGACCGCGGTGATGACCGCCGTGCTGTTGGCGGCTATCGGCCTGGTGAACAATGCGATCACGACCTCGGGCGTCGGCGGGGCCTTCAGCCTGATGATCATCCAGTGGTCGCAAGGGTCGCTGATGATCGCGATTGCGCTGGTGGCGCTTGCCTCTTTGATCCTCGGGATGGGCCTGCCGGTGACGGCTGCCTATGTCATCCTCGCCATCCTGCTTGCCCCGGCCCTGTCGGGGCTTCTGGCCGACCGGATCGTCATCGATGCGCTGGCGACAGGCGTGAACGATGCGGCCGTGGGCGGGGCGCTGGCCCTCTTTGATCCGGCCCTTCAGGCGGATCTGGCCAATGGACTTGGCCCGGAGCGCGCGGCCGAAGTCGTGAGCAGCCTGCCCATGGAGGTGGCCGCGGTGCTGCGCTCGTCGCTCGTGGATCAGGCCCAGTTGTCGACCTTCCTCCTTATCGCGCACCTGATCATATTCTGGCTGAGCCAGGACAGTAACGTGACGCCGCCGGTCTGCCTTGCGGCCTATACCGCGGCCGGCATCGCGCGGTCGAAGCCGATGGCAACGGGGATCACCTCGTGGAAGATTGCCAAGGGGCTTTACGTCATGCCCTTGCTGTTTGCCTACACGCCGTTGATCTCGGGGGAGCCGATGGAGGCCCTGCGGGTTGCGGTTTTTGCCAGTTTCGGACTTTACGCCGTAACCGCGCTTTTGCAGCGCCATGCCGAAGGGCCGCTGGCGTGGTGGGCCTACATCGGGCTTCTGGCCGGTGCTGCGGGGGCCTTCTTGCCTTACCATCTCTGGGCTAACATCGGGGGTGCTGTCCTGATCTTTCTTACGGCTTGGGGCACGCGCCCGCGAAACCCAATCGGCCAGAGGATAGAAACATGACGGAAAAGAAGAATTCGCCGAAACCCGCTGCGGCCTCGACCCGCGATGCGACGCCGCGACGCGATTCCACCCTTCGCAATGGGCTGCACCTGTTAGAAGCGCTGTCGATGCAGGGCGCGATGAGCCTTGGCGAACTGTCGAGCGTCACCGGGATTGGCAAGGCCACGGCCCACCGGTTGCTGCAAACATTGTCGGAAGAGGGCTATGCCGAGCAGGACGCGGAAACCTCGCGATATGCCGCGACCCTGCGGCTATGGGAGGTGGCAATGATGCGGTCCGAACAACCGGATCGCATCTCGCCCTGCCTGCCAGCCATGCAGCGACTGCGCGACGAGAGCCGGGAAACCGTCATCCTTGGCCTGATCGACGGCGACGAGGTCTTGTACCTGCATCGGCTCGACAGTCCGGAAGCGGTGCGGACCTTCACCCGCGTGGGAGATAGGGCCCCGGCGCATTGCGTGGCCACGGGCAAGGCCATACTGGCCTTTGATCCCGCTGGAGAGGAGCGCTGGAGCAACCTGACACTGGACGCGTTCGGGTCGGAGACGATCACCGATCATGCCGCTTTTGCCGCCGAGATGAGGACCACCCGGGAGCGGGGCCATTCGATCAATCGCGGGGAGTGGCGCGGTGGGGTTCGTGCCATCGGCGCGCCGATCCATGGCTGGAACGGGCGTGTGCGCATGGGGCTGTCCATTGCCGGCCCGGCGGAACGTATGCCCGACGACAGGATCGCGGAGCTTGCTCCGCTGGTGATGAAGGCGGCCGAAGACGCATCGGCCGCATTGCAAGGACGAAAGGACAATCCATGACTAATACGAGTTCACTTCCGCTGGCTGGCGTTCGGGTCGTCGAGATCTGCCAGATCGCGGCTGGACCCTTCTGCGGAATGCTTCTGGCGGATATGGGCGCGGAGGTCATCAAGATCGAACCCCCCACCGGCGATGCCATGCGGGCATGGCCGCCGATTACCGACGGGTACTCGGAAAACTTCGCGTCGTTGAACCGCAACAAGAAATCGATTGCCCTCGATCTGAAGGATCAGCGCGACTATGAAACGGCCCGCGCGTTGATGACGCGCGCCGACGTGGTGATCGAGAATTCGCGGCCCGGTGTCATGGAGCGCCTCAAGCTGGATTACGCGACCGCGAAAGCCTGGAACCCGGCGCTGGTCTATTGCTCGATTTCCGCCTTCGGCCAGACGGGCCCCAAGGCGAAACAGGGTGCCTTCGACGTAACCATGCAGGCGATTTCGGGGATCATGAGCGTGACTGGCCACGAGGGCGTACCGCCGGTGAAATGCGGCGTGCCGATCGCCGATTTCGCCACAGGACTCTATGGCGCGTTCAACGTGGTTTCGGCGGTAATGGCCGCACGGCAAAGCGGCGAGGGCGCCCATATCGACGCCTCGATGCTGGGGTGTTCGCTGGGCATCGCCGCGTTGCAGACATCCGAGTACTTCGGCACCGGGAACGTTCCGCGAAAACTGGGTGCGGCGCATCCGCGTAATTCTCCGTACGAGGCCTATGCGGCGCGTGACACCCATTTTGTCATTGCCGCCGGTAATGACCGTCTTTGGGCGCAGGTTTGCGCGGTCACCGGGCTGGAGAAACTGAAAGACGACCCGCGGTTCCTGACGACCTCTGACCGTGCGGCCAACCAGGCGGAACTGAAACCGCTGCTGGAAGAGCGTTTCGTCAAGGAAGACGCAGAGGAATGGCTGGCCCGGTTCAGCGCGGCAGGGGTCCCTTGCGCGCCGATCAATACCTATCCCGAGGCGCTGGCCGACCCACAGGTCGAAGCGCAGGGCTGGGTCCAGCGTACGGAGCTTCCCTCCGGAGCGGAGATTTCTACATTCGGCCCACCGGTTTCCATGTCGGATCGGGAGTTCACCATTCGCAGCGGCCCGCCGGGTCTGGACGGGGATCGTGACGCGATCCTGGCGGAGTTGGACGCGGAGAAAGTGGCATGACCGACGCCGTGCTTTTGCACACCGATGGTCCCGTCTGGCGCCTGACGCTGAACGCGCCGACCAGCCGTAATGCCTTGTCGCTCGACATGGTCGAGGGCCTGCATGCGGCGTTCGACCGGGTCGAAGCCGAAAAGCCGCGTGGCCTGGTGATCACCGGCGCAGGGCCTGTGTTCTGCGCCGGGCTCGACCTTGCGGGGATCGAGGGCCGGTCGGATGCAGACATGCTTTGGTTGCTGACGCGGATCGAATTGATGCTGCAGCGGCTTTGGACGCTGCCCTGCCGGACGCTCGGCCTGGCGCAGAAGGCGGCGATCGGTGCGGGGGCAGACATCCTGGTTTGTTGCCAGCACCGCATCCTGTCGGATGGCGGGCGTATGGCGTTCCCGGGGCTTGGCTTTGGCATTTTCCTCGGCACGCATCGCCTTTCCCTTCGGATCGGCGAAAATGCCGCTGAGAATTTGCTTTCTGCCGGTGGGCCTGTCGCTGCGGAGGATGCGTTGAAGCTTGGCCTTGTGCATGCCACGCCGGTCGCGCCGGAAGAGATGCTGGAGGAATGGAGCGCGGGGGTGCTGAACCTCGATCCGCACGTGGCGGCGCACCTGTCGACCACGGTCTGCCGGGCCGATCCTGACGCGGATATGGCCGCGTTTGTCGCCTCTGCCGCGCGGCCCGGTCTGCGTGACCGGATCGCCGGGTACGTGGCAGCCCAGAAAGCCGCGCGGCAAAAAACCGACCCCTCAACAGATACTTCGAAACGAAAGGTTCCCTCATGACCGCTTCGGAAAAACTTACCACCCTGGAAGAGATGGTCGCAGCCATCCCGAACGGTGCGTCCATCGGGCTGGGCGGCAGTTTCCTGCATCGTGGCCCCTTTGCCTTCGTCCGGGAGCTGATCCGGCAGGGCAAGCGCGACCTGGAAATCATCAAGGCATCGCCGGGCTATGATATCGACATCCTTTGCCGGGCCGGCTGTGTCTCGCGCGTGCGTGCCGGGATCGTCGCGATGGAAGGCAACTTCGGGCTTGCCGGGGGCTATCGAAAGGCGATCGAAAGTGGCGCTGTCAAGCTGGAGGAACACGCCTGCATGACGCTGACGGCCGGGCTTCGCGCGGCGGGAGCGGGCGTGCCCTTCATGCCGGTCGGTGGCGTTCACGGTAGCCAGATCGCCGAGGTTTCCGGCTGGAAGAAGATAGCGGACCCCTACGGTAGCGGCGAAGAGGTCTGGCTGATCCCTGCAATACGTCCCGATTTCGCTGTTATCCATGCTCATGCCGTGGACCGCGATGGCAATGCCCGCGTCGAGGGGTCGCCGCATTGGGATCGGGCGATGACGCGGGCCGCCCGCAAGGTTCTGGTCACCGCCGAAACCCTTGCCAGGCCCGAAAGTTTCGCGGAGCGGCCGGAGCTGACCCTGGTGCCCGGGTTCATGACGGCGGCCGCCGTACATGTGCCGCAGGGCGCTTGGCCCGGATCGCTCGCCCCGGTCTATGACGTCAACTACGAAGCTGCCGCCCGATATGTCGAAGAAAGCGCCGATGGGTCCATCGCGGAGCACATGGCGGCGGCGCCCGAAGCCAGACAGGAGGAGCCGGCATGACCAGTTACACCCCGTTTTCCTACGTCGTCATAAACCTGGCCCGTTTGATCCGGCCGTCGGAGGTGACCTTTTCCGGTGTCAATTCCACCCTGCCGATGCTCGCCTGCCTGGTTGCCAAGCGGGCCTATGATTTCAACTTCACCTGGCTGAACGTGGCCGGGGGCGTCGATGCGGAACTGGCGGGGCCGGTTCCGCTGTCGTCGGGGGATGCGGCCCTTACCGCGGGCTCGCGGTCAATCTTTGCCAACGAGGATTTCTACGATCTTTGCACGCGCGGCGGCATGGACCTGTGTTTCCTCGGAGCGAGCCAGATCGACGGAACGGGTGCGACCAACAACTCGGTCATCGGCGATTGGGACACCCCCAAGGTGCGCCTGCCGGGGGGCGGTGGATCGGCCGTCATGATGCCGACGCTGAAGCGGGCCGCCACGTGGCGGACGGAACATTCGACCCGCACGCTGGTCGACAAGCTGTTTTTCCAGACGGCGAAGGGCAACCTGCAATCCGTCGTCACCCCGATGTGTGTTTTCGACAAAAGGGAGGGGCGGCTTGCGGTGGCTTCGTACCACCCGGACGTCACGCTTGATGAGATCCGCGCGGCGACCGGTTTCGAAACCGATATCTCGCAGGCCCAGCCAACCCCTGAACCTACCGAGGCGGAATTGGCGGCGCTGAGATCGCTGGATCCTGATGGCACATTCGAAGCCGATGCCGCGATCCGAATGCCGGAGGTGGCCGCATGAATGATTTCGTCACGGCCTTTGAGGCACAGGTGCGTCAACGCGGGAATGCGCCCGCGCTGTCCGCGGACGGGCAGACGATAGGCTATGCCGCGCTGCACGACAGGGTTGTGGCCCGAGCCGGGGCTTTGCTGGCCTCGGGGCCTGTTCCGGGCGACCGGGTCGCGTTGTTGCAGGATCGTAGCGTGGATCTCTGCACGGACCTTCTTGCTTGTCTCTACGCCAAGCTGCCGCTGACCGTTCTGAGCCGGAGCGAGGCGCATGGATCGGTTGTGGCCAAGCTGGAAGACGGTGGTTTCTCGGGGGTGATCTGTGATGACAACAACGCGGAGGCGGCGAAGGTGCTGGCAGAAGCGGCTGGATTGCGGGTTCTGAGGGGTCTTTCGCCGGGAGATGCCGCTGATCGCCAAGTGCACCCGACTTATGGCCCTGAAGAAGAAGCTTTGCTGATCTTCACTTCGGGCTCCAGCGGGCGCCCCAAAGCGGTGCGTCTGAGCCGTGGAAATATCGCCGCCAATACGCGCGGTTTGTCAAAGATAACGCCGGTGGGCGCCGACGACCACTATCTGCACATGATGCCCTTGAGCCATACCAACGGCGTTCTGAACCAGTTGCTCTATCCCTTGATGCGTGGTGCACGGATTACCCTTTTGCCGCGCTTCACACCCGAAACGGCGCTGGAAACCATGGCAGACCTCAAGCCCACGGTTGTCACCGGTGTGCCGACGATGTTCCAGAGATTGCTCGATCACTCGATCCCGCAAGGTGCGACGGACAGGTTGCGAATGCTGCGTTGCGGTTCGGCGCCGCTGGCGGTCGAGACACAGGACCGGATCGAAGCACATCTTGGATGTCCGGTGCTGGTGAGCTACGGGCAGACGGAGTTTACCTGCACGTCCACGGCCAACCCGCCGGGCGCCGCGCGGCGCGGGTCGGTCGGACGCGCGATTCCGGGGGCCGAGGTGGCGATTCTTGACCCTGACGGGAAGACACCCTTGCCGACAGGCAGCCGTGGCGAAGTGGCCTTCCGCGGGCCTTTGACGGCTCTTGGCTATGTCGGTCACCCCCCATTCGATCCGCAGGAGTGGGTCAGATCGGGGGACCTTGGCTATCTCGATACCGATGGCTACCTCTTCCTGACCGGGCGGTTGAAGGAGATCATCATACGCGGTGGTGAAAACCTGGCCCCCGCAAGCATCGAGGATGTCCTTCTTGCGCGCCCGGGTATCCGAGCGGCCTGCGTGGTGCCCGCGCCCCATGCGGATCTCGGGGAAGTGCCGTTTGCTTTCGTGGAAGGCACGAGCCAGATCGAGGCACTTGACGACTTGAACCGAAAGATCCGGGACGAACTTGGCCGCGCGCATTGTCTTGCCGGGATCGAACGCGTGGACCGCCTGCCGGAAAACCATGTCGGCAAGGTTGACCGCAAGCGGCTGACGGTGGAGCTGTCGAACCGCGCGAAGCCTGAGTTGACCAACGGCTGAGGGCGGCGGGTCAGGGCCCCGGACCGATTTTTACCGGGTCAGCCCGCATCGATCAGCGCCAGAAGCGCCTCGACCGCCCGGGTGCGATGCCGTTCCGGATGCGACAGCACGGTGAACGGACGCTCCGGGCGGGGGGCCCATGTCACGCGACGCTGATGGACTGCGCCATCTTCCGTCAGTGCGTCGACCACCCGTCGCGACACCATGGATACGCAGTCGCTGCCCGCCACGGCGGAGAGGACAGCTTCGTTGGACGGGATCTCCAGCAGAACCGTCAGGTCGTCCCGGCTCAGCCCCATCTGGGAAAGGTGGACCTCGACCTCGGAGCGTGTGCCGGACCCTTCCTCTCGCATCACCCAATCGAGGTTGCGATAGGTTTGGGCTGACATCCCGCTCCGGGTTGCCGGGTGTCCGCGTCGCATGACCAGCACGAGTTCGTCGCGCGCCACCACCCGTGTACGAAGGTCGCCATGCGCGACCTCGCCTTCGACGAAACCCAGGTCGGCTGCGCCGTCGGCCACGGCCCTGGCAACGCTTGACGTGTTGCCCACGCTCAGCCGCACGGAAAGATCGGGGTGTGCCTGCCTGAGCCGCACCAGGACCGGCGGCAGGAAATAGGTTGCGACCGTCTGGCTGGCCTCGATCCGCAGTCGGCCTCGCGGCCGCGCAGAGAGGTCATCGAGGATCAGTTCCGCGGTCTCGGCCTGATGCAGAACGCTTTTGGCCGCAGGAACGAATCTGCGGCCAGCTTCGGTGAGGCTGATGCCGCGCCCGACGCGGTCGAAAAGCTGTACGCCATGCTGGTTTTCGAGCGCGCGCAGGGCGGCCGACACGGCGGATTGAGTCATTTTCAGCGCATCCGCCGCGCGGGTGACATGGGCGCGTTCGGCGACCTCAAGGAATATACGGAGCTGGTCCAGGGTCAATCATCAGTCCAATCGATCAATATGTTCGATATTAGTTAATTTAACGAACAATGCAATTCGGGCAGTTTGCAGGCGCAGAACCAAGGAGAAACACCATGCAAACCCTGAGCCAGCGCGCACTGCCCGTTCCGCTTCAAGGCCTTTACGCGTATTTGCCCGGATTGGCGCTTGTCGGGGCGATCACCGCCATCGCCACACTTGTCCAAAGGGCGACCGGGCTGGCGGCGCTCAGCCCGCTGGTTGTTGCACTGTTGCTCGGCATCGGTTGGCGTGTCGCGGTGGGCAGCCCGCCGTCGCTGCAACCCGGTATCCGCTTTGCCCTCAAGCCGGTCTTGCGTATGGCGATCGTATTGCTGGGTCTTCAGGTCACGGTCGGTGAAGTGTCTTCCCTGGGCTTGCGGGGTGTTGTCGCTGTCACGGCGACGCTGGCCGCGACGTTTACGTTCACCTGCCTGCTTGGTCGTGCGCTGGGTGTGGAAAGCCGCCTTGCACAGTTGATTGCCGCCGGGACGTCCGTGTGCGGCGCTTCCGCGGTTCTGGCCTGCAATACTGTTACACGCGGGTCGGACGAAGACGTGGCCTATGCCATTGCCTGTGTTACGTTGTTCGGGACGAGTGCCATGTTGCTGGGGCCGATGGCGGCGCATGTCCTGGAACTGACGCCTGAAACCTACGGTTTCTGGGCGGGCGCGACGGTGCATGAGGTGGCCCAGGTCGTGGGCGCAGCCTTTGCCATGGGGGAAGAGGCCGGCCATGTCGGCACGGTGACCAAGCTGACTCGGGTTATTCTGCTTGCTCCCCTGATCTTGTCGCTGGGTATTCTGCAATTCCGAGGAAATGGGCAGCGCGCCTCTGGCTCGAAGCTTCCGATCGTGCCGTGGTTCGTGCTTGGGTTCGTCGCGCTTATGGGGGTCAATTCCATGGTAAGCCTGCCGGTGGGGCTGCACGACGTCATGGTTACGCTTACGGCGTTGATGCTGACGGCGGCGCTGGCGGCGATGGGGCTGGAAACCGACTTGCGGCGTTTGCGCCAGAAGGGCCTGCGCCCACTGGCCCTTGGTGCGTCGGCCTGGATATTCATCGCGACCTTGGGGTTGGCCTTATCGCTTTGGGCCATGGCGGGATAAGCTATACTGGATGAGTCCGTAAGCTGAGCTTCTGCCCGAGGAACGGACAGTGATGGTCTGGATGCCCCATCGTACCCATGTAGGGCACCCTTTCATTTGCCTGCCGGGTTTGGGAGTTATCAGGGGGCGTGTATCGCCTTGAATGTAACCCCATTTCCCTGCGCCGGTTACAGCGGGAAATCCATCAATGGTGTGTCCTTGCGCAGGTAAAGCGGGTGTTTGGCTGACCCGTCCTTGTTGAGGCCCAGACAGCGCAGCGGTTTGTCGGTGTCGGCCATGGCCTGGATCACGGCCTTGGTCAGGGGGGTAAAGCGTTTGTGCAGCTTGCCATAGGCCATGACGATGACCTCGGCCTCTTTCGCCATTTCGACAAGGGCCGGGATGTTCGCGGGGCTAGAGGCCAGATCGGGATCCGCGGGAATATCCTTGGGCGAGGTGGCCCGCCAATCCAGCACATTGCCCTTGAGGTAGCGGGTAAAGCCCCAATCCTGCGCGAAAATCAGTTCACGGTGGCAGGTCGGGTCGGAAACCTCGGCCGCGGCAACCGAGGGGTTCATACCGATGAACAGGATCGCACGGGGGGCTTGCCCTGCTGGCGTCCAGTCGCGGGTAAGTGCCTGCCGATAGCGGCCGCAGTCGGAAAAGGTGGCGGTGCCTGTCACGCCTTCGGGCAGTTTCAGGCGGACCTTTCCACCCGGATCATGCGTGCCTGCCCCGGTCATTGGTTGAACACCCGGCTGGGGTGCAATTCCCCGGCCTTGAAACGGCCCACGGCAACGGCGCGGCCATCATGGACGGCCCAGCATTCCTCGCCGTACTCCACGTCATGGGCCACGACCATGCCGGGATTGCCGTTTTTCAACTTGGCAAGCCCTTGGTCGGTTGCCGTGACGCGCGGCAGATCGGAAAGGCCTTCTTCCAGTGGGTGCAGGTGGGTGTCCAATACGGGGCTATGGGCCATGTCGTCGATCTGTTCGATGGTCAGGCCATCCTCGGCCCGGAACGGACCGGACCAGATGCGGCGCAATTCGCGCACATGGCCGTAGCATCCCAAAGCCTCGCCCAGATCGCGGGCGATGGCACGCACATAGCCGCCCTTGCCGCAGGTCATTTCAAGCGTGACGTGATCGGCATCGGGGCGGTCGATCAGCAAAAGCTCCTCAACCCAAAGGGGGCGGGCCTCGACCTCGAACTCCTCGCCGTCGCGGGCGCGCTTGTAGGCGCGTTCGCCGTCGATTTTCACGGCCGAATATTTCGGCGGAACCTGCATGATCTCGCCCACGAACCGGCCCAGGGCATCCTTGATCGCGGCGTCATCGGGGCGCGTGTCGCTTTTGGCGGTGACCTCGCCCTCGGCGTCATCGGTGTTGGTGGCTTGGCCCAGGCGAACGGTAAATTCATAGGCCTTGAGCGCATCGGTGATGTAGGGGACGGTCTTGGTTGCCTCGCCAAGGGCCACGGCCAAAACCCCTGTCGCCTCGGGGTCCAGCGTGCCTGCATGGCCGGCCTTCTTGGCCTGAAGCGCCCAGCGGACCTTGTTGACCACCGAGGTCGAGGTCATGCCGGCGGGCTTGTCGACAATCAGCCAGCCGGAAATATCGCGCCCTTTGCGTTTGCGTGCCATGGTGCCTGCCCTTTGCCCAAGATGAAGGCGGCGGGGTAGCCCAAGGTTCGGGCGCTGTCAATTCAGGCTGTGGGGGTCATTCGGTGGGTTTCGTCACGCCCACGATCGGCCCCATGGGAAAGCCCATGTCATGGCGGTTCTGGCCGGGGACATAAAGCCGCGAGATATTGCCATCGAAGTAAAGCGCCTGCGGCACCTTGAGGGTATCGCGGAAAAGCGTGCCGAAGTCATGAAAATTCACCGCGCTTTCAGAAATGGCGAAATACACGGTTTTGCCGTCTGCGGATGTGCCCACGCCATTTCGGATATAGCGGCTGTCGCTGTCTTTGAGAAACCGCGGATGAAGCGCGCCGTCGATCACCAGCATCGGGCCGGACTGGGTGGCATAGGCACAGGCAGGGGCCTTGGCGAGATAGCTGTTGGTTTCATAGACCCGCGCGCTTTTGTCGGATACGCAGAACACCCCATTGGGCAGAAGGCCAAAATTGCCCGGCCCCTCGGAGGTGATAACGCCCCGGCGCTCGTTGCCCTTTTCAAGGTAATGGCCAACGGGCGAACGGTCTTGATGGTACATGCCCGCGTTCATCGCAAAGGCGAGAGTTTCACCGTGTCTTTCGGTCAAGGCCGCGACATTATCGAAGCTTCCCAGGGGTTTGCCGGTTTCCGGGTCGTTGAGGAACAAGCGGATGGTCTCGCGCGTCGCATCGACCTTGCAAATCGTGTATCGCGCACCGGCGTGTTCAAGCACACCGCAATCCACGGCCAACGCGGGGCTTGCCAACCCCACAAGGGCAAGCGCCAGCGCAGCGAGGCGCTTAGCCCTCGACATCCCGGCGAACTTTTTCTTGGGAAAACAGGCGGCGGGTTTCATCCATCTGGTCGAAGGTGCCGTCGAGGCGAAATCGCAGGTCGGGGGCGTATTTCAGTTCAAGTTTTTTACCGATAAGGCGACGTAGCTCACCCTTGTTGCGGGCAAGCAGTTCGATCAAATCGTCCTGACCTTCGCCGCCAAGGGGCATGACATAGGCCGTGGCGATCTTGAGGTCGGGGGAGATCCGGACCTCGCCCACGGTGACCGACATGCGGTTGAGATCGGTATCGTGGATATCGCCGCGCATCAGCACCTCGGACAGGGTCCGGCGGATCAACTCGCCGACGCGGAGTTGCCGTTGGGAGGGGCCGGGGCCATCGTGAAACTTGTTCTTTGCCATGCCTCGCATCTAATCACTCGGGCCTGATTTGCCAAGCGATGATCGGCAGGGGTCCGCCCATGAAAGCGGCTTTGCCAATCGGGGCCGCGCGCGCTATGCAAGGCCAAATCGGAACGGGAGACAAACGCGATGACAGACTTGCCGGGCATTGTGGTAACGGGCGCCTCGGGGCGGATGGGCCAGATGTTGGTCCGCACCATTGTTGAAAGTGGCCGGGCCAAGTTGATCGGGGCCTTGGAGCGCAAGGGCCACGACTGGATCGGTCGCGATGTGGGCGAGGCCATGGGCGGGGCCGCTTTGGGGGTTACCGTCACCGACGACGCGTTGGAGGCTTTCGCCAAGGCACATGCCGTGATCGACTTTACCGCCCCCGCCGCCACGGTGGGCTTTGCAGGGATCGCGGCGCAGGCGCGCTGCGTGCATGTCATCGGCACCACGGGCATGACCGAGGACGACCTTGCCAAGGTCAAGGCCGCCGCGCGGCATGCGGTCGTGATCCGTGCAGGGAACATGAGCCTTGGGGTTAACCTGTTGGTACAATTGACGAAAAAGGTCGCTGCCGCATTGGACGAAGACTTTGATATCGAGGTGCTTGAGTATCACCACAACCAGAAAGTCGATGCGCCTTCTGGCACTGCCCTGATGCTGGGCGAGGCCGCCGCCGAGGGGCGGGGCGTGGACCTTGAGGCCGTGTCAGACCGTGGACGCGACGGGATCACGGGCAAGCGAGAGAGGGGGCATATCGGCTTTCACGCTGTTCGGGGCGGGGACATCGTGGGGGAACATGATGTGCTGTTTGCCGCCGCGGGCGAGCGGATTACCCTGCGGCATGTGGCCAGTGATCGGGCGGTTTTTGCCCGTGGTGCCCTGAAAGCCGCGCTTTGGGGGCAAGGGCGCGGACCCGGGGAATACGATATGCTGGACGTGCTGGGGTTGAGCGAAAACTGATCCAAATCAGGCTTGGGGGCGTATCCGTGATGTATTGCCACAGGAACACGACCCATGAGATATGTTGTGACATTGGCCTTGGCGCTTGGCTTGGCCACCCCGGTTGGGGCCGAAGGATTTAACCAAGTCTCGGAAAAATCTGCGTTTTTGTCGCTTGTAGATGGTCGGAAACTGACCCGGTTCGGTATCAAGCTGGATGTCACACGCGATGGCCGGATCGAGGGACGCGCCTTTGGCCGGGATGTAACCGGCGCGTGGCGCTGGCAATCGGGGTACTTTTGCCGGGATTTATATTGGGGCCAGACCGACCTTGGGCCGAATTGCCAGGCCGTGAAGGTTCAGGGGCGCACGTTGCGGTTCATATCGGACCGGGGAACGGGGCAGTTCGCAGATTTGCAACTTCGGTAATTCCGGCCAAGGGCGCTCGTGGTGAAAGTTGTACAATTTGTACGCTTTGTACGTGATTTTTGTACGTTTTGCGATGGCAGCACCCGTCAGCGCGAAGCGGCAGAGGTTCGGGGCGGGACGCTGCGCAGCCTTCGGTGATCACCCGATCTTGCCCCTTGGCCCTTCGCCGACTTGGGCGCGGTGGAGCATGAGGTGATCAAGCAGGACGCAGGCCATCATCGCCTCGCCCACGGGCACGGCGCGGATGCCGACGCAGGGGTCGTGGCGGCCCTTGGTGACGACCTCGGTGGGCGTGCCGTCCATGCGGATAGAGCGGCGGGGTGTCAGGATCGAAGAGGTGGGTTTGACGGCGAAGCGCACCACCACGTCTTGCCCGGTTGAGATGCCGCCCAGGATGCCGCCCGAATGGTTCGAGGAATATTCGGGGCCGTTCTCGCCCATGAAAATCTCATCGGCGTTTGCGGTGCCTGTCAGGCGGGCGGCCGCCATCCCTTCGCCGATTTCCACGCCCTTCACCGCGTTGATCGACATCATGGCGGCGGCAAGGTCGGTGTCGAGTTTGCCGTAAACCGGCGCGCCAAGGCCTACGGGGGCGCCACGCGCGACTACTTCGATTTCGGCGCCGACGGAATTTTTGTTCTTGCGGAGTTTTTGCAGGTAAGCCTCCCACTCCGGCGCGGCTTTCGCATCGGGGAGCCAGAAATCATTGCTGTCGATCGCGGCCCAGTCGATGTTGTCGCGGTCGATCGTCATGTCGCCCATGCGGGTCATGTAGCCCTTGATCTCAAGCCCCGGCACCAGTTCGCGTAGCGCCGCACGGGCGATCCCGCCCGCCGCCACGCGGGCCGCTGTTTCGCGGGCCGAGCTGCGCCCGCCGCCGCGATAGTCGCGCAGGCCGTATTTCTGGTGATAGGTGATATCGGCGTGGCCGGGGCGGAAGGTCTGGGCAATCTCGCCATAGTCGCGGGAGCGTTGGTCGGTGTTTTCGATCATCAGCTGGATCGAGGTGCCGGTTGTCTGCCCGTCGAACACGCCCGAGAGGATTTGCACCGCGTCGGGTTCATTGCGCTGCGTGGTGTTCTTGTTCTGACCGGGGCGGCGTTTGTCGAGCCATTGCTGGATGAACGCCTCGTCCACCGGAATGCCCGGCGGGCAGCCATCGACGGTGGCGCCCAGGGCGGGGCCGTGGCTTTCGCCCCATGTGGTGACGCGAAAGAGATGTCCGAATGTGTTGAGGCTCATGGCGCGGGCTCCTTTGCCCCCGTGAGATAGCGGGGTGGTGGCGTGGCCTCAAGTGGTTTTGGGGATCAGGCGGGTCTCGCGCACGGGCAGGTGAACGAGGGCCGAGAAGGCGCCGACGCCGACGCCGATCCACCAGACCATGGTGTAGCCGCCCGTCAGGTCATACATGCGCCCGCCCAGCCAGACGCCCATGAAGCTGCCCAACTGGTGGCTGAAGAAGACGATGCCATAGAGCGTGCCCATGTAGCGCAGCCCGTAGAGATGCGCGATAAGGCCCGAGGTCAGCGGCACGGTGGCCAGCCAAAGCGCCCCCATGCTGGCCGAGAAAAGAAGGACCGTGGCCGGGGTCATCGGCACCATGATGAAGGCGGCGGCAATGATGGTGCGCCCGGCATAGATGCCTGCCAGCAGGTATTTCTTGGAATAGCGGTTGCCAAGCCAACCCGCCGTCAAGGTGCCTGCGACGTTGGCAAGGCCGATCACGGCGATGGCAATGGCCCCAAGGGCGGAGGTGGTGGTGATGCCGATGTTGTGCAGCACCCCGCCCGCGGCGATGGGGCCGCACATCTCGGTCACGAAGGCGGGAAAATGCGCGGTGATGAAGCCCAGTTGATAGCCGCAGGAGAAGAAGCCGAGGAAGATGAGCGTATAGGACGGGTCGCGGAAGGCCTTGCCGAGGATTTGGCCCATGCTCTCTTCCAGTTCGGCCTTGGAGGCGGGCTCGGGCGCGCGCATCAGCGGCAGGAAGATCAGGCTGGCCAGCACCGTGGCGGCGAAGGCGACGAAGACCATTTGCCAGCTCATGACGCCCAAGAGCGCCTCGGCCACGGGGGGGCCGAAGACCTGACCGGCCGAGCCTGCGGCGGTGGCGATGGCAAGGCTCATGGAGCGGTTTTCATCGCTGCTGGCGCGGCCGACCACGGCAAGGATCACGCCAAAGCCGGTGCCCGCGATGCCGAAGCCGACGAGGATTTCATAGAATTGATGCGCCTCGGGCGAGACCGCGAAGGACGACAGCACCAGCCCGGCGGCATAGGTGAGGGCGCCAATGATAATGGCCTTGCGGTCGCCGATGCGTTCGGCAATGGCGCCGAATATGGGTTGGCCGATGCCCCATGCGAGGTTCTGGATGGCGATGGCAAGCGAAAACTCGGTCCGGAGCCAGCCGAACTCTTCGGCGATCGGGATCTGGAACACCCCGAAGGAAGCGCGGATCGCGAAGGAGATCAGCATGATCACACAGCCCGCGATCAGGACGGGCGTGAAGAGGGGGGTGGATTTCTGCATGATCTGTCCTTGGTTCGCTGGTGCGACTTTAGGAATTTTCGGGGGGTCGTCAATTCAGGGTTTGTGATCGGCGATATCAATGGTGGTTCTTGAAGGTCTGCGGCGATAGGCTTGGGCGACAGTCTTCGAGGGGCAGGGATGATTATTATCAACGCAGGGATCCCGCGCAGTGGCACGGTTTTGGTCAATGCGATCATTCGCCGGATTCTGGAGGGGCAGGGCGAGGTTGAAAGCCTGAATCCCCCGGCCAGCCCCGGTGACATGCTGCGCGAGGTGATGGAGCGCGGCCATGCCGGGCGTTCCGTTGTTTTCCATTGCCATCAGTGGACGGCGGAAGACACGCAGCGCATCAAGGCCCTGGGCGCCGAGGCGGTGAGTTTCTGCAACTATCGTGACCCGCGGGATTGTTGTGTGTCGCTGATGCGGTTGCACGATCATCCGCTGGAGTTGTCGATGGCGAACATGCGCCACTATGTGCGGTTTCATCGTCAAACCTTGGCGGCAACGGGGGGCATGGCGATCAGGTACGAGGATTTGGTGGCGGATACGCCTGCCCATGTTTCGCGGATCGCCGGGGCGCTGGGCGTTGAATTGGACGCGGGCCGGGTGGCCGCGATTTGCGGGGCGACCAGCCAGCGTGCCCATGCCAGGATCGCGCAGGCCGTGGCCGAGGGCAAAGGCGCGGGGATCAAGACGATCCGAAACAGCCGCCGCACGTTGCGCGAGGACAGCGACACGCATCTGGCGGATCGGCATATCCAATCGGGCCGGTCAGGCCGCTGGCAGCAGGAGTTGTCGCCCGAGGATCAAGCGCGGCTGAGCGAAGGGTTGGCGGATGACGTTCGCGCGTTGGGATACAGGATCTGAGCGCGGGTTCTTCCCTAACGATATTCGGTGCGCTATGGCGGGGCCATGGAACGCATGAGTGATCGTTACGCCCGGCTGGTGGCCGAGGGCAGCCTGACGCCGGACCCCGCGCAGGAAGCGGTGTTGCCAGAGTTTGACCGCATTCGCGAGGGGGTGATGCAGCCCGTGAAACGGGGGTGGTTCAGGCGAACAGCGCCCCCCGATGTGAAGGGCCTTTACCTGTGGGGCGGTGTGGGGCGCGGCAAATCCATGTTGATGGATTTGTTCGTGGAGGGGTTGGACGTGCCAAGCCGCCGGGTGCATTTCCATGCCTTCATGCAGGAAATCCATTCGGGCATGCACAAGGCCCGGGCCGAGGGGGTGGAGGATGCCCTTGCGCCCGTTGCCAAGCAGGTTGTCGAGGACGTGCGCCTTTTGGCCTTCGACGAGATGCAGATCACCGATATCACCGATGCAATGATCGTGGGGCGGTTGTTCGAGGCCTTGTTCGAGGCGGGTGTCGTGGTGATAACGACCAGTAACCGGGTGCCCGATGATCTTTACAAGGACGGGTTGAACCGGCAGCTGTTCCTGCCGTTCATCGACCTTCTGAAAGAGCGGATGGTGGTGCACGAGATGGTCAGCCCCACCGATTACCGGCAGGATCGGCTGGCAGGCTCGCCCACCTATTTCGCGCCGTTGGGGCCGGAGGCGCGGGCGCAGGTTGAAGAGGTTTGGCAGGGCCTGACCGACGGGCAGGGGGGCGAGCCTTTGACCCTGCATGTGAAAAAGCGCGAGGTCGAGATACCGGCGTTTCGCAATGGTGTGGCGCGGGCCTCGTTCTATGATCTCTGCGGCAAGCCGCTTGGCCCGGCGGATTACCTTGCACTGGCGCAGGCGGCGCGGGTTCTGGTGTTGGAGAACGTGCCGCGATTGAGCCGGTCGAATTTCAACGAGGCCAAGCGCTTTGTCACGCTGATTGATGCGCTTTATGAGGCCAAGGTACGGCTGATCTGTTCGGCGGCGGCGGAGCCGGAGTATTTGTATGTCGAGGGTGAGGGCAGTTTCGAGTTCGAACGCACCGCCAGCCGCTTGCGCGAGATGCAATCCGAAGGCTGGGGCCGCGAGGAAAGCTGACTCTACTGGACTTGGGGGCGGGGTGGTGTCAGGATTTGATCAAATCCGAGACTCAGCCCAAGGAGCGCCCCGATGAAAGACGACAATTTCCTGCGTGAGATGAACGCCCGGCATCTGTGGCACCCGATGGGCCACCCCGGCGAGGCGCAAGACAACGCCCCCAAGATCATCAAGGGGGCCGAGGGTGTCGAGATTATCGACATTGACGGCCATCGCGCGGTGGATGCCGTGGGCGGCCTGTGGTGCGTGAACCTTGGGTATTCCAACGACGCGGTGAAACAGGCGATTTCCGATCAGCTTTGGCAGTTGCCCTATTATTCGGCCTTTGCCGGCACCTCGAACCCGGCGGCGATCGAAGCGTCATACGCGGTGCAGGAGTTCTTTGCCGAAGATGGCATGGCCCGGGTGTTTTTCACCTCGGGCGGGTCGGACAGCGTGGACACCGCGTTGCGCATGGCGCGGCAGTATCACCGCCTGCGCGGAGAGCCGACGCGGACCAAGTTCCTGAGCCTCAAGAAAGGCTATCACGGGACGCATTGGGGCGGGGCCAGCGTAAACGGCAATAACCGTTTCCGCATCACCTATGAGCCGCTTTTGCCGGGCTGTTTTCATCTGCCCAGCCCCTATACCTATCGCAATCCCTTTGATGAAACCGACCCTGCCAAGCTGGCTGAGAAGATCGCGGCGGCGATGGTGGACGAGATCGAGTTCCAAGACCCTAGCACGATTGCCGCCTTCATCATGGAGCCGATTCAGGGCGCGGGCGGGGTGATCGTGCCCGATGCCAGCTTCATGAAGCATATGCGCGAGGTCTGTGACCGTTACGGTATACTGATGATCAGTGACGAGGTGATCTGTGGCTTTGGCCGGACGGGCGATTGGACCGGCGCGCGGCATTGGGGCGTGAAGCCCGACATGATGACCATCGCCAAGGGAATCACCAGCGGCTATTTCCCGGTGGGGGGTGTTCTGCTGTCGGACAAGGTGGCGGATGTGTTTGAAAGCGCCGGGCCGGAGGGGGCGATCTGGACCGGCTATACCTATTCGGCGCATCCCGTTGGCGCGGCGGCGGTTGTCGCCTGCCTGAGCGAGACCGTGCGGCTGGACACCAAGAGCAACGCCGCGGCGCGCGGTACGCAGCTTTATGAAGGTGTGTGTAAGCTTGCCGAGAAATACGACATTATCGGCGATGTGCGCGGGGGTCACGGGCTGATGACCGGGATCGAACTTGTCAGTGACCGGGCGGCCAAGACACCGATGGATGCCGAGACCATGAAGCGCGTGCACCAGACGGCCTATGAAGCCGGGGCCATGGTGCGGCTGGGGGCGCATAACGTCCTGATGTCACCGCCCCTGACCATCACCGAAGGCGAGGTAGACCGGATCCTCACCGCGCTGGACAAGGGGTTTGCGGCGGCGTGAGGTTGCAGGGTGCGCAGTGACTGCGCACCCTGTGCTTGGTGTCAGGTAAAGCGTTTCCAGGCGTCCTGCATGGCCTTGGTCATGTCGTCCCATGCCTTGTCGGCGCCTGCCTTGACGTCTTCCCAAGCGGCGGTTTGCGACTGTTGCAGTTCCTTGAGCTTGGTTTCCATCTCGTCGCGTTGGCTGCGCAACTCCTTGATTTGTTCTTGATACTTGATCTGGGCGTCGGCGCTGGCCTCTTGTGCTTGGGCGCGCATCTTGTCGATGTTGGCCTGCCATTCGTCGAGTTGCGCCTTTAGTTTCTTTTCGTATGCGTCTTTATCAGCCATGGGTAATCCTTTCTTTCAATTGCAAGTCGGCCGTGTTGCGTCTTATATCACTCGCAGAGGTAAGAGCGCGGATCGCGTTCATCAACCGGCTGCGGCCAAGGCATCATAGCACGAAAAAGGGCCGGCGTATGGCCGGCCCTGTTCAGGATATTGGAAAACGTTGTCTATTTGAAATTCTTGATCTCGCCCGAGCGCAGGCGCTCGGAATAGCTTTGAAATTCGCGTTTGAAGCCCTGGATCAGCGCGCCGACCATGCCGCCCGCCCGCCACGCCAAGCCCGGTGAAGGCACCGGCGAAGATTTGCCCGAAGGCCCAGCCGATCATATCGGCATTGGCGAGGATGATGATCAGGGCGGCCAGCACGTACATCACGCCCATGAACGGCACGACTTTCTCGGTGACGCGGGCGATGGACTTCAGGCTGCCGATGATCACGGCAAAGACGACAAGGGCGAAGATCACGCCGGTGATCCAGCCGGGGTAGGCGCCGACGATGCCGCTGATCTGCTGGTGGGCCTGGTTGGCTTGGAACATGTTGCCGCCCCCCAGTGCACCGAGGATACAGAAGATCGAGAACATCACGGCAAGGATTTTACCGCCCGGCAACCCGCGTTCGGCAAAGCCCTTGGTCAGGTAATACATCGGGCCGCCCGACATGGTGTTGGACAGGGCGGTGGCAAGGGCCTGAAAGTGGCCTTTGCACATCTTTCGCCGCGGTTTTCGTGCCGGTATCGGCGGGTCAGACGCCTTATGGTTGCTGTTGCGCACAAGTTTGCAGGGTGTCTTGGACGGGACGACTTGCGGTCGCATTGAAATTTGGTCGCTCTTGGGGGCATATGTCAGGGGATGCCAAAGGAGAGTGCCCATGGATGCCCGCAAGCTTTCGGATGATTTTTCGGTTTCGCCACAGATTGATGTGAGCGAAGTGGAGGCGGTGGTGCAGGCCGGGTTCAAATCCATCCTGTGCAATCGCCCGGATGGCGAGGAATATGGCCAGCCCCACTATGACGATGTGGCCAAGGCCGCCGAGGCGGCGGGGCTTGAGGTGCGCAGCGTGCCGATCGTGTCGGGCATGGTGACGCCGCAGGCGGCGCAGGATTTCGCCCAAGCGCTTGAGGAGATGCCCAAGCCGATCCTGGCCTATTGCCGGACCGGGACGCGTTGCACGATGCTGTGGAGCCTTGTGAAGTACGACGACTTGGGGGCTGACGAGATCCTGAACGCCACGCGGGCGGCGGGCTATGACATGGGCGGACTTGTACGCCAGTTGCAGGCGCGTTGATCGGTCATGAGTGATTGGATTGCCATTGGCCGTCACGGTGGAACGGGGGTTGCGGCCCATGCGATGCGGGGCGCGACGTGGGTATCGTCGGCACGGGGTGCGGACGAGGCCGGGGCGCTTGCGGCCTTGGGCCATGGTGAGGCCAAGCTCATTCGGATTGGCGATGGTGCGCCGCAGGCCGTTCCAGCCCCGGTTCTGCCGAAAACCGGCGCCGGATGCCCGGCGCTGACCCAAGACAGGCCGCCGGATGTGATCGGCGCATGGGTGCGTATCTGGATTGCCGGGTTTCTGGTCAGCCGTGAGAATTGGGATGGAATCCTTTGCGCCCACGAGGGCGGGATCAGTCATTGGATGCATATCAGCGCCGATGAGGTGGTGAGTTGTCAAAGCTTCCTGACCCCACGTTTGAACGCGGCCCTAGGCGGGGCGGATCACCCCGAAGAGAGCGCCGTTGCCGATAGCCTGAGCCGGCCCGAGCGGTTGGCCGCACATCTGCGCGCGGCGGAAGTGGCCGGAAAGGCGGGGGCGCTGACCGGGCATTTGATCGGCGCGGAACTGGCCGCCGCGCGGGCCTATTGGCTGGGTCAGCAGGTGGCGGTGATCGGCGACAGGCTGGGCTTTGCCGGGGCTTTGCGGGCGCAGGGCGTGCCGGTTGAAGAGGCCGAGAGCGAGGCGCTGGAGCCTTTGGGGTTGCAGGCCTTGGGGCAGCAATTGGGCCTTGCCGGGTAGGCCCTAGCCGAATTTATCCTTCCAAGTGGGAAGCGTGTCGCCTTCGGCGGCCGTGGCGGCATGGACCCCGCGCGCGATGGCCCGCGCCATGCAGGTGGCCGCCGCGTGGCCCAGCATGAGGGTTTCGGACAGTGGCTCGGTGAGGGCGCGTGCGCCGGTGGCCGCGGCAAATATCAAATCGCCATCCATCGGCGTATGCGATGGCACCAAGGCGCGAGCATAGCCATCATGCGCGGCGGTGGCCAGCCGCGTGCATTGCGGTTTGGTAAGCGCCGCGTCGGTGGCGACGATGCCGATGGTGGTATTGGCGTGTTGGCCGAGCTTGGTTGGCGGCGTCGTGAGATCGGGATAGGTTCTGGCAGGGCCGAGGCCGCCGAACTCGTCGCTCTGCTCGAAGGGCGCGGCCCAGAAGTGGGGGCTTTCACCTACGGTGGCCGAGCCAAGGGCATTGACGATGACAAGCGCTCCTACCGTATGGCCCGAGGGCAGCATGATTGAGGCAGAGCCGATGCCGCCTTTGAGGGTGGCGGTGGTGGCGCCGGTGCCCGCGCCGTGACTGCCAAGCGCGATGTTGTCAGAGGCGGCGGCCAAGGCTTCTTGCCCCAAGCGTTTATAGGGGTTGTCGGGCCAATCCTTATCGCCGCCATTGAGCAGGTCAAAAATGATCGCCCCGGGCACAATGGGCACGCGCTGATCCCCCACGGCAAAGCCGCGCCCCATGGCGCGCAAGCCATCGGCCACGCCCGAGGCGGCATCAAGCCCAAAGGCCGAGCCGCCGGAAAGCACAAGGGCATCCACCTGTTCCACGGTCTTGTCGGGGGCCAGAAGATCGGTTTCCCGCGTCCCCGGCGCGCCGCCCATCACATGCACCCCGCAGGTGAAAGGCGCGTCGCCCAACAACACGCTGACCCCGGTTTTGACGGTGTCATCCTGTGCTTGACCCACGCGAAGGCCGGGCACATCGGTGATCAGGTTGCGGGGGCCGGGTTTGGCTGTCATGGCGATAAAATTCCCTTTCCTAGGTCAAATTCATCTTGCCAGATTGCGCGCGATCAGCAAGGAAAGCCTATGGCCGGGGCGATGGCGTCGCCCGCTTGGGGCCTTCACCCAAACAGTCCTGAACGCCGGGACCTTTCTGTTGAAGGAGGGTCGTATGACTGCACGTCCTGAGATGTATCGTTTCCACAACGGCGAAAAGGCCCCGCTGCCCTTTGCCGAGGTCGAGTACGAGGCGCGGCTGAAGGGGCTGCGCGCGCGAATGGATGAGGCCGGTGTGCAAGCGGCGGTTTTCACCTCGATGCACAATATCGCCTATTACAGCGGGTTCCTCTATTGCTCTTTCGGGCGGCCCTATGGGCTTGTGGTGACCGAAAGCGAAAGCGTGACGATCAGCGCGGGCATCGACGCGGGCCAACCTTGGCGGCGCTGCCATGGCGACAACATCACCTATACCGACTGGCAGCGCGATAATTTCTGGCGCGCGATCCTGTCGGTGACGGGCGAGGGGCGCGTCGTGGGGTATGAGGGCGATCACCTGACCCTGCAACAGCGCGACAAGCTTGAGGATTTCCTGCAGCCCCTGACAATGGTGGACATCGCCCCCACCACGATGCGCCAGCGGATGCATAAATCCCCCGCCGAACTTGTGTTGATCCGCGAAGCGGCGCGGGTGGCCGATGTGGGCGGTTATGCCATCCGCGAGGCCGTCAAGGAAGGCGCGCGCGAGATCGACGTGGCCATGGCCGGGCGCGATGCAATGGAGTGGGAGATCGCCAAATCCTTCCCCGATGCCGAATACCGCGATACTTGGGTCTGGGTCCAATCGGGGCTGAACACCGATGGCGCGCATAACCCCGTGACGGCGCGGCAATTGCAACGCGGTGATATCCTGAGCCTCAACACCTTCCCGATGATCTCGGGCTATTACACGGCGCTTGAGCGCACGATGTTTATGGGCGAGGTGGACGAGGCCAGCCTGAAAATCTGGGAGGCCAACGTGGCCGCACATGAATATGGGATGAGCCTTCTGAAACCCGGGGCAGGCTGTGCTGAGGTGACCCACAAGATCAACGATTTCTTCGCTGAGCGGGACCTGCTGCAATACCGGACCTTTGGTTATGGGCACTCCTTCGGGGTGCTGTCGCATTATTATGGCCGCGAGGCGGGGCTGGAACTGCGCGAGGATATCGACACGGTGCTTGAGCCGGGCATGGTGATCTCGATGGAGCCGATGCTGACCATTGGCGAGGGGCAGCCGGGTGCGGGCGGCTACCGCGAACACGATATCCTGATCATCACCGAGGATGGCAACGAGAACATCACCGGCTATCCCTATGGGCCGGAGTTCAACGTGGTGGGCTAAGCCAGATCCGCAGAACGCAGCGGAAGGGCGGCCACCGGGGCGCCCTTTTTGCATGGATCGTCATTGCCCTGCGAACGCCTGCCGCTTATGCAGAGGGAAGCGCAGATGAAAAGGACAGGCCATGCTGGCATTCCTGCGATTGGTGGTTTTCGGTTTCCTGATCCTGTCGGTGATCTATGTCATCGTTTCGTTCTGGTCGCGCGCGGTGCGGCGGCGCAAACTGGAGCAGGAATGGAACGATACGGGGCGCCCCGGTGACAAGGAAACCTATATCACCCGAGGCATGGCGCAATATGAGCGATCCTTGCGCCGCAAGCTGATCGCGCTCATCTACGTGGTGCCGGTTGTGGTGATCGGCATGATTATCTATGTGACGAATTTCATGTGAAGGGGCTTGTGATGGTTTATGTCAAATGGGCGTTCTGGGGGCTGTTCTGGGCGGTCGTGGTGGGGTTCTTGCACTACACCTTGCCGCAGCGCGATATCGTGCGGATCGTGAACACCTACGAAGAACGCCAGGACGTGACCGGCTGGACCAAGGTGTTCTGGGCGGCGTCGGACCAGTCACAAGAACGCCTGCAAAGCTGGGACGTGCAGTTCATTCAGGCGATCGACCCGGATGGCGACCCGATGGTCTATCGCAACGAGGACACCGGCTGGGGCTGGCCGCCCTATTTCAAGTTCGACACGGCGAACCTTTATACCGATGCCAGCGATGCGGTCTCAAGCAAGGCTGAACCCGAGTGGTATGCCGTCACCCACTATGGTTGGCGCAACGAGTTCCTGTCGATCTTTCCCAATGCGGTTGGCATCAAGCAGGTCACCGGCCCCGATGCGCGGCTTATCCCGTGGTTCAACATTATCGTTCTGACGATCCTTGCGGCCTTCGCCTGGGGCATCTGGGCGCGCTGGAGGCGGTTCAAAAGGAACAAGATCGAACCCAAGGTCGACGAATGGACCGACGGCTGGGAGTGACGCGCTCGATCCGTCTTCTTCTGGCGCTAAATATCCCGGGGGTTTGGGGGCAGCGCCCCCAAGGCCTGCGTGGCCCGAACGCATTCCAAACTGCGCGCCTGCGGCGCGCCGGATAAGCGCGCTGTCGCGCGCCGTTAGGGGCTTTGCCCCAGTTTGAAAATCAGAGGATTTTCAAACTTCCCCAGGATATTTCGGGCCAGAAGAAGCCCGTGTCCGGGATATTGTTACCGTTTGCCGTAGTAGAGGCCTACCACGTGTTCGGCCTCGGCGAAGAACAGCCAGCGCGAGGCGGCGATCCCTGTCAGGTGGCTGAGCACGGCCAGCAGGGCAAAGACGTGGTTGAAGGGCAGCGCCAGCAGGGCGAAGGGCAGGGCATAGCCCAGCACGAGCGCAATGAGGCGCAGTTTCATCGCGTGTTTGCGGCCCACCACGTGGACGAATTCGCGCAGGAGGTAGTTTGTGCCGGTATGGGGCGGCTCGAAGGCGCGGACTTGACCGGGTTTGCCGAGGCCGGTGGCTGTGGCGAGGTTCGTGCCGCTGCCCGCAAGCGCGCCATCGCCGCGTTGCCACCAGATGACCTGCACCACCGCAGCCAATAGCAAAAGCACCAGTGCGGCAGTGACTTCACCGGACAGAATCGCGCCGCCGGTTATGGCGAGGGTCAGGAACAGCACCGGGGTCAGTGGCGTCTGCCAGCGCGGCACGGTTTTCATTTGGGCGTAGATCATCGAGGTGGTGTAGACGGTCAGTAGCGAGAGCGCCGCGCCGATCCAGCCCAGCAGCGCCCAGCGTTCCCCAAAGAACACCAACCCTGCGCCGTAGAGGCCCATAACGACGAGCGCGGCGACACTGGTGCAAGCTTCGCGGCTGAGCCAGCTTGAGCGCCACTGCGTGAAGGCCTTGATCGCGCGTTCGGGGTGGCCGAGGTGAAAGGTGGAGGCCAGAAGCCCGCCGACGGCCAGTGCATAGGCGATGGCAAAGAAGGCGAAGGCGGTCCAGCCGGTGACGGCGGGAAAGCCAAGCCCGAGCCAGAACAGCAGGCCAAAGCCCAGACCGGACAGCGTCGTGAAGATGATGACGGAGGGTGCGGGATGCATCAGAGCTTCTCCAATGTCTTGTCGAGCCAGCCGAGGAAGCCCTTGGGGCTGTCGGCGACGGGATTGAGGTAGGGGGCCAGAACGTCGATCTCGCTGTCCTCGGGGGCCGCAGTACGATCCAGTTCATCCTTGGGCCGGGGCGGCAGGTATTGGTTCACCGGCTTGGTGCCCTGTTCCGGCATCAGGTCCATGCCGCCGCGTTCGGCCACAAGTTGGCTGACCTCGCTGTCGGGGTCGCCCAGATCGCCGAAATGCCGGGCCCCTGCGGGGCAGGTGCGCACGCAGGCGGGCACCTGGTCCACCTCGGGCAGGTTGTCGTTATAGATGCGGTCGACGCAGAGGGTGCATTTCTTCATCACGCCTTCGGCGGCGTCCATTTCCCGCGCGCCATAGGGGCAGGCCCAGGCGCAAAGCCCACAGCCGATGCAATCGGTCTCGTTCACCAGAACGATACCGTCCTCGGTGCGCTTGTAGCTGGCCCCGGTGGGGCAGACGGTGACGCAGGGGGCGTCTTCGCAATGCAGGCAGGATTTGGGGAAGTGGATGAGTTGCGCGGCGCCTTCCTCGGGTTGCACTTCGTAGGAATGCACGCGGTTGAGGAAGGTGCCCGTCGGATCGGCGCCATAGGGGTCTTGATCCGAGAGGGGCGCACCGTAGTTTTCGGTGTTCCAGCCTTTGCAGGAGACCACGCAGGCGTGACAGCCGACACAGGTATCAAGGTCGATCACCAGCCCCAGTTTGCGGTCGGTTTTTTCGGGAAGCGTTGTCATGCGCAGCACTCCTCAGTGAATTGCGGCCCGGTTGCGGCGGAGAGTGTTTGGATGGTGTCGCTCATTTGCCCACCTTCCATTCAAGGTGATCGGGGCCTTGGCCCACGGGTGACTTGATCGGATCGAACCCTGGTTGCGCCTCGGCGGGGGCTTCTGCCTTTTCGATTTTGACCCGCAGGTCGAACCATGCGGCCTGCCCGGTCACCGGGTCGGAATTGGCCCAGCGCAGGCCATCCCCCTTGGGCGGCAGAAGTTCGTGAATGAGGTGGTTGAGCAGGAAGCCCTTGGTCGCCTCGGGCGCGTCCTTGTCGAGCGCCCAGGCGCCCTTGCGCTTGCCGATGGCGTTCCATGTCCAGACGGTGTTTTCATTGAGCGCGGCCATGTGGGCCACCGGCACGGTGATCTCACCATGGGCCGAGGTCACGCGCGCCCAATCGCCTTCGGCAAAGCCATGCTTTTGCCAGATATTGGTCGGCAGGTAGAGCGGGTTGTGCCCGTGGATTTGCCGCAGCCATGCGTTTTGCGTGCCCCATGAATGGTACATGGCCATGGGCCGTTGGGTGAGGGCGTGAACATCGAATTCCTCGGTGTCGACGCCGGTGTCCTCAAAGGGCGCGTACCAGATCGGCAGCGGATCGAGCGTTTCCTTGATCCGTTCGCGCAGGTGGTCGGGCGGTTGCCGGTCACCATGCCCTTCGGCGGCCAGTTGGAAGCGGCGCAGGGGTTCGGCGTAAAGGTCGAAGATATAGTGTTGCGGGCTGTCGAAGAGTCCAAGCTCTACCGCCCAGTCCTGATAGGCCTTGTTCCACGGTTTGTAATAGCTGGCATCCTCGGGGATGTGCTTGACCATGAAACCGCCGTTCTCGATGTAATGGTCGAGCTGCGCCTCGTTCGGGCCGCCGCGCCCATGGGTCAGGCCATCTTCGCCCATGCGCCATCCGGCCAGCGGGCCGATGCCCGGCTTGCGTTCGTGGTTGGTGATGTAATCGCCGTAATCGGCGTATTTCTGGCTGCCGTCTTCGTTGACGAAACCGGGCAGGTTGAGGCGCGCGCCCAACTCGCACAGCACCGATTGGAAGCCGCGCACGTCGCGGTCCGGCTCAACCACCGGCCAGCGGATGGCGTCGGCGGCGGCAT
The DNA here is from genome assembly GCF_030733685.1 of Roseovarius sp. MMSF_3281. Classification (GTDB taxonomy): domain Bacteria; phylum Pseudomonadota; class Alphaproteobacteria; order Rhodobacterales; family Rhodobacteraceae; genus Roseovarius. Next base: position 453,745 of record NZ_JASHIM010000002.1, read on the forward strand.
CCGCCTCGCAAATCGGGCGGTCGAGCAGCGAGATGCAATCGTGCCGTTCCAGGTAGGTGGTATCGGGGAAAATCAGGTCGGCATAGGCAACCATTTCCGAGCTATAGGCATCGGAATAGATGATATGCGGGATGACGTAATCGCCGTTTTCGTCGGTGTCGGTCAGCATGTCGATCACGCCGCGCGTGTTCATCGACGAGTTCCACGACATATTCGCCATGTACATGAAGAGCGTGTCGATCTTGTAAGGGTCGCCCGCGTGGGCGTTGGAGATCACCATGTGCATCAAGCCGTGGGCCGACATGGGGTTTTCCCATGTGAAGGCCTTGTCGATGCGGGCGGCGCTGCCATCGTCTTTCAACGCCAGATCGTCGGGGCCTTGGACAAAACCGAGGTGCGGGCCGTCCAGTGGCTTGCCCGGTGTCACGCCGCAATGCGGTTTGGGGTGGGCGCTGACGGGTTTGGGGTAGGGCGGTTTGAAGCGGAAACCGCCCGGAACCTCGACCGTGCCCAGCAGGATTTGCAGCAGGTGCAGCGACCGGCAGGTTTGAAAGCCGTTGGAGTGGGCGGAAATCCCGCGCATCGAATGGAAGCTGACCGGGCGGCCCGTCATGGTCTTGTGGGTCTCGCCGCGGAAATCCGTCCATTCGTGATCCAGCTCGAAGGCCTCGTCAAAGGCGACGCGGGCCAGTTCGGCGGCGATGGCGCGAATTTTCGCAGGTTTTATGCCGCATTTCTCGGCCACGGCCTCGGGGGCGTATTGATCGTCAAGGTAGCGCTCGGCGATCAGGTGCATCACGGGTTTATGGGTAATGCCCGCCTTGCGGTGACTGGCCGACAGGTCGGGCTGCACGCCGGGTTGATCAAAGGGCGTCAGCTTGCCTGTCTTGCGGTCGATGACCAGCGTCTTGCCGTCGTCATCGCGCAGCAACAGCCCGTGTTCGGGCGAATCCGGGTCCATGTTCACAAGGCAGGGCGCATTGGTGAAACGCGCGAGGTAGTCCAGATCAATCCGGCCCGCCTTGAGCAATTCGTGGATCAGCGACAGAATGAACAACCCATCGGTGCCCGGCGTGATGCCGACCCAATCGTCGGCCACGGCGTTATAGCCCGAACGAATGGGGTTCACCCCGATCACACGCGCGCCGCGTTCCTTGATCTTGCCGATGCCCATCTTGATGGGGTTGGAATCGTGATCCTCGGCCACGCCGAAAATCATGAACAGCTTGGTATAATCCCAATCGGGTTGCCCGAATTCCCAAAAGGCGCCGCCCATGGTGTAGATGCCCGCCGCCGCCATGTTCACGGAACAAAAGCCGCCGTGGGCTGCGTAGTTGGGGGTGCCGAAGTTTTGGGCCCAGAAGCTGGTGAAGCTTTGCGATTGATCGCGGCCCGTGAAAAAGGCCAGCTTTTCGGGGTTCTTTTCGCGGACGGGGGCCAGCCATTCGGTGGCAAGGCCGAGTGCTTCGTCCCACGAAATCTCCTCGAACTCGCCCGAGCCGCGGGGGCCGACGCGTTTCAGGGGCGCACGCAGGCGCGACGGCGCGTTGTGCTGCATGATCCCGGCGCTGCCCTTGGCACATAGCACGCCCTTGTTCACCGGGTGATCGCGGTTGCCCTCGATATAGGCGACCTTGCCGTCCTTCATGTGCACATTGATGCCGCAGCGGCAGGCGCACATGTAGCAGGTTGTCTTGCGCACCTCGTCCGAGACCTTGGGCGAGGTGTTGATCTTCGGTTGGTGAAGCGTCATGCGCGTATCCCTGTTTTAATCCTGCGTCACGTTAGGGCAGATGCCCCATAGCCGCGACAGTTTTCTTCTTTTGTCATCTTTCCCGAACATTGATGCCGGGGAAGCCGAAGCGGGGCAAAACATTGTTTCGTGGTTGCCCTGTTTCGTAGAAATTCATTGGCGGGGACTAATCCATCGCCTGTAAGACCGTGACAGCGATCATTTCGGTCACGTCCGCCGCGCTGCATCCACGCGAAAGGTCATTCGCGGGCTTTGCAAGGCCCTGCAAGATCGGGCCGATGGCGGCGTAACCGCCCAGGCGTTGGGTCATCTTGTAGCCAATGTTGCCCGCATCGAGGTTGGGAAAGATCATGATATTGGCCTGCCCCGCGATCTCGGATTCGGGGGCCTTGCTTGCTCCCACGGAGGGCACGAAGGCCGCGTCGAATTGCAACTCGCCGTCGGCGTGCAGGTCGGGGTGGGCCGCTTGCAGCTTGGCCAAGGCATCGGTGACCTTGGTCACTTTCTCATGCCGGGCGCTGCCCTTGGTGGAGAACGACAAAAAGGCGAGCTTGGGTTCCTCGCGCATCAGTGACCGACAGGAACGGGCGGAGGCGGCGGCAATCTCGGCCAGTTCATCGGCCGATGGGTCGATCACCAGCCCGCTGTCGGAATACAGCATGGCCCGGCCGTGCGGCGTGGCCTGTTCCGGCGGGTACATCAGGAAAAAGCTTGAGATCATGGCGGCATCGGGTGCCTTGCCAATGACCTGAATGGCGGTGCGCACGACATCGGAGGTGGTGGCCACGGCCCCGCCGACGGTGCCGGTGGCATGGCCCGTGCGTACAAGCATGGCAGCATAGACCAATGGGGATTGCACAGCCGCCTGCGCGGCCTGCATATCTACACCCCTGTGCTTGCGCAGATCGAAAAACGCCTCGGCGAAGCTGTCGCTGAGGGGGCTGGTGGCAGGGTCATGAATGGTGAGGTGATCGCTGGCTTCGGCGCCTTGATCGGCAAGGGCCTCTTCAACGGCCCCGGCATCCCCTACAAGGATGACATCGGCCAAACCGGCCTGAATGGCGGCAAGACCCCCTTGGACAACACGAGGGTCTGCACCTTCGCTTAGGGCAATGGTCGCACGATGGGCCGGGGGATCTGACAAAAGCAGATTGATCGGTGTCTTTGTCATCTCCCCCAAGCCCTTATCGTTGCTTATTGCGGCGTCATGTCCGAGGCGTCGATACCGGCCACGGCAACGGGTTTCTTCATCGCGTCGCGGCGGAAGGGTTCACCCAGTTCCTGGTTGATCATCGCCTCGATCAGGGTGGTGGTGCCGTTTTCCATCTGGTCCTTGACCGCCTGGTTCAGCGCATCGGTCAGTTCGTCCATGGTGCGGGCGACCACGCCTTTGAGGCCACAGGCCTTGGCGATACCGGCGTAGCTGACGTCGTCGTCCAACTCGGTGCCGACGAAGTTATCGTCGAACCACAGGGTCGAGTTGCGCTTTTCCGCGCCCCATTGGTAGTTGCGGAAGACGATCTGCGTGACCGGGGGCCATTCGCTGCGGCCGATGGCGGTGAGTTCGTTGACCGCAATGCCGAAGGCGCCGTCACCGGCAAAGCCCACAACCGGTACGTCCGGGCAGCCGATCTTGGCGCCGACGATGGCCGGAAGGCCATAACCGCAAGGCCCGAACAGACCCGGCGCAAGGTACTTGCGGCCCTCTTCGAACGCCGGGTAGGCGTTGCCGATAGCGCAGTTGTTGCCGATGTCCGAGCTGATGATCGCCTCGCGTGGCAGGGCGCTTTGGATGGCACGCCACGCCATGCGGGGGCTCATCCATTCGGGCTTGTCGGCGCGGGCGCGTTCGTTCCACGAGGTGCCGGGATCGTCGTCTTCGTGATCCATCGACGAAAGCTGTTGTGCCCAGCGGGATTTGGTTTCGGCGATCTTGGCCTTGCGCGCGTCGCGGCCTTCGTCACCGGCGGTATCGGAGAGTTGGGTAAGGATGCCGTTTGCCACCTTGGCGGCATCGCCGACGATACCGACGCTGACCTTCTTGGTCAGGCCGATGCGATCCGGGTTAATGTCGACCTGAATGATCTTGGCGTCGGCGGGCCAGTATTCCATGCCGTAGCCCGGCAGGGTCGAGAACGGGTTCAGGCGTGTGCCGAGGCAGAGCACCACGTCGGCCTCTTTGATCAGTTCCATCCCAGCCTTTGAGCCGTTGTAACCAAGCGGGCCCGCGAAAAGCGGGTGCGAGCCGGGGAAGGCATCGTTGTGCTGGTAGCCCACGCAAACGGGGGCATCCAGACGCTCGGCCAAGGCTTGGCTGGCCGCGATGCCGCCTTTCGACAGGACCACGCCCGCGCCGTTGAGGATGACCGGGTTCTTGGCTTCGGACATGATGCGCGCGGCCTCGGCAACCGAGTTTTCGCCACCCGAAGAGCGTTCGAATTCAAGGGCTTGCGGGATTTCAACGTCGATCACCTGCGTCCAGTAATCACGCGGCAGGTTGATTTGCGCAGGGGCCGAAAGCTGTTTCGCCTTTGAGATCACGCGCGCCAGAACCTCGGCCACGCGCGACGGGTCGCGCACCTCTTCCTGATAAGCGACCATGTCCTCAAAAAGCTTCATTTGCTCGACTTCCTGGAAGCCGCCCTGACCGATGGTTTTGTTCGCCGCTTGCGGCGTGACCAGCAGAAGCGGCGTATGGTTCCAGTAGGCGGTTTTCACGGCGGTCACGAAGTTGGTGATGCCGGGGCCGTTCTGGGCGATCATCATCGACATCTTGCCGGTGGCGCGGGTGTAGCCATCGGCCATCATGCCGGCGCTGCCTTCGTGGGCGCAATCCCAGAAGGTGATCCCGGCCTTTGGGAAAAGGTCGGAGATCGGCATCATGGCCGAGCCGATGATCCCGAAGGCATGTTGGATCCCGTGGCGTTGAAGGGTTTTCACGAAAGCTTCTTCGGTGGTCATCTTCATGTTTGGCACTCCCAAGAGAAAAATGGCCGGAAATCCGGCGAGTCGGGCAGAAGGTATGCCGCAGCGAACCCGTTAAGTAGGGCCAGATGTAAAGCCATGCTATGTCCAGTGCAAATAATTATTGAGACCAAACGTCTCAATTGATGATAAACTATATTACACGCAGCGAGGCGAAAATTCACGGAAAAATAATTTTCAGATTAATTCACAGATAGTTACGAGACGCACCCGCAAGGCCATTAATTTTTGGCCTTGGCCAGTTCCTCGGCCAGAATCGCGATGCCGCCGGGGATGCGCTCGGAGGGAATCGAGGAATAGGCCAGCCGGTAAAAGTTGCGCGGTGCGCCGGGGCCGCGAAAGAAGGGCCGCCCCGGTTCGATCAGCACGCTGCGTTTGCGCAGGTTATGATCCAGTTCCTCGGTATCGACCCGCTTGGGCGCGCGCATCCAGATGGACGAACCGCCAAAGACCCCGCGCCCCTCGACCCCCAAGCCATGATTGGTCAGGGCCTGTTCCATCACCTTGCGGCGGCGGGCGAAAACCTGCCCCATGCGCCGTATCAGGCTGTCGTAATGTCCAAGGCTTAGGAAATAGGCCGCCGTACGTTGGATATGCCCCGGCGGATGGCGCAGCACCGAGGCGCGCAGGGCGCGGCACTCGCGAATAAACTGTTTTGATCCAACGAGATAGCCCAACCTGAGCCCCGGAAAGATCGACTTGGAAAAGCTGCCCACGTAGATCACCCGCCCCTCGGTATCGAGCGATTTGAGGGCCGGAGAGGGGCTGCGCAGGAAAGAGATTTCGAACTCGTAGTCGTCCTCGACAATCAGCGCATCCATCTCGCGGGCCTTGGCCAGCAGCTCCTTGCGCCGGTCCAGTGGCATCGTGGCATTGGTGGGCGACTGGTGGCTTGGCGTGGTAAAGATCACATCGGCATGATCGGGCAATGCCTCGGGGGGCAGGCCGTTCGGATCGACCTCGACCGCCGAGAGGTGACAACGCGATTGGGTCAGAATATCGCGCAGCGCATGATAACAGGGTTCTTCAATCGCGGCGGTGCGCCGTTGGGTCAACAGAACCTGTGCCGTCAGCCATAGCGCGTTTTGCGCCCCCATGGTCACAAGGATCTCATCGGGTTGGGCAAGGATGCCGCGCCGGGGCAGGGTGTGGCGCGCGATAAACTCGATGAGCTTGGGGTCGTCCTGATCGAAATAATCCGTGGTCAGCGCGGAAAAGTCTTTTTGACCAAGGGCTTGCAGTGCGCAGTGGCGCCAGTTGGCATGGTCGAACAGGCTTGGGTCTGTCTGTCCGTAGATGAAAGGATAACGATAGCTTGACCAATCGAGCGGCTTGTGAGGGGTGCGCCCGCCGGTAAAGCGGCGACCAAGCGCGCGGGACCAGTCGATGCTGTCGCGGCTGGGTGGGCTTGGGGTGAATTGCGGAGGTTCCGGAGCGTTTTCAGACACATAGTAGCCCGAGCGATCCCGCGACTCGAGGTAATCGTTGGCCAAAAGCTCGGTATAGGCGAGGGTCACGGTGATGCGGCTAACGCCCAGGTGCTGGGCTAACTTACGGGAACTAGGGAGTTTTTCGCCCTTGCGAAACCGCCCCGACAGGATGCCATGGGCGATCATCTGTTGGATGCGGGCCTGTAGCGTGCCCTCACCATCGGGGTTGAGAAAGAAGGTTTCGACCGAAATTGCCATGGGAACAGATTAGATTGGACTTATCGCGGTGACAATCTGGTATGATGGGTTTTCGTACGAGTCGTACGTCTTATACCTGCGTTTCGTACGAAAATCGGAGGGCGGGCTGACAGGGTCGTACGAGTCGTACGAAACCCGGGCGGCTTGAGCGCGGAACGGGGTTTGCACAACGGGCCGCAATCCTGTTGTCTGTGGTCGAGTCGATGACAGTGGAGGCATAAAATGATCGCGGTCATTTTCGAGGTGACCCCCGGCGCGGGGCAAAAGGCCGATTACTTGGAGATGGCCGCCAAGATGCGGCCATTGGCGGAAAGCGTGGAGGGGTTCATCAGCGTGGAGCGCTTCCAGAGCCTGACCAACCCCGAGAAGCTGCTATCGCTGAGCTTCTGGGAGGATGAAGCGGCGGTGGAGCGTTGGCGGCAGTTGGAGGCCCATCGCGGGGCGCAAAAGGCGGGGCGCGAGCGGATGTTCGACGATTACCGCCTGCGGGTGGTCAGCGTGATCCGCGACTACGGGATGGAAGACCGCGCCGAGGCCCCGGCGGATAGCAAGGCGGTGCATGGGGGGTGAGGTAAGGTGCCCGGGCAATCGCTGCGAAGTGGACCGCCCCGCGCGGAATCAAGGCGCGTAGCGCCGCCGCGCGATCGCCAGCCCGCCCCCCGGGCTGGCGATTGGGTGACGTATGCGCGCCGTGTCGAGGTTTTCCGATAGTTGCTGCGATAAATCGAGGGGCTCAAAGGGTGTATCGCCACCCCGCGGTCTGGCGAGCGCGCGGCTTATAACGTCAGGCGGCCTACTTCCGCTTGTCATTATATTTTGATTTAATGATTTCTGCCGTTGCGCACACCCACTTCTCGAATGTCTCGGTTCTATAGCCAGATTTGCCGATGTTGACGCATTTGCAGACTAATTGGCTGTTACTATAAGAATAACCCCAACCAGCATTAATTTGATCCAGAGATGGCTCCCAAGGGCGGGATGAAAGCCGAGAATACCCTGTCTCAGGTTCGTAGGCCTCTGCCTCCTCTGAAAACGGCAGGCCGCTTATTGCGCATACACCGCAACTCTCTGTCCAAAGCTGAACAAACTCAGCTTCGGACATGATTGCTATCCGCCTCGCTGAAGCGCGCCGCTTTGCAGCTCGGTACGCACCCTTTGCAGAAAGCGGTAAATCAGCAAAAGACAAGGAGTTGTTACCGCGCAAACTTCTTGTGCTTGATCCGCGTCGGTTCAAGCGCATCTGGCCCCAACCTGCGCTTCTTGTCTTCCTCGTAGTCCTCGAAGTTGCCTTCGAACCATTCGACGTGGGCCTCGCCCTCGAAGGCGAGGATGTGGGTGCAAATGCGGTCGAGGAAGAAACGGTCGTGCGAGATGACCACGGCGCAGCCGGCGAAATCGACGAGGGCGTCTTCCAACGCGCGGAGGGTTTCGACGTCCAAGTCGTTGGTCGGTTCGTCGAGCAAGAGCACGTTGCCGCCGGATTTCAACAGCCGGGCCATGTGGACGCGGTTGCGTTCGCCGCCCGACAGGAGCGAGACCTTTTTCTGTTGGTCGCCGCCCTTGAAGTTGAAGGCCGAGCAATAGGCGCGCGAGTTCATCTGGGCATCGCCCAGTTGGATGATCTCGGCCCCGCCGGTGATCGCCTCCCAGACGGTTTCATCGTCTTTCAGGTCATCGCGGGATTGGTCGACGTAAGACAGATCAACCGTATCGCCGTATTCGACGGTGCCTTCGTCGGGCTGTTCCTGCCCTGTCAGCACCTTGAAGAGCGTCGATTTACCCGCGCCGTTGGGGCCGATCACGCCGACGATGCCGCCGGGGGGGAGGGAAAACGACAGATCCTCGATCAAAAGCTTGTCGCCCATGTGCTTTTTCAGGCCCTCCACCTCGATCACCTTTTGCCCGAGGCGCGGGCCGTTGGGGATGACGATTTGCGCGCGGGCGAGTTTTTCGCGCTCGGACTGGTTGGCCAGATCGTTATAGGCATTGATCCGGGCCTTGGATTTGGCTTGCCGGGCCTTTTGGCCCTGACGCATCCATTCCAGTTCGCGTTCGAGGGTTTTCTGGCGCGATTTATCCTCGCGCGCCTCTTGTTCCAGCCGCTTGGCCTTTTGTTCCAGCCAGCTTGAATAGTTGCCCTCGTAGGGGATGCCGCGCCCGCGGTCGAGTTCGAGAATCCAGCCGGTGATGTCGTCAAGGAAATACCGGTCGTGGGTGACGATCAGGATGGTGCCCTTGTAGTCGATCAGGTGCTGTTGCAGCCAGGCGATGGTCTCGGCGTCCAAGTGGTTGGTCGGTTCGTCCAAAAGCAGCATGTCGGGCGCTTCGAGCAGCAGTTTGCACAGGGCCACCCGGCGTTTTTCACCGCCCGAAAGGGTGGTGACATCGGCATCGTCGGGCGGGCAGCGCAGGGCCTCCATGGAAACGTCGATCTGCGCGTCGAGATCCCAGAGATTCTGGCTGTCGATCTCGTCTTGAAGCTGCGCCATCTCGTCGGCGGTCTCATCCGAGTAATTCATCGCCAGCTCGTTGAAGCGGTCCAGCTTGGCCTTTTTCGCGGCCACGCCCAGCATGACGTTTTCGCGGACGGTCAGCGCCGGGTCGAGATGCGGTTCCTGCGGCAGGTAGCCGACCTTGGCGCCTTCGGCGGCCCATGCCTCGCCGGAGAATTCGGTGTCGAGGCCGGCCATAATTTTCATCAGGGTGGATTTACCCGCGCCGTTGGGGCCGACAACGCCGATCTTCACGCCGGGCAGGAAGCTGAGGTGGATGTTCTCGAAGCATTTCTTGCCGCCGGGGTAGGTCTTGGAGACGCCCTGCATGTGGTAGACGTATTGATAGGCTGCCATTTTATACCGCTCCTGCGAGGAAAACTTGGGTTTCCCGCGATATACCCTTGGGGGCAGGGCGTAGCAATGGGCGGTTAGCCTTGTTTTCCGGGGGCCTTGGGGGTGGCGAAGGTTCCCGGGGCCTCAAGGGGGGTGTTTTCGCGCAGCCAGTTGATCATGGCGTCGAAACCTCGGTGCAGGACCGAATTGAATGAAATTGTAAGCATTGGACCTTCCGGCCCAGTTGGACTAAGGCAGGCGGGTGACTGTCGGGCGTGCATCGTCCGGGATGGCGCAGGGAGGATGCAGCAGATGCGGTTGGGCATGCCACAGGCGCGCGCCGGGCAGGTGATCGGGCTTTTGGGCGGGTCGTTCGACCCGCCGCACAAGGGCCATGTGCATATCAGCCGCGAGGCCCTGCGCCGGTTTGGCCTTGACCGGGTGTGGTGGCTGGTGAGCCCCGGCAACCCGTTGAAAGAGCATGGCCCCGCGCCGTTGGAGGCGCGCATGGCGGCCTGTCGCGATCTGGTCAGCCATCCGCGCATCGAGGTCAGCGATATCGAGGCAAAGCTTGGCACGCGGTATACCGCCCAGACCCTGCGCGAGATGCAGGCGCGGTACCCCGGCGTGCGCTTTGTCTGGCTCATGGGGGCCGACAACCTGGCGCAGTTCGATCAATGGCAGGATTGGCACGACATCATGCGCCGGGTGCCGGTGGGCGTTCTGGCCCGGCCGGGGCAGAGGATTTCGGCGCGGATGTCGAAGGCGGCACAGGTCTACGGACATGCCCGGCTGCGCGGCAAGCGCGGTGTTCTGCTGGGCCGTTCCGTGCCGCCGGCCTGGGCCTTTGTCAACGTGCCGATGCTGGATATCTCGTCAACCCGGTTGCGGGCGCGGGGGCAGTGGACGCGAGGCGAAAAAGGCGAATGAATGGATTGTCTGGACGGCTGACCTGCGGTTAACTGGTGTCATGAAGAAAGTCTTTTCACGGCGTGCCTTCTTGTCTTCGGGGTTGTCGATGTTCGGGGCGGCGGCTTGTGCCAACGCGCCGGCGGTTTCGTTGCGGCCCACGCGGCGGCCCGAAGGGTTCGCCAGCCGCGCGGCGCCGGGGGCCGAGGCGCTGGTCAAGAACGCGCAGCTTGGCGGCGATGTGGCCTTTTCGGTCATGGATGTGAAGACCGGCCTGACCCTTGAGGAGCGCGGGGCGCGTGACGGTTTGCCGCCCGCCAGCGTGATGAAGGCGGTGACCGCGCTTTATGCCCTGGACACCCTTGGCGCGGGATATCGTTTCAAGACGCAATTGATCGCCACCGGGCCGGTCGAGGGGGGCGTTTTGAAGGGCGACCTGATCCTTGCGGGGGGCGGTGACCCGACGCTGGACACAGATGCGCTTGCGGATATGGCGGCGGGGTTGAAGGCCAAGGGGGTGCGCGAAGTGCGCGGCCAGTTCCGCACATGGGGCGGCGCCTTGCCCTTCGAGAAGGTCATCGACGCAAGCCAGCCTGCGCATGTCGGATACAACCCGTCGATTTCGGGGCTGAACCTGAATTACAACCGGGTGCATTTCGAATGGCGGCGCGGCGGCGATGGTTACCAGGTGACGATGGATGCAAGATCGGGGCGCTATCGCCCCGAGGTGCAGGTGGCGCGGATGGTGATTTCGACCCGGTCACGGCCGGTTTACACCTACAAGGATCGCGGCGATCATGACAGTTGGACCGTATCGCGCAAGGCGCTGGGCGGGCGCGGGGCGCGGTGGCTTCCGGTGCGCAAACCGGCGGCCTATGCCGGAGAGGTGTTCCGGGTTTTCGCCCGCTCGCAGGGGATCACCCTGCAGGATGGCGGGGAATTGCGGGCCACGCCCAAGGGCAAGGCGCTTGTCACCCATCAAAGCGCGCCGCTGCGCGATGTGTTGCAGGGGATGCTTAAGTATTCCACCAACCTGACCGCCGAACTGGTTGGCATGACGGCCACCCGTGCCCGCACGGGGCAGGTGCAATCGCTGGATGCCTCGGCCCGCGAAATGAGCCGTTGGGCGAGGACCGAACTGGGCGTCAGCGGTGCCAGGCTTGTGGATCACTCGGGGCTTGGCGATGCGTCGCGCCTTTCGGCACGCGGGATGACGCAGGCCTTGGTCCGGGTGCATCAGGCGGGGGCCTTGCGCCCGATCCTCAAGGATATCGAGATGCGGGACGACAGTGGCAGGGTGAACCGCAATCACCCGATCAAGGTTCAGGCCAAGACCGGGACGCTGTATTTCGTCTCGGCGCTGGCGGGCTACATGACCGCACCGGATGGCACCGAGATGGCCTTTGCCATTTTTACGGCCAATACGGCGCGCCGTGCCAAGATGGACCAGAACGCCAATGAGCGCCCGCCCGGGGCAAGGTCGTGGAACAGGCGCGCCAAACAGTTGCAACAAGACCTTATCGAGCGCTGGGGCATGGTTTACGGCAGTTGAGCGCATGGGCCATGCAATGGTCCGGTTTCTATTCATGCGGCCATGACACAGCGCCCCGATATCATGATCGAAACCCCGGGCAAGTTTTCCAGGTTTCGGAGCCTTCTTGCCAGCTTTCCTGTCGCGGTCTAGCGTGAGTGCAGACCAAGGAGGTACCCCCCGATGAAACTTGTTTTTTCCGCAGCCTCGCCCTTCGTGCGAAAAGTGCATGTTGTTTTGCATGAAACCGGCCTTCTGGACGAAGTCGAGATCGTCCCGGTTGCCACCACGCCTTTCGATAGCCCGGCAGAGGTTGTTGCGGCCAACCCCTTGGGCAAGATTCCGGCGTTGATCCGCGACGAGGGGCCGTCGATCTATGACAGCCGGGTGATTTGCCGCTATCTGGACGACCGGGCGCAGGCGGGGCTTTATCCGCAGGCGCGCCTGTGGGAGGTGCTGACTCTGGAGGCCACGGCGGACGCCATCATGGAGGCCGCCATTTCGATCGTTTACGAGCATCGGTTCCGCCCGCCCGAAAAGGTCTATGATGGCTGGTGCGATGTGCAATGGGGCAAGGTCGAGCGCGCGGTCGAGGCGCTGAACGCGCGCTGGATGAGCCACCTGAACGGCCCGCTGGATGCCGGGCAGATCGCCGTGGGCTGCGCCTTGGGCTATCTGGATTTTCGCCTTGCGGAACGGAACTGGCGCAAGGGCAACGACGCGCTGGACGATTGGTTCGCTGTCTTTGCCGAGCGCGAGGCGATGCAGGCCACCCGGCCCGAATAGCACCCGCGCCGAGGTTTCGGTTTGTATCCTTGCAGGCGTGGATTTAGGAAAAATGGGCGGCGCAAGGGCCGCGCGGCGGAGGCGAAGGCAAAACCATGAGCAGTGTCATTACACCTGTTATCCTGTGTGGCGGGTCGGGAACCCGGCTTTGGCCCTTGTCGCGCAAGAGCTATCCCAAGCAGTTCGTGCCGATGATCGGCGATGGCAGCCTTTTCCAGCAATCGGCCCGGCGATTTTCGGGCGCGGAGTTTGCCGCGCCGGTGGTGGTGACCAATTCGGATTTCCGGTTCATCGTGACGCAGCAATTGGGGGATGTGGGGATTGATCCCGGCCCCGTTTTGATCGAGCCGGAGGGGCGCAACACGGCACCCGCGCTGTTGGCGGCGGCCCTTGTGATTGCCGAGGATGACCCCGAGGCGATGATCCTTGCCGCGCCTTCCGACCATTACATTCAGGATGCAGAGGCCTTCCGCGCCTCGGTGTCGGCGGGATGTGCCGCCGCGCAAGCGGGGCGGATCGTGACCTTCGGTATCGTGCCGGACCGGCCCGAGACCGGCTATGGTTACCTGGAACTGGGCGACGGAGCGGAGGGCGACAGGGTGCTGCCGCTCAACCGGTTTGTCGAAAAGCCTTCGCTGGACCGGGCGCAGGAGATGTTGGACCAGGGTGGATACCTGTGGAATTCGGGGATTTTCCTTTATGCGGCGAAAACCCTGATCACCGCCTATGAGCGCCATGCGCCGGAGATGCTGAAGCAGGTGCGCGCGGCGGTTTCCGAGGCACAGGCCGATCTTGGATTCCTGCGTCTTGCTCCCGACCCTTGGGCGCAATGCGAGGATATCTCGGTCGATGTGGCGATCATGGAGAAATTCGATGCCTTGTCGGTTGTCCGGCATGCCGCGGATTGGTCCGACCTTGGCGGTTGGGAGGCGGTCTTGCAGCACTCGGAGGCCGATGCCGACGAGGTGGCCTGTCAGGGGCCGGTGCGGGCAGTCGATTGCAAGGGATCGCTTTTGCGGTCGGAAAACGACGGTCAACAGCTTTTGGGGCTGGGCCTTGAGAATATCGTTGCGGTGGCCATGCCCGATGCGGTGCTGGTGGCCGACCGATCGCGGGTGTCGGAACTGGGCGATGCGGTGAAGGCGATGCGCCGCGCAGAGGTGCCGCAGGCCGATACCTTTCCGATTGACCACCGGCCATGGGGCTTTTTCGAAACGCTGATCCTTGGCGGGCGGTTTCAGGTCAAACGTATCGTGGTGAACCCCGGCGCGGCCTTGAGCCTGCAAAGCCATATGCACCGGGCCGAGCATTGGATCGTGGTGGCAGGTACCGCCAAGGTAACGATCGACGACAAGGTGCAAATTGTCGGTGAAAACCAGTCGGTCTATATCCCGCTGGGCGCGGTGCATCGCATGGAAAACCCCGGCAAGGTGCCGATGGAACTGATCGAGGTGCAGACCGGCAGTTACCTGGGCGAGGATGACATCATCCGTTATGAAGACGTGTACGCCCGGGGGCAGGGCGCCAAGGGGTAACCCATAAAGCGTTCCGCCTTTGGCCTGAGACATCGGCGAATGGCGGAGCGCGTGAAGTGCTTTAGGCGGCCAACCCTTTGCTGCCCAAGTCAAGGAACTTCTTACGCCGGTCCTTGACGAGTTTTTCAGGCGATTTGCCGTCCAATTCGGCCAGCAATGTCTTGATCGCCTCACCGACCGAGGCAATCGCGGCCTCGGCGTCGCGGTGCGCGCCGCCAAGTGGCTCATCAATCACCTTGTCGGCCACGCCCAGTTTCAGCAGGTCTTGTGCCGTGAGGCGCAGGGCCTCGGCGGCTTCGCGCATTTTCTCGGCGTCTTTCCACAGGATCGAGGCGCAGCCCTCGGGCGAGATCACCGAGTAAACCGAATGTTCCAGCATCGCCACGCGGTTCGCCGTGGCAAAGGCCACGGCCCCGCCCGAGCCGCCTTCGCCGATCACCACGGAAATCAGCGGTACGCCGATTTGCAGGCATTTCTCGGTTGAGCGCGCGATGGCCTCGGATTGGCCGCGTTCCTCGGCGCCTTTGCCGGGATAGGCGCCGGGGGTATCGACAAGGGTGATCACCGGCAGGCCGAAGTTATCGGCCATTTCCATCAGGCGGATCGCCTTGCGGTAACCTTCGGGCCGGGCCATGCCGAAGTTGCGTTCGATCCGCGACTTGGTGTCATTGCCCTTTTCATGGCCGATGACCATGACGGGGGTGTCGTTGAACCGCGCCAGCCCGCCCATCACGGCGTGATCGTCGGCAAAGTTCCGGTCACCGGCCAGCGGGGTGTATTCGGAAAACAGCGCTTCGATGTAATCGCGGCAATGCGGGCGTTCGGGGTGGCGGGCCACCTGGCATTTGCGCCACGGCGTCAGCGATTTGTAGAGGTCTTGCAGCATCGCCTCGGCCTTGCGGTCAAGCGCGCCGGCCTCGTCCTCGACATCCATCTTGTCTTCGCTGGACCGGGCAAGGGCGCGCAGCTCTTCGGCCTTGCCTTCGATTTCGGCCAGCGGTTTTTCGAAGTCGAGGTAATTGGTCATCGTGCACTCCCGGTTCAACGCTGCGATATATGGCCTTGTGGGGCGTGATTTGCAATCGGTCAGATGAAAAGACAGCCTCGGCAATGGGGCGCGGTGACTGCGCGGCCTTGCCCTTGCCGATATTGGTCAGAGGTCAGGGTCTATATTTCCAATGCCGCCCGCAATGCCAGTTCGGGCGAGGCCAGAACCGGCACGCGCATATCGGTCAGGCGATCGGCGGCGGGGGCCATCGAGGCCTGCGCCAGCACAACGCAAGACAGCTTGGGCAGGGTCATGGCGGCCTGGCGAATCTCACCGGCGATAACGGAGGTGAAGGCGTCGGTTTCCCCGGCTTCGAACAGCGGCCAGTATTGGGTGAGCGGCAGGGGGTGAACCTTTTGCCGGGAACCCGTGGCCTGCAAGGCGCGGTCCAGAAGCGCGAGGCTGGACTCATAGGTGCTGTCCAGCGCGTAGGCCAGCATGATCGCCCCGTCCGATTGCGCGGCGGCCTGCATCATTGGCCAGTCGATGCGCAGCGCGCCAAGCGATTCGGCGGTCGCGCCCAGCGTGGTGCAGGTGCACAGCGTGGGGCCGGGGGCCGTGGCGATGGCTTGGGCCAAATCCTCGGTCACGCTTTCATCGCCCGCGCGGGCGCGGTCCAGCCATTCGGGGCGGGTGATGTGGTGCAACTTGGCCCCCGGTGCGAGGCGGTCGCGCAGGGAGACAAAGGTGGCTTCGTGCAACTTGGCGGTATGGATCAGGGTCAGGGTCATTGTTGGCTCAGATGTTCGAGGGCGTGGCACGACAGCGTGAAATCCTGATCGCAAGCTTTGGTCAGGGCCTCGGTGGCTTTGGCCAAGGTCTCGGGTTTGGGCGTTTCGCGGTATTCGCCCAGTTGCGTCATCCCGTAGGCCGAACAGCCAATCGCATCGCCCGCGTCACAGGCTTTTTCAGCGATGGAAAGGAAGGCCTGTGCATCCTTGGGGTTGAGAATACGGGTGGCCAGCAGCGTGCAAATCCGGCCGTGGCCTGCATCACACAGGTTTTGCAGATTGGCGATGGTTTCCGCCTTGATCGGGGCCTCGACGGGTTGGGAGGGCTCGGTTTGGGCAAGGCCCGTGACCGCGAAACCAAGGAAGAAACAGGCATCGTCGTATTCGGCCACGCAGCCTTGGGTCAGGAAATCAAGGCGTTCATAGGGCGTGACCTCGCGCAGGTTATAGTCTTCGATCAGAAGCCCAAGCCGCCCGCAGGCCTTGGCATCGCCAGCCTTGCACGTGGGGCGCAGGGTTTCAGCCTCGGCTTTGGCCAGTGATTTGGCTTGGGTCATCAACGCCTGATAGGTGGGTTTCTCGGGGCGTGCGCTGCCCATTTTTTGCAGGCCTTGGGCCTGCCAGTAACAGCCATCGGGGTTGCCCTCGGTGCAGGCCTGTCCGGTGGTTTGCAAAAGCAGAAGCGTCGCCTCGGCGGGGTTTGCGGCGTTGGAGGTCTGGGCCTGCTTTTGAACCAGGTTCACCCACTTGAAGCACTGCGCGAAATCGCCCGCGCGGCAGTTGGATTGGCCCTCGGCGAGGGCCGTGGCAATTATCCGGTCGCCACGTTCGGGAT
The DNA here is from genome assembly GCF_030733685.1 of Roseovarius sp. MMSF_3281. GTDB lineage: Bacteria > Pseudomonadota > Alphaproteobacteria > Rhodobacterales > Rhodobacteraceae > Roseovarius. Next base: position 470,374 of record NZ_JASHIM010000002.1, read on the forward strand.
CCTTGGGGAAAGGGGGAATGGCGTAATAGTAGTAGGCGGAAATCGCTTGGCACTGGCCGATGTCGGTACCGTCGCAGGTAAGCGCGTCAGCGGTTTGGGCCTGAGCTGTGGAGCATAGGGCCAAGGCCGCCCAAAGCGTGACGAGGAAAGCGCGCATCGTGTTGTCCCTTCAGGTGACGCGCGGGTGGGGATCACCCGCCTGCGGGCCATAGCACGGGGATCAGGGTGGCGACCAGAAGGGCGGCCATCGCAAGATTGAATTTTTGCAGGGTGCCGGGGCGCTTGAGCAGGCGGCGAAGCTGTTGGCCCAACACCGTCCAGCTTGTGGTGGAGATCAGCGAGGCCGCCACGTAGGTTCCCGCCACCCAAAGCACCGCCGGGATATCGCGGCTGGCGGCGTAAAGGGTCACCGCCGACAGGGCCATCGACCATGCCTTGGGGTTGACCCATTGAAAGGCGGCGGCCTGCAGGAAGGTCAGCGGGCGGCCCGTGGCCTCGGTCGCCTCGGGCGGGGCGGCATTGGCGATCTTCCATGCCAGGTACAGCAGGTAGCCCACGCTGAGCGCCTTGAGGATCGTGTAGCTGAGCGGCCATAGGTCAAAGACCTGCATCACCCCCACGCCCACCAGGAACACCATGATGGGAAAGCCAAGCCCGATGCCCAGCATATGCGGCACGGTGCGGCGAAAACCAAAGTTTGCGCCCGAGGCCATGAGCATCAGGTTGTTGGGCCCGGGGGTTCCGGCGGTGACGAGGGCAAAGCCGAAAATGGCGGCGAGAAGATCAACTGTCATGACTGCAATGTTACGCCGTGTGTTGCGCATTGGAATTGCGTTTTAATGTGCCTTGTGGATAATTGCACAATATATGGCGGACATTGACGATATAAACGCGCGAATATTGCAAGAGTTGTCCCGCGATGGCCGGATCAGCAACATTGATCTGGCGGACCGGGTGGGGCTGTCGCCCTCGGCCTGCCTGCGCCGGGTGCAGGATTTGGAGCGGCGCGGGGTGATCGCGGGCTATCGGGCCGTGCTGGACAAGACGGCCTTGGGGGTGGGCTTTGCCGCCTATGTCACCGTGGGCCTGAACAGCCACACCAAGGCCAGCCAAGAAGCGTTCGAGCGTGCCATGGCGCGAGCCGCCGAGGTGGTGGAGTGCCACAATATCACCGGTGCGGTGGAATACCTCTTGCGGGTCGAGGCAACGGACCTGACGGCCTACAAGCGGTTTCACACCGATGTTCTTGGGACATTGCCGCAGGTGCATGCCATTACCTCTTATGTGGTGATGGGGTCGCCCAAGGACGAGCGGGCCTAATCGCCCGGGGGCTGCACGCGGTTTATGGCCCAAAGCGTTGTGATCGGGCCGATCAGTTCGAATATGACCGTGGTGGCGATGGTCAGGCCCAACAGAAGGTCGGCGTAGTCCGGAAATTCCTGTGCCGCGACAAGGGCCATGCCCACGGCGACGCCCGCCTGTGGAAGAAGTGCCATGCCGTACCATGGGCGGTACTTGGCAGGAGTGCCCGCAGCGGCCCCGCCGATCCAGCCGCCCAGGGCCCGCCCCATGATGCGCAGGGCCACGTAGCCACCAAGGGCCAGCCCGACCCCGTTCAGTTTTGACAGGTCAAGCGAAGCCCCGGCCAGAAGGAAGAACAGGATCATGAAGGGCCATTGGATATGCTCGATCTCGTGAAAGGCGGTTTCGTGATGGCGGGCGAGGTTGGCCACCAAGGCCCCCGCCGTCATGCCCGCCAGAAGGAACGAGACCTCGGCCCAGATCGCAAGACCGGCGGTCAGGAAAACCACGCCCAGGGCCTCGGTCTGCATCGGCTCGCCCTCGCGCAGCCTGCCGGTGAGAAAGGCGGCGGGCAGGCCGACGAGCGCGCCAAGCACAAGCGCGCCGCCCACCTCCCATGCGGCGGTGCCGAAATGGCCAAGTTGTAACGCGCCACCCAAAGAGACAGCCACGACAACCGCCATGGAAAAGGCGATCAGGCCCCACGCGTCGTCAATCGCGACGATGCCCTTGAGGATGTCGGGAAAAGCGCCGCTTTTGCCTGCTTGCCGGATCGCGTCATGCGTTGCTGCCGGATCGGTCGCCGTGGCGATGGCCCCCAGTAGGATAGCCAGTGGCAAGGGCAGGCCCAAAAGCCACAACCCCCCGGTGACAAGCGCCATGGTTACCACGACGATCAGGGCCGAGATCAGCAGGATAGCCCGGCCATGGATGCGCAATTCGTCCATCGTCAGGGAACTGCCCAGAAGAAAGGCTACCATGGTCAGCGCGGTCACCGAGAGGAAATCATAAAGCGCCTGTGCCTCGGATGGGATCGCGTCAAGGCCCGACGGCCCCACGGCAATGCCACAGGCCAAAAGGACCGTCACCCGTGGCAGGCGCGTCCGGCGGCCCAGTTCATCGGCCAGGAGCCCGGTCAGGAACAGCGCGCCAAGCGCGATGAGGAGAACGGGAAGGTCCATTCCTTATCCCGCCAGCATGCGCAGACCTTGGGTCACGTCCGAGCGTACGGCAAGGCGCAGGCCCGGTTCATCGCCCGCCTTGAGGGCGGCGATGATCAGGCGGTGATATTGCGGTGGTTCCTTGCGGCGCAGGCGGCCGTAAAGCGCGCGCATTGTAGGCCCGAGTTGCAGCCAGACGGTTTCGGCCATGGCCAGCATGGCGGGGGCCTGCGCGCGCAGGTAAAGCGTGCGGTGAAACTCCAGGTTGCGCCGGATATAAGCGACGGCATCCTGGCGGGCGATATCCTCGGCGATGCGGGTGTTGATGGTTTGCAGCCGGTCAATCAGGGCGATGTGCGCGCGGGGAAGTGCGCGGCTGGCCAGTTCCACCTCGATCAGCGCGCGCAGGGCGGCCAATTCCTCGATCCGGTCGTTGCTGAGTTCCGGTGTGGTCACCCGGCCCGAGCTTGAAATCGTCAGCGCACCTTCGGCGGAAAGGCGGCGCACGGCCTCGCGCGCCGGGGTCATGGAGACCTCGAATTCCGCGCCTATGCCGCGCAGGGTCAGGGCCTGACCGGGGGCGATTTGGCCGTGCATGATGCGGCTGCGCAGGCCGCGATAGACGCGGTCATGGGCCGACGGGGCCGGATCGGGGCGGGGATTGAGCAACATGGCCTGACTGTGATCACAGATTCCCCGGCGGTCAATCGCCAAAGCGATAGGCATGCAGGCCGGCGCCATGTTCGCGCAGCCAGCGGCGGTGCGGTTCATATCCCGGGCAAAGCCTGTCGACCGTGGCCCAGAAGGCGGGGGAGTGATTCATCTCGGCCAGATGCGCCACCTCGTGGGCGGCCACGTAATCGAGCACCGGGGCCGGGGCCATGATCAGCCGCCAAGAATACATCAGCCCCCCGGTGGACGAGCATGACCCCCAGCGCGAGCGCGTATCGCGCAGGGTAAGTCGCGCATAGGGGCGCCCCAGTTTGGCAGCATAGTGATCCGAAGCGGCGGCCAGCCTGTCGCGCGCCTGCGCCTTCAGCCAGGCCTGCAGCCGTGGTGCGAGGCTGGATTCGGGGCCGGGAACATGCAGCATACCGTCCCGGGCCATGATCCGGCGGCCCGGCCCGGGGGCGATTCGGTGGGGCATGCCCTGAAACGGCAGGTCTTCGCCCATGCCGATGGATTGATGTTCGGGGCGTTTGTCCAGTTGGCGCCGGAGCCACCCCTGTTTTTTGCGGGCGAAATCCAGCGCCTCGTGCTCGGGCACGCCATGCGGCAGGGTCAGTGTCACCTTGCCGTCAAGCCCCGAAACACGCAGGGAAATCCGCCGTGCACGACCCGACCGGCGCAGGGTCAGATCAATGGGTGGATCGCCCGGAATCACATGCTGGCCCATATGGCCTCCTAAAGCCTTTGACACACGGGTTCCGTTATGGCAGGTGGCGCAGACCGTCGACAAGATCGAAAGAGTTGAAAGGGATCACCCATGCCCAAGGAAGAATGGGGCGTAAAACGCGTTTGCCCGACCACCGGAAAACGGTTTTATGACCTGAACAAGGATCCGATCGTCAGCCCCTACACGGGCGAGATCGTTGAGCTGGAAACCGGCAAGAGCCGGTCCATCACGGCGGACGCCGAGGATGCCGAGACCAAGAAGATGAAGGATTCGGACGCCGGGGGCGATTCCGAGGTTCTGGATGATGACGATGTTGACGTCGATCTGGGCGATGATGTTCTGGATGACGACGACGATGATAACGTCTCGTTGGACGAGATCGCGGATGTCTCGACCGAGGACAACGAGAGCTGATTTCGATTCCTTTGCGCGGAGCGGGATTTTCCACTTGATCCCGCCCGCGCCTTTGCCTAGATAGCGGCGAACATCGGCCCCACGGGGCCAACGGTTTGGGGCCTTAGCTCAGCTGGGAGAGCGCTTGCATGGCATGCAAGAGGTCAGGGGTTCGATCCCCCTAGGCTCCACCAAATCGCCTTTGATAGGCACCCCCCATAATAAGGCATTATTATTTTTGGACAGCCCTTGTTTTGCAAGGGCGGCAATGCGCAGAAACGGGCTTTGCAAAGTTGGGCCAAGGCCAAGTTGTCACCGCAGGCAAGCGGCGCGCATCTGGCGAACACGTTCTGCATTGTCTTGCGCAATGCCTCCATCGGCATTCCACAACGAGTTTTCGAACCCAACCCGCAGCTTGCCGCCCCGCCGGTGCGCCTCGCAAAGGCAATCGGTTTCGCCCCGACCAAAGGCACAGACCGCCCAATCAGGCATCAGGCCCATGGCTTCCTTGCGCGCAAGGAAGGGCGTCAGATCGTCGGGGTTGCTGTCCTGATCCTTGCTGTAGCGCCCCAGAACGAAAATCATCTGGAGGCCCGGAGACCGGAGCAACTCATCGGGTAACAAGCGCGATAACAGATCAAAATCCGACGCGTCATATAGAATATGTTGCACGGCGATACCCCGCGCGTGGCACTCCTGATAAAACCCCATGACCACCGAATCCTCGGTATCCTGAACCATCTCGCGCAGGGCGATGGAAACAAACCCCGCCCCCGCCTCTAATGCGACCGCGCGTTGATGCGGCGCTGCATACCGGCCAGCGGCCTCGGTGGTGATCTGAAGCGTCATCTCCGGCACGACCGTGTGTAACTCGGAAAGCGCCTCGCGGTAGGCGCCTGAATCCAGCAAGTGACACCCTTGGGAATCCCGCAGATGCAGGTGCAGCCCATCCGCCCCCGCCAGCGAGCAGGCCTTTGCCGTCGCGACGATTTCGGGCAAGGTCATCGGCAGCGCCGGGTGATCGGCCTTGGTGCGACGCGCCCCATTCGGTGCGACCATGAGATACGGTAAACCAGTCACGACAACGCCACCTCCAGGGCTGTTGAAAGTTTGCCGACAAGCTCATCAATCTGATCTTCGGTCACGATGAAGGGCGGCGCCAGCAGGATATGATCCCCTTGCCGCCCGTCAATCGTTCCACCCATTGGATAGCACATCAGGCCCGCCTCCATTGCCGCCGACTTGACCCGTTTGTGAAGTTTGAGCGACGGATCGAAAGGCACTTTCGTTTCGCGATCCTGTACCAGCTCCACCCCCTGAAACAAGCCGCGCCCGCGAATGTCGCCCACGTTGGGGTGCTGGCCGAGCTCATCTGTCAGGCGGTCCTTGAGTGTGGCACCAGCGGACAGAACACCCGGCAAAACATCCTTATCGGTCAAGCGGCCCAGAACCGCCCCGGCGGCCGCCATGGCCATCGGGTGGCCGATATAGGTGTGCCCGTGCTGGAAAAAACCTGACCCGCCAGCAATCGTGTCATGGATTTGCGCCGAACACAGCATTGCGCCAACAGGTTGATACCCGGCCCCGAGCCCCTTGGCGATGGTGGCGATATCAGGGACGATACCCTCTTGCTCGCAGGCAAACAGCGTGCCGGTGCGCCCCATCCCACACATTACCTCATCAAGGATCAACAGGATTCCATGCCGGTCGCAAATCTCACGCACCCGCTTGAAGTATCCGGGCACGGAGGGCACAGCCCCCAGCGTGGCCCCGACCACCGGCTCGGCCACGAAGGCAATCACCGTCTCGGGGCCGACACGCTGCAACTCGGCCTCAAGCTCATCAGCCACCCGCAGGCCATAGGCTTCGGGCGTCTCTCCCTGTGCTCTCCCGCGGTATTCGTAACAGGGTGAAATATGGCTGGTCTCGATCATCAAGGGCGCGAAAGGCTCGCGTCGCCATGCATTGCCCCCCGTCGAAAGCGCGCCAAGCGTATTGCCGTGATAGCTTTGCCGGCGGGCAATGAAACGCCTGCGTTCGGGTTCCCCACGTTCAAGAAAATACTGTCGCGCAAGCTTGAGCGCGGCCTCGACCGCTTCGGACCCGCCGGACACCGGATAGACCCGGTCCAATCCCTTGGGCGCCTGGGCGGCCAGCGTATCGGCGAATGATTCGGCGGCCTCGGTCGTGAAAAAACTGGTGTGCGCGAAGGGCAGTTTTTCAAGCTGCTCACGGATCGCGGCCTTTACCGTCTCGTCGGAATGCCCAAAGCACGACACGGCCGCCCCGCCGCAGGCGTCCAGATAACGTTTTCCATTGCGATCAATGATATAGCACCCCTCGCCCTGATCCGCCCAAGGCAGGGTGGCATTGCACGAACGATGAAAAAGGGCCGACATGACGGGTTCCTCCGGCTGAGTGAAATCTGCTTGGCGCAAAACGAGATTTGCATTTCATCGCCCGATGTGCAAATTATTTTGCATCGCTACAAAGAAAAGCGCGATCAATTTGCAATCAACCGACTGGGAGCTGACATGAACACGCTACTGAAACTGGCCGCCACCGCGGCGCTGGCCTTCGGTGCCACAACCGCCCACGCCGAAGACATCGTCGTGGCAACCGACACCGCCTTCGTCCCCTTTGAATTCAAGCAAGACGGCGAATACACCGGTTTTGACATCGAGATGTGGCAAGCCATCTCCGAGGAACTGGGCGTTGAATACGAATTGCGCCCGATGGACTTCTCGGGAATCATCCCCGCGCTGCAGACCGGGCAGGTGGATGTTGCGCTGGCCGGGATCACGATCAAGCCAGAGCGCGAGGAAGTCATCGATTTCTCGGATGGCTATTATGACAGCGGTTTCCGCCTGATGGTTCCCGCCGACAGCGAAGTTCAAAACTGGGATGACCTGGCGGGTAAGACGCTGGCGGTGAAAACCGGCACCTCCGCCTCGGACTGGGCCGAGGAAAACCTGCCCGACACCGAGTTGCGCAAGTTCCCCAACATCGACAACGCCTATCTTGAGTTGCGCACGGGCCGCGTTGATGCGGCCATGCACGATACGCCCAACGTGCTGTATTACATCGCCACCGCTGGTGGTGGGCAGGTCAAGGCCGTGGGCGATCAGCAGATGGCGCATCAATACGGCATCGGTTTTCCCAAGGGGAGCGAGTTGGTCGGCCCGGTAAACGAGGCGCTGGCCAAGATGCGCGAAGACGGTCGCTATGACGCGATCTATTCCAAGTGGTTCGGCGACGATAGCTGAACCGCCCGGCCGGGGCGCCACGTCCTACCGGCGACCCGGCCTCATTCCCCGACATTTCTGACATGCAATAACGGAGGCCTTCCATGGATACGGACTGGTCCGTCATCGTCGATTTCCTGCCCCAGCTTCTGGAGGGCGCGAAAACAACGATCTATATCACTGTGGTCGGCCTGATCGGCGGCCTTGTTCTGGGCACGCTGGCGGGGCTGATGCGCGCCTACGGCGGGCGCATTCTGAATGCCATCGCATTCGCCTATATCGAGGTGATCCGCGGCACGCCCATCGTGGTGCAGGTCATGTTCCTGTATTTCGCCCTGCCCGTTCTGGCCGATCTGCGGATCGATCCAATGAGTGCGGCGGTTCTGGCCATCGTCGTCAACGCCGGGGCCTATATCGCGGAAATCGTGCGCGGTGCCTTCCTGTCGATCGGTAAAGGCCTGACCGAGGCGGGGCTGGCCATCGGCCTGCCGCATTGGAAGGTTCTGACCTATATCGTCGGCCCGCTGGCCTTTCGCCGGTTGATCCCGCCGCTTGGCAATCAGTTCATCGTCAGCCTGAAGGACACCTCGCTGTTCATCGTGATCGGCGTCGGTGAGTTGACCCGCACGGGGCAGGAAATCATGGCCTCGAACTTCCGCGCGGTGGAAATCTGGACGGCGGTGGCGATCATCTACCTGATCATGACGGGTACGCTGAGCCTGATCCTGCGCACCATCGAGAAACGCATGAGGATCCTATGAGCATCATCGAATTCAAGAATACCTCCAAACATTTCGGCCCGCTCAAGGTTCTGGACGGGGTTGATTTGTCGATCAACGCGGGCGAGGTCGTGGTGTTGGTGGGCCCGTCGGGATCGGGCAAATCCACCCTGCTGCGCTGTATCAACGGGCTGGAAACCATCACCGGTGGCGATCTTATCGTTGACGGGCTGAGCGTGACGGGAAGCTCGAAACAGTTGCGCGAAATCCGGCAGGAGGCCGGGATGGTGTTCCAGCAGTTCAACCTGTTTCCGCAGTTGACGGCGCTGGAGAACGTGGCCTTCGGTCCCTCCAAGGTGCGCGGGCTGAGCAAGGCAAAGGCGCAGGAAACGGCGCTGGACCTGCTGGAAAAGGTCGGGCTGCGCGATAAGGCGGGGCATTACCCGGCGGAACTGTCGGGCGGTCAGCAACAACGCGTCGCTATTGCCCGTGCCCTGGCGGTCAAGCCCAAGGTCATGCTGTTCGACGAGCCCACCTCGGCGCTGGACCCGGAACTGAAGCAGGAAGTGCTGAACGTCATGCGGGCCTTGGCCGAAGAAGGTATGACCATGGTCGTGGTCACCCACGAAATGGGTTTTGCCAAACAGGTTGGTACGCGGCTGATATTCATGGAGCACGGGCATATCGCCGTGGATGGCGACCCGCGCGAGGTGATCGACACGCCGCCCAACGACCGGATGAAGGATTTCCTGCAACATGTCTGAGGTCATGGCATCCGAACTGGGCCGCGTCACGGCGCGGGGCACCCCGCGCCAGATCGGCCGGACATTGGGCGAAACAGGCCGCGAGGCGGTGCGCGAGGTGTTGTTGGGGGCCGAGTATTGGCAGGCGGTGACCGATCCGGCCCATACCGGCGCGGTGCACCTCATGGCCGAAAACCTGCAAGCCTTGTTTCCCGCTGTCTGGGAAGAGCTTCAGGGATTGGCCGAGGGGCTGGAATTGCCGCTTGAACAGGTGCTTGCGTGGAACTGCCGGGGCGACCTGATGTCGAACGTGCCCGATGGGTGCACCACGGTGCAAATCCCCGGCGATGTGCCGGTGATCGGCCACAACGAGGACGGTTTGCCCGGTTTCCGGGGGTATGCCATGCTGGCCGATATCATCCCTGATGATGGGCCAGCGCTGATGTCGTTCTGCTATCCCGGTTCGGTCCCTGGCCACACCTTCGCCACCAATGCTGCCGGGCTGGCGCAGGCGGTCAACAACCTGCGCCTGCGCGACGTGACCGCCGAACTGCCGCGCATGGGGGTTGGCCGGGCGCTTCTGTCCTGCGAGACACTGAACGATGCCCTGCGCTTGCTGGCACAACACAACGCCTGCGGCGGCTTTCACATGACCCTTGCACAGACCGGAGACCCGCGCCTGGTGAGCGTCGAATTCGGTGGTGGCGACTGTTCGGTCAAGGAAATCAATGCGCCCGCCGTTCACGCCAATCACGCCTTGCACATGGGCCACGGCGCCAAGGGGCAAACCATTACCGCCTCCTCCCGCGACCGGCAGGCGCGCGGGACCGAGATGCTGGCCGAAGGCGTGCGCGCCCCGCTGCACATCCTGCGCGACACCGGCGGCGCGGGCCTTCCGGTTCACAGATGCCACGCCGATGACCCCGACAACGAGAATACGCTTGCGTCCGCCGTATTCCGCATAGGATCATCCGCCGTGGATTGGAGCGTTTATGACCAAATTTCGGACAACCCGGTTCTTGCAAGCACCTGACAGCCCCCGTGGGGGCCAGAATAGCCCGCCACGCAATCTACAGGAGATGCGCGACCTCATGTTACGCATCTCGCGCGGGGAGACCCACTTGTCGCTGGGGCCAAAGGCGCAGACCGCGCTGGCCGATATCCTCGACCTGCGCGGCGATCCCGCGCTTTTGTCGATTACGGCCCTTGCCGAAAAACTGTCGGTCAATCCTTCGACCCTGACCCGACTGGCCCGTACCCTCGGCTATTCCGGGTTTGGTGCCTTTCAACAGGTCTTGCTGGATGCCGCGATGTCGGGCCCGGGGGATTTCTATACACGCCAGGCGCAAACCGCACTGGCCGGCGAAGATGCCACTGGCATGGGCGGCATCGCGCGGCTTTGCCGGGAAAATCAGGCCAATATCGAGCGCTTCATCGAAGGCTGTGACGTTGCACAATTCCAACGGGCAACCGCCCTGATCACCTCGGCGCCGCGCGTCATGGTCCATGGCATCCGCCAGTTCCATGCCTTTGCCAGCTTTCTGGTCTATGGCCTGCGCATGATCCGCTCGGATGTGCATATGCTGGACTCCAGCAACCTTGGCATTGCCGAGGGCCTCGCCTCCATGGGGCCGAGGGACGTTCTGATTTCGGCCTCCTGTGCGCCCTATTCGACACAGGTTGCCGCCACGGCCCGCGCCGCCGCCGATCACGACATCAACATCGTGGCCGTCACCGACCGGGCCAGTTCCCCCCTCGCCGCCGTTTCACAGGCGGCCATCCTTGTGCCGCATGAAACCAGTTTCCTGTCGAATTCCCTGACCACCTTCACCCTGGCTGCCGAATGCCTGATAAACGGCTGCGCGGCAGCCTTGCCGGAAGAGGCGAAGCAGGCCCTCACGGCCCGGGACGACATGATCAAGAAACTCGACATCGAGATATCATAGCGCACTTTGGCGGCAGCTTGCTGCGCCGGTCGTGGATTTCGTGCAGGATGTGCGCCTTGACGTTCTCAAGGTAGGCCGCCATGCCGTACAAATTCAACTCTGGCCGGCGATGCAAGTTCCCGAAGGCGATACGCGGTGACCAACCGTTGCGGCAAACGCAGGGCTTCGCCCGGTCGCTTCTGAAACTGATGGGTCTGGAATTGCCGGTGCTGGATCTCTCGACATTGTCGCGGCGCGCGACCGGGCTTGCGATAGAAGAAGCCAAGCCGAAATCCACCGGCCCGATTACGTTGATAGTGGATAGCACGGGCCTGAAAACCCATCGCGGCTCAGGCTGGCAGGAAGAACGGCATGGCGCGGGAAGGACCCGTAAATCCTGACGCAAACTGCATATTGGCTATGATCCGGATAGTGGCGAGATTGTCGCCTGTCTGGTGACCACCGACCATGTCGGTGATGAAACTGCATTACCGGGTCTCACCGCCGGGATCGAAAGCCCTGTTGCCTGGTTTCTGGCCGACGGCGCCTACGACGGCATGGGAGTTTGCACGTGTTTGACCGAGGCTTTTGCCGAGGTCATCATCCCGCCTCCCAAGACCGCACTCCTCGGCCTTGGGCACCAGCGGGATGCTCATATCAAGCACATCGCTGCCCATGGCAGGATGGCTTGGCAAGCCGAGACGGGATACAATAGCCGTGCCCGCGTTGAGGCCCAGATTGGACGCCAGATCACCGAAACCAAAATCGCAACCAAGTCTCTCAACCGCATGACCCGCCTCGGTCGTGCGGTCTTCAAGCGAGCCGCATAAACGCGTGGGGAAAGGGGCGAATTCATTCAAAGCGCGACCGCTGCAACAAGGTCGCGCCCTGTCGGGGTTTTGCAACATTTTTCCAAGCGATATTTTCCCGCCCGAGCGGCAGGCTTTCGTGAACCGGGGCACGCCTGTCTGATCCCAAAGCAAGCTTAGCGGCGCCGGTCGAGTTTCGTGGACAGGTGAATCAGGCTTTCCGAGCTTTTGACGCCGCGTGTTTCGCCGATGCGGTCAAGTGTGTCGTCAAGCGCCTCGGTGGTTTCGGCTTCAAGCCCGACGATCAGGTCAAACCGGCCCGATGTGGTGTACACGGTGCGCACCCCGGGCAGGGATTTCAGGCGCGACAGGACGGCCGGCGCGCTGCGCGGTTCGATACTGACAAGAGCGGTGGCGCGCAGGGGCGCGCGCAATGCGTCGGACAGGCGCAGGGTATAGCCTGCAATCACGCCCGAGGCTTCCAGACGATCCAGCCGCGCCTGAACGGTGGTGCGCGCTAGGCCCAGTTTACGGGCCAGCGTGGCAACGGGACTGCGCGCGTTATCGGCCAGGAGATCCAGCAAACCATGATCTGTTTCGTCTAATTGCATGCAATTCCTGTCGTTTCGCCATATATTTCCGGCATAATATACGATCAGACGAGAGGAATCGACGTCAAATGCCAGCACACTGAGAAAAACAACAAGTGAGGCACCCGACAGCTATGCGCGATATCCCGAATTGGCATGACCCCAGGACACATTTGATGCGCCAGGCGCCCGACTCCGCGGTGCTGTATTTTTGCCCCGCCACGCTTCAGGCGACGGCACGGCGCTTTCAGGCCGGGTTCGATGGCTTGGTCACCTATGCGGTAAAGGCCAACCCCGGCGAGGAAGTCTTGGGCAATCTGGTGGCTGCGGGCATCCGTGCCTTCGACGTGGCTAGCCCGCGTGAGATGTACGCGGTGCGCGCGGTCTGCCCGGATGCGGTTTTGCATTACAACAACCCGGTGCGGTCGCCCGAGGAGGTCGCCGTCGCGGTGCGATTGGGCGTGGCGTCTTATTCGGTGGATTGCCCGCGCGAGTTGGACAAGCTGACCCCGGTGCCGCGCGGTACGGAAGTGTCGGTTCGGCTGGCCCTGCCGGTGGCGGGGGCGGCCTATGATTTCGGTGAGAAATTCGGCGTCGGCCCCGAGGCGGCGGTTGCGCTATTGCGCGAGGTGGCGGCGCGCGGGTTTACCCCGGCGCTGACCTTCCACCCCGGCACGCAATGCGATGATCCCGCCGCATGGGGGGCCTATATCGTGGAAGCCGCCAAGGTGGCCCGCGACGCAGGCGTGCCGCTGGCGCGGATGAACGTGGGCGGTGGCTTTGCCTCGCATCGCCGGGGCGCGGCCCCCGATCTGGAGGCGATATTTGCCCATATCCGCGCCGAGGTGGACCGGTGTTTTGGGGATCAAGCCCCCGGTCTGGTCTGTGAGCCGGGCCGCGCCATGGTGGCCGATGCCTTTACACTGGCCACCCGGGTCAAGGCCCTGCGGGGCGGCGGTGCGATTTTCCTCAACGACGGGGTCTATGGCGGGCTGACCGAGGTGCGCGATATCGGCGCGCCGGATCGCATTTCCGTTCTGTCGGGCGATGGCGTTGCGCGGCAGGGGGCGCCGGTTGAACGCGTGGTCTTCGGCCCGACCTGCGACAGCATCGACCGTCTGCCAGACCCGCTGCCCCTGCCCGGTGACATTGACGAAGGCGATTATATCCTCTTCGACGGCATGGGCGCTTATACCCGTAGCTTGACCACCCGCTTCAATGGCTATGGCCTGAGCGATGTGGTGACAGTGGCCAGCCTGTCGTAACCGGCGCGCAGCCGCAGCCTTGAAACGATTTCGAGGCCGTGGCGCGTGGCTGTAATCCCCTTGCGTCTGCATCGCAGGGCGCTAGGCTCCGCTGGAAACAGGCGCGAAAGGGGATGTCATGGAAAAGTTCGGCAAAAGCCAATCCGTGTTGCGGGTGGAGGATCAGCGTTTCCTGACTGGAAAGGGCCGATATGTCGATAATATCACGCCCGAAGGCGCGCTTTACGCTTATGTCCTGCGCAGCCCCGTGGCCCATGGTGATATCTCCGAACTGGATGTTGATGACGCGCGCGAGGTTGAGGGCGTGCACCTTGTCCTGACAGTACAGGATCTGGCCGATGCCGGGGTGACCGAAGGCATGGCCTTCAACACCGTGAAAAACCGCGATGGAAGTAAGGCCGCCGCGCCCCGCCGCCCGATTCTGGCCGAGGGGCGCGTTCGGTTCGTGGGGGAGCCCGTGGCCATGGTGGTGGCCCAGAGCCTTGAGGCCGCGCGCGACGCGGCCGAGGCGATCATGCTGGATATCGACGATTTGCCGGCGCATACCACGGTTGGCCCCGGCGGCACGCCCCTGTACGATGAAGCGCCCGACAACCGCGCCTTCGATTGGGGCATGGGCGACGAGGCCGCGGTCGAGGCCGCGATCAAGAAGGCCGCCCATGTTGTGCACCTGGCCCTGCACGACAACCGGATCATAGCCAACCCGATGGAACCGCGCGGCTGCTACGCCGAAATGGAGGGTGAACGCCTGCATCTGGCTGTCAACGGGCAGGGTGTTTGGGGGACCAAGCGCAATCTGGCCCGGATTCTGGGTATGGCGCCCGAGGATATCCGCGTGACCAACCCCGATGTCGGCGGCGGGTTCGGCACCAAGGCCATGGACTATCCCGAAACCTACCTCGTGGCCCATGCCGCGCGGGTTTTGAACCGTCCCGTGCGCTGGATGGCCGACCGGGGCGAGGGAATGCTTAGCGACAATGCCGGGCGCGGGCTGGACCATGACCTAACGCTGGCCTTCGATGCCGATCACAAGATCACCGCCTACCGTGTCGATAGCCGGGTGGACCTTGGGGCCTATTGCTCGACCATGGGGCAGGGCATTCAGACCGACCTGTTTTCCAAGGTTCTGATGGGGGTCTACGACGTGCAGGACACTTTCCTGCACGTGGAAGGGTTCTTTACCAACACGACGCAGGTCGACGCCTATCGCGGCGCGGGCCGCCCCGAGGCGATCTTCGCGCTTGAACGGGTGATGGACCACGCGGCACGCGAACTGGGCGTTGATCCGTGGGATTTGCGGCGGCGCAATTTCATCCCGGCAGGTGCCTTTCCCTATACCTCCGCCACGGGCGAAACCTATGACGTGGGCGATTTTAACCGGGTATTGGACCGGGCGGAGGCCGAAGCCGACCGTGCGGGGTTTTCCGCCCGAAAGGCAGAAAGCGCGGCCCGCGGGAAACTGCGGGGGATGGGCCTGTGTTACTATATCGAGAGCATTTTGGGAAACCCTTCGGAAACCGCTAAGGTTGTTTTCGAGGAGGATGGGCGCGTGTCGATCTACGTGGGCACCCAATCGAACGGGCAGGGGCATGAAACCGTTTATGCCCGCTTCCTGTCGGACCAGACGGGTATCCCGATGGAGCAGATCACCGTCGTTCAAGGCGATAGCGACCGGATCGCCAATGGCGGCGGCACCGGCGGGTCGCGTTCGGTCACCACGCAGAACAACGCGACACTGGCGACCGTGGGCAAAATGGTCGAGGGGTTCACCGCCTACCTGGCCGGTAAACTGGGCGTCGACGTCGATGAGATCGGCTTTGACGACGAAA
The DNA here is from genome assembly GCF_030733685.1 of Roseovarius sp. MMSF_3281. Lineage (GTDB taxonomy): Bacteria > Pseudomonadota > Alphaproteobacteria > Rhodobacterales > Rhodobacteraceae > Roseovarius. The sequence goes on from NZ_JASHIM010000002.1 coordinate 485,750, forward strand.
CCTTCCGTGCGCCGGGGTCGAACGTCACGCCCACCATGCTTGAGGTCGCCGCGATGGCCCGAGAAGATGGCCGCGCGGACCTGCTGAGCCACGAGGAAACCGCCACCCTTCCGGGCCGGTCATACCCCAACGGCGCGCATGTGGCCGAGGTCGAGGTGGACCCCGAGACCGGCAAGGTTACGCTGGACCGCTACACGGTGGTCGATGATTTCGGCAACCTGATCAACCCGATGCTGGTGGAAGGCCAGGTGCACGGCGGCGCGGTGCAGGGGATCGGGCAGGCCCTTACCGAACACGTGGTCTATGACGAGGATGGCCAACTCCTCACGGCAAGTTTCATGGACTACGCGATGCCAAGGGCCGATGATGTCCCGATGATCCAGTTCACAACCGAACCCGTCCCCTCGACCGCCAATGTCATGGGCATGAAGGGCTGTGGAGAGGCGGGAACCGTGGGCGCCATGGCGGCCATGGGCAATGCGGTGACGGATGCCCTGTGGGATCATGGGGTGCGGCAGGCGGATATGCCCTTCACGCCGCACCGTGTATGGAAGATGTTGAACGATGGCATGGCGCAACTGGAGTAAACGGCTATACGCCCTTCTGCGCCCCGGCCTTCGGCAGGGGCAAAGCACCTATGCCCGTGCGCGGGGGCAGGTGACCCATGTCCTGATCCTTGACGGCACCATGTCGTCGCTTGATCCCGGTGATGAAAGCAATGCCGGGTTGACCTATAAACTGCTGTCCGAGGTGAGCGGCCCCTCGCTGACGCTTTACTACGAGGCGGGGCTGCAATGGCAGGATTGGCGCGCGACGGCCGATGTCTTGATGGGCCGGGGGATCAACCGGCAAATCCGCCGCGCCTATGGCTATCTGGCCAGCCGCTATCGCGAAGGAGACCGGATATTCCTGATGGGCTATTCGCGCGGGGCCTATGCCGTGCGGTCCCTGGCCGGGGTGATTGACCGGGTCGGCCTTCTGAAGGCTGAACATGCGACCGAGCGCAATATCCTGACCGCCTACCGCCATTACCAGTCCACGCCGGGCAGCGAAGCAGCGGATGCCTTCGCGCAAGCCTTCTGCCACGCCAAGGCCGAGGTCGAGATGGTCGGCGTCTGGGATACGGTCAAGGCGCTGGGCCTGCGCCTGCCGATCCTTTGGCGCTGGAGCGAGTCCACTCATGCCTTTCACAGCCATGCCCTTGGGCCGGGTATCCGGCATGGGTTTCACGCCTTGGCGCTGCATGAAACCCGGAACGCCTATGCGCCGGTCCTGTGGTCTTGCCCGCCGGATTGGCCGGGCCATGTCGAACAGGTCTGGTTTCGGGGTTCGCATGGCGATGTCGGGGGCCAGCTGGGTGGGTTTCTGCCCGCCCGCCCCTTGGCGAATGTCTCGCTTGTCTGGATGCTGCAGCGTGCCGAGGACTGCGGCCTTACCCTGCCGGCCGGATGGCGCGCCCGCTTCGGCACGGACCCAGAGGCCCCTTCGGTGGGCACTTGGCGCGGCTGGGGCAAGATATTCTGGTCTCGTGGGCCGCGCGTGGTTGGTCAAGACCCCTCCGAGCGGCTGCACGAAACCGTGGCCGATCGGGACAGGCCCGAGATGGCCGAACAAGGGCAAACGGTCTGAATCTTCGGGGGCGTTGCCCCCGCCGCCCTGCGGGCGCCTCCCCCGGGCAAGTGTGTTGTTCAGGTTGGCTGATATGTTCTGTTTTCCCGGATCATGGCGTTGAGAATGATG
>NZ_JASHIM010000030.1 GCF_030733685.1 Roseovarius sp. MMSF_3281
GCCGCCGGTTGGGTGGGTGGATGTTCACCCGGAGATTACGCCGCCTTCAAATTTCCACCAACTCCGAGACACGACCCCAACCATTGGGCGATGATGCTTTAGATGCCGGGAAATCAGTGACTTTACGGCACCTTTCCTTTGAAGAAATGGCCGTGCGGGCGACGGTTGGAAATCCGGTTCGAAGACACCTGGGAATAGCTCTTGGATTTCCTCAAGGCTCTCGGGCGGCAAGGCTTTCAGGGCTTGTGGCCCTACATAGAGGCTCTCAGTGATGGCGCCATTGCTCCAGATCAATTCATGCGAGTCGAAAAGTAGGTGAAAGTACTCTACATCGTTTCCAAGTTCAGAGTGTTGTACGCCGGGGTATCCAGCAAGCTTTTTTGCAGGGATCAGAACCTCATTGAACCCCGTGATACGATGCGCAATACGTGAGGTAATGAAAATTCGGTGCTGGGGAGAAACCAATAGATCATGCTCCGGCCAGCCCGCGGCCAATGCCCCGGCTTTGATAAGAACTGGCTTGAGTTTGCCGTTATTTTTCAGTTCGTCCTTGGAAATCTTTCTGGAGCCTATCCAACGTAGGCGCTGAAAACCGTGGTCAACAGTCAGGACATGGTCACCAATCTTGAGATCCTCGACCTTCACCTCGCCCTTATCCGTCTTGATCAAAACACCACGCGTCAAACAGACAGGATAGTCGTCGGCGAGGGCATTGCTCATACTGCGTGCCGCAACGTCATTGACGTAGTCGGTTATCGTGATTGTTTCGAGCTTGGCGAGTGGGTAATTGTTTCCGCCCGCTCCATCGTCACCGTTGTAGACATTGTCGATTGCATTATCATGAAGTCTGAAAACAAGTTTCCCGTGGTAATCTCCTGTTCCCGATTGATCTGGATCATCAACCAGACGCATGGCCATGATAGTGGTCTCGAGAGTTGTACCATCCGAGTAGGTGATCGTAGCCTTGTACGACCAGTGGTGTGATACGTTATAAGCGGAACCATCAATTGCCACACCATCGTTGGTATGGCTGGTGTTTGTTGACGTGCTACCAACAGTCCCATTACCGTCACCATCTCGGTAAGTCATGGTTTGGTAAGTCGCGTCAGACTGGAATGAGTACCCAATCAGGTTTTCCGGGTTATTTGCGTTCAGACCTCTGTTCGTGGCCCATCCCCAGGATCTTTGCGATGGCATGTTTCCTGCTCCTAAAGTTTTTCAATTCTGGCCGTGAGTGGTTTCGGTGTGATGCGTGGAACCTGGGAACCTGCGAGAGGACCGGTCTCTAATACCCTAGCTGTCCCAAAAGCGAGTTCTCCGCCCGCAAGGCTTGAAGGGATGAACTGCATGTCAACGACCATATCCGGTCAGGACATTTTGAACGGCGCTTATGAGCGCGTCCCTTCCGAAAGGCTTGAGCAATATCGTGATATTGTCTCGGTCCGCGAGTTTCATTTCGCGGGCTTCATCATAGGTCCGACACAGCAATATGACCGGGAGATCACAAAACCGGGCACGCAAACGTTTCAATTCCAGGCTTTTGGCTTCCAGACGGCCAACATTGGCCATGTCTATGATCAACACCGGGGAATGGATTGTTTTCCACATGTCACCATTCAACAAGGCACGATGATTGGAGCAGTGATACGTTTCGGCAAAAGCGTCAGCCAGCCATTCGCAGCATTTGCGGCTGTTTCGATCCTCGGCCGCGAAAAAGACCACGCTGTAGTGGCCAGGAAGATCATCCTCACGCAAATACTTCGCCCAAGGCGACGATGTGGCGGAGGCAAATACCTTCGACTCCAACGCCTCTTTCCCAGCTTGGAAATGTGTCCCGGTGTTCTTCTGATGTGGTGTCATACTGTTGCATGCCATTGCGGGTTCTGTTTGCGTCCGTCACGCATAGCTTTTGAATTCGAGTTCTATTTGCCTCAGCTCTTGTTGCAGACTTAACTCCTGCTCTGGAGGAAGCTCCGTGTGAGTTTGCCCCCCGCCCTCAAAATCGGTCGCAAAAATGTTCTTGCTGTCTCCCTCCAGGCAATCCCCGGAAAAGTAAGATTCGAGACGCTTCCATGCTTTTTCCAAGGCATTTTTCTTCGTTTTCCGCCAGTTTGCGGAAGCGTCCTGAATAATTATAAATTGCTTGGATGATGTCTCTTTCGAGGGGCCACGGATCTCATCGCAAAAGGTGAATCGTAACTCGACCGTCACGGCTATCTTCCCGGCTCTCCGGTCTCTTGAACTCTCGATGATTTCCGAGCCGATGTGATGAATCCTGTCTGTCATTGGCAGACCGTCTGTTTGCTCGGCCAAGCCGCGATTTCACCCGCCGCAAGGTAGGGTATGACAAGCAGCGGCGTCATTGCGGTAAAGCGAGTGTATGTCCCTGTACGGCAGACAGCACGGTCAAGACGCCGACGGTTCGGTTCGACCGTCGGGCTATGGCCGTGATCCCCTGTGTTTGCTTCTCGGGCCGAATGTCTGTTGTACATATACAGGGTCAATTTCCACCCCCGCTCCGAAACCCGCCAAGGCTCTGCAACATCCGAACCTCTTGCTCAGACAACACCCGACGGACAGTTGAGCCGTACCGATTCATGTATGTATCTTGTAGATCGGGCAGTGCCTTGACCCATTCATTCCGATGTTCGGGGTCATAACTGCCAAGCGCTCGGGAATTGACGTACAGACTTGCCGAGGGAACTCCATCCGCAAAGATGATCTGGTGACGAGAGAAGAGTATCTGGAAAAATTCCGTCGTTGTGGTGGCCACATTGATGACATCTGTTTCATTCACGAGATGCCGTGCTTCGACCAGAATTTCGTTTACACCGAACAAATCTTCTGCGGCAGGATGCCAAAGCATTAATTGGTGATTGGGGGCAACCAAGATCGTATCGGCATTTCCGATACTTCCAGGGGCAAACCTGACCTGTTTGTGACCGTGATAGTTCGTCAACACGTGAGACCCGACCCAAAACACGGTCTGAAATCCAAAATCCAAGGTTCGCACAATATCGCCTGCACGAAGCTCCTGAACCGGCATGTCGCAATGGTGCGCATCCATCATGTGGTATGCTTGGACCATTGTGTCGCCGGGCAGAGTATAGTGAGTTGTTGCTTGCAAGGCGCGGCTTGCATTTAGATTGGGTGCTTGGGCTACGTGGGCCTCGCCGCGGCGCACTTGCATCGGTTCGGTTTCAATATTTGCCGCGTAGCGAGAAGGATCTGTTTCCTGCCGCCGAGTGTGCAGGTCAATGATTTGGCTCATGCTGCGCTCCTGACTCTTCGACACTTAACTACCGCCACTCTTTTTCGAACTTTTGATTAGTCCGAGTGAGGAAGTTCACTTAACCATGACGGTTGAGATAACCTGTGGAAGATTGAGGAAGCTATCCGGTAAGCGAATCTGATCATCCACTTGGCGATGAAAACACCAACCGTCTTTTACGCCAGTACTTTCCCAGAGGGCTGGATATGTCGACCTACAGCCAAACCAAACTCAGCGCAGTGGCGCGGCAGCTCAATGAGCGGCCTCGAAAAGCCTTGCTACACCGACCCTCAGCAGAGAAGGTCCAAGAGTGTGTTGCAACAATCCGTTGAAGCCTCACAATACTGTTCGCACGACTACCAGAAAATCCTGCGCCAGCATGGCTTTAAAGTCTCCATGAGCAGAAAACGAGATCGAAGTGACAAAGGTATGATCCGGCCTGAAACTACTATGTGGATAAAACAATGGATGTCAGAATTCGCCGAGAGTGTAATACTCTAATCTATATAGCTTTTAACTCTTGACAATACCCCCGCCGGAGGCATCCGACATCGGCGGCAGGCGCAGGCTTTCGGATCAGGCAGCCTGACCATCGGTGAATTGCAGGCGTGCAAGACGGGCATAAAGGCCGTCTTCCTTGACCAGTGCATCATGGGTGCCGGTGGCCACGATGCGCCCCTGGTCCATCACGACGATCCGGTCGGCCTTTTTCACGGTGGCAAGGCGATGGGCGACGATGATGGTGGTGCGGGTTTGCGCCATTTCATCCACCGCCTCCTGCACCGCGCGTTCGCTTTCGGCATCCAGCGCCGAGGTCGCTTCGTCCAGCAGCAGCACCGGCGCGTCGCGCAGGATGGCGCGGGCGATGGCGATCCGCTGTTTCTGGCCGCCCGAAAGCATCACGCCGCGTTCGCCGACATAGGTATCATACCCTTTCGGCAGATCGCTGATGAAGTCATGCGCGGCGGCGGCGCGGGCGGCGGACTCGACCTCGGCATCCGTGGCCTCGGGGCGGCCAAAGCGGATGTTGTCGCGCGCCGAGGCGGCGAAGATCACCGGATCTTGTGGCACAAGGGCCATCGCCTTGCGGAAGGTGCCGCGCGCCATGGTGTCGAGCGGCACGCCATCAAGGCTAATCTGCCCCGCGTCCGGGTCATAGAAGCGTTGGATCAGCTGGATGACGCTGGTCTTGCCCGCACCGGAGGGGCCGACAAGCGCCACGGTTTCCCCCGGGGCAACGGTAAGCGTGACATCGTCCAGCGCCGCCGTGCCGGGCCGCGAGGGATAGGAGAAACGCACGTGATCGAAGGCGATCCTGCCACAGACCGGGCTGGGCAAGGGGGCCGGATTGGCCGGGTCTTGCACCCCATCGCTGGCGCGCAAAAGCTCTTGCAGGCGTTCGGTGGCCCCGGCGGCGCGTTGCAACTCGCCCCAGATTTCCGAAAGGGCGGCCACGGCCCCGGCCACCATGACCGAGTAGATCACGAATTGCACCAGCGCACCGGCGCTCATGTCCCCTGCGCGCACGTCCCGCGCCCCGATCCAGAGCACGCCCACCACCCCGGTGAAGACCAGAAAGATCACGATCATGGTCATCGCCGCGCGGGTGGTGATCCGCCGCTTGGCCGCGTCGAAACTTTTTTCCGTCACATCGCCGAACCGGTGGCGGCTTTGGTCTTCGTGGGTGAAAGCCTGCACCGTTTGAACGCTGAGCAGCGCCTCGGAGGCATTGCCCGAGGAATTGGCAATCCAGTCCTGGTTTTCGCGGCTGAGTTTGCGCAACCGGCGGCCCAGTGTCAGGATCGGCACGATAATCAGCGGCACGATCAGCAGCACCATACCCGTCAGCTTGGCCGAGGTGATCAGCATCAGCACCAGACCGCCAAGGAAGATCAACAGGTTGCGCAAGGCGATGGACACCGAGGAGCCGATCACCGACAGGATCAGCGTGGTATCGGTGGTGATGCGGCTCAGCACCTCGCCGGTCATGATTTTTTCATAGAACGCGGGACTCATGCCGATGACGCGGTCGAAGACCGCCTTGCGGATATCGGCCACCACCCGTTCGCCCAGCCGCGTGACCAATGCGTAGCGCAGCGCCGTGCCCAGCGCCAGAAGCGCGGCGATTCCAAGCGCGGCGGAGAAATAGAGATCGAGAATCGCGCCATCCTCGGCGCCGAAATTATCGACCACCCGGCGCACCGCCATCGGCAGCATGAGCGAGACCGTCGCCGTCAGAACCAGCGCCAGCACGGCCGCGACCATGAGCCCCCGGTAGGGGCGCATGAAAGGCCAAAGCCCGGCCAATGCGCCCAACTGCTTGGATTTCTCACGATCTTCGGTTTCCGCGCCCGATGAGGCCCTGCGCACCATGTCCTGTTCCCTTTACACGTTACGGAGATGGTTCTTGGCCGGGCCAGCGCCCCGGGTCAAGGGGACAGATTCGCCGCATCTGTGATGAACCGGGGAAATCTGGAGCGGGCAGCGGGAATCGAACCCGCACCAAGAGCTTGGAAGGCTCGTGTGATACCATTTCACCATGCCCGCTTGGTACCGGCAGTCACTATTTCATGCATCGTGCATGGTCAAGACTGAAGTCTGTGAACAGTCCTGAGCTGCCTTTCGCTTCATGGCCGAGCACTGCGGTGCAGCTTTACCAGACCTGCCATTCGTCCACCTTGAAACATTCTCGGAGGGTGAAAGTCGGCAGAGCGGAGATTCTGTTAAAAAGACGCCTTGATTAGCGGGCTGCCGGCTGATGCACTTCCTGCATATTCAGGAGGGTGCGTTCGATGATGGGGAAGAAATCGGCGCCGCAAGGCGACCTGTTTTACGACTTCTCGCTGGAAACCCATGTCTCGTCGGATCACCTGCTCCCGGTTTGTCGCACTCGGCGGCCTGCGCCCGCACCTCGTCCAGTTCTACAGTTGGAACGGTCATCCATCGCTAGACCCTGAGCTGATGATACGGATGCTGCTGATGGGCTATTGTTCCGGGATCAGATCCGACCGCCGTCTTTGCGAAGAGATCCATCTCAACCTCGCCTACAGGTAGTTCTGCCGCCTAGACCTGGCTAACCGGGCCCCGGATTACGCCACCTTTTCCAAGAACCGCCATGGTCGCTTCCGCGACAGTAACCTGTTCCAGCGCCTGTTCGAGGACGTACTGGCACGATTGTACCGATGAACCCAGTCGCGCAACGTCTGCCGCTCCACCCCGCAGCTCTCGGCAGCCGCCTTTCGAGATGTACCTTCCAAAACAAGCGCAATCGCCAGCATCTGCCTCGCCACCTTGCCGTCTTTCACACGACCAGAGGCTTGCGCAAATCCTTCGCTGTCATATCATCGCGTGTTACCTTGACTGCTGCCCCGTGATCCCCTCCTATTTAGATGAGACCAGTGATTCAGATGACGGGCTATTTGGGAAACCCAAAAGTGAGTCAAATGATCATACCGCTGGAATAATTTTACTGCCAGAGCAGCGTTTGAACCTGCGACCTTCAGGTCATGAGCCATAGCCGTCACAGCGCTGGCTTTCCCTTCCATCCGTTTTGACATTGTTACGAAGCATGGGAGGTACCTTGCAAAACCCTAGCATTCTGCGGCGACGGGGATTTCCTCAGATGTGCGGGGACGCTCGTCCGCTTTATCCATCTTAAATCAAGTTTTGAAACCACGACCGTAGCGCCTTCAGTAAAGCGACTGGTATGGTCCATTCTGCATGCAGGATGGACCATACCCAGAATTCGAGGCTCCCCGAGATGCCGGTTTTGGTCCGAAAACCTTAGTAGAGCACATTCGGAAGCCAAAGCGCAATTTGCGGCCAAAATCCCAAGATGGCTGCAGCACAACACATCAGGAGGAAAAATGGGATCGACGCACGCGTCACCCTCAGGATCGATGCACCACTCATACCCTGCAGGATGAACAGGTTGAAGCCGACAGGTGGCGTCATCTGGCCCAATTCCACCATCACGACAAGGAATACTCCGAACCAGATCGGGTCGATTCCTGCCGCAAGCACAAGCGGCAGCGTGATAGGCAAGGTCATGACAGTTATTGAGATCCCATCCAAAAGCAGCCCCAAGAGGATGTAAAACCCGGCCAGCACCAGCAGCAAACCCGCAGGAGAAAGATTCAGCCCGCTAATAAAGAGCGCCACATCGCGCGGGACGTGGAGAAATCCAAGAGTGGTCGACAACAGCGCAGCTGCCGTGAGGATCGTACAGATCATACAGGCTGTTGGCACTGCGCCTTTCAAGGAACTCCATACGAGTTCCCAACTCAACTCGCGTTTGAGCGCCGCAACAAAAAGAGCCATGAGCACTCCAACGGCGGCAGACTCCGAAGGCGTCGCCCAACCCGAATAAATCGTGCCTAACACCACCGCAATGATAGCAGTGATCGGCGCCAGCTTCCAAAGGGCCTCGCCAACGCCAAAATCAGATTGCTCAACAGGGGCTTTGCTTGGCCGAATTGAGCAGACCACCATGATATAAGCGCTATACAGCCCTGCAATCATCAGGCCCGGGATCAAACCCGCGGCAAACAAACGGACGATGGATACTTCGGCAAGCAGGCCATAAATAATCATGACCAGCGACGGAGGAATCAGAAGTCCAAGCGTCCCGGCTCCGGCCAATGAGCCAAGGGCAAGATTATTGTCATAGTTGCGTCCACGCAGTTCGGATAGGGTGATCTTACCGATCGTCGCCGTTGTCGCAGCGGACGATCCCGACACCGCTGAGAACAATGCGCAGCCCAGAACATTGGTATGCAATAGACCGCCAGGCAATCGGCTGACCAATGGCGTCAGGCCCTGGAACATCTGGGATATTATTGATGTTCGGAAAACGATCTCGCCCATCCAGATAAACAATGGAATGGCAGACAGTTCCCAAGAACTGGAGCCGCGAATCATGATCCGCGCCACCGTGGACCCGAGACGGTCCAGATCGAAGCCCATAAAGGTCGTCAGGGCAATCGAACAAACCGCTATGATTGATATGAAGATAATCGTCCCTGACGCCAGGAACGCAACGAGCAGCAACAAAACCAGCAGGGAAGTTGTTCCAGCATCCATAAGCCTATTCCCCCTCGACCATGCTATTGCGTCCTGTTGCGACGTGGCACAGCGCCACGAAGACCTGAACAATGAAGACAGCGATGCCAAGCAGCACGAAACCTTCGGGAATCCACTGGGGCACTTCGGCGATCGAGGCGCTGGTGGTGCCTCGTTCGAAATTTCTAACAACGCTTTTGCCCACGTACCAAAGGATCAACGTGCCCACACAGAACGCAGCAAGATGTCCAAAGAATTGCAGGGCCCATTGGGCCGCGGCCCCGAGGTGATCCTGAAACAATCGCACTTGTATAAGTTCCCCACGGCGAAACGCCTCACCCAAGGCAAGGAAGGTCAACGCGGAAACGGCATAGCCAACGAATTCATCCAGAACGAAAGTAGAGCGGTCGAAAACGTTCCTTAGAACCATCTCGAAAATTATATGACCGAACATCCAGACAAGGGCCAGGATTGCGAGAATGTTCGCGATCTTCGACAGCGAGTTTGCAAGCTTTTGCATCTGTTGCCACCTTTCTTCCAGCAACGTTGCGGAGCGGGTTTTGTAACCCGCTCCCCATACGAGCGACGCCGATCAAAAAGCTCGACCGACCTTCTCGCCGTAGGCATTCAAAATGTCGATGTATTCGTCGCGGGCATCGCCTTTCCACTGGTCAATGACGGTTTCAGCCGCATCTGCCAAGTGCTGTTGGAATTCAGGGCTGATCTCTTCGGTGATCGCCACGTCATTGTCGCGCAAGACTTTATAATTGTTCGCGATGCGTGTTTCGAGTTGCGCCCAGTTGCGTGCGTCGGTGGCGGCGGCCGCATTGAGAATGCTCTGTTGTGCGTCCTCGTCGAGATTCTCGAACATATCGGCATTCATATGCACAAAGTTCAACGGCAGCGCATAGTTCACTTCACTGAAGTGCGAAAGATGCTCCCAGAACTTGCCAAACACACCACCCTCGGCCGAGGTCAAAACACCGTCGATACCACCGGTCGCCAGTTGCGGCACGACATCTGCCCAACTCAGCTGAATCGGTGCGGCTCCGGCCTCGATCATTGTGCGGGTTCCATTAGCGTCATACGTACGCAACTTGAACCCTTGAAGCGCTTGGGGCGAGTTCACGGCCTTGTTGCTCCACAGGCCCGACGGCGTCCAAGGTGACGCATAAAGCAATATCTGCCCGTTCTTTTCGAAGAACTCCTCATAGGCAGGCCTTGCCGTTTCATAAAGCGCACGCGCATCCTTCGGACCGGCCGCCACGAACGGCAAAGAGCTCAGAAGGAAGATCGGGTCAGATCCGGCCAGCGTACCGCCGAGGGTGTCCGCTATCGGCACAATGCCGTCGCCCACGGCGTCAAGGTTGTCTTTGGACTTGAAACCCAAAGCCCCACCAAGGTGCAGAACAATCTCTACATCGCCACCTGACAATTCCGTAACCTTATCGGCGAAGAATTGATCGCCTTCACCATGAAGCGAATTGGCCTCGTATTCACTTGTCATATCAAGGGTTGTTTGGGCAAATGCCGCGCCGGATCCGATGACGAAAGCGGCAAGCCCGCTCAGAAGAGTTTTATGCAACATGTTTCCTCCACATTCTAGTTGGTTTCGGCCGTGTTTCACACAGCCATAGTTTTTTGCTCCGCGCGCAGAGCGCGCGTAGCGGCTTCGTCGATCTCCAACCCCTTCGGGCCGCAGTTGATCGCGACAAGGTAATCGCCTGCGGCACCTTCAATGGTCACCTTGCCAAGACGTACATCTTCGAGGACTTTTTCCGGCTCTCTTTCTTCGGCGCGACCGTAGCCACCGCCGCTGGCCATGACGTGGCTAAAGACATCCCCTGCTTTCATTCGCACTGGCGAACTTAGCAGGACAGGCAAAACCCGGACGTTATCTTGGGAAATCAGCTTGTTCATCGAGGGCTTCCCCATGCTGCCGCCATTCAGGCCGTGTGGCGGAAATTCACGCTTATCCGACCGAACATTCAGCATCGCATCGTCTGCAAGCAGCCGATAGTCTCGGCGAATAGCCAACCCGCCGCGGCGGCGACCTGCTCCGCCGCTATCAGCGACAAAGCCATAGTGTTCAATTCGCAATGGGTAGGTTTTTTCGATCATCTCAATGGGAACGTTCGATTGATTGGCGCCGATATGCGGCACTCCCTCTTGCCCATCTTCATAGCGGCTTGCCCCCCAAGTCCCCATCGCGGTCTCGCAGAACACAAAAATATTGCCCTCGTGCCACCCTGAAATCGTCGGAAGGGTCGAGCCGCCAGAACCATCAGCGGTGATGCGATCGGGTGCCGCCTTGGCCAAAGCGCCGAACAAGCAATCAATCATGCGATAGCCGGTAATCCCCCGCGCGCCACAAGGTGCGGGCGAAACAGGATGCACAACCGTGCCCTTGGGTGCCCGCACCTCGACGGCTTCGGTAAATCCAAAGCAGTTTGGAACATCGGCGTGCATCAATGACCTCAAGGCGGCATAAGCACAGGCTTTGGTGAACGGGAAGGTCGAATTTACCCCACCGTCGATTTGTGCGCTTGAGCCGGACCAGTCCACTATCGCCTTCTTGCCCGAGATCGTAACGGCGACTTTCAGCACAATCGGCTCCGGTTCATCGCCGATCCCGTCGATGTGATCGGTAAATTCATAGCATCCATCCGGAAGCTCGCTCAGCTCGGCTTCAGCGAGTGTACGGGCATAAGCGTTCAGATCCTCAATCGCTTGGTCCATGACATCGTCACCATAGCGATCGTAAAGCCGGTTCAATTCGCGCATGCCAACGGCACAGGCGGCAACCTGGGCCTGCAGATCCCCGGTCACCATTTCCGGGGTACGCACGTTCAGGCGGATCATTTTCCACAATGTCTCGTTGCGCTGGCCGCGGTCATACAGCTTGAGCACAGGAATTCGCAGACCTTCTTGCCAGATTTCCGTGGCCCCAAGGGCGTTGGACCCTGCAACAATCCCGCCGACATCCGAATGGTGCGCAAGCGTCGCCGCCCAGCCGATCAAACGGTTGCCACGAAAAATCGGGCGGACAACGTATATATCGGGCAGGTGCTGACCGTTCGCGGCGTAAGGGTCGTTCATGATGAAGATGTCTTCGGGGTGCAGATCCTCCCGCACCTCTTCGATCATATCGGCCAAGGCATCATGAAAGGCCCCAAGATGCATCGGCGTACAGACACCTTGCGCCAGCGTGCGCCCGCGCGCATCACACAAGGCCGTTGAGAAATCCAGGCTGTCCCGGACAATTTGGGAATACGCCGTGCGAACGATGGTAAGCGTAATCTCTTCGGCAATCGTATCAAATGCATTACGCAATATCTCGAGCAGGAAAGGGTCGGTTGTTCTTGCGACTTCAGTCATTTCGCATACTCCAGTTCGATGACAATGTTTCCGATTTTGTCGCGGAGAGCCTTTGCATCTGGCGGCACGATGGTCGTTCCCTCGTAATCCTCGACGATCAGTGGCCCATTACGGGGCGTTTCATCCAAACCGCTCCGGCTTACGATTGGGGTCTTGCACAACCCGTGCTCGTCCCCGAACCAGACATCGCGCAGCGCTTCCGCCTTACGCTCACTGCCAGGCAAACGGATGGTTTCCGGACGTCGGTAATCCGGGTCGCTCGCTGTCACTTTAATCGAGACGATCTCAACGGGTTCTTCCAGGCCAAAGGAGTGTCCGAACCTTTGCTCGTGTTCTTTGTCGAAGCGACCACGTAAACCTGCCAGGTCAGCCTTGGCCATGGAGGGCGCTTCGAGCGGAATGGTAAGTTCGAAAGCTTGCCCAACATAGCGCATTTCCACGTCGAGTGCACAACGTGCAGCCGCAACATCAAGCCCGAGAAGACGTGCTGCCTCTTTCTTCAAACGGTCATATTCGATATCCGCGTTTTCGCGGTTCAAGGCCTCAACCTGTGCTGAGAAGGCACCATTGACGGCAACCGACCGATCCGCCAGCAAAAGGCCTACCGCGCTAAAGACACCAGCCGCTGGCGGCACGATGACCTTGCCGATCTCAAGACTACGGGCCAATCCAACACCGTGGACCCCGCCATTGCCACCAAAAGCGATCAGGGCAAAATCTCGCGGGTCGCGGCCCCTGTACGTGGTGACGGCTTTGACGGCACGAACCATGGTTGCGTTCGCCACCTGATGCACCCCGTAAGCGGCCCGGAAAGGGTCCAGCCCGGTTGGCGTGGCGACGGTATCGCAAATGGCGCGACGCGACATTTCGGAACTGATCGGCACCGACCCACCGGCCAGAGCCGTTTGGTTCAGATACCCCAGCACCACGTTTGCATCCGTCACGGTCGGGCGCGTGCCGCCGGCATCATAACATGCCGGGCCGGGGCTGGCGCCGGCACTTTCGGGACCGACCTTTATGGCGCCAGCCTTGTCCAACCAGACATAAGAGCCACCGCCGGCACCGACCTCGGAAATGTCGATAACCGGAAGGCGCAAGGCATATCCGCCACCGCCGGCAATCGCGCCCTTGGTGCTCATGCCGTCGCCGACCTCGTAGTCTTCGGCGAAAATCACGCCACCGTTTTCAATCATCGACCCCTTGGCCGTTGTTCCCCCCATATCGAAGGTGATCGCGTTTTCGATACCCAGCATGTTGGCCAAGCGCATTGCGGCAACAACACCGGCAGCAGGGCCGCATTCAACGATCTGCGCCGGTTTTTCACGCACCGCGGCGGCCTCGACCGTGCCGCCGGATGACTGCATAACCGAGATGCGCGCATCAGCTCCCGCATCCTTCAGGTCGTGTTCCATACCGTTCAAGTAACGCCGCACGGGCGGGCCGACATATGCGTTGACCACGGTGGTCGATGTGCGCTCGTACTCCCGAATTTGCGGCAGGGTATCCACGGACAGGGTGATGAAAACATCGGGCAGCAGCTCTTTCAAAAGCTGCCCTGCGCGGCGTTCATGTTCGGGATTCGTATAGGAATGCAGAAAGCAGACCGCGACAGCTTCGGCTTCGCTACTCTTGATCTCGGCTGCCGCTCGGCGCAGGTCATCCTCGTTGAGCGGCGTAACGATCGCCCCCTTGGCATCAAGGCGTTCCTCAACCTCGAAGCGTAAGTCGCGCGGCACCAACGGAGTAGGTTTGACGAACAGCGGTTCGTAGAGGCGCGGCACACGTATGCGTCTCAACTCCAAGACATCACGAAACCCCTGGGTCGTTATCAGGGCGGTGCGCGCCCCTTTCTTTTCAAGAATAGCGTTCGTGGCAACTGTGCACCCATGCGCCATGGCGGACAGGTCAGCCATCTGAAAGCCCTTTTCCTGCGCCAGCTGCGAAACGCCAGCAACCACACCCTGCCCGTAGTTGGGTGGCGACGACGGAACTTTGATGGTGCTTAGTACGCCACTCTCGTCGATATGTGCGATGTCGGTGAATGTTCCACCAATGTCAGATGCGACACGCCACTGCATTCGGCCTCTCCAATCTATGCAAAATCCAGAGGACCATACGCGTGTGCAATAAAAAATTTTAACGAGAAATTTATGTGTTTCTTAAAAAGAAATATTTATAGACTCGCGCGATTCACGTGCCCTCAGATGGTCAAGCGCCGCATCGACCACGCGGGATGCCAGAACCGCGTCGGGCCCGTCACAATAGCAAATCGAAAACTGGATCGCAGAAAGCTCAAGCTCCGAGTCAAGCAGCATCAAGCGGCCCGCTGCAATCTCGTCTTCCACTGCCACAAGCGGAAGCGCCGCAATCCCAAAGCCCTTCGTTGCCAACAGCACGCCAGTTGCCAGCGACGAAATCGGGTTCAGTCTTGCAGATACCCCCCGCGCGCGCAGATCGCGCTTCAGCTTCTGATGCGGCTGCGTTTTTCGCTCGAACGTCAGCATGTTAAAGCGTTCCAGCTCTTCAAGTTTAAGCTTTTTGCCGTGCAGGCCCAACTCGGGCGCCGCCGTCAGAACCATCGGGCATTCGCATATCGGCTGACTGATCAGTTCGGGTGCAGTCACCGGGCCGACAATAAACGCCATGTCCAGCTCGTGGGCAATCAGCTCATCCCGCAAACGCGGCGACGGACCGACCTGAAGTTCGACGATCAACTCGGGAAAAATGTTACCCAGTTCCAAAAGGAATTCCGGCACCCACGACATGATCATCGTATCGGAAGCACCAATGCGGAAGACACCGCCTATCTCGTGACCACGACTGAGATCGATCTCTGCGAGGTTCATGAGTTCCAGCATTTTTTCAGCATATGACAAGAAACGCCGGCCATGCGGCGTCAAGGTCACGCTATGGCCTGTGCGATCAAACAACTTTGTGCGCAGACGTGTCTCAAGGGCGGCCACACGGGCTGAAATGGCAGGTTGTGTAGCGTTCAGGCGATCAGCGGCCTTTTGATAGGTGCCCAGCTTGGCAACAAGGTAAAAACTACGGATTTGGTCCAGTGTCAAAGGCCGCCCTCCCAGCGCCATCTGCGTTCATGATCTGCCGCCTGAGAATTTCCGCAGATCCGGCAGCCAAGGTCCAGCCCAAAGATCCGTGGCCTGCATTGACATACAACCCCTCTGCCCCCGCCTGAGAGATACTAGGCAATGAGTCAACCGTGGTAGGCCGAACTCCACACCATGCTTGATTTTCAACCGTATCATAGTCTGCCGCGTCCGGCATCCACGCGCGCGCGACGTCCATGATACGCCTGACAGCGCGTCTTGATGGAGCACCACTAGGTGCGAATTCGGCTCCGCCAGTCACCCTCAAGCGATGCCCCAAACGACATATGGCAACCGCACGCTTGGGGTCGGTTATGGAGACGTTCAGCGCGGACGGGTCGCATGGCAAGGTTACACTGACCCCTCGCAGCGGCGCAATTGCAGGTCGATGGCGACGGGGAAGCAACTGAGGAGCCGCTAAACCGTTTGCCAGAACAACGACGTCAGC
This sequence comes from Roseovarius sp. MMSF_3281, assembly GCF_030733685.1. Lineage (GTDB taxonomy): Bacteria > Pseudomonadota > Alphaproteobacteria > Rhodobacterales > Rhodobacteraceae > Roseovarius. Next base: position 15,266 of record NZ_JASHIM010000030.1, read on the forward strand.
GGGTATTACGCCGTTATCCGTCCTGACTCCCGTGACTTGTTCACCCGAGGTTTCCACATGTGAAGCCTTGACGCCAAATTCCACTTTGACGCCCTGCGCCTGCATTTCCTTGATCAGGTTGGACGTAAAAGCGCGGCAGTCTCCAACCGGGCTTTCGGGTGCATAGATGCCACCGGCGAAGGCGTACTTAGATTGGCCAAGCTGAGGGGCCACTTTCAGGCATTCACCGACGTCGAGCGCTTCAACTTCAAAGCCTGCATGACGCCGCAAAGGAAGGTGGCGGATTGCAGATTGCAAGGCTGCATCCGTCGGCGCCAGCCACAACTTTCCAGTCTGACGGGCGTCAAACTTCAGATCATAGCGCTTCAAAAGCGCCGCATGGGCGCTCATCGATATCTTTGCCAGGGTCAGCAGACGCTCCGAGTTGCGATTGTATCTGGCCTCTGTGCAGTTGCGAAGAAACGCGGCCAGCCAAGCCCAATGCCGCATCACCGTCAAGGGTGATACCCCGACCCCCGATTCCGGGTCCAAAAGGCTACGCGGCAGGCCCCGCAGAAACCCCGGGTTGCCCAGCGCCATGGCAAAAGGGTAGCAAAGCTGCCCGGCATTGGCACGGCTGGCCCCCTGTGCCGGCTCGGCCTCTGCGTCGATAACGGTTACATCGAAACCCGTTCTAAGGAGCATTTCTGCGCTTGTCGCCCCGATCACACCGGCCCCAATGACCACGGCGCGCCTTTTGCGTTTCATGAACATATCTCCTTGGCGCACATACAATCGGGTTTGTAGTAAGATCGCAATTAAATAAATAAAAACAATAATTGTATATGTTTATCAATAAGCTTTATTTATGAACGCCTTCACCATCACAGTCTTACGCCCGGGCCGCAACGCCGTGCGTCACGCCCCGAACAAGCTTCTCGACGGTTTTCGGGAACCAACGCCGCGGGAACCTCAAGTAGACTCTGGCTCCCCAAAGCCACCGCCGCCCGGTGTCTCAATGACGAAAACATCGCCCGCATCCATTTCGCGCGAATCGTTGCCCTTCAGCTCCTCGACCGTTCCATCGCCACGGATCACCGCGTTACGTCCCGGCTGTCCGGACTGTCCCCCGTTCAGGCCGAAAGGCGCTGTTTCGCGGTGTGACGACAGGATCGTCGCTGTCATCGGCTCAAGAAATTTCATCTTGCGCACCACGCCTTCACCGCCCGGGTACCGTCCGGCACCTCCAGAGCATACACGGATACCGAAATGCTCAAGCCGCACCGGATAGCGACCTTCCAACACTTCTGGATCTGTCATCCGGGTGTTGGTCATGTGCGAATGAACACCGCTGGCCCCTGCAAAACCATCGCCTGCACCAGTGCCACCACAAATGGTTTCATAGTTTTGGTGCTCGTCATTCCCATAAACAAAATTGTTCATCGTGCCTTGTGATCCTGCCACCACGCCCAAGGCACCATACAGCGTTTCGGTGATGGATTGGCTGACTTCGGTATTCCCCGAAATCACCGCCGCCGGATATACCGGATTGATCATCGACCCTTCCGGTACATTCAGTTCAATCGGTTTCAGGCATCCCTCATTCAACGGAATATCCGAACCGACCAAGGTGCGGAAGACGTACAAAACAGCGGCCCGGCAAATCGCCAGCGGCGCGTTGTAGTTGCCCGTATCCTGCTCGGATGTCCCGGTGAAGTCGACCTTGGCTGAGCGGTTCTGACGGTCAATCGAGATGTTGACCACGATCTTCGCCCCGGAATCCAGCGTATAGCTGAAACTGCTGTCCTTGAGCACGTCAATGACGCGCCTTACGCATTCTTCGGCATTGTCCTGAACATGTGCCATGTAGGCATGCACCACATCTTTTCCGAATTGCTCGACAATCCGAAGCAGCTCACGAACACCGGTTGCATTGGCCGCGATCTGTGCCGAAAGATCCGCGATGTTTTGATCTATATTCCGGCATGGATAGGGGCCGGAAGCCAGTAGATCGCGGGTAGCAGCTTCTTGGAAGACACCTGCGCGCACGATGAAAAAATTGTCGATCAAGACACCTTCCTCATCAATGTGACTGCTATCCGGCGGTGCCGAGCCCGGTGTTTTACCCCCAATATCGGCATGGTGGCCCCGTGACGCCACGACAAACAGGATCTCCTTGCCCGCAGCATCGAAAACGGGCGTGACAACGGTAACGTCCGGAAGGTGCGTTCCGCCATTAAACGGGTTGTTCATCATCACAACATCGCCCGGTTTGAGCCGACCTTCGTTCTGACGCAGGATGGTTGCAACGCTTTCCCCCATCGACCCCAGGTGCACGGGAACATGCGGAGCATTTGCAACAAGGGCGCCCTCGGGGTCGAAAACGGCGCATGAAAAATCAAGCCGCTCCTTGATGTTCACCGAATATGCAGTGTTGGCCAGCGTTGCCCCCATCTGTTCAGCGACGTTCATGAACAGATTGTTAAAGACCTCCAGCATCAAAGGATCGACTTGCGTGCCCACCGCCTCGGTACGGGAAAGCGCAATGACACGCCGCAACATCAGGTTGCCGTCCGCCAGCGCCTGTGCCTGCCACCCGGATTCCACAATGTTCGTCCCGGTCGGTTCGGAGATGATTGCAGGGCCGTCCACCGTATCGCCAAAAGCGATATTGGCACGCTCGACGACAGGCACGTCCCGCCAGCTGCCATCGGTAAACATGCTGGCGCTTTGAACGGTGTGCCCGCAGGCTTCGATGTCGATCGCCTCGGGCAACGCGCCCGCCGCGCCGATAGCTTCGACCGTCAAAAGCTCGATCATCAGATCGGCATCCGTCGGCCTGTAACCGAAACGCTGTTCATGGGCGTCATGGAAACTCGCTGCCATGGCGTCCTTGGTACCGAACGGCACCTCTATGGCTTGATGCGCCCCTGCCGTCCGAACATGCGCCATGGCCTTCAAATCCACATCGGACGCGTCAATCCCTTGCGACACAACCTCGTCCCGCGCCTCTCGCCCCAGGGCGTCAAGCACCTCTTGTGCCTCTGCGGTGTTCCCAATCTCTTGCCCGAACTGTTGCTCTCGCATGGCGCGGATATCCGCAAGCCCCATTCCAAAGGCCGAGAGAACACCGGCGAAGGGATGCACGAATATCTTCTCAACGCCCAGAACGTCAGCGACCAGACAGGCATGTTGTCCCCCCGCTCCTCCGAAGCAATTAATTGTGTACTGGCTCACATCATAGCCACGCTGTACCGATATCTTCTTGATCGCGTTGGCCATGTTTTCAACCGCGATCCGCAGATACCCTTCGGCCAACTCCTCGGGCCGCCTGGTGGGCTGTCCACTCTCCTCGGCGATCTGCGCGGCCAGCTGCTCGAATTTCTCACGAACGATACCGACATCGAGCGGCGCATCGCCGTCGGGCCCGAACACATGCGGAAAGGCATCCGGTTGCAGCTTGCCCAGCATGACGTTGCAGTCAGTAACCGTCAGCGGCCCGCCCCGACGATAGCTCGCCGGTCCGGGATTGGCCCCGGCGCTGTCGGGTCCGGCCTGCATCCTGCCGTTGCGATAGCTCAGGATAGAACCACCGCCCGCCGCAACCGTGTGGATACTCATCATAGGCGCGCGCATCCGAACCCCGGCAACTTCGGTTTCAAAGCTGCGCTCGTATTCACCGGCATAGTGACACACATCGGTCGAGGTGCCACCCATGTCAAAACCGATCAGCTTATCCTGCCCGGCCAGTTCCGCCGTGCGCACCATGCCCACGACACCCCCTGCTGGCCCCGACAAGATCGCGTCCTTGCCCTGGAACAGGCGCGCATCGGTCAGCCCGCCGTTTGACTGCATGAACATAAGAGATTTGCAGGCGCCCCTGCCGGCATCCAGCGCATCGCTCACCTGCTCGACATATCGGCGCAGGATCGGCGAAAGATAGGCATCGACCACGGCGGTGTCCCCACGGCCCACCAGCTTGATAAGGGGGCTGACCTGATGGCTGAGCGAGATCTGCTCGAAGCCTATTTCCTTGGCAATCCGGCCAACCAGCACCTCGTGCTCCGGAAATCGGAAACTGTGCATGAAGGCCACGGCAAGCCCGCGGACACCATCGTCGTAAACCTTTTGCAGTTCGGCCCGTATCACTTCCGGATCAGGCGCTACGATTGTTTCGCCAGTGGCGCTCTTGCGCTCCTTCACCTCGACAACCGCGTCATAAAGCAATTGCGGCAGGATAATGTTCAGATCGAACAGCCTTGGCCGGTTCTGATACCCGATACGCAAGACATCTCCAAGGCCATGCGTGGTCACAAGAACGGTTCGGTCGCCCTTACGCTCAAGCAATGCGTTCGTCGCAACCGTTGTTCCCATACGCACCGTTTCGATGGTGTTCGCAGGGATCGCTTCAGTGTCCGAAAGACCAAGCAGGTGACGAATGCCGTGTACCGCCGCATCACGATAACGATCGGGGTTTTCAGACAGCAACTTGTGCGTCTTGAATTCACCCTCGGGTGAACGTGCGACAATGTCGGTGAATGTACCGCCGCGGTCGACCCAGAACTGCCACATTTCAATAATCCTTCTTGGTTTCACAAGTTCACCTTCGCCTTTGGCGGCTGAAGGCTTAATGCCATTGATCGTTCGTCGGAGATGTCTGGGCTGCTCAGCTCAGCGCCGGCCCAATGCTTCAGGCGCAAGCGAAAACGCTTCGAAACCATCGCGATTGCGGCCGAAAACCGCATTTTGAAGACGCGCGAAGGACAGCTCCTGATGTTCAACGGCAAGACGATCCGCCTGATCCGCATCCCGAGCTTCAATAGCTTCCAGAATGCGATGATGTTGCTGGCTCGTCGCAGTTAAATGCTGCTGAAGCTCCGCCTGCTCCTCGGGGCTGCGCTCCGCCGCGACCTGATTGGAAAAACAGGCCTGATGAAGGCGGCTGGCCGTAAGCAGCATACGCTCATAGAAACTGGAGAAATATTCGTTTCGCCCAGCATCGGCGATCGCCATATGGAATTCGAGGTTTGCATCCTGACGCTGAACGCCCGACCCATCGCCACAAAGCCGGTCGAACTCAAGCATCTTTGTGCGAATGTTTTTCAAGTCTTCGCGGGTTCGATTGCAAGCTGCCTCACGATTAACAACTCTGCTTGAAAGTAAGAGCGCATCGAAAATCGACGGCAAATTGTCGAAATTCAGCGATGCGACAAGCGCCACGCGCCCATGGCGCTCCACCAGCCCCTCGGAAATCAGGTGGATGATGGCCTCGCGGATTGGCGTTCTCGAGACAGCATAGCGCGCAGCGATGGCCGCCTCGTCCAGCACGCTCCCCGGCTTCAACCTGAGGCACAGGATATCCTCGCGCAGGCCCTGGTAGATTTTCTCGCCACCACGGTTCATCTTCTTCGTTGTTGTACCAGTCATTGATCCACCCCCATCTCAGCTTTTCTTTTCAACGATTGGCCTGAGCCCAGGCGCTCGATCAAGCCGGTCGCACAACGCGACCGTGCTTCTTTTGCTGCATCCATTTCGCGCTGGCCGCGCCACCCCGAAAGAAGAAAGAAACAAGTCAAGCTCACCGAAGGCGCCCATCGTTTTGTCGAATTCAGCAAGCATCGTCACCTTTCACATGGTTTCAGTATTTTTCTTGTATACATGAAAAACATTAATTGGATACCGAGTCAAGTCATCCTTTGGATGCAAACTTGAAAAGACAAAAAGCGCACCAAATTCACTGCAGCTTAGAGCGTCCAGAGGTTTAGCCTCCAATTTGACATCTTGAACAAACGCGATTGCTCAACCGCTTTTGCTGTCTGCGTAGCAATGCGTGACGGGTTGGCGAAAAGCAGGATCGGTTCAGCGCTACCGTAGAACACAAGCCCAACCATCACCCCAGCTTCAGCGCATGCCAACCAGCTTGGCTTGTTGATAGATAAACAGCCGTAGTAGAGACGTTTAGGACTGGCTGCTGCTTGAGAGATGGAGACTCCGAGCAATCAAAAGTTGGATTTTTCTCTTCAATTTTCGTTCGCTGCAAACAATGGCCCCCTCCGGTCCCGGCGCTTTGGGCTCCATTGGTGCCCCTCCCCCGCTTCGACATCCACTTGGGAAGGTAGGCATTCATCGAGGCGCCCGCGCGTAACGGGCGCCTCAAGCCCGGGCAAACGGTGGTCGAGGCCACCTCGGGCAACACCGGCATCGGCCTTGCCATGGTCTGTGCCGCCAAGGGCTATCCCCTGGTGATCACCATGGCCGAAAGTTTCTCGGTCGAGCGGCGCAAGCTGATGCGCTTTTTGGGGGCCAAGGTGGTCCTGACGCCGAAGGAATTGAAGGGCTTTGGCATGTATTCCAAGGCCAAGGAGCTGGCCGAGGAGAACGGCTGGTTCCTGGCCAGTCAATTCGAAACGGCGGACAATGCCGATATCCACGAGACGACCACCGCGCGCGAGATCCTGAACGATTTCGAGGGGGAGCGGCTGGATTACTGGGTGACGGGCTATGGCACGGGCGGCACGGTATCGGGCGTGGCGCGGGTGCTGCGCAAGGAACGGCCCGAAACCCGGATCATCCTGAGCGAGCCGGCCAATGCCGCCATCGTCGGTTCGGGCTATGTGAACACCCGCAACGATGCGCACCAGCCGACCGAAGGCCACCCGCATTTCCAACCCCACCCGATCCAGGGCTGGACGCCGGATTTCATCCCCTGGGTTCTGCAAGAGGCCATCGACGAGGGCTATTACGACGAATTGATCCCGGTGGCGGGGCCGGATGGGATCGCATGGTCGCGCCGGCTTGCCCGCGAAGAGGGTATTTTCACCGGCATCTCGGGCGGCTCTACCGTGACGGTGGCGATGGAACTGGCCGAAAGCGCGCCCGAGGGCTCGGTCATGCTGGTCATGCTGCCCGACACCGGCGAGCGGTACCTGTCGACGCCGCTTTTCGAAGGGGTCGAAGAGGGTATGACCGAGGAAGAGATGGCGATTTCCATGTCCACGCCGGGGGCCCGGATGGGCGAGGGGTAAGGCGGTTTTCCGGTTTCGAATTGTGCTACGCACAATCCGACGGGGGCGAGGGGCGCTGCCCGGGGTATTTTGACCAGGAAAAGGCGCCGCGGTTGTCAGGAGGGTTTGACCTGCCCCGGCTCAGTGAGGCCCATTTGAGCGAAGGTCAGGCTGGCCTCGTCGCTCAGCACCTGCCAAAGCGCGTGCAGGCCTGCCTCGCCGCCCGCGGCGATGGCGAATTGCAGGATGCGCCCGAAGAAGGTGAAATCGGCCCCGCAGGAGAGCGCCTTTACGGCGTCTTCACCGCTGCGCAACCCGCTGTCGTAAAACAACGGGAATTCGGAGCCGAGGGCGGCGCGGATGTTTTGCAGCGCGTGGATCGGGACCGGCGCGCTGTCCAGTTGACGCGCCCCGTGCGAGGAGACCTGTATGGCATCGACACCCGCCGATTTGAGGCGCTTTGCGTCCTCGACATCCAGCACGCCCTTAACCACCAGCCGCCCTTTCCAACGGTCGCGCAGGCGATCAAGGTAGGACCAATCCGCCGAGCCGCGGCTTTCGGTGCGGTCGAACTTGTCGGCGGCGGTGAAATTGGCCAGTTGCGGGCGGCCATTGAACAAGGTCGACAGCGACCAGCGCGGATGCAGGGCGAAATCGACGAACTGCCGGGGGCCGATGCGGAAGGGCATCTTGAACCCGTGGCGCAGTTCTCGTGGGCGGCGGCCCACCTCGGGGACATCGAGGGTCAGCACGAGCGTCTCGTAACCCGCCGCCTCGGCCCGGTCGACCAGCCGCATGGCGGCGCTGCCGTCGCCGCTGAAGTAAAGCTGGAACCATGCGTGGCCCTGGGCCACCTCGATCATCCGCTCCAGCGGGGTGGAGGCCACCGTCGAAACCCCGAGCGGCACTTGGTAATCGGCGGCCAGACGCGCCAGCATGAGATCGGCGCCGGGGCCGGAGAGGTTGCACATCCCCATGGGGGCAATCCCGAAGGGCCGCCGCGCCGCATGGCCAAAGACCGGCTTGGCAAGGCTGCGCTCACTGACATCGACCAGAACGCGGGTGCGCAGGCGGATATCCCTGAGCGCCTGCCGGGCCATGGCCGCGCCATGTTCCTCGCCGGCCGCCCCGTCGATGTAATCAAACACCATCCACGGCAGGCGGCGGCGGGCCAACCTTCGGGCGTCCGCGCTGCAATGGATATGCTTTGCCCCCATCATTTCGCGCAGGACATGCAGGGCGCAGGGCACACCACCCGCGCGGAGGTGGACCCCAGAAGACAATCGCTCGGGTCCGGCTTGCGCGAACCGGCGACGATGGTTTTCGAATACATGGGCGCGGCCTCTCCTCAGGGGGTCAGAATGATCTTGGGGCTGGCGACACGGCCCGCGCGGATATCGGCAAAGCTTTCGGCCCCCTCGGAAAGGGCGCGGCTTTCCGTCCAATCCAGCGGCCCGAGACGGCCATCGAAGATGGCCTCAGCAGTATCGCGAAAATCCTGCGCGGTATAGGTATAGGTGCCGATAAAAGTGATCTCTTGCAGGGTCATCCGGCGAATGTCCAGCCCGCCCGTGGCCTGCCCCAACCCGATATGGCCGATCACGCCGCCGGGGCGCACAAGGGCCGAGGCCTGTGCCCGCGTGGCCGCAAAGCCCACCCCGTCGATCACGATGTCATAACCCGCGGCGGGCACCGCATCGGGGGCAACGGCCCGCAGGCCGCAGGCCTTTTCCAGAAAGGCGCGGCGCGTGCTGTTGGGTTCAACGATCGCGACATCGCCCACCCCCTGCGCCATCAGGCTGAGCGCGGCCCCCACGCCGATCGCCCCGCCGCCCAGAACCAAGGCGCGCCCTGCCCCGCCCAGCACCGCCAGCGACAGGCGCGTGGTGTGCCAGCCGCAGGCGATGGGTTCGGCCAGCGCCGCCTTGGCAAGCGGCACATCGTCTGGAACCGGCACGAGGTTGCCCTCGGGCATGGCCACCAGTTCGGCAAAGGCGCCTTCGCGGGGCGGCATGGAAATGATCTGCCGCTCGAGGCAAAGGTTATCCTGCCCGGCCCGGCACGCGCGGCAGGTGCCGCAGGTGACCAGCGGATTGATCGTCATCCGCTGCCCGTCGCGCGGCCCGCCGGTGATCACGCCCGCCGCCTCATGCCCAAGGATCAGGGGCGCGGGGCGGCGTTCATCATGGCCCAGATAGGCATGCATGTCCGATCCGCAGATGCCCACGCTGTCGATGCGGATCAGGTGTTCGCCCTGCCCCGGTGCCGCATCCGGAACATCGCGAAGCTCCAACCCCTCGGGGCCGGTATACACGAGCGCCTTCATTTCGCGGTAGACCCCCCGTCCACCATGAGGATTTGCCCGGTGACGTAATCCGAGGCGCGCGAGCACAGGAACAGCAGCGGCCCGTCCAAGTCCTCGACCTCGCCGTTGCGGCCAATGCAGGTGGCCGCCGCGCTGCGTGCGGCGCGGTCCGGATCGTCGAAAACCGGGGCCGTCAATTCGGTACGGAAAAACCCCGGCCCAAGGGCATTGGCGGTGATCCCATGGGGCGACCATGCCTCGGCCATGGCGCGGGTCAATTGGGCAATGCCGCCCTTGCTGGCCCCATAGGCGATCCCGCCGGGAAAGGCCCGGCTGCTTTGCAGCGAGGCGAAATTCACGATCCGGCCCCAGCCTTTGTCTTTCATCGCCGGCACCAGTTTCCGGCTAAGGAAAAAGGGCGTGCCGAGGTTGAGTTGCAGCGTCACGTCCCAGCCCGCCTCGGTCACATCGTCGGCCGCCTCGCGGGTGTTGATCCCGGCGGCGTGGATGACGATATCGGGCGCACCGAAGGGGGTGCAGATGTCACGCACCAGATCGGGCAGGCCCGCGCGATCCCCTACATCGCGTGCCACGGCGGCGGTCCTGCCCCCGGCCGCATTGCGCCAATCCTCAAGCGCCTCGGCGCGACGGGCAACGCCCACCACCTGCGCGCCCACCTGTGCCAGAACCGTCGCCGCGCGGCGGCCCAAGCCGCCACTGGCCCCGGTCACGCAGGCCACCTTGCCCGCGACGTCGAACAACCCCGGCTCAGCCATTGGCGCTAAGGTCAAAGTTCTGGCCGGGGAAATACTTGTGCAACCGGATATCAGCAGTGCGCGCATGGCCCTCCATGCCTTCCAGCCGCGAAATCCGCGCGGTGGCCTCGGCCACGGGTTTGCAGCCCTCCTTGGTGGCGCGCTGCCATGTGACGATCTTCATGTACTTGTGCACGCTCAGGCCACCGGTATAGCGGGCCGCGCCCGAGGTGGGCAGCACGTGGTTGGTGCCCGAGGCCTTGTCACCGAAGGCCACGGTCGTTTCCTCGCCCAGGAACAACGAGCCATAGCAGGACAACCGGTCAAGCCACCACTCCAGGTCCTCGGCCTGAACGGTCAGGTGTTCGGGCGCGTATTCATCCGAGGTGGCGGCCATTTCCTCGCGGTCGGCACAAAGGATCACCTCGGCATAATCGCGCCACGCGGCGCGGGCATTGTCGCGGTTCACTTCAGGCAGGTCTTCGATCAATCCGGGCACCAGTTCCATCACCCTCTCGGCCAGGGCATGGTCATCGGTCACCAGCCAGACGGGCGAGTTATAGCCATGCTCGGCCTGCCCGACCAGATCGGTGGCCACCACCTCGGGGTCGGCGGTTTCATCGGCCAGGATCAGGCTGTCGGTCGGCCCGGCGATCATGTCGATCCCCACCCGGCCAAACAAAATGCGCTTGGCCTCGGCCACGAACTGGTTACCGGGGCCGACAAGGATATTGGCGGGCGGCAGGCCAAAGAGGCCAAAGCTCATCGCCGCCACCCCCTGCACACCGCCCATGGCCAAGATGGTGTCGGCCCCGCACAGATCGGCGGCATAGATGATGGCGGGGTTGATCCCCACACCGGGGCGTGGCGGTGAGCAGGCCACGATATGCTCGCATCCCGCCACCTTGGCGGTGGTCACGGTCATGATCGCGCTGGCGACATGGCTGTAACGCCCGCCCGGCACGTAACATCCCGCGCCCTTGACGGGGATGCTTTTCTGCCCCGCGACCAGCCCCGGCACCACCTCGACCTCGATGTCGCGCAGGGTTTCTTTCTGGGCCTGCGCGAACTGGCGCACGTTGTCATGGGCGAACTGGATGTCATCGCGCAGCTTTTGCGGCACCAATGCCTTGGCGGCCTCGATGTCCTCGCGCGTCAGGATCACGTTGCCCTCGTACTGGTCGAACCTGGCGGCATATTCCAAGGCCTTCGCATCGCCGCCCGCCTCGATGTCATCCAGAATGCCTTGCACGGTTTCATGCACATCCGACGCGCCGGATTGCGAGGTCAGCGTTGCTTTCTTGAGATACTCACGTGCCATTGGGTCTGTCCTGTTCATTGAGGGGCGGGGCGAAGGCCCCGGATTCGACTTGAATGTAAGCGCTTACAATTTCCCGTGCAAGCGCTTACATTCTATGGTGCAAATGGGCGAAACCCGCTAGACCCCGCCCGCCCAGGGATACGGACAGATGACGGACAAACCAGATCACCCCGCTAAAACAGTGCCCACACTGGCCGATGTGGCAGAGCGTGCGGGGGTCTCCACGGCGACGGTCTCGCGCTGTCTGAACGCCCCGGCGCAAGTGGTCGAAGGCACCCGCAAACGCGTCTTGGCCGCGGTTCGGGACCTGGGCTATTCCCCCAATTTCGGGGCCCGCGCGCTTGCCGCGAAACGCACCAATACCGTGGGCGCGGTGATCCCCACCATGGACAACGCGATATTCGCCCGCGGCCTGCAGGCCTTTCAGGAGGAACTGGGCCGCGCGGGCATCACCATGCTGGTCGCCTCGTCATCCTATCGCCCCGACCTTGAGGCCGAGCAGATCCGCGCGCTGGTGGCACGCGGGGCCGACGCCCTGCTGCTGATCGGCCATGACCGCGACCCCGCGATCTATCGCTTTCTCGAGGCGCGCGGCGTGCCGGTCCTGATCGCATGGGCCTATGACACATCCGCCGAGAAACCCTCGATCGGCTTCGACAACCGCCGCGCCATGGCCGGGCTTGCCGCGAAGGTGATTTCCCAAGGCCACACCCGCCTTGCCGCGATCACCGCCGAACAGGCCAGCAACGACAGGGCGCGCGAACGGATGAACGGCATCCGCGAGGCGATGCGGGCGGCCGGGCTATCGCCCGATGGCCTGCAGCTGATCGAAACCCCCTATTCCGTGGAACACGGGGCCGAGGCCATGGCCCGGCTGATGGCGCGCTCACCCCGCCCGACGGCGGTGATCTGCGGCAACGACGTTCTGGCCGTGGGCGCCCTGCAACAGGCCCAAGACATGGGGCTGAAGGTGCCACAAGAGGTCTCGATCACCGGCTTTGACGATATCGAACTGGCCCGCGTGGTGACCCCGCAACTGACCACCGTGCATGTCCCCCACCGCGAAATGGGGCGCGAGGCGGCACGCCTTTTGACCCGGATGATCGGCGGCCCCGCCGTAACGCAGAGCATCGAGTTGCACACCGAACTGCGTATGCGCGGGACATTGGCACCGCCCGCGGGCTGATTGGGGGCGCGCCCCCGACGTTGAAAATGGGATTTTCAACGCCTCCCCCGGGCAAGTGTGTTGTTCAGGTTGGCTGATATGTTCTGTTTTCCCGGATCATGGCGTTG
>NZ_JASHIM010000031.1 GCF_030733685.1 Roseovarius sp. MMSF_3281
TCGCAGCCTAAAACACCGACTCTTCATATGCCCGGAGCGCGCCGCCAAGGAATTTCCACAGCATTCGCGACACGACCATGGTTGGACAAGCATAAGACTGAATCTGCCGCAGAATTATTTTGCTATTTTACTTGGTATTTTGCCACAAGGGAGAGGTATCACGACATCGAAATTTGCCCCGGAATTTCGGCCTGAAACGGTTCACATTGCGCGTACAAGAATGGGCCGATCCGCTGGCAGGCTGCAAAAGACCTTGGCATCGACTTTTTTGACAGTGAGCCGTTGGATGCCACACGCGCGGCACAATCTTGAGGGACCATCCGCCCACGGCCTTGAAACGAAGACGTGCTCTGCGCCGGTCGTGAGGATTGGGCTTTGTCCCGCATTTCGCAAAATGCTGTGATCCGGGGTTCTCGCGAAACGCTTTAGGAAATGACCATATGCTGTGGGAGGCCCTATCGGCAACGGGATTGAACAGGGATTTTACATTCCGTGCCGATCTCTAATCTTTTGTTTTTGCTGAATGAAACCTGCGCTGACTGCGTGTCAGTGTTTCACTCGGGGTTTCGCCGTAGGTCTGCCGATACATCTGTGCAAACCGGCTAAGATGCGTGAAGCCGCAATCCCATGCAATATTGGTCACCTGATCACGCCCATCGGCCTGCTGCAATCGCGTATGGGCGTGTTCAATCCGGACACGGGTAATCATTTCCCGAATCGAGCATTCATGAACAGCCTTGAAGCTCAATTGCAGGCTTCGCACATTAATGCCCAGCTCCTTAGCCATATCCTTGACCGAAAGCGCCTCTGAAAACCGCATCCGAATGATCTCTTCAGCTTCTCCGGCACGCTGGAGGTCGAGCAAAGTGAGGACGTGATCATCCTGCCGATAGCTATCCGCAGTTTCCATGATCGCATCCTGCAATGCCTCATCAAGCAGAATACTCATCCCCTCTACGTAGCGTACTGTTGGAGCAATAGCATTCACCGGGTTGAGTTCCGTTCCCAGCAGGCGAATGTATTTGAGCAGTCGGGAAACCGCCGCTCCGTTGACGCGAAGCGCGATTACATCCGGCAATGTAAGAATGGGTTGAGTGGCCGCATTTTCGTCATCATTCCCCCCGAGGTCATTGGGAAACTGGAAAACCAGTGCTTCACATTCTGCGCTGTCCACTGGATCGACAACCGACCAGCGCAAATTTGGCCGACTTAACAAAGCTCCCGTGCCAGCCGTGGCCCAGAGTTCACTTCCCGAGGTCCGGTATCCGATCCGCCCTGTTATCGGCAAGAGCAACGCGTTACTATCAGAAACTTCAATCTCAAGTTCATGGCCGGTTGTGACCATACGCGTAAGACGAAAACCTCGATCCGTCAGCCGCGCGCTTTGTTCCAATATTCTCCCGCTCTCTTTAATGAACCCGAACTTCCGGGTCACGCCGAACATCGGGCTTCTCCACAGCGGTGCCGTGTTGTTGATCGTATCAACAACAGAATGGGAGAAACTCAGCCTATCAGGCAAGTCCCTTACCCTCGAAGATTTGAAACGGCTCCGGGAAATAGCCGTCTGCTAAACTTTCAACGTGATCGCAATCGACCAACATGCATGGTGACATGACAACAACTCGCACTCTGCAACAAACTTTGTTTGTGCCTCCTGATAGATTATGTGAAATGAGTGTTTCACAGTCAAGAATGACCTAAAGCGTCCCGCCTCTAACCTGAGCCATCAGCGACAGGCGGAACGTGTACAACGTTTGGATTTTGGGCTGCATTTCGCGAAACGCTTTAGGGTCAGGACTCATAGCCGATTGTGTTCTCTAAAGCGTTTCGACGAAAGATTGAATCAGCAGGATTCCCCTGAGGCTTGATTTGTGGTTCCGCCTGTTTAAAGCGTTCCGCCTTTAACCTGCGACATCGGCGAAAGGCGGAACGCGTGCAACGATTGGGCAGGGCACTGCGTTTCGCGAAAATCCGTGATCCAGGTTTTTCGCGAAACGCTTTAGGAGGGTTGATCATGCCAGCACCGTTGCCGAATGAACTCCGGGATCGCTTTGCGCGATTGATTGAGGAAGGACTGACAGGGAGAGAGGCATCTCGCCGCCTCCGGGTATCCGCCGCGACAGGCGGGCGTTGGGCGCGGCAAATTCGAAGTACAGGGGCTGCCACTGTGGCGCCGATGGGCCGCCCGCCAGGTACCGGCAAGCTGGCTGCCTATGTCGGTTTCATTGAAGAACTGGTGGCCCAGGACCCGGACATCACGCTCTTCGAGCTGCGCGATGCGCTCACCGATGCCGAAGGTGTTGCCGTGCACCACTCCGCAATTGCGGGTCTTTTGAAGCGCTTGAGCTTCACGCACAAAAAAAGTCGGTGGTTGCCACCGAACGCCGCCGGGCAACGGTAAGACAGCAACGTGCGGATTGGTTTGCGCATCGCGCCCCCGCCATCGCCCGGATGCCGGATCGCGTTGTCTTCTTTCTGAGTGCGCTGACCTTCGTGCTCGGGATGGCGCAGGGCTATGGGCCTGCCGCAGTCGCTGAATTCTGGGGGCAGGGGTTCTTCAAGATTCTCACCTTTACGGCGCAGGCGACGCTGGTGTTTGCGACAGGGTTTGCACTGGCGCACACACCTTTGTTGCACAACTCGCTTGTGGCCTTTGCCCGGATTCCAAAGAACGAGGTGCAAATCATTATCATGACAACCCTCGTCATGATGGCCTGTAGCCTGTTTTCATGGGGTTTCGGGCTTGTTGCCGGGGCCATCGTCGCGCGGCAGATGGGGATTGTGCACCGTGATAAGGTACACTACCCGTTGATCGTGGCGGCCACTTATACCGGGTTTCTCGTCTGGCACGGTGGATACAGTGGAGCCATCCCAACCATTATCGCGACACCGGGCCACTTCCTCGAAGAAACGATGGGCGTCGTTCCGGTGAGTGACACGCTTCTATCAGGAACGAACTTGCTGATTATTCTGAGCCTCGTCGTGATCGTTCCGCTGCTGAACATTCTGATGCGACCCAAGAATCTTGAAGAACGCAAAAGTGTACCGGCATCAGTTGACGAACTCGAAGAAGAGGCCGAGCCGACAGCTAAGTCCAGCACCGAAACAGCGAGTGGCAATCATCCGGTTGCAGCAGGGCAGACACCTGCCGAATGGCTCGAGAACAGCCGTTTCGTGACGCTTATCCTTGGCGCGTTGGCCGCGCTCTACCTGATCTCCTATTTCGTCGGAGGCGGCGGGGTCACACTCAACAGTGTCATCCTTAGCTTCTTTGCGCTTGGCCTGATCTTGACACCCAATGCGCGCAGTTACAGCCAGAGTTTTCAGGGAGGTGCCAAAGCCTCTTATGGTATCATCCTGCAATTCCCATTCTATGGCGGGATCATGGGCATGATGACGGGGACCGGTCTTGCGGCGGCTTTGGCCAGCGGGTTTGTCTCCATCTCCACGGCGCAGACTCTGCCTTTCTTCTCGTTCCTCGGATCGGGTCTGGTGAACATGTTCGTTCCTTCTGGCGGAGGCCAATGGGCTGTACAGGGCCCGATTGTGATATCGGCGGCGAAGGAACTGGGCGCAGACCTGCCAAAAGTCGCCATTGGCGTTGCCTGGGGGGATGCGTGGACCAACATGGTTCAGCCATTTTGGACCTTGCCTATGTTGGCCATCGCAGGTCTCGGGATCCGCGACATTATGGGCTACACAGCGACCGTTCTGCTGGTCAGTGGTGCGGTTATCGGTGGCATACTACTTGTCATGTGATCGAAACTGGGGCGCCCGAACAATGGGCGCCCCGTAGCATTTTACCGGGGAATCAACGTGTCACAATTCAATGATATAACCCAGCTATCAGCCGTAGATCTTGGTTATCTGATCCGGGCCAAAGAGGTCACCTGCCAAGAGGTGACGCGGGCATTCCTTGAGAAGACCGAAAGCCACGACAGCGAGATCAACTCCATATGCACGCTGGACGCTGAGAAGGCACAGAAAGATGCGAATGACCTGGACCGGTATATCGCCCAGCACGGGACAGAAGGACGCCCCCTGCTTGGATTGCCCATTGTTCTCAAGGACCTGACTCCGACGACCGGACTCAGGACAACACAGGGATCACGACTTTTCGAGAGTTGGCTTCCGTCCGAGGACGCGACGCTCGTGACCCGGCTGAAGGCCCAAGGCGCCGTGGTTCTTGGAAAGACCAACACGCCGGAATTCGGGCACAAGGCGATCACGGACAACAAGATTTTCGGCCCGACCCGGAACCCATGGAACAAGGACCGAATTGCAGGGGGGCGAGTGGCGGATCGGCCGCGGCTGTGGCCGCCGGGCTTGTGCCCTTTGCCGAGGGAAGCGATGGCGCGGGCTCCATCCGTATACCTGCCAGCATGTGCGGAGTGGTCGGTTTCAAACCAACATTCGGACGCGTACCCGACGTAACACAAAGTTTTTTCAGCCACGCGCCATATTTCCACAACGGCCCGATAGCACGCAGCGTCGCCGATGCTGACCTTCTATATCGTGCCATGACTGGCCCGGTACGAAACGGAATTTTCTCTCTTCCCGCCGAACATACACAACCCTTGGACAATCGTCCGCTTTCAGAAATCCGTGTCGCCTACAGCCCGGATTTAGGCCAGTTTCCAGTGTGCGAGGATGTTCGAGCAAAATGTCGGGGTGGCGCCCGGGTTTTCGAGGGCCTTGGCTGTCAGGTCTTCGAAACGGACCTGTGTCTGCCAGCGGAAACAGAAACGGCCTTTATGGATATATGGCGTGCGAAGCTCGTTGGTCAATATGGCGACCTTTGTTCGAAGGATATGGATCTACTCGACCCCGTCGTCCAAGCATTGATCGAAGAGGGGCTCGACATGGACATGATCCGACTTGGCGAAGCCACGAAAACTCGAGATCGAGTTTGGCAGGTCATGTCCGACGCATTCGCGAAGGCCGACATTTTGATTTTCCCAACGACCGCCGTGACGGCCTTTCCCATCGATAGTGGCGCCCCAAGCAAAATCGCGGGCCAAGAGATCAATTCCCTGATCGGATGGTTTCTGACATATCCTTTGAACCTGACCGGCCACCCTGCGGTGTCGGTTCCTTGCGGTTTATGTGCTAAAGGTTTGCCCGTGGGGTTGCAGATTGCGGGCCGGCGCCTTGAAGATGATCTGGTTCTTAGAATGGCCGCAGAGTTCGAACGCGCAAGCCCTTGGGAAAAGATTGCCGGTTCTCGATTATGCCAAAGAACAGAATAACCGTTCTCGCGCCGTTCGATGTTGTCGAAATCATCGCGGCTATTGGCCGAGAGACCGGACAGTTTTCGTTTTGTGTGGATGCCTACAGCGACTCCAGGGAAATCGTCGATCTGTTCCATAGACACAGGGCGTCATCGGATGCTTTTCTTATTGGCGGGCCTCTGGCTTATGACTACCTGATGGAAAAGATGGCCGGGTCTCCAGACCTCGCCAGCGTTTCTGTTGGGTACATTCCCTATGACGAAACGGCGATATTCCGCGCCCTTTTCGAGATGGCGCGCGTTCGCCCCAATATCGACCTCGAGGCCATGCGCCTCAGCATAGACCATCCCGCCGGTGAGCATATCCGCGAGTGTGTTGAAGAGATCAACCTTGGTGTCGCCAACACCTTTTCCAAGGAATGTATCTCAGCCGACGATGTTGCGGATCTTGCTTCATTTCATGTGGACCTTTGGAAGCAGCAGAAGATCACGGCGGCTCTGACAAGCGTCCACTTCGTCTATGAAAGACTGCGCGAGTTATCTGTCCCGGTACACCGCATACATCCGTCAAAATCTGCGATACGGACCGCACTCACGTCGCTGGAGGAACGCCTCCAGGAAAAACTTGTACAGGACCAGCAGATCGCGATGGTCGCCATACGCTTTGCAGATGCCGGAGAATTGAGGGTAAGCGATGATGTGCGAAGGATTGTCGATAGGCGCCGATTGCTGATCGAGAAGCGATTGGATGAAATCGCGCGACGATTTTCCGGTGTCATGCAGTGGGCCTCTCCCATAGAGGCGAATATTCTGACGACACGCAGATATATTGAGCTTCAAGCGTTCACTGGGATAACTGCTCAAATTCTGTGTGGCTTGCGGCAAGACTTCGGAGTCGACTTAGCGGTTGTAGTAGGTATTGCCGACGCCGCGAATGAGGCACTCGCGCTTGCACGAAGCATTCTTGATCAAAGAGATTTCGACCCGAATAAGGGTATTTGGGTCGTGGATATCGACGGCGTTGTGCAGCATAGCTTCGAATCCGACGTTAGCTTACGTTACGAGAGTCGAAGTACTGACCCCGATCTTGTCGAGAAGGCCAAGCTGGCAAAAATCGGGATTGGGACAGTGAATCGTGTTTTCGCTTTCGCCGAGAGCCAACGTTCAGGGCAATTTACGGCCCGGCAACTTGCAAACTGGATGAGTGTCACTCCAAGAAGCGCTCGGCGTATAATATCAAGATTAGAGAAAAACGGGTTACTGGAAAAATGCGGGGCCCAGCAATCCTTTGGAAGAGGGCGCCCGGTCCAGTTGTTTCGCAAAGTCCATGACTGAAGTGGCACCACAGCATGGTTGTACAAAACCGTCAGACGGCTGTTCGGTACGCTATTTGTCGAACTGTTTAACGCAAATTGCCAATGTTTGTAACGCTTTATGTTGAGATTGGTAACGGATTTGTTGAGCGATCTGTTCAACATTTTTGTTACTGTTTTCAACAAAAAGCGTTATCGTTTTAAGGAGTAATGGGGTGAGAGCCAAAAAACTTGGATCTCGAATTGCCCGCGATTTTTGCCAGTGAAGCGACATCTTGCAATTGTTCACTGTGTGAGTGCCAGCAACCCGGTTTTGCCATCCCGATATCGGCGATAGGTCTCCATAACAAAAGACCGGAATTCGTTTCATGCTATTGTGGTAGACATCAACCTACCTACCGCCTTCGCATTCTGCCCCGTTACTCGGAACCGAATTCATTATTTTTCGCGTTGGGATTTCTCATCGAGCCAATCGGCGAGCATTCTACGGATCATTTCCGGTCGCGTGGGGACATCTGTTTCCTTTCGCCGCAAGTCGTCTATGGCCTGAATCACATCAGCATGCAGGCGCAAAGTTACGGCTGACGTTTCAGTTTTGGGGCGTCCGAACTTGGCCATTACAAAAGATTCCAGAATCAAGTATTGACTTTATAGCGTCATTATGTCATATTGTGGCAAGCGAGACAAGAGGTGGTGCTCCTGTCCCGCTCTAATCAAAAAGATCTAACAAGGAGATCCCAATGACTAAAAATATTACTACCACTGACTTTTCTGCCGTAAAAGCCGCTGGCAAACCGCAAACTGATTTGTTTGATAATTTTTGTGAGCTGTTGACTCGTATGTTTTTCGCACTTGAGGAAGAGTGCTGGGCTGAGGAGGCCGGATGGGATATCGCGTTCGGGAATACGATGTCCGAAGCAGACGCGGCGTGGAAGCTGGTCGCGCTCCAGGCTGATGACGTGACGGCCGTACAACCGCTATCGGCAAGTGACCTGATCCTGCACCGTATGGCAGGCCTCGTAAAACGTGCCGTGTCTGCATCCAACGTTGCTACACTCTGCGATATCCATGCCAAAGCTATGCAATGCGTCGCCGAGGCATCGCCCAGGTTGGCCGCCCCTGTGCGGGATCTTGCCCAGGAAGCCGAGACCTGCATCGAGCAGATGTTCGAACATGCGCATGCTTGTGAGGGCGATGACATGCAGGACAGCATCCTGCCGCTCGCCGCATAAATACAAAGTCCTTTCAACCCAGTCACACTTCTCGGTCGGCCTTTGTGCCGACCGGCCCTCCACATATTCCAAAGGAATTACCCATGCGCAAACAACCGCTTTTACGCGGCTTCGAAGAGTTGCTCTCTTCCCAAACGCCGCGCTCCAATCAGACCCTGCGAGACTTCCCGAACCTGTCGCGAGACATGCTCACCCGAAATGCGAAATGGTTCGGTCTGGCCGGTGAGTATCTTGTCGACAGCATTTTGCTGCGCTTCGGGATCTACACTTCGGATTTGCCGGAGATGTTGCCCGCCGACCGGATTGTATATCATGCGGGCTGCAATCTGCGTCTACAGATCAAGACCGCGTGTCGTCCGCGGAACGGATATTTCCACTTCAACCTGGTGAAGGGCTACCATCGCTCTCCGGTTGGCGTGCGCCATTACGATCCGGATGACTTCGATGCCGTCGCGCTGGTCGCGCTTTCCGCAAATGCCGTGAAGTTCACGACTGAGCGTCATCAGGCCCACAGGATCGCACTATCCGAACTCGAGCCCTTGCGTGCCGACCCATGTCGGAGCCTTGAACGTGCCATTGAGGACTTGGGACTGGCACATGCCAACGCCGACGTCGCAATGCAAGCCGGAGGTGTGCAATGACGGAAGCCCAATTGAACAACACGACATCTCGCGGTCTCAAAGAGCAGCCTGACTTCGCATTGCGGCTTGCGCGATTAACTGCGCAAAGCCTGTTTGAAACAGAATGGAACGGTGTTGTTGCGGTCGAGTTTGAGGCCGATGACGCGGAAGACGAGGGTGAGGACGACGAGATCATCGCGAGCTTGCCGGATGACGTCGTACGACCTGCCCCGGCACGCTCATGGCAAGCGCCGGAAACGCCCTTGGCAGACACAATGAGTGAGATGGAAATCGCGGCGGCAATTCTTGAAAGTCATGATCCTTGGGCGCAATCGACGCCCGAGTACGGCCGGGCGCTGCGCAAAGGTGATCCAGCCGCCTCGATGATCGCAACGGCTTTTGGGTTGAGCGCGCTCGTTAATAGTCAGGATCATCTCGACGAGCTGTTTGCACCCGGGCGAGTTGCGAATTTCATCATCCCGGGATCCTATCTGTGGTGCGTGTCACAGACCCTGCCCAAGGCGGTCAGGCATTGGAAAGGTCACGTGGTTGCTTCCGAGGACGCAATTCTGCATCGGTATGTGCAAGACAATGAGGAGAGTGGCGGCCGCATCAGACTTCGCACGCCGAAGCACGACATGTGGGGTGCCCGGCTGGAACGCAGCCTGGCTCAAGGCGTTTCCGTCCTGCTTGTGACAACGGATCTGCGACAGCTCAGTGACGCGGAGTCTGCCGTTGTCTCTCGCAGGGCAACCTGGCCGGGTATCACGCCGCAGATCATCGTCGAGACCTTGCGGCTGACGCATAGCGCCACGGGGTACCTGTCCGAAGCTGACATCCTCCAGCGTTTGCCGGAAGAGCACAGCCTGAAGCTGTTCGAGCCTGCACAGATCGATGCGGCCTTTGCGGCCCCCACGACCTTGCAAGTGGCGGATCGCCTCGCAGGCATCGCCCGGAAACTGACGCGCCCGGTTCCGGGCGTGACCTTGGATAGCCTCCACGGTCTCGGGGGTGTACGCCGATCACTGGATCGCATGTTGAACGATCTTCAGCTTTGGCGAGGTGGTGATCTGTCGTGGTCGGATGTCGCATCGAGCGCTGTGTTCCACGGTCCTCCCGGAACCGGGAAAACCACGATGGCACGCGCCTTCGCGGGGTCTGCAGGCCTTCCGATCATCGAGACCTCCTACTCGGATTGCCAGAAGCATGGCCATCAAGGCGATATGCTTGCCGCCCTCGATCAGGCGTTTGCTGAGGCTAAAAAGGTAGCTCCGGCCGTGTTGTTCATCGATGAGCTTGATAGCTTCTCGCAGAGAGATGCGCGGCCCCACAATGCGGATTACTTACGCGGTGTCGTGAACGGGTTGCTTGAGCAAATCAACCGGGCCAAGGATATCGGCGGTTTGGTTCTGTTCGGCGCAACCAATTACCTCGATACGGTCGATCCCGCAGTCATTTGCAGCGGGCGCTTCGACCTGAAACTGCACGTCCCGTATCCCGACAAAACAGGCTTGACGGCGATCCTGGCTGCAAAGCTTGGCAGTGAAAATACCGGGGGCATCGATACGGGGGCAATTGCAGACCGATTGGTTGGGCTGTCCGGGGCGGATGCCGAAGCTGTTGCCCGCGATGCTCTTGGACGTGCCCGCGCCGATGGCGCACCAGTCAACCAGCGGCACCTTGAACTGGCGGCAGATCAGATTGCACCGCCGCTGGACGATGACACGTTATGGCGGGCGGCGATCCATGAGGCCGGGCATGTGATCGTCATGATGCGCCTCGGCTGGCCGATTCCGGATCGGGTTTGTCTCACCCCGAACGGGGGACAGGTCGAGTCAGCGCCGGTAAAATCCCTGACGCCAAGGACGGCCCAGGAACGCCTGCAGGTATTGCTTGCGGGCCGAGCCGCAGAAATCTGTGTTTTTGACCAGCCGAGCTCCGGTGCGGGTGCTGGAGAGCATAGTGATCTCGCGAAAGCCACCAGTTTGGCGCTGGCGATTGAACGGCACTGGGGATTTGGGGGCAGTGGTCTGCTGTGGGATGGGATCTCAGCAGAAGATGTTTGGCGCGCGCCTGCAGATGTCCGCGAACGAGTAGAGGCGCATTTGCGTTCGGCTGAGGAAAGAGCGCTTGAGCTTGTGCAGTTGAACACGGCTTTTGTTTTGGCACTCTCAGAACGGCTGACCCGCGTCAGGGAAATGTCTTGTGAGGATATTGCGGCAGTTCAATCAGAAACTGCTGCGGTCGAAATGAAGGATAGGGCGCAGCCGCCTGATAGCCAGGTGACATCAAGCCAAGCTCTTAAAACATGATGCCGAAACACCTTCACTTTTGCGAAGTCGTCTTGGTTTAGCAATCAGGGCTGGTGCGTTTTACCATCAGTATCAATAAGGAAGTCCAATGAGAAAAGCAGATCCAATTGCTGTCACTAAGGCAGCTCATCAGCAGGGGGTTCAGGAATTGAAAGACCATCTGCGGAGGGTACATGAACGAAAGCAGCCATCCGGAATTGCGCATCAATAAAAATCAAAATCATTCCGAAGCGAATGGCAAAGGAGATACAGTGCGACCTCGCCGAAATGGGCGCGGGGGCGAGCGAACCGGCCCACCAAGTCTTGCGAGCAGTCCATACCGGCAGCGACAGTTTCTAAATCTCAGATTTGGTGCACTTGGATGCAAAGGCTCGAGATGCTGCCCAAAGCCTGATCCAAACGGCAATACACATCGGATGTGACGGGCTCGTGTTGAACGAAGCCACGATCAGCCGCTTGTTCGCTGCATGGGCCGTCCATCGCTCGGCTTCCCTTTAACGTTGGTTCAATGTCGCGTACCGGCCTATTCCGTTGAAAAACTCCGCAACCGCGACTGAAGGAGCAAAATCGCGGGAATATGTTCCGACATCTTCGAAAAGGGCCTCGAAATCCAGAAAATGAACCGTCAAACACGAACAGTGTTCTGCATTTTGGAGGGCGCGGAGCTGCCCAGGGAGTTTTTCAACACAATCGGCCCACAGCCGACCTTGGCCACCGGCTTTCTCCGCTGCGGTGCAGCCCATAAGACCTGCCATTAGCTGCGAGTGCGAGAAAAACCTAATCTTGGCCTTGAATTGCGGGTCCGCCTTGTTCGTCCGGAAAACGAGCATGGGATCATGCCGGAAAATGAGTCGAGAAATACTCCAGAAGGAGTCGAAGGCATAGGCCGAAACAGCCCCTCTCGACCGGACTTCGGGATCCGCGGGCGGTACCTTTCGAGTATCAAGGAAACCGAAAGGCCAAACCCATGCTGTCTCATCACGCCGAAAAACGGTGCCAGCAGAGGGGCGTATCTCACGCCCTGCTCAAAACCATTCTCGACGAAGCCGATACCGAAACCGCGATCGGTGACAATTGCCGCTTGCAGCGGGTCAGCCGCCGTACAGCCAAGGCACGGGGGCTGGACGAACGTGTCGCACGTTTCGCTGTGATCCTCAGCGACGACAGCCAGAAAATCGTCACCGTCTTGCCGATGTACCGCCGCGGATGCGGCGGATACTCGCGCCGTACCTGATGAGGGAGCTTGTGATGGGCAACATTGAGCACGTTCGCGAACAGATCTACCGTGGCGACAGGCAACGCCTGGGAGAACTGCGTGCGCTGGCACGCCAGGGTTACAAGCTGAAGCCACCGTCGCACCTCCAGGCGGCGCTCGCTGCGACGCGTGCCTATCAGGCGACGCGGGGCAAGGTCGCCGGTGGCCGGGACGCCTTTTGCGCGCGCGCGCTGGCACTTCTCGACCTCTCTGGTCGGAAGCCTGAAACGTTCAATATCTCGAAGCAAACCCTCGCCAAGAACCTGAACGCAATCACTCCTGAAGTCCGCGCTCGCTATGCCGGCAAGCCCTTGCCGCATAAGGATCTTGCGCATTACCTTGCCGTGATCCGCACCGCCGCTGAGATCGACGGTGCCAATATCGAGGCTGCAGAGATCGCTTTCCTGAAAGAGCTCCCGATATGGCAAACGGCAGCTCGTATAGATGCAGCAGACGAGACATGGATGGCCATCGAGAATCTGTGTGATCTTCTTCGTGACTTGGGAACGAAAGTCGCCTCACAAGCCAACCTGGCGCGCGCATTTCTTCGTCAGGACAAGCTCAGTTTACGCTGGGATGCCTTCCTTGAACGGCTCGCTCTTGATCGGAGTGGTCAGATCAATATGGGACCGAGCCCCGTCCACCCGCAGGTTGAGATTGGAGTCAATTTCGATGAGCAGCGTCCTCTTCCGTCGGTTCCCCTCGTCCGGGTGCCGGTGGGCTGGGGAAATGTCGAGCTCGAGATCGAAATGGGCAGCGCCTGCGTCTCGAAGAAACCGGGTGTGGATCGTCCGGGCGGTCGGTGGGAATCGCTCAAGGTGCGCCTGATCCAATTCCGCGAGGTTCGGCTTGCCCTTGCATTTATAAATGATCGGGAGATCGGATCGGTCCTGATGAGCCGGGGCGCCGTCGGAGCGAACTTCGATCGGCCGACATCGGGAACTTCGATGATCTGGGGAACATGCCACTGGCAAGACATCCTGGCCGTCCAGCAGGAAGTCTTCTTCGACGGAGGATGGCGGCGTGTTCGCTTGCCTGCCGTTCGCTCCGAGGATCATGAGGATTTTGGCTTGGACCACGTGGCGCCCGGAGAGGCCGGCGACTGGGACTGGGAATTTGACCCCATCGGCCATCCAGGTTCTGTCACGATGTACGGTGCTGATTATGTCAGCTTTACACGCCTCACTCCGGATCACCTCCATCACTGGCTGGTGACACCACATCCCCTCGACGGGATGGATGTGGTCTGTCCCTGGAGCCTGACCGAAGCTACTCATGTCGAGCGCGAATATCCGGTCTGGCTCACCGCGGGTGGCGATTTCGAGACTTACTGGAATGACGTCCCTGTGGAAGCGTTGACCTGCCCGAACGATACACCCGCGCGGATCATTGAGACCAACCTCCACAATGGCCGTTTTGAGACAGCGCTGCGCGAAGCAGCATCTCGCGTCGTCGACCAAACCCACCTTGTCATAGAACAAAACCGCCTGGCCGCGCAGGATGCCCATTCGGCGCTGAGAGCACGTTGGGCGGAACGAAAACCGGACATGAAATCTCCATGAGGCAGATTCGGGTTGGCGAGCCTGCACCATCCCGACCCGGCGCACAGAGAGCTGACATCGCAGTTAGCGAACCCATTTCCACACAGCCGAAAAGGTTTCCTAAAGATGAACGAGATCCCAAGACGTATCCGTGAAGCCGATATCGACGCTTTGATCGAACGCCTGCTACGTCGGGGCGGTCCGTTGGCAGAGCGCTTCCTTTCTGCGATCCTTCCTCCCGACTTGTGCGCCCCAATCCGCACTATCGCGCGCCAAACAAGCCATCGAGGGAGCAAGGGCACGATCGACCTCGAGATCGTTCTCGAAAATGGTCTCCACCTCCTCGTCGAGAACAAGGTCGATGCCGGCTGGAGCGTCACTGGCGAGGGCGATCCGCAGCCGGAGCGTTACCGCCGATCCGTCGAAGCTCTTCTCAGCCGTGGGGTTCTCGCCTTCGATGTGCTCGTCGCGCCAATGGTCTATCTTTCCGGTTCGCGCCATGCCGCGTCGTTCCAAGGCCAGGTAGCATACGAGACGCTCGCCGAAGGCCTCGGAGGCGCGGAGGAACAGCTCCTGAAAGCGGCGATCGTGCAAGCGGAAACACCCTATGAGCCGGTCCCAAATGCGCTCTCAGCGCGGTTCTTCGCCCAATTCGAGCGAGTGGTGCAAAGCGAATTTCCACGGCTTGTCCTGAAGCGCAATCCAAACGGCGGTGACACTCGTCCTACGGCATCGCGTACGTTCTACTTTGAAGCGAAGCGAATGCTTTGCGATCACTCCGCGGTGCCGCTGCCGCGGATATCCCTGCAGGCGTGGGATTCGAACGCGCCCTCAGCTTCGGCAAAGTTTATGATAGGCGGTTGGGGAAGGCTCGCCGGATGCGCACCTGCCCCCGATAGCGTGACCGCGATCGGCGCCTATCTACGTCCCGCCGGGCGATCCCTGGGCATCGTGATTGATACACCCCGGCTCGACACTCAAGCGCCGTTCGAAGCTCAGCGCGAGGCCGTACGAGAAGGTCTGCAGGCGCTCGAGCGTCTGCAGACGTGGTGGAATGACACAGGTGCCGACATGGCCCGCTGGCATATGCAGGCACGGGAGTGCAATTCGTGATGATCGACAGACTGATAGAGGGACTGCCCGATCTTGGCAGGGCTCAACTTGCCAGAATGCGGATTAAGGGCATGCAGCGGCGCGATGTGTCGCCGGAGGAAAATGAAATCCACCGTTTCATCAACGCGATAGACAGTGAGTTCCTTCGCAGAAAGGCCCCGCCGCATAACGGCTGGACAAACGGCGTCCAAGGCGATCCGCGCTACCTGATGCACGAAGGCCAGAGGGTCGGGGTCGTGCAGCGTATGGAGACGCACCGTCACTCGAATGGCGAAGTTTACTTTGCAAAGATCTTGGGTCAACTCCTGCCGGAGACATTCCGTCGCGTCGATGATGCTCGTCTGGCAGTCGAGAGGGCATTCGCCGGGCATCTCCAGAAGATTTCTGATGAGCTTGATTGAGGCAAATGGCTCATGTGGTCTTTCATCATGGTCGTCGGCCTCGTCATCGTCAGGATGGTGCTTTTGGCTCATCCAAGCGTCGACCGAAGTCTAAGCGCGCTTATGCCATGGTCGGCTTCAGACTTCCCGCCCCTCGCACTCGAGGCCACGGTCCTGACACTTCCGGCCCAAAGCAAACCTTCGACCTTGGGTCACGATGCCGCGGTGCGGCCAAGCAAAGCTGCCATTGGTCTGGGTGACCAAACGCTTTGAGGTGGCTTAAACGGAACGCCATCTGTTAGGATGCACCGCATGACCGCACCCACCGACATACCGCTCCCCTTGCGCAACGCCCGTGTTCACGAGGCGTGTGGGCCGGGGGCGGTGAGTTTTGCAGTGGTCGCGGCGGCGCGGGGTGGGGATGTGCTGTGGGTGCGGGAAGCTTGGCAGACCGAGGCCATTAATCCGGTGGGGCTGTCGGCCTTCTTTGATCCATCGAAGCTGCTGTTGGCCCAGACCAAGAACCAGACCGAAACGCTGGCCGTCGCGGAAGAAACGCTCAAGGACGGGGCTGTGCCGCTGGTCATTATCGAGATCAGTCGCCCGCTCAATCTGCGCGAGGGGCGGCGCTTGCAGCTTGCCGCACAGGCCGGGAAATCGACGGGGCTGTGCCTGATCCCCGAAGGCATGGGAAGCAACGCGGCGGAAACACGGTGGCACTGCACGCCGGTTTTCGATTCCGGGGACTCGACTCTGATGCGTTGGAAAATTATTAAGAACAAATCGGGAACACTTGGGTCTTGGCATGTTCGATGGAATGCAACGTCGCATCGTCTCGATGTGGTTTCCCCGGCTGGCGAGCGACCGGGTTCTGCGGAGGCATCCGATTGACGGCCCTTTTGCCCTGACGCTCAGGCAGGCGAATACGGAGGGGGTGCATTGCTTCAACATGGAGGCCGAGCGGCAGGGGCTATACCGGGGTATGAGTTTCACCGATGCGCGCGCCTTTTGTCCAAATCTGCAAAGCCGTCCGGCGGACCCTGTGGGCGACGCCCGGTTCCTGCACGTGCTGCGCCGTTGGGCCACGCGCTATTGCCCGTGGGTCGGCATCGAAGGTGACGATGGGCTGGTGCTGGATATTACCGGATCGGCGCATCTGTTCGGCGGCGAACCGATGATGCTGACGGATATGCGTCAGCGGCTGAACCGGGCCGGGCTGACCGCCCGGATCGGGCTGGGCGATACGCGCGGGGCGGCCTGGGCGCTGGCCCGTTTCGGAGAAGGTCGGGCAGAGGCAGGGCAACCCCACGATACGCTGGCAGGCTTGCCTGTCGCCGCGCTGCGGCTGGAGGGTAAGACGGTCATCGCCCTGCAACGTCTTGGCCTGCGCACGATCGGCGATCTGGAAGGTGCGGCGCGTCCGCCACTGGCCCGCCGTTTCGGGCCGGACCTGTTGCTGCGGCTGGATCAGGCGCTCAGCCGCCAGCCGGAACAGATCGCCCCGCTGAAAGAGCGGCCCCATTACGGGGTCCGTTTGAGCCTGCCTGACCCAATCGGTTTGTTTGACGACGTGATGGCGGCCACATCGCGCCTTCTGGACCAGCTTTGCGCCAAGCTGAAAGCACAGGAGACCGGGGCGCGGGGGCTTTGCCTGACGTTGCGCCGCGTCGACCAGGAGGCGCAGACGGTCGAGTTGCGCCTTGCAAGCCCGCTGCGGGATGCGGCCCGTATCCTGCCGCTGTTCGAACGTGGCGTAGGCGAGATCGACGCCGGTTACGGCATTGACCAGATGCGGCTTGAGGCGACACAGGTCGAACCGCTGCCCGTGCATCAGATCAGCCATATGTCCTCGGGCCGGGCGGACAGGCTGAACGATCTCATCAGCCGCATCGGCACCCGGATCGGTCTGGAGAACGTGCAGCGGTTCCTGCCCGCCGACAGCCATATCCCGGAACGCGGCTTCATCATTGCCGCCGCGGCCTATTCAGAACCGGGCGGGCCGTGGGTCGCGCTGCGCCCGCGCCCTTTACGCCTGTTCCCGCCGGAACCCATCGTCGGAGCCGGGCCGCGCCCCCCCGAGCGATTTCGCTGGCGACGCATGTGCCTGACCACGGCACGAGCGACGGGGCCGGAACGCATTGCCCCGGAATGGTGGCTCCCGGATGAAAACTGGCGCAGCGGATTACGCGATTACTGGCATGTGGAAACCCGTCAGGGGCGGCGGCTCTGGCTGTTCTACACGCCGCAAAACCCCGGCTGGTTCGTGCAGGGGGAATTCCCATGATCGAAATCGTCCGGGATCAGCGACAGGTCGAAGCCGCCCGTTTCGATGAATTGCTCATGCAACAGGCAAGAGCCGGTTATGCCGAGCTCTGCGTGACGACGAATTTCACCTTCCTCACCGGGGCGTCCCATCCCGAGGAACTGATCGTTCGCGCCGCTGAACTCGGCCTGTCCGCCATTGCCGTTACAGATCGCAATTCCCTGGCCGGGGTGGTGCGGGCCTACCGGGCACTGACAGAGCTTCGGCAAGATGCGGTGCACCTGCCGAAACTGATCGTCGGGTGCCGTCTGGTGCTGCGCGACAGCCCGGTGGACTGGATCGCCCTGCCACGGGATCGCGCGGCCTATCGGCGGCTCACCCGCCTGCTGACCCTGGGCAAGCGGCGGGCAGGCAAAAGCGATTGCCACCTTGACCCGGCCGATTTGCATGAGGGTTGCGCCGGTATGATCCTGATCGCCCTGCCAAAGGGCGGATTGAACGCCGCCGCGCCACATATCCAGAAAATGCAGCGGCATTTCCCCGGCCACGTCTTTCTGGGGGCGGCCCCACGTTATGACGGCTCCGATCAGGCTTATCTGACCGCCTGCGCCCGTGTGGCACTCGGAACTTCGGCCCCGATGGTCGCGGTCGGGGACGTGCTCATGCATCGGGCCTCACGCCGTCAGCTGGCCGATGTGCTGACCTGCATGCGTGAACATATCACGATTGATCAGATCGGGACCCGCGCCCTGCCCAATGCCGAGCGCCGCCTCAAAGGTCACGCCGATATGGAACGGGTGTTTCGCAATCACCCCGCCGCCCTGCGCCGCACGCTGGACATTGCCGCCCGGTGCAGTTTTTGCCTGGGTGAACTCAGCTACGAATACCCCGATGAAATCTCGGATGGCGAAACCCCGCAGGCGCGGCTGGCGCGACTGACACAGGATGGCCTGAAACGGCGCTATCCGAATGGCGCGCCTCAACGGGTTCACGATCTGATGGAAAAGGAATTGAAACTTGTCGCGGAACTGGGCTTTCCGGCCTATTTCCTGACCGTCCATGACATCGTTCAGTTCGCCCGCGCACGCGGCATTCTCTGTCAGGGGCGTGGTTCGGCGGCCAATTCGATCCTCTGCTATCTGCTGGGCATTACCGATGTATCGCCGGATCAGATCGCCATGGTGTTCGAACGGTTCATCTCGAAACACCGCGGTGAGCCTCCGGATATCGACGTGGATTTCGAACACGAGCGGCGCGAAGAGGTGATCCAGTGGATTTATGAAAAATACGGCCGCCACCGCGCGGGGCTTTGCGCAACGGTGATCCATTTCCGCAGCCGTGCCGCCATCCGCGAGGTCGGCAAGGTCATGGGGCTGTCGCAGGACGTGACAGCGGGCCTCTCCGGTCAGATCTGGGGCATGTCCAATGGCGGCGCGAACCCCGAGCGCATCAGGGAACTTGGCCTTGACCCGACCGACCGCCGCCTTGCCCAGACCATCCGCCTGATCGGCGAGATCATCGGCTTTCCCCGTCACCTGTCCCAGCATGTGGGCGGTTTCGTCATCACCAAGGGGCGGCTCGATGAACTGGCCCCCATCGAGAATGCGGCGATGGAGGATCGCACCATCATCGAATGGGACAAGGACGACATCGACACCTTGGGCATCCTCAAGGTGGATGTGCTGGGGCTTGGCATGCTGTCCTGCATCCGCAAGGCGTTCGATCTGATGCAGGCGCATATGGGCGAAACCCTCACCATCGCCTCCGTTCCGCAAGAGGATACCGCCACCTACGATATGCTTTGCGTGGCCGATGCGGTTGGCGTGTTTCAGGTCGAAAGCCGGGCACAGATGAATTTCCTGCCCCGGATGAAGCCCCGAACCTTTTACGATCTGGTGATCGAAGTCGCCATCGTGCGCCCCGGCCCCATCCAGGGCGGCATGGTGCAGCCCTATATCAAACGGCGGCAAGGGCTGGAAAAAGCAGAACCGTTCGGCCCCGAATTGGAAGCGGTGACGCGGCGCACGCTCGGCGTGCCGCTGTTTCAGGAGCAGGCACTGCAGATTGCCGTGGTCGGAGCAGGCTATACCGCCGAAGAGGCCGACCACCTGCGCCGTTCGCTCGCCTCGTTCCGGCGCATGGGCACGATTGGCGAACATCGGGATAAGTTCATCGCCGGGATGCTCCGCAACGGCTATGCTCAGGAGGTGGCAGAACGCTGTTTCGGGCAGATCGAAGGCTTTGCCGATTACGGCTTTCCCGAAAGCCACGCGGCGGCCTTTGCCCAGCTCGCCTATGTTTCGGCCTGGCTGAAATGTCATCATCCCGCGGTCTTTGCCTGCGCCTTGCTGAACTCCCAGCCCATGGGGTTCTATGCCCCCGCCCAGATCGTCCGCGATGCCCGCGACCATCAGGTCGAGCTGCGCCCCGTCTGTGTGAACGCCAGCCACTGGGACAACACGCTGGAGCGCCGCGCCGACGGGGCACTGGCCCTGCGTCTGGGCTTTCGCCAAATCAAGGGCTTCAAGGAAGACGACGCCGGCTGGATCGTGGCCGCCCGTGGCAATGGCTATCGCGATCCTCAATCCGTCTGGCTGCGGGCCGGGGTGGCCCCTGCGCTGCTGGAACGGCTGGCCGAGGCAGATGCCTTTACCGATATGGGGCTGACCCGACGCGATGCGCTTTGGCAGGTGCGGGCGATCCGCGGGCAGGCGCCGCTGCCCCTGTTCAACGACCCGATTGACGGCGAAAGCATCCGTGAACCCCATGTGACACTGCCCCCGATGCATCTGGGCGAGGAGGTGGTGGAGGATTATGTCTCCATGCGCCTGACCCTGCGGGCGCATCCGATGGAATTGCTGCGCCCCACGATCCCCAACCTGACACCACACGACAAGCTGGCCACCGCACCGCTTGGACAGGTCAGCGTCTGCGGCCTTGTCATCACCCGTCAGCGCCCCGGCACGGCATCCGGCGTGATTTTCCTGACACTGGAGGACGAGACAGGCGTATCGAACGTGGTGGTCTGGCCCAAAACCTATGAACGCTTCCGCCAGATCGTCATGGGCGGGCGGCTGTTGCGTGTAACGGGCCATCTGCAACGCGAAGGTATTGTCGTGCACCTGATCGCCCGACAGATCGAAGACCTCTCGCCTCGCCTGTCCGATCTTGGCCATCCGATGGAAAACACCATTGGCCAGACAACTCCGCAAACCGACACCGCCCCACGCCCCAAGCGATCCCCGCGCGCAATGCACCCGAGAGATCAGGCCAAGCGGTTGTTCCCGAGCCGGGATTTTCATTAGCGGCCCATATCAGACGATCATCAACACTCCGAATGCCGCATTGCGGCTTTGCTAAAGCGGACATAAAGAAATCCTGCCAGCTTGCTTGAAATATGATCAAGCACGCACCATATCGATATCGAGTGAAGCGAGGGGGTCCTCGCAGGCGCCTGATAAGCGTCATGTGCCCGAAAGGGTATCCGGTTCGAGCCCGGTGCTCCCCGCCAAAGCCCGCTCTTCAGAGCGGGCTTTTATTTTTGTCCCAAACCCGAGCCAATGCGCCGCAAAGATGATGTAGCATCGGTATTGCCGTAAAATATTTCAAGGAATGAAACTTGATGGAAGTCTTCTATTTCAAAGGCCGCGTAGTCCCTGACCACATACCGCTCACCGTGAACTACACTCCAAAATTCGAGCGGAAGCCAAGTCTGGAAACAGAACCCGACTCTGTCATCGAAGTCTCGATTCTTAAGGGCGGGTTCCAAGTTAAAGTTGAGGTCGAGCACTATACCGACGACAAAGCACTAGCGCTTTTCCAAGCGGCCTGGGACGCAGCTCAACGTTTGGCGAATGCGGCAGGATTTATCAGTGCTATCCCTTATCAGATTGTTGTCGATTTTGTCGTGAGGCCAGACGGCTCCGTTAAAGCACTTGCACTTGGTGATGCTTATCTGAGATCACTTGGTACTTTTACCGATGACGACATCGAGACCATCGCAGACCTCATGATTGCAGATCATGCATTTGGCGAAGCGGTAGCAGATCTTCTATCGATGCTCAGCAAGACCCACTACGCTCCGATCAGCTATGGTAGAGTTGCAGAAAGCATCGCGCGACTCATAGCTCCAAATGAAAAGCAAGGTGCCATGTGGGCTAAAGCGCGGAGCGAACTCAGGGTCAGCGAAGTTTTTTTGAGAGCGTTGACGGAGGCATCGACTGATTCAAGACACGGAAATCGAACACCAGTTAGTGCGGCGACCAATCGGAAACTAAGTCAAATGGCATGGCTTCTGGTTCATCGCTATGTCCACTATCGGTTACGTGAAGCCAATCTACCAATGGCTGAGTTTCCCGAACTGTCTGGATAAGTCCAATCTAGTTTTCCTCATCTTTTGTAGCAATCGTAGCCCATTCCCGAACTCCACCAGATGATAGAAATACTACGTTGCAGCCCGCCTTTCTGGACATTGCGTTCGCAATACCACGGCAAACTGACAAGTTCATGTTTTTGCTTCAATCGAGTCCGAGTAAGATAGGGCCATTCGAGCAAAAAATGTGGATATACGAATGACCGCGAGTCCCGAGGCAACAGGTGGTGTCGGCTACACCTTTGAAGATTCAATAGTGGCGTCATATTTGACCAGCCTCCTTGTTGAAGGTGGTGCGCGGGGAATCTCTGAAGCGATTACTGACGGCGTCTTGCTCCAGCGCGCGGCGCTTGGTGAGCCACTAGACGATATAATCGTGGAGGCGTCGGATCGATACGGCCAACCTACCAAATTGGCTCTGCAAGTGAAGCAAAGCCCAACGCTGAGTTCTGCTGAAACGAATACCGACTTTCGGGACGTCATTTCGGCTAGCTGGCGAGAATTCAAGAAAGACGGCTTCAGAATAGGTCGGGACCGTGTTGGCTTAGCTGCTGCTAATATCGCGCAGTCCACACTCCGGGCAGCCCGCTCTACGCTTGAATGGGCTCGTACATCTAAGTCGGCAGACGACTTTTTTAGGCGGCTCGAAACCGAGAATTTCGCAAGCGACGCACAAAGAAGGTTCGTGAGCGATGTCCAAGCTCTGCTCCCAGCAGAGGCGCAAGGTGAGGAAAATACGTGGCAGTTTCTAAGGCATTTTGTCATCCTCGTCTTTGACACGCTTTCAGAAGGAGCGTCAGGTTCATTCGAGGCAATTGAACGTCTGCGGAATGCGCTACCAACTGGAGAGCGTCATCGTGCCGAAGAGCTTTGGGTACGACTTTCCCAGATATCTCGACAAGCGTCGGGCGCAGCAGGCAGCTTTTCAAGGGCAACATTGGTTGAGCAGCTTTCGGGAGTGTTTGATCTTTCTTCTCTTCCAAGCATGCGCAGCGATCTGGTTAAGGTAGCAGAAGAAACAAGACACGCACTTCAAAGTATCGGAATGGATATCTCTGGGCTGATTATCCCGCGCAATAGTATTCTCGATAAGATTAACGACATTGATGATGGCAAGCGATTTATCCAATTAGCGGGCGAGGCCGGTTCGGGAAAGTCGGCGGTGTTACGTGCGCTGGCCGAAGAGCGCGCCCGGCACGGTTTCGCTCTTGTTCTGACCGAAAAGCGTCTCGTCGGCCCCGGCTGGCCCTCACTGGCCACGCACTTGCGCCTAGAAACGGAAAGGCTTGCTGACCTCCTTTTTGAGCTAGCCACACTTGGAAAACCAACTCTGTTCATCGACGGGATAGATCGCCTAGGCAATGAGACCCGCCAGACAATCTTGGACATCGTAACTATTCTTCTTGATGATCCAAGGCTTGCGGACTGGCGCGTTGTGGCATCTACCCGGTCTTCACACCTCGAAGACTTGAGGATATGGCTTCCTCCTCAACTCATTGAGGAGGGCCAAGCACATATCGTCGAGATCGATGGATTTGATGATAATGAGGCTGGCATCCTTGCTGAGCGGTTTCCAGCGATGCGCGAAGTCCTGTTCGCCGAAGGTCAAGAGAAGGAATTTGCAAGGCGCCCTTTCTTTGCTCAAGTGTTGGCACAGCGTTCAGTGAACACTGATGGAGCACCGGGCAAGTTTTCCGAGATTTCGCTAGCACAGGTTTGGCTAGAAGGACCGCAGGATCTACATGATAAAGCCTCTTCGATTGAACGCCGCCAAACGATGGTTGAGCTAGCCGCGAGATGCGCTCAAGCAACCAATAGAAGCGGCGCAGTGGAAGGCATCTGCGCTCAGGCTCTGACGGCACTAGTACAAGAGCGAGCGATAGCTGAGGTTGCGGGTAGCGGACGATATTCCTTTACCCACGACATATTTCTTGAATGGGCAATGTTCGGATTGTGTCGCCAAAATGGTCCAGATTGGCCGGGCACCCTCGCGGCTGCTGGCGACAGGCCCGGACTAATCCGGGTGGTAGAGCTACTATCACAGTTTGAATTCGAGTCTGAAGACACTTGGACTGAAACACAATTGGCACTGGAGCAGCAGGAAGCATGGCGTCATTGGAGCAGGGTTTGGCTTCTTGCCCCATTTGCCTCTCCGGCGTTCTTTGATCGCAAAGAAACAATTTCGGGTTTTTTGAGTGAGGACCGTCGGCTCATCCGGCTCCTTTCTTCTTTCCGAGCGCACAAGACCATCGAAAACCTACTGGTCGTTCATGGTGCGTTCGAACTCAGCGAGAAAACAAAATTCGAAAAATTCAGAATAGCTGACTTTTTGTCTTGGCCCCGCCCTGTTCGGAATTGGAGGCGACTGCTGATCTGGTTGCTTTCGCTTGATTGGAACGAGGCAACGGCCGAGGACATTGTTGACACGTTCGACGTATGGCTGAACCTGTTTCAAGATTATCCCGACAAGATCAAAGATCGTTTTGCTGAACGTATCGATCAAATTTTGACTGAGTGGGATGCCTATGACTATTGGGACCGGGGCAAAAAGACCACTCCGCTGGGGTTTCACAAGGACGGTTTCGGCGGTAAACTTCGACAGGCTTTCCTAAGGTCCTCTCTCACCAACACGGACCTACTAAGTCGTAGGCTTCGAGCGTGGACAACTGAACGGATTGACGACAAGGTCCAGTCCAGCGTCTTTGCGTGGAGTGTGCGCCTTGCCAGTGCGGTTCCTGATGCCCTAGCTGACTTTTCGTTCCAGGCGTTTATCGAGCCACTGCCATCAGAGTCAGCTGAACGGTCACGGGGACACATGATTGGATGGTCGCCCGATACTACCGATTGGGATTCTCCGGGCATTAGTGACCATTCGCGCCACTGCCATCCAGCCTCTCCTATCCAGCAACCATTTGCAGCCCTTTTCGAGCACGCGCCTCAAGAAGGTCTTCGTTTAATTCGCAAGCTGCTCAGCCGGACCGTTGTCGCGTGGAGAGAGCTACCCCGATACGACTATCACAACCGCGAAATTCCAATTCCATTCAACGTGAATTTTCCTTGGGGAACTCAAGCGTTCTGGGGTGACCAAAGGATTTATGGTTGGTATCGAGGTCTGTTTTCTTGCGACATCCTCGAGTCGGCACTTATGGCGCTGGAAGATTGGGCGTTCTCCGAGCTTGAAGCCGGACGGGATGTTGATGAGATCGTAAGGGAGCTTGTTACAGGACACGACAGCGTGGCCACGCTGGGCATCGCCTTGGGGGTCTTGTTGGACAAGGACGCGCTGTCACCTGCGGCAGCCGCTCTCGTAGGCTGCCAGCACATCTGGGCCATGGACGAGTACCGCTGGCAACACGACGTCCAAGGCCTTCACTCAAACGAGATCGGAGCGAGCTTCGGCTTTTCTAACGAGACAACTCATCTTGAAGCACTTAAACGCCTCAACTCGCGGCCTTCCCGGAAAAAGAACATCAGTTGGCTCGCGACAGCATTCATTCTCACAGCTAACGACCAACGCGAAAAGGTAGCGGAAAAGCTTACCTGCTTTCCAAATGAGCTACCTTTCACCCACGAAGGTCAAGAAGATGATGATGAGCTAGTTGCATATTTTCTGCATCGAGCCGAGGAGTGGGCCGCTATTGCGGACCTTACGAACTATGCTCAGGTGGAGACCGATGATGGGAGAGTCGGCGTCGCATTCCAGCCATCAGACGAACGGGTGCAACAAGCCGAAGAAGCAGGTGAACGGCTAGCCCATTGGAACGAAGGCTTCCAACTGCTGAAACAAAGTGAGTCTTGGTTCGAGAGCGGCAAAATTGATGATCAGGCGCGAGATGAGATTGTTGCGCTCGCACGCGAGGTCGATAACGAGGACCTGTTCAAGTCTGGTTTCGATGCCGGAGACCCCGGCAGCCGCCGCGCTGGTGGAGTGGCAGCCGTGTCAGCAGCCATCCTAAGTTTCGGTGCCGATCTTCCAAAAGATCAACAGGAATGGGCCGAAGGCGTTGCTTTCCGCGCAGCCAATACTGTTCCGGCAAGCAATGAGTTCTTTCACGTTGATGCTCCTGCCGAAGACAGACCCGAAACATTTGCGTCAAAGGGATTGGCGGCGATAATCAAGAATGGTGGGCGATCAGTAAGTTCAGCGCGGCAAGAGCTGGTTCGGTTGTGTTTTCATCCCTACAAGGGCGTGCAGTTGTC
This sequence comes from Roseovarius sp. MMSF_3281, assembly GCF_030733685.1. GTDB lineage: Bacteria > Pseudomonadota > Alphaproteobacteria > Rhodobacterales > Rhodobacteraceae > Roseovarius. Next base: position 25,832 of record NZ_JASHIM010000031.1, read on the forward strand.
TGCCTTGTCAAATGCCGCGTTATGTTGGCGAGAGCAAAAGGACTTCGCTGACAAATGCACGGCGCTCGCCTTCAAGTTGACGACACTTGAATTGGATCGTGGTTCGTCTGATTGGTACCGACGACGTGATGAGAGACACAACCTTCTGGCCTCCGAAAAACAACAGCTGCTTGAGGCGGCTATACAAGGCCTAGCATCTGGCGATTGGAACAAGCTGTCTGATACCTATGCCGAAATTAAGCCGGAGCATTTGGATCAATGGCGCGTCAAAGACTTTGCATCGATGTTGTCGATCATCCCGAAAGACAGGTTCACTGATGATGATGGCTTTCGAGACGACACATTGTCGCTTCTGCGTGACTTCGTGAACAAGCTCGCCGCAGCGGTCAGGATCGCTGACGAGGCTGAACGCCGCTCGGGTTCAAGGCTATGGCGAGAGTTTTCGACATGTATCTGGAGCTTAGCATCGATTTGTGAAGATTTACCTACTGAACAGGTGCGCACCGAGATCATACCCTTGTTGTCTTTATTGCCTATCGAACCGAAAAGCGAAGTCCTCTCTACCTTCGCGAATGCATACTCTTGCATGCGACTTCTGGATGCGCCGGAGGTGCCATCAGGAATCTTCGACGTTTTCATTGATATCTTTGAGGCGGTTGAAGACCACCCCGATTGGAAACGTCCGGAGTGGCGGGAGGACTATGGTCTTCCTGATCAACTTCACAAATTGGTTCGTATCGCAATGGGGGCAAATTGGGATCGGCCAGCAATGGGGGCGGCCCGCTTCGCTAACAATGATTGGTCAGATGCAAAGCTACTCAACCCATCGATTGATTGGATGCTCCAACGATTTGGGCACCTGCCTCAGGTCATGCAAGCATTCTTGCTCCATGTTGAAAGATCCTTCGATCATCGCAGAAGCGATTTCCTTGCTTCTAGGTTGGGAGGCATCGCGCCCGCCGTATGGCAGTCTAGGGGGTTTTGGTCCGGGGGGAGAACTGCACAGCTTGCCGGTCTACTTCAGACTTTTGCCGAACGCGACGCGCCATTGCAGCCTGATGTCCACGTGCAGTTTTTGGAGATTCTCGATCACTTGATTGAACTTGGGGATCGTCGCGCAGCAGCACTTCAAATGAGCTCGCTGTTTGACCTGCCACGTTTCAGTAATCCGCCGCAGGTTGCACAAATCGAAACTTTGCAGTGAGGCCTCATCACAACTTCGCGTCGAAGGTCCGCTTTAGAGGTCAAGGCTTTGCCCGTTTGCATCCGCAGCGAACGTCCGCTTTCCGCCCTTTCTTCGGGACTTGCAAACGCCCCACTGCCGTAGCTCGTTGATCATTAGTGTAAGGGTTTAGGCATAACACATACCTGCCAAGCTGAGTGAGAATTGTCAGCTGATGACATCGGATGAAACCAAAACCGCCCGGCGCAAATGACGCCGGGCGGTTTTTGCATGGGATGGTCTAGTACTCAGACTTCCGGGCGGCTGGCCATCCAGTCGGATATGGTGCTGGAGTGCCACCCGATAAGCCGTTCGGTCAGTTTGACAGGGGCCGGAAATGTGCCCGCATTGATATGTCTGTAAATTGTCGAGCGGCTTAGGCCAGTAATTTTTTGTACATCTTT
>NZ_JASHIM010000032.1 GCF_030733685.1 Roseovarius sp. MMSF_3281
CTTCTTCGAACTCACAACTATACCTCCTGAATTTTCCAGTTTCAGGATAGTTGCGCCACACAAAGTGAGGCAGAACCCAATTAAGGGCTACGCGACATCCGTGATCAGCATCAGGCCCAGATCCATCGAGTTTTGCACAATAAGCTTAATTGTCACCCCTTCGCATCCGGTATCAGGACGCCCCTGACCTACCCCAAGCACCGCTTTTTAACTTTGCCGCAACCCGTGCAATAGTGCTCAGCGAACCTTTACTGCCATTTGTCTCTACTTGTGCAAAAACGCTCCTGGTGGTGCCCATTTGGTTGCTCACATGCGCCACAATCGATACCGCCCCTGCCCCGTCACCTCCCGGATCAGGCCTCGCGCTTGCGTCCAGGCGAGATTGCGTTGCACGGCGGCACGGCTAGCGTTGGTCAGGGCCTCGCCCATCGGGGCAGAGACAAGGGGCCATTCGGTAAGCACGGCGCGCAAGGCGCGCGTGGTCTTGCCCGAAAGTGGGGTCATTTCGCCTGCCTTGCTCGTCTTAGACACGCTTGAGGGTCCAAGCTGGATAAATCTGCTCGTTTCATCCAGCGCAGCACGACAGCTTCGCGACATCCTTGTCGAAAGTCTGCGCGGCGAGTTTCAGCCCCTCGACCGTTGTCAGATAGGGGAAGATCGTCTCGCCGAGTGCCTTCGTCGTCATACCGATCTTAAGCGCCATGACCAGCGTCTGCACGCTGTCTGCCCCCTCCGGCGCCATGATCACGCCGCCAAGCAGACGGTCTGTCGCCCGGTCCGCGACCAGCTTGATCAGCCCGCGCGTATCGCGCGCGGCAAGCGCGCGAGGCACGTTGTCGAGGGTCAGCACGCTGGTCTTGACGTCATGACCCGCCGCGCGCGCCTGCGCCTCAGTCAGCCCGACCCCGGCGACCTGCGGATCAGTGAACACCACCCAGGGCATCGCCGCATTGTCGTATTGTTCGGCCCCGCCCATGACGGCGTTGCGGGCGGCCAACTTGGCGCCATAGGCGGCCATATAAACGAATTGATCGCGGTCCGTGACGTCACCCGCGGCAAAGATCCCGGGCTTTGTGGTCTGCATGTCGTCGCCAACCCGGATCGCACCGCGTGCGTCGGTCTCGACGCCCATCTCCGCGAGGCCCAGCCCCTCGGTGTTGGCGGCGCGCCCCGTCGTCAGGACGAGGCGGTCGGCCGTCAGTTCGCGCTCCGCGCCATTCACCGTCACGGTCAGCACCGCACGGTCTCCGTCGCGCCGCGCGGCGTGATAGGTTGCGCCGTCAAGAACCGTGACACTCCCGGCGCGCAAGACCTCGGTGAGCGCTTGCGCCACCTCCGGCTCGGTGCGCGGCAACAGGCGCGAACGGCAGACGATGGTAACCCGCGTGCCCATCCGCGCCATCATCTGCGCCAGCTCCACGCCTATATAGCCGCCGCCGAGGAAGATCAGGCTTTCGGGCAACTGGTCCAGATCCAGCAGCGACGTGCTGTCGAGCGTTGGTGCGTCCCGGATCCCAGGGATGTCGGGCCTGGCCGGTCGACCGCCGGTGGCGACGATCACCTTGGGAGCCGTGATCCTGCGCCCGCCGACCTCGACCCCGCCGGGGACGAGACGGCCTGGACCCTCGTCGAGATAGGTCACACCCTCGTAGCCCGGCAGCAGATCGGCGTACTTCTTCTGGCGCAGTGTAGCGACAAGATCGTCCTTGGCCGCAACCAGCGCCGACCAGTCGGCGACCTGCGCCTCTCCGCTGAGGCCCGGAAAACGATGCGCCGACTGCGCACTGTGCAGGGCTTCCGCAGCGCGGATCATCGTCTTGGAGGGCACGCAGCCCACGTTCACGCAGGTGCCGCCGATGGTCCCATGCCCGATCAGCGCGACGCGCTTGCCGCCCTCGGCGGCGGTGATCGCGGCGGAGAAGCCAGCCGATCCGGCGCCGATCACGGCGAGGTCGAAATCGCCCGTGGGCGCCTTGGTTTCGAATTTCATGAACTCATCCATTTTCTTGAGATGCCCTGCGCCGCTGCCGCCGCCAGACGGCATAGATGGTTAGGCCGATTAAAAACGCCAGCGCGGGCAGCAGCACATAGTCGAGCCAACCCAGCCAGGCCGACAGGCCCACGGCGCCGAGAAGAACGACCAGGATCGGCGTGAAGCAGCAGAGCGCTGCGATGACGGTGCCGACGACACCTGTTGCAATCAGCTTGCGGTCTGTCCGCTCGGTCATCCCGTCAACCCGAGACGCGCGCCGGGTAGCCTGCATTGGCCGACGCGGTGGCGATCGCCTCTGCGCTGGTCGCGGCGGTGTCGAAGACGACAGTAGCGGTGCGCGCCTCGAAGTCGATCTCGACCGCGTGCACGCCTTCGACGCCCTCCATCGCGCGCTTCACGGTGACCGGACACAGCGCACAGGTCATATTGTCCACCGCGAAGGTGAGGGTCTGCTCGGCGGCGACGGTTTGCGCGACGGCAGGGATGGCCGTGATGGGTGCTGTGGCGGTCAGGCCGAACAGAACAAGGGCAAGGATCGTCTTCATGAGGGTGTCCTTTCGAGATCAGTAGAGAAGCGGAGCCCACCAGTCGATGGTGAGTGCAGCGAGGACGAGGATCAGGGAGGTCCAGAGAGCGGACTTGGTGATGCGCGCCGAGGATGGGCGCGCGCAGTAGGAACCGGGCTCGCAGACGGTCGGTTTGCGGAAATAGACCTGCCGGAATCCCGCCCCGATGAAGCCGAGCGCAATCACGGCGAAGATCGGCTTGAAGGGCTCCAGCGCCGTCAGGTTGCCGATCCAGGCCCCCGAGATGCCGAGGGTCAGCAGCACCAATGGTCCGACACAGCAGGCCGAGGCGAGAAAGGCGCCCATCACCCCGCCCGCCGCAAGCCAGCCCTTTCGGGCGGGGCGATCCGCTGCTGAGGTGTCAGTTCTGTCGTCTGTCAGCGCCATGTCGCGCACCTTTCGTCTGTGGTTGACGATGGGTGTAGGGTCTGTAGTAGCTACAGGCTCAAGAGGAAAATCCCCATGATCGATCACGAAAGCGAGAGCAGCTTAACACGCGGCGACCTGGCCCGGGCGACCGGATGCAACATCGAGACGATCCGCTATTACGAGAAAACCGGCCTGTTGCCCGACCCGCCGCGCAGCGCCGCAGGCTACCGGATATATTCCGCCGCACACGCCACGCGCCTTCGCTTCATCCTGCGCGCCCGCAAGCTCGGGTTCTCGATGGAGGACATTCGCGGGCTGATGGGGCTCGACGATGGTGCCGCGCCGACCTGCGCCGAGGTCAAGGAGCGGACAGAACGTCACCTTGCGGACGTGCGGGCGAAGATCTCGGATCTCCGGCGGATCGAATCCGTCCTCGCTGCAACGGCATCCAGGTGTTCTGGCGCCGAAGTCCCCAACTGTCCGGTGCTCGACGCGATTTCTGGAAACTGAAAACTATGACACGAACTTCCCGAACTCTTGAAGCTCCCATGCATCGAACTGGAAGATTCAAGATCGTGCCGCTACCCATATCTTGAATCGCCCCTGGCCGGTCACCTCGCGGATCAAGCCTCGCGCTTCCATCCAGGCGAGATTGCGTTGAACGGCGGCACGGCTAGCGTTGGTCAGGACCTCGCCCATCGGGGCAGAGACAAGGGGCCATTCGGTAAGCACAGCGCGCAAGGCGCGCGGGGTCTTGCCCGAAAGCGGTGTCATTTCGGCTTCCGCCCGCGCTGACCATGCTTCAATATCGTCTAGGTGCCGCATTGCTGTCAGACATGCCGTCTCCATCCCCTCAAGCCAACGCGCCAAACGGTCAGCGGGTGGGCCGCCAGCGCGCAGCCCCCCTGCCCCACCCATGGCCAGAGGTGCAAAGACTGCTCCCTTGCCCTCGCTGGTCGCGATCCGCGCGGCCGTGACTGCCGCTTCCATTCGATCGCCCTGCTGCCCAAGGCCCGCAAGGCTCCAGAGGTGATAACCCGTGCAGGCACGGGTTATCGGGTGCAGCTCGGCGGCTTGCGCCATCAGGTTCAGCCAACCGCCCGCGCGATCCGCGAAAGGCTCGGCGTCATCGACCATGTTCTCGGGATCGCGACGATCGAGGAAGGCAGAAAGGTCCACCTCTGGGCCTGGTCCCCCTGTCAGACGACGTACCGCCCAACCGACACGCGCCAGTGCTGCGGGGTCCTCTTGAACGCCTGACAGGCGCATGGATATCCAAATAGCAATGCGATCCGGGCCAATGCGGTCACCCGCGAACCAGCTGAGGTCGGCAGCCTCGATCAGGGCAAGCCTGTGCCGCCATCCTTCCGGGCTGCGCTTCAGGCGGTCGTCCAGCGCGCCGACACGACCGGCCACACGGGCAAGACGCGCGGCATGACCCGCCTCTGCTTTCCGCCAATCGTCGAGGACCTCGGCTTCACGCGGTTCGGCCCGCGGTCCGGGCGGCAGATAATCCGGCTCCTCTTCCATGGGACCGGGCAGGAACCAATGATCGTCCTCTGTCGCAATTGCTTTGCCGTTTCATCAAAAAGTTCTTACAGGATTTCAGTAGGATGAAGCGTAATCCGACGCGATATTTTACGTTTCGATTTCAATTTTTAACTCGCGTTTCAACAAGCGAGAGACTGGGGCAGAAAATGGAGTTCAGAAACCGTGGAGCGGCGGGTTCGTGATGCTGCGCGAAAACGAAGCGTCTGACGAGGCTTGGGCGAAGGCAACGCGTATCGGGCGAGAACTGGATCGAATTTTGGACGGGCAAGAGCCTATGCGCACCGCAGTTGCTCGGGCAGCATCCGAATTGCGTCTCTCGACGCGCCAAGTCTACAACCACCTGTGCCGATACCGCACCGAGCGCCGGGTTTCTTCGTTGCTGCCAAGAACAGGTGGGGCGAGGCGCGCAAGGATCAGCCCGGCCGTTGAGGAGATCATTTCGGCAACCCTTCGGGAGATGTGGCTTCGACCCGAGCAACCGGACCTTGCGCCGGTCGTCGATGAAATCCGTGCCCGTTGTGTCAGCGAGGGTCTTGATCCGCCTGCCTATGTCACCGTATCCAAGCGTATCCCGCGACTGTTCACGCCCGAGGAGATTGCCCGACGGCGACATTCAGGAGGGAAAAGCCTGCGGCGTCTGAAACCGCGCCCGGGCTATATCCGGGCCAAACACGCTCTCGACGTCGTCCAGATCGATCATACCCCTGCCGACATCCAGTTTGTAGAAGTCATCGATGGTCAGGGCATCTATGTCGGACGCCCCTATCTCACTATCGCAGCCGATGTTGCAACAAGCGCGATTATTGGCTTCTGCCTGACCCTTGAGCAGCCCTCACGCCTGTCGGTCGCCCTCTGTCTTGCGCAGGCGATGTGCCGCAAGGAGGACTGGCTGGCAGCGCGCGACATCAATCATTCCTGGCCGATGTTTGGTCGCCCGAAGAAGGTCGTCGTGGATTCTGCCAGGGAATTCAGAAGCACCAGTTTCATCCGGGGTTGTGCCGAGTACGGCATTGTAATTCAAAGCCGGAACAAGGGGACCGTCCATCGTGGCGGGGTTGTCGAGCGGCTTCTCGGCAAAGTGAATACGGTGCTGCGCTCCCTGCCTGGCAAGACCGGGCGTTCCATCGCGGATCGGGGTGAGTACCTGTCCGAAGACCGTGCGAGGCTCAACTTTGCAGACCTCGAACGCTGTATCGCGCTGGCGATTATCGATCACAATCTTAGCCAGAATGAACGCAAGCTGACGGTCCCGACCAAGGAATGGGAACGAAAATGCCGTCAGCCGGATGGCCCAGAAGACAACCCTTTCGACGTTCTGCTCAGCTTTCTCCCGAACAAGACACGCAGGATTTCACCTCAAGGTGTCAGCCTGTTTGCCAACGACTATTTCGATCCATGGTTGGGCCCATTAGTCGCCCGCCGTGATCGATCGGATGCTCTCGATGTTCGTTATGATCCTCGGGACATGAGCCACATCTACATCAAGGATCCCGATACAGGAGCTTGGCGCCCTGTGGGGCGGCGGGATGGACTGCTTGAGGCGGTCACCTTCTGGCAGCACAGGGCCGAGAGAAACCGAGCGCGCGAAACCGGCCGGCGCCCGATTGAGGAGAAGACCGCGATCCGCCGTGAAATCGCGGCGACGGTGGATGCCTCGGCATCGAAGAAGCAAAGGCTGAAGGAAATCGCACGGGCCAGGCATGCGGCTCATGCGCCGAAACCCTACCAGAGCCTCACTTCTTCCCCGACGCCAATCAGCGAAACGCCTGACCCTGAGCGCCCGCGCCGCGTCTTTCCGGTTGAGGATTGGTGAAATGACTGATCACCTCCTGGACTCCGCCGCATCACTTCTCGATGCCGGTGACGCGTGCCGCATCGACCATATCCGGACGGCCCGTTGGATCAGCCATCCGGTTGCAAGTCGCGCCCATAACGCCATGCGTCTGCTGCTTGATCGGCCTGTAACATTGCGCCCCAGAGGGCTCTTGCTGACGGGCCCCTATCACAATGGCAAGACAATGATCGCCGAACGCTTCGCGATTGAACATTTGCGTCAGTCAGAACGTCAAAGGATCTGGGTGATCCAGACCCGAGAAGGTGCCGGACTGTCTCACTTCTATGCCAGCATTCTTGCCGGGTTGCGCGCACCTCAGGCATCTGGCTGGCGAAGCCTGTCGCGCGCGGGCGAGCAGGTGGATCACTTGCTGGACAGCCTGAAACCCCGCGTGCTCATCTTCGATGAGTTCCACAGCGCCTTGCGCGGGCGGCGCCAGGATGTGAAAGCGATCTTCTCGTTTATGCGTCGTATCGCACGTGTCCACGACATCTCGCCCGTATTGGTCGGCGAGGTCGCGGTCTACGATGCAGTGCACGACACCGAGGAAATGGGATCGCGGTTCGATACGATCCCTATTTCCAGATGGGCGTATGACGAGGATTTCGCGACGCTCCTCGATAGTCTTGAGACCAGCATGCCTCTCGCCCGCGCCTCGAACCTGTCGCGACCGCCACTGGCTGAGATCATCCATGAATTGTCAGAGGGCTTGATCGGAGAGGTCGTCGATATCGTGAGCAACGCAGCTATCACGGCGATAAGGACCGGCGAGGAACACATTTCTGAAGCGACCATCACCTCTCTCGGTTACACGCCCCTGTCGAAACGCCGAAATGCGCCTTTGCGCCGCGAAATGATGTGACCCAGTCTGCGTCCGAGATCACAGTCACACCTGCGCGCGACTACGGCAATGAGGTGGGGCAAGGCTGGCCCGTCGTCGTTCCACCGGCACCCGGAGAGCTGCTGTCGAGCTGGCTGCACAGGCTGGCCATGGCCAATGGAATTCCACCTCAATATTTTGGGCGGGTTCTGGATGTCGCAGGTGGAGATTGGTCTGCAAAGCTTGACCGAGACCTTCCCGGGCGAGTCCTTGATCTCCTGGTCGAGCGAACCGGATTGCCCGCCGAGGACATTGATGGCCTGGCTTTGCACCGCGACCCACTGGCCCGGTTGCGATTGCGGCAGATCACAGGATCAGGAGATGCCCGCACATCGACCGCTCGGGTCAATCGCCTGCAATATTGCCCGGCATGCCTAAAAGAGGATCGCGCACCGTTCTTCCGGCGCGGCTGGAGCCTGGCGACGCGCGTTTCCTGCTTTCGGCATGGATGCCGCTTGCGCGATCACTGCCCTGCCTGCGGCCGAAGCATTGCGCCTGCTCGACAAAACCGCCTGCTGCCGCAACATTTCTGCGTCTGGTGTGATGCTGATCTCCGAAAACCCACCCTGCCCGCCGAGTATGATGTGCAGCGTCTCGAACGGCTCATCGACGATTTACTTCGAATGCATGTTGCAGGACATGGACGGCATGGAAATCCATCCCTGCCCGCCATGCTTGGGGCGGCTTGTTTCACGTTCAATGGCGAGCCGACGGCAATTTCGCGCTTGCCGCACCGGGTCCGCTACGCATTGTTCCGCCAGTTGGCCGATGGAATGACGCACCTCCAAAAACGTTCCGTGCATCCTGCAATTGACCTCTGGACCCGCATTGCACTGGCTGCGCCCAAGCATTCCGACTTGGTGGCGTCATTGAGTGCAGAGATCACGTTACAGATCACACCAGGACCAAAGACGCGCTCCAGACATCCTGATTTGGCGGACTTGCAACAGGTCATCGGTCGCCTTCATTCAAACCGCCGCACATCATTGGCAACGGCTATGCCCGAGAATTGATGATCCCTGCATCCTCCATCTGCTCCCGATCGGGCAGGTCCTGCAGCGACTCCAGATCGAACGCGACCAGGAACTGCTCCGTCGTCACATAGGTATAGGGTGCTCCACGCCGCGGCGACCGGGGCCCGGTGCCGATCAACCCGCGCGCATGCAGTCGCCCGATCAGATCGCGGCTGATCTCCTTGCCGAAGATGTCCTTCAGCCCGTCCCGGGTGATCGGCTGGTGGTAGGCGATGGCAGCGAGCACCGCGACATCATATTCGTCCAGGTCCAGAAGCTGTTCGCCCACATCCGCAGCGGCCCTGATCGCTGGGGCGTAGGTGGGCCGCGTGCGCAACATCCAGCCGCCGGCCACCTGCGCCACTTCGAAGGATCGTCCTTCGAGATCGGCGACCAGGTCTTCGACCAACAGATCGACCGAAGCCCCCTGCCCCACCACGCGCGCGAGGTCCTCGCGCGGCACCGGCGATGCACTGGCGAAGAGAACGGCTTCAATCCGCCGCATCCATTCACGCCAGCGCAATTCGGTTGGCAGATCGTCCAATTCCCGATCGAAGTCAGTTTCGGCGTGATCCTTGGCCATCGCTCAGATCCCGTAGAGCCGGAACGTGTCGCGGCCGGTCAGCTCGCGCACCGCGCCGAGATCGACCAACCGGTCACAGAGCCGCCGTGCGGACCGGTCCGGTAGTGGGAGGGCCGCAGGTGCGACGGCATCTTGGGTCAGGAACATCGCGACGGCGGCCTCCGCGCCTTTGGCGCGCAGCTTCGGCGCGACCGCTTTGAGATGCGCTGCCCGCCGCGCGAGGTCAGTTGAGAGACGCACGGCATCGACCGCCGATGAGACGAGCGCACGATGACAAGCCGAGCGTAGGTCTTCGCCTCGCTTGCGCATGTCGGCGCGTTTCAGGCCTGCGGCCAGAAGCGGCACGACATGATCCCAACCAAGCGCCTGAGCGAGGGTCGCGTCAGCAAGGACGAGCGCGGGTACCTCGGCACGGGGGGCATCGTTTAGTACCGCCTCCAGCACCATTGCCGCACGACTGACCGGTGCTCCCTGCCCGGCGTCGAACCAACGCGCGATCTGATCACCCTGAAGTTCTGGCAGCGCCCGGACCAGAGCTTTCACGGTCACCGGCCTTTCCGTGGCGCGACGCCACGCCAGACAGGTTTCGCCTGCCGGGCCGGGCAGGTCGCCGGGGCGTAGCAGATGCACCACGTCGCGCAGCTCCCTTGCTCGCTCCGGCCGGCCCAAAAACGCGACACAAGCCTCCGTTGCGCGCAACGACAGCCGATCCCGTAACAAGGCTTGGGGGACCGCCTCTCGCCCCAACACAAGATGCAGGTGGCTCAGTGCTGCGCCCGACAAAAACGCCACATCTTCAAGGGTTTCGGCGCGTGCCGAGGTGACCCAGGGCGGCATCTGGGGTAAGTTAAGAGGGTCGCTGTCGAAGGTTGAGTGGGCATATGTCATGCCACAACACTATCTCACGGCGGCGCTTTTGACTACCATATAGTGTAGAAACCGCCCCTCTTTGCCGAACCTTAATACGTCCAATAATCTTGCATTATCGGACCTAAAAATGATATGCCCGAAAACATGGGCAGTCTCACAAATAACAGTACCAAAATCGAGGGCTCCGACGCCCCAGAGGACGAGATTTCGCGTTCACCGTCCGATGACGCGCCGAACGATGACGAGCACAACGAGAGAGAACAGGCAGAAAGTGAATCAATCGCCCTGCCTGCTCATGTCGCCGGCTCCGGCACCCTCGACCGGCTGATCGATACGGCGCGCGGATACGCCGAAGCTTCAACGGCCGAAAACACCAACAAAGCCTACGCCGCCGACTGGAAACACTTCACCCGCTGGTGCCGGCTGAAAGGAACGGATCCCCTGCCCCCCGCGCCCGAGATGATTGGACTTTATGTGGCTGATCTGGCTGCACCAACCGGGAAGGCCCCTACCCTTTCGGTCTCCACGATCGAGCGCCGTCTCTCGGGGCTTGCCTGGAACTACAGACAGCGCGGGTTCACTCTTGATCGCAAGGACCGGCATATCGCCACCGTTCTGGCCGGGATCAAACGCAAGCATGCGCGCCCGCCGGTCCAGAAGGAAGCGATCCTGCCTGAGGACATCCAGGCCATGGTGGCCACCCTTTCCTACGATCTCCGCGGGCTCCGAGACCGGGCGATCTTGCTTTTGGGCTATGCAGGTGGCCTGCGCCGGTCGGAGGTGGTCTGCCTCGATGTGCATAAGGACGATACACCGGACTCCGGCGGCTGGGTCGAAGTCTTCGACGGCGGCGCCCTGCTCACCCTCAATGCCAAGACCGGATGGCGCGAGGTTGAGGTCGGGCGTGGCTCAAGCGGCCAGACCTGTCCCGTCCACGCGCTTGAGCAATGGCTACACTTTGCGAAGATCGACTTTGGGCCGGTCTTCGTGCGCACCTCGCGGGACGGCAAGCGTGCCCTCGAGTCCCGCCTTTCCGACAAGCACATAGCGCGACTGATCAAGGCAACCGTTATGAAGAGTGGCATCAGATCCGATTTGCCGGAAGCCAAACGGTTGGCAATGTTCTCGGGGCATTCCTTGCGTGCCGGGCTCGCCTCGTCGGCAGAGGTTGATGAGCGCTATGTTCAAAAGCAACTCGGACATGCGTCGGCCGAGATGACCCGGCGCTATCAGCGCAGGCGCGACAGGTTCCGGGTGAACCTGACCAAAGCCGCAGGGCTGTGAAGCTCAGGATTCTTGACCCATTGGTGAAGCGCTAAGGTGAAATTCCAGCGCTTCAGTTTCAGCTTACTGCTTCAATTGAAATCGGGAACTAAACGCGACAAAGGGTTTTTGGACGAGCACGACGAGAGAGCACCTACTTGCATTTGTTTACAAACGGTCGTTTATTGGCGATACCTTAAATTGCAAACGGCCGGATTTCATGCCCCATATTGGCTATGCGCGCGTATCAACCGAGGATCAGACCCCCCTGCCCCAGTCGCAGGCCCTGAAATCCGCAGGCTGCGCAGAAATCCATGAAGAGCACGCCTCCGGCGGCAATCGCGCCCGGCCGGTGTTGGCACGCGTGCTGGAGCGCGTGGACCACGGCGACACGCTGGTCGTCGTGCGGATCGACCGGCTTGCGCGGTCTTTGTCGCACCTTCTCGAGGTGATCGAACGTCTGGAGGCAAAGGGTGCCTTCTTCCGCTCGCTCCATGACCCGATCGATACTGCCTCGCCTCAGGGCAAGTTCACCTTGCAGGTCCTCGGTGCCGCGGCGGAGTTTGAACGCGCTCTGATCCGCGAGCGTACCAAGGCGGGTCTTGCCTCTGCGCGCGCCAAAGGTCGCGTTGGTGGCAATCCTGGGCTAAGCGCCAAGGATCCCGCCGCGCTGCGCAAGGTGCGGCTGGCGCGACAGGACGGCTACATGGAGCGCCTGAACGAGACCGCGCAAGATTGGGTGCCCCATGTGCGCCGCTTGCGCCCCGATATGGCTTGGGAAGACGTCTTGCGGATTATCAATGGCCCCCTGCCCCATGATCGGCACTGGACGCAAAGCCGCTTGCTCCGCGCCGTGAAAGCCTACGTCCGCGACGGGTTTCTGCCCGCTGAAGTGCTGGCCCGCGCCAGACGCCGGGATACTGACGACCGCCTGCCGACGATTATAGCTGCGATCAAGGGTGCCGATCCTGACATAACGCTGCAGGCGATCTGCGACCGGCTGGAATCCATGCGTGAGCGCACGCCTCGTGGACGGACCAGCTGGCAGCCTTCTTCCGTGAGGATGCTGCTGGAACGTGCGGAAAAGCTAGGATTGTTGGAGTAGATTAGGGAGCAGCGTTATCCCATAGCCAATGAGATACCGCTCACCTCGTTCGCGAGCTCAGCAATCTGCAGGCTTCATTGACCGAATCTTCGAAAGGAGCGTCAAAGGGATATCACCTTGCACCACAGATCAAGCGCCTCGCAGCAGATCCTGCACCACCGATGGCTTCTTTGCGATCAAGGCCAGCAGGACTTGAGCAGGGCCCGTCGGGTGTCTACGCCCATGTTCCCAGTTCAAGAGCGTACCCTTTGCTACTCCTATGCTGCGGGCGAATTCAGCCTGTGAGAGACCAGTTCTTTGGCGAACTTCGGCCACATCGACATCCACAACGGATACCTCGTGGACCTTGGCGGCCGTCATGTTTCCATCTGCGAATGCCAAGGCCTCTTCCAGGCCTTTCGACACCGATTCATATGCAGTCATGTTGCGTCTCCATACCTTGCGACAAGCGCTTTGCTCATTTCGACTGCCGCGGCTTGTTCAGCCTTGGACAGGTTGGCCTTTTCGTTCTTGGCAAAGACCGTGATCAAAAAGATCGGCATATGGTTCCCGCCAAATACATACAACGTCCTGAAACCGCCGCTCTTGCCGCCCCCAACTCTTGGGATGCGAATCTTGCGAAGCCCGCCGCCGAGAGAAACCTCATCATCAGGATTGCCGGCAATGTAGTTGATTGCAGCCTCGCGCTCTTGTTCCGACATGATTGCTTTGGCGCGCCTTTGGAATTCGGGCAGTTCCACCACCGTCTGCAATCGTGTCATTCTAGGTTACCATTTATGCTTCGCTGCCGTATAAGTCAATGGCACACGAACCGCGCTTAGCGCAACCCAATTTGTGCCACTCTTGGATATTGCCCAACTGACAGCGTTTCGACCAGATGCTTGAGGCAAGTGTAGATCGCAGCTCGAAAGCGTCGAGTGGCTTAGTCTTTCGGAAAACAGCCCAGTCATGACGTGCCAAAAGAATGGATGCGGTGTCCTCCCGGCTGAACCCTGCATTCTTCCGACACTTAACTACCCCTGCGTTCAGCACCTGGACACTGGTCCGGGACCCCTGCCCTTGCATCTCCTCGGCCCGATCCTCATTTGGATCGTCTGCAATTAGGTGGAAAACGGCATTCGCATCTGCGGCCTCAGCGTTCATGCACCGCGTCGCGACACATACGCGTCTCCTTGGGCAGCTTGCCCCGAAACCGCTTCAGTGCTTTGAGGATTTCATCCACGCGAGGCTTACGCCGAACACGCACAGCACCATCGTCTTTGACCAGGTCGATCTCATCACCTTCCTTCAAGCCGAGTTCAAGCACAAGTTCGGCGGGCAAACGGACAGCTAGATAACTCCCCCATTTAACGACTTGCATCTTGTCCTCTCAAGGCATGGATAAAACAACGTTCAGTGTACATCCATCTCGCACCACAAGCAAAGCCATCGCCCTGCAGGTGCGGCGACGGAAATGCGCCGATCCGCCATCGCAACGGAACCTGTTGTCGTCCAAAAATTTGAAGAATCATTCGGTTCGCACTGGTTCAAGGTACCATTGACCAATAATGCCTGGTCTGTTTCTCAGCAGGTAAGGTTCCCTTTTTTGAAGAAGCACTCCATTAGATCGAGTTTTTAATTATCAATTTCAATATCTTAACCAAGATCCGGCAGCTTGATTGAAATTGGTGCTGTGGATAACTTTTCCACTACATCTAGATTCTTCTTGCCGGACTCGCTGGATCGTGGCATTCCCATTCTGACGGTAAATTGCGTCAGACGCGTTGTGCGTCGTCAAAATGATCAAGAGCCTTAACAGAGGCCATGAGCGGGCGGTAGGATATGGATGATCGTAACGTTGGATATGCGCAAGGCATAGGCTCTTCTGACATCGGCACGTTTGCCGACAATCTGGCCGAGTCCTTGGATCGGCAGATGAAGATCGCCTTCGAACCCGAAGAGCGGAAAGCCTTGCGGCGTTTCAGCTCGACCGAAGTCGCCGGTCTCCTGCGCGTAAGCACGTCTAACCTGCGCAACCGGCACAAGGACGGTAGCTTCCCGGAAGTGCATACTGATAACCGCGGGCACCGGTTCTACACAGCCCAAGAAGTGGACGAATTGCGCAATATCTTGGAGCGCACGGGAAAGAATGCCGAATCTTATCGGCCAGGTCGACGCGATGGCGACCGACTTCAGGTGCTATCTGTCGTCAATTTCAAAGGTGGTTCGTCGAAAACAACAACGACGATACATCTTGCACAGCGGTACGCCTTGCGCGGCTACCGTGTTTTGGTCTTGGATCTCGATCCGCAAGCAAGTTTGACCACATTTTTCGGCTTTCGGCCCGAACTCGAGTTCGCCGAAGGCGGAACAATCTATGATGCTCTGAGATATGAGGATCAGGTCCCGCTCTCCGACGTGATCCAAAAGACTTACTTTCACAAGCTCGACATGGTTCCGGCCGGCTTAATGCTCTCGGAATACGAAACCGAGACAGCAAACGCGCTCGCCCGTCGGATGCAGCCCATTTTTGCGGAGCGCCTCGCCTTGGCACTCGAGGAGGTAGAGGCAAATTACGACATCGTACTGATCGACTGCCCTCCTCAACTCGGCTTTCTGACTCTCACGGCATTGGCGGCCTCTACAGGGCTCCTGGTGACGGTCGTGCCAGGCATGCTGGATATCGCTTCTATGAGCCAATTCCTGAAACTTGCGTCAGAAACGGTAAAGGCCGTTGAAGAAGCGATTGGACGCCGTGTGACATGGGATTTCGTCAAATTCCTGATCACAAGATATGAGCCGTCAGATGGGCCACAGACCCAAATGGCTGGCTACCTGAGATCAATTCTCGCCGGCCAGGTCATGACTGAACCCATGCTGAAGTCTACCGCAATCTCTGACGCCGGAATGACCCAGCAGACCGTCTATGAAGTTGATCCCGGCCAGTTCATCAGGAAAACGATTGATCGCGCTCTGACCAGCGTGAACGGCGTTGCCGATGAACTGGAGCAGACGATCCAAATGGCATGGGGGCGTCGCTGATGGCCAGAAACATTTTCAACCAACCTCCGAAGGACGAAAAAGAGAGCGCGGCTCCCTCCCCTACCCTGCAAAAAACTGCAAAGCTACCCGGCTCTGTTGGCGGTTTGCGGGACTCCTTGCGCGAAATCACGGCCAATTCGATCCGGGACATCGAACCCGATCAGATTGACATGGATGGCCTTCGCGATCGGTTGGTGCTGGAAGATACGAGTATCGACGAGCTTGCCGAGAGCATTCGCAAGCATGGCCAACAAGTGCCGATCATGGTCCGCCCATCGGGCCAACCCGACAGATACCGCATCATCTACGGCCGCCGTAGACTGGCAGCGATCCGCAAGATCGGAGGAACGGTCAAGGCAATCGTTCGCACATTGGACGACGACGCCTCGCTTATTGCACAGGGTCAAGAGAACAACCTTCGACTTGATCCGTCTTTCATCGAAAAATCTTTGTTTATCAGGGAGATGCAGGAAATTGGGTACAAACCAGGCGTCATTCAGGATGCTTTGGGGTTAACCCGGCAAGGTGTGTCCAACCACCGGGTCGTTATCGATCAACTGCCTGATGGGCTTGTTCAGCTTATCGGGCCGGCACATGGCATCGGAAGACGGCAGTGGGGTGATTTAGCGGCCCTATCGGGAAAGGTAGACTTGGTGAATTCGGCCAAAGAGGTGATCGCCGCCCTGCCCGACGACACTCCAAGCCCCGAGAGATTTCAGGCGGTCTATTCTGCTTGCTCGCACAAGGCGCGTGCAGACAAAAAACCGACCAATCGCGGCGTGGCGTCCGTCGTCAAGAATGAGAGCGGCGACACTGTCGGAACGCTGACAGTCGATCAGAAAGCGATCGCCATCAAGATCGCCAAAAAGGACAACCCGGAATTCGGCCAGTGGCTCGAGGAGCGTGCAGAAGCCGCGCTTTTGCAACTCTTCGATACTTGGCGGAATGAGAGCGGCTCTGGGTCTTAACCCGAGCCACATAGAGGAACCCGAGCAAAGGAGAAAAGCGAAGACCAGAAAGAAAAGAGCCCCCCAAAGTTTCCCCTGGAGAGCCCTCATCATTCGATTAGCACCCATGATGTAGCAACCTCCAGCAAACCGGTCAAGAGTCACCGATTCGGTGAACCGATTTTTGTTGCCTTTTCCCAGATAAAATCTTGGGAGGAGACAGGGAAGCTGTGGGCCAAACGGTCATCGTGATCAAATCATGGCATTTACAAAACTATCAATCGAGGCTGCTGGTGCAGATGCATCATGCGGCTCAACTCCCGCATCTGAAATCGATATCTGGACCATCTTCCGGGCCCTGAGAGACGCGCGCAGCGTGTTCGGGCTTCGCCCTGGCCACATCCAGACCCTTCAAGCAATGCTCAGCTTTTTGAAACCTGGCCACGGCGAAACGGTTTTTGCGTCGAACAATTCAATCTGCCAACGAGTTGGCGGCATCGACGAACGGACACTTCGCAGGCACATCAACCGCTTCATCGAACTCGGATTCATCAAGCGCAATGACAGCTCGAACCGAAAGCGCTACCGCGTTCGCTCATCCGACGGGGAGTGCATCAGTTATGGATTGTCGCTTGCACCCCTGCTCCAACGTGCGAGCGAGCTCATCACCATCGCGCAAGAAATGGAGAATAACCGGCGGGATCGGATATTTGTCCGCAAACAGATCCTCACAAAGCTCGCCCATTTGGAAGAGCATGATCCCAACAACACGTTCATCAACCACGCACGAAAAACTCTACGCAGGAAGCTAAGCCTCCCCGAATACCGCGCACTGCTCTCCGACACGGACGCAGAATGCCAGAGTTTATCCACCCCGGATGATCCACCAGAAACAATGCAACTGCCCGCCAATGACGGACAATCTGTCCGGCATCAATCTAAGTCTGATGAAGGAAAAAAAGATTTAGATAGCAACGTAGGCAAAGAAGCACTGAAACCAGAACTACTAACTTCGGTCTGTGACCAGGCGACCGCATTCGCCACAGAAAAGCTTCGAGATTGGATGGACATCGAGGCTCACGCTCGAAATCTTGCTCCAATGATGGGAATACACCCAGAAACGTTCGAGAAAGCAAAGAAGACTGTAGGAACGCAGAAAGCATCATGCGCGATTTTCATCATGCTACAGCTAGGACAACACATCAGGGATTTTGGAGCCTACTTTCACAGTATCACTCTGGGCCAACGTCAAACCCAATTTGATCCGGTCTCTCTGATTAAGCGCTTGTCCAAAACGAACGAGAGTATCGCCTAGTGTCCACCGCGGTGGACGTCAGACCGGAAACCACGCTTATGACCGCGCCATCTCTCCGAGCACCACAAAGGGGTCAACCCGAGGCCCGCCCACGCGATGATGTGCGATCCTTCAGCTTGCCTCGGAACAGAAGATGTCCACCGCGGTGGACAAACTGGACACCAAGCGGGCACAGTGGTTCCCGCCGCCAATCGTTGCAGGATACGATCAGTGTTCTCTCGTTGTAATTCTAGCGCTCCGCCGGCAGGTCACCTTCACCAAAAAGGTTTGGAAAGAGCCGCTCTCGATAGTCCAATGGAAACGCCAACCGCACCGGAGTCTTCGGAGATGCGGAGGTCAGGTATCCGGCGGCAGTCAGTTTACTCAGTGTGTTGCGAGCCGTACGCTCGGACGTCTTGAGCACAACTTGCGCGTCGCCTCGTTCCAGTGCGCCATGCCGAAGTACCGCCGAGATCAGTTCCGGCGCACGTTTGTCATCCATGGTATCTGCAACAAGACGACGATACCGTTGGTCCAACCCGCCGAGATCGAACAATCTTGCTGAGAAGGTGATCTGGTCGAGCGTCACCTTTAGGAACCATCCACTGAACGTCTTCAGTGCCGCTTCTGACAGGTTCCCCCGTCCGTCGCGGTCTCCGCGGCGTGGGCTGTCGGCCAGATCCATCATCCGTTTGTACTCGCCCCGATCGGTTAGCCCGCGGGCCAGCCCACGTGATACGGACCAGAGCCCTTGACCGCCAATCCCCGCTGTGAGGGCCATGGCATGAGACATCAGTCTGCTGACGCGCCCGTTACCATCCGGGAAAGGGTGGATGTAGTTCAGCCGGTGATGTGCAGAGGCGACTGCGATGATCCGTCCGCTTGAAGACCGCGCGGCAATTTGAAACCGTTTGTCGAAGTGGTCCATGAACGCCGCGACGCGCGATGAAGAGGGGGGTAGGTGCCGCCCGACCACAACTTCTCGATCACTGTCTTGGCGCATGCGTCCCGGAACGATGGGTTCTTGCGTGCCGTCGGGATGTTCGATGACCCGAAACTCGTCAGGCATCTCGTCATAGAAGCTCTTATGGACCCAAGTCAGGAATTCGACGGATGTGGGGCGGGGCAGGGTCCCCTCGTGATGCATCTCGTCGATGGCCCGTTGAACGATGACGTGCGCCCGGGCTTCAAGGGCGAGAGGGCGGGTTTCTTCCTCAAGCTCGGCGCCCGCCAATGCCTTTTCGATGTCGCGGGGGCGCGTGTTGTGTCCTTCGATCAGGTTGGAATAGTAGCAGTTCATCACGCGGACGAGATCGGCGAGCTCGGCTGCGCTGTCAGGATGCAGGCCTTGTCCCAGCCCGGTGGCTTCCCTTTGGATGTCGACCGAAAGGTCTGCCAATTCTGTAGGAATATGCTCTTCGAAGAAGCAGGGTTCGATCCTGGCGGGTGTTTCCAGCATTTTTTGCCGATCTTCTATGTTAACAAAGTAATTGATAAATATACACATTTTGGCGTCGCAGGCAAGGTTTTGCCGATATCTGTTGCCGATCTTGCCTGCCGATCTGAATTTGCTGTTCCAAATCAAGGGCTTCTGGAGACGGCCCAGTATTGAGCCGTTTGTTGAGGACCTATTGGTTTTTAAGAAGGACAGGGTCCGTACCCGGAAAAAGTGAAAGTGTTCTTCGGGTTTTGTGACTGACGGATGAGGGTCTTTGGGGTCCCTCAGATGGGTCCGGGCCGGGTTCCGGTCTGTCGTACCGGATGAAGGGCATTCCCATGCAAACAGGTGTCTTGCGTGTGCTCCGCGCAACCGCAGCCTCGTGGTGGCGGCATAGAGAGCTGCGCCGAACTGGTCAGACGGCGCTGGCACAGCAGCTCGAGCGAAAAGCCGTTCTCCGCGATCTCGGCTATCTGAAGCAGGCGGCGTCATTGCCAAACGCGCATGTGATCTGCGGGGAGGGCGGGACATTCATCCATCTCGGCTGGACCACCGTTTCGACCTTCGCGCCGATCGAGCGCTTTCCCTTGGCCACTCTTGCGGTCGCACGAGGCACCCCGTTCATCGATATCCGACCCGTCACCGATGTCATCGCCTTCGCGAACCTGCCGCGGGTGGCGCGGGACGGATCGGAAAACCATGACCATTCGGATGCAAGCAGGGCTGTCTTGCTGACCACCTGCATCGACACCGTCGAAGGGCTCGGCGCGAGGATCCTCAACGATCCGCGGCCCCGTCAGTAAGTCTGATCACCATTTCCTCTCACCAAAACTCGAAAGGAGGCCAGCCATGGCCCGATCCCGCACGACCAAATTCGATGCCTCCGAGGTCATCACGAATGAAATCATCCGCATCATAGAGCGCGGCGTCCTGCCGTGGCGCAAGCCATGGACCGCAGGCGGCAGCTCTCGACCCTTGCGCGTCGGCGGTGAGCCCTACCAAGGGGTCAACAACTTCCTGCTGACCATGCGCACCGTGATGGCGGGCCATAGCTCGCCCTTCTGGATGACGCTGCCGCAGGCCAATGCCTTGGACGCGAAGGTCCGCAAAGGCGAGAAGTCCTCTGTCGTTGTCTACTACGGCCGAAGCCGGAAAGACGCCGGCGATGAGGATAACCGCAGCGACGGGGATGATCGCTCCGAGGAGGCTCGCATTTTCCGCTTCCAGAAATCCTACCGCGTTTTCAATGCCTGCCAGATCGAGGGCTTGCCCGACAGCTTCTTCCCCGACCCGGTGCCCGTGCCCGAGCATCCGCCGTCCGAGCCCATCCCGCACATGCAGGCGTTTTTCGATGCCATCGACATCACAACCGTCTTCACGGGCACGGAGGCGTACTATTTGCCGCCCGTGGACAAGGTTTACATGCCATCCATCACGCGGTTCCAGGACCCGCGCAATTTCTACGGAGTCTGGGCCCATGAACTGGCCCATGCCACGAAAGCCCCGCATCGACTGAACCGCGATTTCGGGTTCTCGAAGTTTGGCAACACGTCCTATGCGCGCGAGGAGATCGTCGCGGAATTGACCTCGGCGTTCCTGGGTCAGACGCTCGGCTTCACGGCGCATACGCTCGAGATGAATGCCGCCTACCTCCACAACTGGTTGCGGGTCCTGCGCTCGGACAAGAACGCGATCTTCAAGCACGCCGCCGATGCGCAACGTGCCTGCGACTACCTGATCGCCAGATCGGAGGCGGGCAGGGCAGGGGAGGGCGCCCAGGCCGCTTGATTGCCCATCCGGTAAAATGGAAAAGCGATCTTGACGTCTCTGAGGTCAATAGCTGTTTTGAAACACTGCGCGTGCAGCGAAAAGCACCATCGGCGGGGAGCGGTCATTCGCTGCGGCTTGAACCAATGTCGGCATTGTAGAGCCTCACACGCCGGGGGGACAACGCGCTCGATCAGAACCTACGCCAGATCGCGACCGTGTCGGCGCGTCCCCACCAACACGTTCATTTCTCTACGACCAATGCCCGATGTCTACCTCGCCAATATCGTGTTACATTGAGAATGGAACCACGAGGAGGAGCGGGGTTTTGCTGGAACATGCACTTGTTTTGGATTCGTTAGGGGCGCCGATCAGGCACCGGCAGAAAACCCATTCAGCTGATTGGGACGAAGTGGAGGACTTCTGCCGGTCGGTCTATATGCGATATCGGGTGCGGCCTTTGGATCGCTTGTCCCTGCCGGATGCGACCATGATTTCGGCGAAGGCGGGCTGTGTGACCATGACCCGGTTTGCCTACGGCACCGGCATTCACCTTGACCGTTTCGATCCTGATGCCGGAAACATCCTTGTTCTTAACACCCTGCGCGGGGCATTGGATCATCAAACCGATGGTGGCTCTATTGCAACCGCTGCCGGGGAAAGCTTTGTCGTAGATTGCTCCCGAGCCGAATACTGGCTTGAGGGTGATCCCGACCATATGCAGCTGAACCTCACGATCCCGCATCAGGCGATGGTTGATACGGCCGAGAGGTGGTTCGGTTTCGTGCCGGATGACCGCCTGTGGACGAGCCGTGTCAAGATCGGCGGCCCCAACTCAGCCTGGCCCGCGCTTCTCGATTATGCCACCCGTGCCTTAACGCGCGCGGGCGAAGTCTCATCCGACGCAGTCTTGGTGCGGCATATCGAAGAGATGCTTTGCGTCGAACTTCTGCGACAGTGGGCATCGGCCGCTGGGTTGAGCCTTGAGACCGGGGCCCGCTGTGCAGCCCCCGGTTACGTTCGCGCGGCCGAGGAGATCATGGAAGCCGAAGCGCGCGAAGCACCTTCAATCGGCGATGTGGCCAAGCGTGTCGGCGTTTCTGCAAGGACACTGTCCGGCGGATTTCAGAAGTTTCGAGGTATTTCGCCTCGGGCATTCCTCGTGGCGCGGCGGCTTGACGGCTTTCGCCGGGATCTTGAAACTTTGCCAGCCAATGTGACCGTCACCGTGATCGCCGCAGACTGGGGCTTTTCGAACTTCGGCGCTCTGGCCGGCCGGTATCGAGAAAGGTTCGGAGAAACGCCGTCGCAGACGCGTGGTCGGGTCGCACGACGCGTCCGCCCGCACTGACTTCGTTTCCGAAATCGGACAGAACATACCGGTTGCGAACAGCGCGGCCGATCAGTGTTCCGCATTCTTCTCTTCACATCTTCAAGGGAGGAACCAATGAAGGGCATCAACCCAAACGATCTGAAAATCCGGTGTGACGCCGTTCTGAACGGACTGGGCACCGGTCCGTCGCGTGTGCCCGGGGTTGTCGCGATGGCAACGGACCGCAATGGCGATATCTACGCCGGCGCGGCCGGAGAGCGGCGGCTGGACGGCGACGCAATGACGGAGGACACGGTCTTCGCCATCTTCTCGACCACCAAGGCAATCGCTGGCACCACAGCCCTGCAATGTGTCGAGGAGGGTTTGTTGGACCTCGATGCGCCTGCGAAAAACTACGCCCCGGCCATCGGTGAGTTGAAGGTGATCGACGGGTTCGACGCGGACGGCACCCCCAGACTGCGCGCCCCCAAAAGTGATGTCACGACCCGCCAACTGATGCTGCACACGGCCGGTTTTGGCTATGATTTCTTTAACGAGACCTATAAGCGCCTCGCCGAAGAGCAGGGCCAGCCCTCTGTCGTCACCGGCAGCCGCGCCTGCATCGAAACCCCGCTGCTATTCGATCCGGGCACGAAGTGGGAATACGGCACGAACATCGACTGGGTCGGACAGGTCGTCGAAGGCATCCGCGGCAAACGCCTGGGCGAGGTTATGAAAGAGAGGATCTTCGACCAGCTCGGCATGCAGGATATCGCCTTTACCCGGACGCCCGACATGAAGGAGCGGACCGCGACCATCCACGCGCGGGGCGAGGATGGCGGGCTGACCCCGATGGACGACTTCGCACTACCTGATGACCCTGAGGTCCACATGGGCGGCCACGGTCTCTACGCGACTGTGCCGGAATACATGAAGTTTATCCGCATGTGGTTGAACGACGGTGCCGGTCCGAACGGGCGGGTCCTGAAACCCGAAACCGTCGAATGGGCCGTGCAGGGCGCACTTGTCCCACCGCAGAAAGTCACCATGCTGCCCGGCGTCATTCCCTCGCTTTCGAATGATGCAGAGTTCTTTCCGGGCATACCCAAGGACTGGTCCTACACCTTCATGGTCAACACCGAAGACGCGTCCACCGGGCGCCCGGCCGGCGCCATCGGCTGGGCCGGGCTGGCGAACAGCTACTATTGGATAGATCGAAAGAATGGGATCGGCGGCTACTGGGCAACGCAGATCCTGCCGTTCGCAGATGGGGTCTCCTTTCCAGGGTATATGGATTTCGAGAGCGCGGTCTACGCGGCCCTCTCGGGGCAATAACGGCATTTTCCTGCTATGCCGAAGGGCGGGGCGCAGGCGCGCCCCGTCCGACTTGCCGGTTTTCACGCCTTAGATAGGTTATGAGATAAAGAAGCCATTGGACGGGTTTGGACCGAACGTCCGCTAAGGGCCGATTGTGTTGAAAAAGTCGGTGTGCTGCGAAGAAGTAGCAAATCTGCAGAACATCCTCCCGCGAAAGCTCCGTCGCTCAAACACAGTTTGCCCAAGGGCGACATGCGGGAACGCTGTTCCAAAATTTTGAGGCGATTTTCAGGTTGCAGAGTTTTTCAACAGAATCGGCCGGGAGCGACGGCCAAAGTCCAACCCGAACGAGCGTTCCCGCCGCGCTGCCGCAGGTCCGCTTCGAGCCCAAAGTGACGAATGCTGCACTATGGGCGAATGTCGGTTACCGACCTCACTACGCTGGCGTGCGCGTCATCTCACGGATCAGGTCATTTGTCTCTGGTCTCGTCGTTTGGTGCCGATATCGAAGAGCCAAAACAGTTCTTGATATTTCAAGACCATCGAAGGGTTTCGACACAAGGCCCATGTCCGAAGGAATTGCGGTGGCTGGCAGGATCACCGCACCTGACCCTTGCCGCGCGAGTTCAACTAACCAATCCACGCGATTTGACCGATAGGCCGCGTAGAGTTCGTGACCATGATCCGCGCAGGTCCCATGCAAAGCATCCCGCATTTCGCAATTTAGTCGGTCAAGCATATCAGTTCCAGCAAGAGTCGAAAGAGGAATCGCATTTAGTTCAGACAACGGGTGCGACTTTGACACCACGACCTTGTAATCCTCTTCATAGAGACGGTCTATGCGATAGAGGTCTTCACTGACCTTCTCTGCGCTGACTACAACGTCAAATTCACAATCCCGCAACCCGGCAAGAAGCTCAGAGGATGACGCAACGATCAATTCGATTTCGGCTTGCGGCAATCGCGTACGAGTGCGCTCCATAGCAGCCGAAATTCTGTTGTGGCCAATCGTTTCGCCGACACCGACAGAGATTGGAACCCGCTCCAAGCGCACATGACGGATCGCTTCTGCCTTAGCCTGTAGCGTCTCATCGTGAACCTTCCGCAACCTTGGCTGCATGAGTTTTCCGAGGGCGGTAAGCCTGCATCCCGCACGGTCTCTGACAAACAGTTCACCTCCAAGCTCGTCTTCAAGTTTCTTGATCGCAGTCGTCAAGGAAGGTTGGGAGACATTGGCGGCACTGGCTGCGTGGGTAAAGTTTCGGTGCTCGCAGACAGCGAGAAAATACCTGATCTGGTTCATTTCCATCGCCGCATTCTCCGTCACATCCCTGTTCAGGCCATCAAACCAACTACGATAGCCCATGTCTATCAAAGAATAGAATTTCGGAATTGGAGTCCGACGCATCCGGCATGAGACAAGAGTGCATCGAAACCAACCACGATGCACTTCAAACCGGGAGACGACCATGAAAACGCAAGTCCTTCAGGCATTCGCCGCACTGGCTCTGATCACAACTTCTGCAACTGCACAGGACAACCCGATGGAAAATCATACTGCCAGCTACATCGCCATGCCCGCCGCCGAAGGCCAGACCGAAGCCTTCGCGGAGTTTCTGGCTGGTGCCGCACCGATCGTGCGAGAAACAGAGCCGGGCACCGTACTTTGGTTTGCTCTGCAAGCCGACGATACGCTCGCAATCTTTGACATCTTCGCAGATGAAGAAGCACGCGACGCTCATTTCTCAGGAGCGGTTGCTGCGGCTTTGAACCAAAACGCGGACGCGCTGGTCGACGGAGGATGGGACGACGGTGTTGTCGCGAATATCAACAACTCCGATGTCCTGTCGGTAAAGGCGCCGGTTGATCTCTACACGGCAACGACCGCAACTTACATCAAGCTCGAAGCTGCTCCAGGTAAAGGCCCCGAATTGGCAGCCTTGCTGACCGCCGCCGGCCCCATCGTCGCAGATACCGAACCCAAGACATTGTTCTGGGCGGCGCTGCAGATTGACGAGAACAACTTTGCCATCTTCGACATCTTTGCCGACAACTCTGGCCGCGAAGCGCACTTTGCCGGACAAGTCGCCGGACTCCTGAATGAAAAGGCTCCAGAATTGGTCTCTGGCGGATGGGATGACGGTGTGTTGGCAAACGTCCACAATTTCGACATCCTCGCTACTAAGTAATCTCGAGGTGACTTGAGAAAGAAGTGCCCGGTGCAACCCATCGGGCGCTTTGCCATTTGAATTTGGATTCACCCCATAGCGGCCGTTCGAGCAAGCGCAGCGAACTGGTGCTCTGTCCGCTCTGCCGACCTTCACCCTCCGAAAATGCTGCGCGATGGACGAATGACCGGTTCGACGAAGCTGCGCCGCAGCGCCCGGCTAAGAAGCGAACGGCATGTGTGGATGGCTCCTGCATTGCAAGAGATTTCTGTAATCGCGATGGTCTGTCAGTACAGTCGTGTGTCCGGCCTGTTTGTGTGGCTATTGCCACTGGCCCTGATGAGTTCCGCAAGCAAGGTTCCTATCGGCTCAACGACCTCTGGGGGCCGCGACATTCGTCGGAGTGTCCTTGCTTTTGGTTGACTTCGTTTCGCATCATCACATCAAGCGTCTTGCATCTCTTGGCAGGTTGATCCGATCAGGCGACCGGCTGCCGGTACTCCTCTCGTTTTGTCAGTAGCGCCCAGATGATCCGGGCGGATTTGTTTGCCATGGCAACGGTCGCGAGCCGGAATGGCTTCTCGGCCAGTATCTTGGCAGTCCAAGTATCGGCTTTCTCTGGCTTGTTCTTTGCCATCAGCGCCCGTGATGTCATTCCGACGATCAACAGCTTTCTGATATACCGGTCACCCTTCTTGGTGATCCGCCCAAGACGTTCCTTTCCACCACTCGACTTATTCAGGGGTGTCAGCCCCAGCCACGCCGCCAGATCCCGTCCGGTCCTGAACTGTTTTGCATCTCCGATGGTTGCAACGATGGCAGACGCCGTGATCGGGCCAATCCCGGGCATACGCATCAGCCGCCGGGCATCGGCGTCCAGCCATGCATGTTGCTCGATCAGTTTGGTCAGCCCATCGATACGCGCATTGAGGCTATTCAGCTGATGGCACATCACTCCGAGAATGCCGTCTGCGATCTCAGGCATTTCCAGCTGGTCGTCGGTCCCATGCTCTCGGGCAAACTTCGACACGGCCTCGACGCCCGTCGGCAGAATGTGCCCGAACTCCCTCAGGATACTGCGGATCATGTTCACAACCTGGGTGCGCTGGCGCACGACAAGATCCCGGACACGATGGATGGCAAGAACAGCTTGCTGATCTTCTGATTTGATCTCGACAAATCGCATGGTGGGGCGACGCACGGCTTCACAGATCGCTTCAGCATCTGCCGCATCTGTCTTGCCGCGCTTCACATAGGGTTTGACGTAGGCGGCAGGCATGAGCCGAACATCATGGCCCAACTTACGGAGCTCGCGGCCCCAATGATGTGCAGAACCACAGGCTTCCATGCCGACCACACATCTCGGCAAGGTCTCGAAGAATGCCAGAAGCTTCGCCCGCTTGATCTTCTTATTGATGATCTTGCGTCCGGTGGCGGAAACGCAGTGTACTTGGAAAACGTCCTTGGCCAAATCCAGGCCCACGGTCTTTACTGTCATTGGGTGGCTCCTTTCCTTGCAGTCGATGACAACTGCACTTTGGCACGTTCGATGCCGATGGAGCAGGAGCCATCCACCTCATCCGCAACGGGCCGAAAGCTCCATTCTGACAGGCAGATGCAGAGGTCTTCGGAGTGTGCCGAGCTGAATTTCTGAACTGTTCTGGACAGGTAGGGTTTGATGTCGCCTAGTGGCTGAGCGGAAAAGAAAAAGATGCCGTAATGGGGCTTTCGGCGAATCGAGCACGTTTCGCTTGTTTGTCAGCATGATCTGAAGTGCCGTTGC
>NZ_JASHIM010000033.1 GCF_030733685.1 Roseovarius sp. MMSF_3281
AAAAAGCAGCATGAAACCTAAACCCGATACACCTTAGAAACGCTGCAAACCTGTCCGAAATGATAGGACCACTTCAGTAACCGAACAGGCTCGCCCGATCCGGATCCATCGCGATGAAATCGAGGTAGTCCCGTATGTAACGCTTCACCCGCTCTTCATGAGGCTCGTCCGGGGCGGGTTCGCGGACCAGAAACGCCGTCATCTCGGCGGCCAGATCGGCATAGACGGCCTTGATCAACTCTTCTTTCGACTTGAAATACAGGTACAGAGATCCGATCGCCACGTGCGCCCGTTCGGCGATCTCCGACATCGGACCCTGCAGGCCGGACAGGACGAACTGCTCTCCCGCTGCCTTGATAATGCGCGCCCGTTTGTCGTCGCCGCGCGGTTTTTCTGCCCTGACCAAATTCATGAATGAACCTTCATTCAGTTGTCACATAGTCACGCTAGTCGATGGAAAACCCGAACTCAAGCGGTGAGTCCCGGACCTTTCCGGCCTCACCGGACAACAGCCAGACCCAGCCATCCCGCCGCGGCCACCGGCCGCGATCAGGAAAGGCATGCCCAAGGAGACCCGCGATGCCAAAGACCTTCGTTCACCTCACCGACCTGCACATGTCGAACCCAGATGTTGACGAACCGCACCTCTATTCCGACACGGCCGCGATCCTGCGGGACGCGCTTGCCCGGATCGACGCCCTGCCCGACCGGCCCGAGTTCATCATCGTCAGCGGCGACCTGACCAACAACGAAGACCCGGTCGCCTATCAGCGCCTGCGGGCGATCTGGGACGACGTCGATATTCCGACCCTCTTTGCCCTTGGCAACCACGACAGCCGCCCCGATTTCCGGCGCGAGATGCTGGGCGAAAGCGCCGATCTGGACGCGCCTTACGATCATGAGGCGGTCATCGCGGGGGTCCATGTCATCGTTCTCGACAGCTCGACCCCGGATCAGATCCACGGCACGCTTGAGGACGCGCAGCTTGAATGGCTGGCCGCCGCGCTCGACCGTCACGCGGACCTGCCAAAGGTGGTCGTCCTGCATCACCCGCCGATGATGGGTGCAGACGAACCGGCCTTTGAATGCCTCGCTGCCGAAGATACCGAAAAGCTCCGCAAGGTCCTGAGCGGACGGCCCCTGTTGGGCCTCTTCTGCGGCCATATCCATCAGGACCGCGTGTCGATCTGGAACGGCGTCCCGGTCTTTGTCGGCAACGGCCACCACTCCCGGATGCAGCCCTTCAGCGACATGGCGATCGAAGCCACCGACGGCACCGGATTCTCGGTCTGCACCCTGCGCGACAGCGGGCTGACCGTGAACTTCCTGCCCCAGCCCTCCGAAGGCCGCACCGTAATGGCGATGAGCCATGAAGACGCCGCCCGCCTGATGTCCGAACCCGCCGCCGAGGTCGTGGGCTGATCCTCAGGCCCGCGACCACACCCAAACAAACCGACAGGAGACACCATGACCTTCCCCCTATCCCGCCGCGCGCTGCTTGCGCTTGGTATTGCCACCATGGCCACCGGCCCCGTCTGGGCGCAAATGGCCGACGAGATCATCGAACCGGTCGAGATCAGTTTCTACAACTACAACCTCGCCACCGCCGGGCAGGGTCACGACGCGACCGTTCAGCTGATCGAAGAATTCATGGCCGCGAACCCGATGATCAAGGTCGAGGGCGTCGGCGTGAACGTCAATGACATGGGCACCCGCGTCCAGACCGATATCGCCGCCCGCCGTCCACCGGATGTCGCGCAGGTGATCTTCTCGGACCTCGCCTACGCCGGGCAGCAGCTGGGCGCCGTGCCGATTGATCAGGCCGTGCCACAGGCCGACTGGGATGCGCATGTGGAGGGCATGGTCCCCTCGGGCCTCGACCTCGGCAAGGTCGGCGACAAGACCTATGCACTGGCTTATACCTTCTCCACCCCGATGGTATTCTACAACGCCGACCTCTTTCGTGAGGCCGGGCTGGACCCCGACCAGCCACCCAAGACATGGGAAGAGGTCAAGGACTACGCCCTGACCATTCAGGACAAGACCGAGGCCAACGGATTTGCCGGCGGCATCATCGGCGTGCAGGTCGGCCCGTACGACTGGCTGCTGCAATCCGTCATCCTGTCCAACGGCGGCAGCGTGATAAACGATGCGGGCACGGCCGTCACCTTTGACCGGCCCGAGACCATCGAGGCAGTCGCCATGCTGCGCGGTCTCAAGGATGCGGGCGTCTACGGCAATATCTCTCGCGGGGAGGCGCTGGAAAGCATGGCGGCGGGCAAGCTTGCGATGTACATCAACTCATCTGGCCTGCAGAACCACCTGCTGAGCCAGGCCGAAGGCAACTATGAACTGCGCGCCGCGCAGATGCCGGGCTTTGGCGAGCGTCCCGCGTCGCCGACCAATTCCGGCAGCGGGCTGGTCATGTTCTCTCAGGACCCGGTCAAGCAGCGCGCGGCGTGGGAGCTGATGAAGTTCCTCACCTCCGAACGGGGCTACACGATCATCACCTCCAAGATTGGCTACCTGCCGCTGCGGACCGCCATCGTCGACGATCCGGAGTATCTGAAGGACTGGGTCGATGCGAACCCGCTGGTCCGCCCGAACCTCGCCCAGCTTGAGCGGATGGAGCCGTGGCGGTCGTACCCCGGCACCAGCTATCGCCAAGTCGCCGCAACGCTGATGGAGGCCGCCGAGCAAGCCGTCTTTGGCGACGGCGACGTGGCCGAGATCATGCAAGGCGCGCAAGCCCGAGCCCAGGCCATGATGCCCGGAAGCTGACCTGAACTTCGGGTCGGCCCCCGGGTCGGCCCGATCCGCCCCCGTTCCTTCGAGGAGCCGAAATGACCGTCGCCGATATCCACACCCCTGCCCGCGCACAGCCGCGCCGATCCCTGAAGATCGGGCGCCTTTCGTTGCCCTGGTTCTTCCTCTTCCCGGCGATTGCCACCTTCGTCATCTGGATCTACGCGCCGCTTGTGCAGGCGGCATGGCTCAGCTTCTACGACTGGAACATGCTCCCTTTCGCACCCAAGACTTTCGTGGGCTGGAAGAACTACGAAAACATCCTCGCCCTGCCCAAGCTCTGGCAGGCGCTTGGCAATACCGCGATCTACATGCTGGGGATGCTGCCCTTTTCGGTGCTCGTGCCGCTGGCCATCGCCATCTGGACCGAAGATCTGCCGCCCCGCGCCCGCAACATCTATCGCGCGCTGATCTTCCTGCCGATGATCATCGCCCCCGTGGTCGCCGCATCTGTCTTCCGCTGGCTGCTCGACCCCGGGCACGGGCTGGTGAATGTCGGGATCACGGCGCTTGGCTTCGAACCCGTCCAGTTCCTGAACGACCCCGATATCGCCATCTGGACGATCATCTTCATCACCGGGTGGAAGCTCGTCGGCTTCGCGACCCTTATCCTGTCGGCCGCCAATGCCAATATCGACCCCTCGCTGGTCGAGGCCGCGCGGATGGACGGCGCGACCCGCTGGCAGATCATCCGCGACATCCGCCTGCCGCTGCTCAGTTCGACCATCCTCTTCCTCGTGATGATGACAATCCTTCTGGGCGCACAGTGGAGCTTTTCCTATATCCACGTCCTGACCGAAGGCGGCCCGCTCGGCGCGACAACGAACATCTACTACCTGCTGTGGGAGTTCGGGTTTTCCTCCCTCTCCGTCGGGTGGAGTTCCGCCGCCGCGATGATCCTCTTCCTCGGCTTCGGCGCCCTCGCCTTCCTCCTGCTGCGTCTGATGGAGCGCTATTCTTTCCATGACAGCTGAAACCGCGACCTTCGCCGTCCCGCGCCGCCGGGCTGTCCGCCGCGCGGGCGCGACCCGGATGCTGCCGGGCCATGCGGCCATGATCCTTCTGTCGCTCATCTGCGTCTTCCCGGTCTACTGGATGATCGTCAGCTCCCTGAGGCCCGCCAACCGCATCTTCGAAGGCACGCTCTGGCCGACGGCCCCGTCGCTGGAAAACTACGCCCAGGCCCTTCAGTCGATCCCCATGGGCGCGATGCTGTGGAACACGGTTGTCGTCTCCGCCTCCGTCACGGTGATCCAGCTTCTGACCGGGGTGCTCGCGGCCTATGCCTTCGCACGCTTCCGGTTCCGGCTGGACTGGGTGGTCTTCGGGCTGGTCGCGCTGACATGGCTGGTCCCGTTGCAGGTCGTGATGATCCCGAACTACCTGCTGGTCGCCCGGCTTGGCCTTCTGGACACGGTCACGGCGCTGGTCCTGCCACATTTCGCCCATGCGCTGGCGATCATGCTGCTGACCCAGTCGATCCGCGCCTTCCCGAAAGAGGTGCTCGAGGCCGCGCGCATGGACGGGGCTGGACATTGGCGGGTTCTGTGGGGGATCATCGTGCCGAACCTCCGCGGGATGATCGCCTCGCTTGCGATCCTGATCTTCATCTCGACCTGGAACGAATATTTCTGGCCGCTGCTGCTGACCCGCACGGCCGAAAATTCGGTCGTCCAGATCGGCATCCAGATGTTCATCACGCAGGAAGGGACGCAATGGGGTCCGCTGATGGCCGCCTCGACCATGGCCAGCCTGCCGATCCTGATCTTTTACGTGGTCCTGCAAAGGCAGGTCATTCAATCCTTTATGAAATCGGGGTTGCGCTGATGAAATTCGACCGAATTCTTTCCGTGCCGGGGGCCTATAACATCCGTGACCTCGGCGGATATCCGGGCACGCAGGGCAGCACCCGCTGGCGCAGCATCCTGCGCGCCGACAGCCTGCACCGGCTGGACGGCCCCGCGATGGACCAGCTGCACGCCATGGGGCTCACTACGGTAATCGACCTGCGGCACGCGGCGGAACACGCACGCTTCCCCAACCCCTTTGCTGACCATCCGGCGGTGATCTACCTTCAGATTCCGCTGTTCGAGAGCCTGCGGATCCCCCACGACATTCCCGAAGATCAGGTGCTGCGCACGCTCTACACCCAGGCGCTCGACAAGCGGCACGACGCCATCGCCCGGACCCTGACCGCGATTGCCGAGGCCCCCGATGGCGCGGTCATGTTCCACTGCACCGCCGGCAAGGACCGCACCGGGCTGATCGCCGCGCTGCTGCTCGCGCTTGGCGGGGTGGATGCCGAGACCATCGCCACCGACTATGCCATGACGCGCGAGTTGCTGGAGCCGATCATCGACGGCCTTCAGGCACATGTTCTGGAACAAGGCACCGACCCGGCCATTGCCGCCGCCGTGCTGGGCAGCGACCCGCAGTCGATGCTGCATCTGCTGGCCCATCTGGACGCGACCTACGGCGGCATCCACCCCTATCTCGACCGGATCGGCCTGACGCCTGCGACGGTCGACGCCCTTTGCGCCCGTATCATCGACATGGAGGCAACCGCATGACCGGTGTCAGCATCCGCGACATCCGCAAATCCTATGACGGCAAACAGGTGGTTCATGGCCTGAACGCCGAGATCCCGGATGGCTGTTTCGCCGCTATCGTCGGCCCGTCGGGCTGCGGCAAGTCCACCCTGCTGCGCATGATCGCGGGGCTGGAGCAGATCACCGGCGGAGAGCTGCGGATCGGCGATCACTTGATGAACGATATCGAACCCTCGGACCGGGGTTGCGCCATGGTCTTTCAGAACTACGCGCTCTATCCTCATATGACCGTGGCCGAGAACCTCGCCTATCCGCTCAAGATCGCCCGCCTGCCCAAGCCCGAGCGTCAGACCCGGATCGAGGAAGCCGCCCGCATCCTCGGCCTCTCCGAGCTTCTGGACCGCCGTCCCGCGCAGCTCTCCGGCGGGCAGCGGCAACGTGTCGCCATGGGCCGGGCCATCGTGCGCAAGCCGGATGTGTTTCTGTTTGACGAACCGCTCTCGAACCTCGATGCCAAGCTGCGGGTACAGATGCGGCTTGAGATCAAGCGCCTGCACCGTCAGCTTGGTGCAACCTCGGTCTTCGTCACCCATGATCAGGTCGAGGCGATGACCATGGCCGATCTGCTGATCGTCATGAACGGCGGCCGGATCGAACAGATCGGCTCCCCGGCCGAGGTCTACGCCCACCCCGCTACGACCTTCGCCGCCAGCTTCATTGGCTCGCCCGCGATGTCGCTGTTTCCCGTCCGGATCGCCGATGGTGTTGGTCATCTGACCGGCGCGGAGGATCATAGGATCGACCTGCCGGGCGTCCGGGCCTCCGGCGACACGATCCTTGGGCTGCGGTCCGAAGATGTCTCCCTCTCGCCCGCCACCGGCAAGGTCCAAGTCCGGATCGAGCTGATCGAGGATTTCGGCGCCGCGCGGCTGGCCCATTGCCGGATGCCGTCGGGCGACTCCGTGGCCGCCACCTTGCCCAAGTCGACCACCCTGCGCGAAGACATGCTGGCGTGGCTCGACTGGCCAGCAGAGGCGCTTCACCTGTTCGACCCACTCAACGGCAGGCGGACCGACCGCACCGGTATGGCCACGTCGAACGTCGGCCCCGAATTCGTCAGCTGATTCGGGGCGCGATTGCCGTCACGCCGGACCTGGACCGCCGATCTTGACCTGTCGGTTAAGGTCGGCGGCGCGCTCAACTTCCAGCACCAGCGCGTCGCTCAGCGGCAGGGCATAGCCGTCGTCCATCAGCGCCTTGATCCGTGCGATGTGGGCCGGGTCCCATTGCGCGATCCCCTCGGCCACCTCGCGCGCGGCACTGGCCAGCGCGTCATCCGGCACGACCCGCGTGACAAAACCAAGCGAAGCAGCCTCTGTCGCAGGCACGCGGCGGGCGGTGAGGGAGATTTCCTTCGCCGTCGACGGCCCGACGACCCGCGGTAGGCGCTGCGACAGGCCCCAGCCCGGCAGCAGCCCGATCTTGGCATGGGTGTCCTGGAAATACGCGCTCTTGTCACTTAGCACTTAAATGTGAGAATGCGGTCGATTTGAAGATTTTTGGCACTTTAAGCTGAGAATCATCTGGCCCGGGTTTCATATCAGTTGGAACTGCTGGGGTGGTCCCCACTCGATCGCCGGGCTTACCAAATGGTCTGTCGCCATGACAAAGCGCTTTCTGTTCTCGCCCATCATGTGCCCGTGCAGCATCTTCAGCATCGGTGGCCCTGCGCGGTCAATGATCGCCACGCCTGCCAGGAGCGCGGGTCGGATGCAGAGTGGCAGGATGGGGTGTTTTGGCGAATGTGGAAACGAAGTCTCCCTGGCCAGTATGGCATCGAAATCGGGGACGATGGCGCCGAGGAGCCGGTAGCGCCAGAGATCGCCGTCACGCGGGGGCGGCCAGGGGATGCGGCGCATGAGCAGAAGCCGCGCGATCTCCAGAGGTGGCAGCCATGTTTCCACGCGGCGCTCTGCGTGGTTGTTCAACAAGGTCTCACCGCGACGTGCTGCCGCGCGATATGGCTCAAGCGTCCGTTCGCCGTCACTGGTGGTCTTGTCCTGGTAGGGTTCCCCACAGTGCGAGCAAGTGATCCGCCACCCCTGCAATTCGCTTCTAAGAATTGGCGGAGGGCTGACATCGGTTTGAGTGCACCGCCCGCAACGCTGCATTGGACTCTTGGCGATGAACCGGTGAGCCGCTTTGGGGGCACCCGCGAAGCTCAGGCTGCGTACAAGTTGCGGGCTGACACCGAACATCCCCGCAATCCGGTTCGCTTGGGCGTTGGTCAGGGAAAAATCGATTGCCTCAAGGGATGTCGCATCCGGCAATCCATGGCGCAACATGGTCAACGGCGTGACGCCATAGAAGTCCGCGTGGCGACTGATCCAGGATGACAGGACTTCGCCGCGCAGAGGTGGCAAGGTGACGGGCAGGGGTCCCGTCATGCGAAGACCGCTTCGGCATCAAATGCAGGCACCCAAGCCTCGACGGCGCCGTCGGTGATGTGTTCGGTCCCGCTCTCGATAGCCTCGATCGCAAGACTGCCCAGCATCTGGAAGATGTTCGCCGTGATACCGTCCGTAATCTGCAGAATGCGCCGCAGGGATTTCGGCGTCAGCACAGAGGGTCGCCGCAATGGCGTATTGCGCAGGATCGACGCGATCAGCGTCTCGAAGTCTTCGTTGGCGGCCCAACGGTTCAGGGTGAGTTGCTCGAAGCGTCGCGCAAGTTGAACGTCACCGCCGATGGCTTCCCGGGCGTCGTTCACGCCGAAGCAGACCAGTGAGATTTGGAGCCGATTGCTGAGAAAGCGCAGCATGTTGAGCACGATACGTTGCTCTCGATAGGTCCCGGCGAGGATGTTGTGGACCTCGTCGATGACCAGAACCTGGGTGCCGATTGCCTTCATAATCCGCAGCGTCGCCTGTTCCATCTGAGCAATATCGGCCCGCGGTGCCTGGGGTGCGCCGAGGAGGGAAAGCAGTTCACCATAGAAGCGCCGCTCGCCGGGGCGGCTAACCATTTCCATGGCCAGGACCGGTGTCTTCAGAATCCCGGTACGGCGATCAAGATGTGGCGGATGCTGATCGCGGAAGCGTTGCATGATCATGGTCTTGCCCATCCCGCTGTCGCCATAGATCGCGACAGACGGCATGCGGGAACCTCTCGGATGATCAAGGAGCGCCTCGAGGCGATCGAGGGCTTGCTTTGCGCGAGGGTAGAGAACCCAACGGCGGGACCTGATGGCGCGAATGCGTCCCGCCTGGGGTTCAGACAGCAGGGCTGCCGCGTCGGCGGTAAGATGAGGGTGATCGTTCGTCATTATGGCTCCAGCTCATTCGGTGTCCTCAACAAAAGGCACCGGTTTGCTGGAGTCGACACCACGGAGCGTGCCCGTATCCCGGAGGTCGTCGGCACGCCTCGGCTGAGCTTTGCCGCGCCGCACGGCAGCGGTTCTGTTTACGGCCTCATCAACCAACTTCCGCTGTTCGAGTGCGGTCCTCACAACCGCGCGGCTATCGACTTCACGCCGCCCTTTCTCACGCAGGGTGCGACGCGCCGTCAAAGCCTCGTGCAGGGAAATGGGTGCCAGGGTCAGGTCCGCGTAGCGGGCTTCGACGAAGTTGCCTGAGGGCCGCCGCACGAACACACGCGACATATCACGCGGATCATACTTCACGAGAAGCCGCCGCTCAGTCCGGCCGACATCGGCGCTGAGTGCGGCTGACCAGTAGCGCAGATCGAACAGGTGAATGCCGGTTGGACGCAAGGTCCGTTCCTGCTCCGGCAGGAAAGAGACCCAGAACTGCAATCGATCCTCAGGCAGCCGCAGAGGGATCTCGCCTTCATGGTCCCACCAGACGGCGAGGGGAGGGCGGCTCAGCGAGCTGTGGATGGATTGATGATAGGACCCGACAATGTCGAGGGCGATATAGCGCTCCAACTCGCGCAGGGTCAGCGCCGCATGTTTTCTTGAATCATACTCCGCGAGGTCCTGAGCGTTGCTGAAGGTCGTACCGGGCAACAGGTGCAGCCGTCCCATCTGGGTGCCGATCAAACGCTCGATATGTCCGCCGAAGCGCGGCGTACCCGGCGGTCGCCAGTCGATCGCAATGCCTGCATTCTCGCAGCCACGTTTGAACGCGCGACTCCGGAAATCCGCGCCATTGTCCACATGCACCCGGTCGGGAAGGCCGGCCACGGGCCAGGGCTCTTCGATCTCGCGCGCTTTGAGCCAGGCCGTCTTGTCATAGACCGAATGCAGCAGGCATAGGCTCGTCGAAAGCCGGGATGGCGCATCCATGGTCAAGTAGAAGCCCGTCACCATACGGCTAAAGACATCCATGGCCAGGGTCAGCCACGGTCGTCCGATTGGTTCGCGGGTTTCCTCATCGACGACAAAGATGTCGGCCTTCGTGTGATCGATCTGAACAATCTCGAGGGGTCGGGAGGTGCTCAGTGTTCCCGGGACCGCCGTCGTTGCTTTTACGGTCCGCGTTTCGCCCCGACGCTGCGCCCGGTGGCGCAGGTCCAGGTCGCCCAGCCGCCGCTCGATCGTTCGGCGATGCGGCGACTTCAATCCTGCCGAAGCGCAATCCGTTTCAATGTCCCGCACCAGCTGCGAGACCGGTGGCCGGGTCGGTTTCAGATAGTACGTGCGGATTGCCTTCTCGATGATCTCCTCGCGCCGAGCATCCAAAGCGCGATGGCCCGTCGGGCGTCCGCGCTTGGTCTCAACGAGCGACATGACAGTTCCGTCCGCCCGAAACCGCCTCAGCAAACGGTAGGTCGTCGCTTGGCTGACCTGCAGTTCGGAGGCAAGATCGGCAATAGCGGCCACTGTTGACTCACCGGAACTGGATTCCAGGAATCTGCGGATCGCAGCCGCACGGCGACAGGCTTCTGCCCACACGGCGTCGTCTATCTCGTATAGAAGTGGTTCGGTCACAATGAGAACCCGACAAAATCGGAGCCACAATTATCGAATTAAGGGCTAAAGTCCAGTCTCCATTATTAATTTAAGTGCCAATTCTCACATTTAGGGGCAAAGCTAAGTCATTGAAATAAGGAAGATCAGATTATCATCTTTAAGTGCTAAGTGACATCCGCCACGGCAGCCGCCGCCTACCGTGTCGGCGAGCGCATCGAGTGCCAGCGCGAAGGCCGCGTCCACGATTACACCCGCAAGCAGCGGATCGAGGAGACCTTCATCCTGACCCCGAAGGATGCCCCGGACTGGGCGCAGGATCGGTCCCGGCTCTGGAACGAGGTCGAGGCCAGCGAGACCCGCCGCAACTCCGTCACCGCCCGCGAGTGGGAGCTGGCCCTGCCGTCCGAGATCAGCGCCGAAGACCGCTCGCAGATCACGCGCGACTTCGCTCAGGAGCTGGTCGGCCGCTATGGCGTGGCCGTCGATGTGGCGATCCATGCGCCGCACCGGGAAGGCGATCAGCGCAATCACCATGCCCACGTCCTGACCTCCACCCGCAAGCTGGAGGCGCAAGGCTTCACCGCCAAGACCCGCGTGCTCGATTCCGCGAAGACCGGCGGCGTCGAGATCGAGCAGATGCGCGGCCTCTGGGCCGATCTACAGAACCGCGCACTTGAGCGGGCAGGGGAGGTCGAGCGCGTCGATCACCGCAGCTTAGAGGCACAGCGCGAGGCGGCACTGGAGCGGGGCGACGAGCTGACGGCCGAGGAGCTGGACCGCGACCCCGAGCTGAAGCTGGGACCGGCGGCAAACTCGATGGAGCGCCGGGCGAAGGCGATGGCCGAGCGCCAGGGTCGTGAATACGTGCCTGTCACCGAGCGCGGAGCCGTGGTTCATGCCGCCCGCCAGGCCCGCGCCGCGTTCCGCGAGCTGCGCGAGCGTCTGGACATCGCGCGGGAGACCTATGGAGCCGAGCGGGACGCAGGCCAGGGGCGTGTCTCCGCCGGTCTGGCGGCGCTCAGAGCGGCGGCCGCGAAGGAGCGCGCTGCACGGGCTGGACCGGAGGATATGAAGGAACGTCTGGCGCGAGTCGTGGGCCGGTCAGAGGATCGGGACGACACGCCGAATCCGGAACGGCGCAACTATGCGCGCGAGCGGCTGAAGGAGATCATGGAGAAGGACGCGGGCCGGGACGGTCAGGCAGCGGTTCACAAGCTGGACGGGTACAGCGATCCTGCGCTTGGAGAGGAGACCGGGCGCGAGGCGCGCAAGCCGTCCGTGAATGAGCGCCTGAAGGATGTGCTGAACAAACCGCGCGAAAAGCTGGAGATCGAGGAGGAGCGTGACCAGGAGAAGGACCAGGAGGTCGAGAAGGATCGGGACATAGATCGGGGGCCGACGCATGGAATGTGATCCCGAAGGGCAGGGGAGGGCGCTGCGGCGACCCTACTGCGCCGCAGCAATGGTATGGGGGAGCCCGTGGTCACTCCCCATACCGTCTGGTAGATACTAGGAAAATCTTTGCTAGGAGAAAGCTTTGGGTCTGTCTGGAATATGTGAGTGCGGGGCCGTGACCTACTCGGTCAAGCAAGAAACCCTGCATGTCTATGCATGTCACTGCCTGAATTGCCAAACCCGAAGCGGTAGCGCCTTCGCCGAGCATGCGATGGTTCAGGCCGATGTCTTCGAATGCTATGGAGCTACAGGAACGTTCATACGAACGACGGGAGGAATTGAGTTTACTGAGCATTTCTGTCCGACATGTCACACACGGCTTTTCAACCAAAATAGCATGCTGCCAGAAATGGTGTTTCTTCGGGCGGGCACATTGGAAAGCAGTCAACGCCTTGAACCAATGGCCCACATTTGGATAAGTCGCAAACAATCATGGGTCACGCTGCCTGAAACCATTCCGGCTTTCGAGGAGTCGCCAAGCCCCGAGGAGTTCGGTGCCGCCGTAGAAGCGGCCACAAGGAAAGCTTAGGGCAAGTGTTGCTTCACCCGAGCAGCGGGCAGATCGGTACGCATGCATGCTGCAAAAGCACCGCCTTTCGCCCTGATTGAAATCCCGTGAGACCGGCAGCGTGCCGGTCTCGCCCTGAGCGATAGACTGGATCGGGTGTCGACGGGCTGAAGCCCGCTCACCCCGACCCTGACAGCTTCCAAATTCCGATGATCCGCCTGCCATCCCGGCGGGTCCGGGAAAACCGGCAAGCGCCGCCTTCGGCGTCGGTTCCGGTCAAGAATTCCGGTTCCTCCAACGCGCGAGGCGCGCGGTTCCCTCCCAGATTCACGCCCTCCACCCGGTTGTCACGGCCCCGCCAGGCCGCAGGACGGGCTTTGCCCTTACCCGCTCTGCCCTTCGGAATGCATGGGCATTCCAAAGACCAGAACAGGAAGGCCCGCCCATCGGCGGAAAGGGAAGAGACCCGGACCGCGCATGCGAGGAGGGTCACACATGACCGCAGCGAAGTTTGACGTCTACACCCATGTCACCAACCAGATCGTCGCGCAGATCGAGGCGGGAACGCCGCCCTGGCGCAAGCCGTGGACCGGAGGCGGGGGCTCGGCCAGCCTGCCGGAACGGTTCAACGGCGAAGCCTATCGGGGGATCAACATCCTTGTGCTTTGGGCCACGGCGATGAGCAAAGATTACAGCTCGGCCCGCTGGATGACGTTCAATCAGGCCAGGCAGCTCGGGGGGCATGTCCGCAAGGGCGAGAAATCCGCCACCGTGGTGAAATTCGGCACCGTCGAGCGCGAGGACGAGACCGGCGAAGAGCGGCAGATTCCCTATGCGAGGGCCTACCGTGTGTTCAACTCCGACCAGATCGAGGGTCTGCCCGCCGAGTTCTACATCCTGCCCGATCCGCCCCGTGATCTCGGCACCGTGGCCGACCCTGCGCTGGAGGCGTTCTTTGCCGCGACCGGCGCGCGGATCGATGTGACCGGGGAGCCGCGCGCATACTACAACATCAGGACCGACCGCATCCATATGCCGCCGATCGGCACGTTTCATCGGGCGGCCGGATACTACGGGACCTTGGCGCATGAGCTGACCCACTGGACGGGCGCATCAAAGCGGCTGGATCGTCTCGGCCGGTTCAGCGACCGCAAGGCCTACGCATTCGAGGAGCTGGCCGCCGAGATCGGCAACTGCATGCTCTGCGCCCAGATCGGGGTGGAGCCCGAGTTCGACCAAAGCGCCGCCTATGTCGAAGGATGGCTGGCGGCGATGAAGGAAGACAGCCGCGCGATTTTCCGCGCCGCGTCCGAGGCGCAGAAGGCCGTGGACTACATCATGGCCCGCATTGCGCAGGCCGACCGGATGGCCGCAGAGTAGCGGGCCGCACCGCCGCAATGATCGAGGCTCCCGTCAGAAGGCGGGGGCCTTTTGCGTTTCGGTGCCTTCTTGGTCGTGGGCGGTTTCAGGGTGACCTGTCCGCAGGCGACCTGAAGGCCACCCGCCGACAGGCCCGGCGCTTCGCGCGGACGGGCATGAGATGCCCGAAATCACCGGTTGGAGGCTATTGCGGACCTCCACTCATAAGCTGACCACTGTCCGGAGAGCGGGACGGAGCGGACCTTGACTTGCTAGAAACCTAGGTTGGCGTTGGGACAAGTTTTCGGTCATGGTTTATGTTTCCCGGCGATCTCAAGAACGGACATAGCTCGACGCCTTCTGTGATGACTTGAGTGATGCCACTCTTCTTGTGTCAGCGCCCAGTCCACTTCATGCCACCCCCGTGCGCGCATCCACTGGGGGCCATCCCGTTGATCGATAATGCGGGCACCAAACCAACGGGCAAGCTTTTCTACTCTTTCGTTACCGCTGGCTGTGTCCCCGACGATCATTCGCAGTCGTAGTATTTCGAAGCCGTACTCCAGGAGGTATGATATTGCGTCCAATGCGATGCGGTAGCGGCCCCAATCGGAGGGGGCAAGTTCGATTCCAAGCACGGCTGTCTCATGATCTTCAGGCCGCAATCGCAGCCCTCCACAGCCGCATAGGCGGTCCGTACTGGTATCAAAAATGCCGAGCTGGAAGTTGCGTCGCGGGTTCTCCATTCGCCAGCTTGCAAACAGATCGAACAGTTCATTGGCACGGGTTGGGTCATCGTCAAGATCGTAAAGACGACGATAGCGCGGGTCCATCTGATACGCGACGAACGCGGTACGGTCGGCGGGTTCGAAGTCACGCAGATAGCTTCTGGAGTTATTGATAAGCATGATTGCCTCTTTCCGGCGCCCAAAAGCACAAGTCATAAATTCGAGCCATATACACTCATCGGAACGTCCGCTTTTCCACTCTGTTTCCACTTGATACCCGACTGCGGGAGTTCGCCAACGATCCGAACATTCGAGGCTGTACCGCAGAATGTCCACAGAGGGCTCCTTCCGGACGTTCTCCGCAGCGCAGTATGGGCCCAAACCCGTACGTTTTTGTCACCGGCGCTTACCACCGTTTTTGGCCCACAGGTTCTGTCAGGGGGGGGTGTCCGCTTGGCGGACAGAGATGGCTTTCGCTGCGGTTGCGCAGATGTCCGGTTTAGGTCAATCAAGCAGGGATAGCTTTTTGAACCACAGGAGCGACTGTGAAGACCGTCATCCTCGAACACGAATACGCCTCACCGGCGAAGGAGGTCTGGGCGGTGGCAACGGACCTCGATGCACTCAAGGAAATCATGGATGGGGTTGTCAGCTTCGAAGGGTTGCCGAGCGGTCGCGTATACCAAGGCCAGAAAATTACCGTGCAGGTGTCGCTTTTCGGGAAGTTACCGCCTCAGCCGTATTTCATGGAAGTCCTGGAATGCGACGACGAAGCAATGATTTTGCGGTCTTCTGAAAAGGGCGCAGGCGTCAAATCGTGGCGTCACACTCTGACCGTGGAACCGCAGCAGTCAGGGTCCAGGCTGCGCGACGTCATTGAAATCGACGCGGGCTGGATGTCATGGGCCTTCGCGCTCTGGGCACGGTTTCTGTATCGCAAGCGGCATGAACCGCGCGTTCAAATTCTTGCGGACATGCGGGCGAAACGGTCTGAGACTGAGTTGTCCGATTCAGAATCGCCGTGAAGTGAACCAAGATGGACTGCGGCCCTTCGCGCTATGTGCAGTGAACTGCAAAAAGGGCTGATTGTGTTGAAAAACTCTGCCAGCGAAAATTTTCACTCAGAAACCGGAACATGGTTCACGGATCGGTCGCTGTGGCGAACATTGTTTCCAAGCGGCGCCCTTCGCGGGAAGATTTTCTGCGAATTCAGCTGCCACCGGGCAGATGTCGAGTTTTTCAACAAAATCGGCTCATTTGAGACCTTCGCCGCGCTCTGGACGAGCGGCAGCTTTCGATCTGGAGGGGCGCAAACGGTCGATTTCGCCTGTGAC
The DNA here is from genome assembly GCF_030733685.1 of Roseovarius sp. MMSF_3281. GTDB lineage: Bacteria > Pseudomonadota > Alphaproteobacteria > Rhodobacterales > Rhodobacteraceae > Roseovarius. The sequence goes on from NZ_JASHIM010000033.1 coordinate 15,672, forward strand.
AGAAACGGTTGAGTTTTGGCACATCCTGCGGTGCGGAGAAGGTCTTGAAAGAGTTCAGACTATCCGATGCTGCAACGCACACGAATAGCCGTTCTGAAAAGACGCATTCCAACAACCTGCATCAACTGCTACGCCTCCACCTCCTGCTTCGCGCGCCGCGCATCTAATACGATCAAGGCGGTTCCCCCGCTCGCGATGACGGCCGCGCCAAGATATACTGGCCATCCGGGAACAGTGCCCCAAACCGCCCAGCCAATGGCGGAGGCCCAGATTAGCGCCGTGTAGTCGAAGGGCGCGACGGCGGCGGCATCCCCCATGCGAAATGCCTGCGTGATGAGCGCGATCCCCAACGTACCGGCTCCTGCCATCATGGCGAACATGGTCGCATCTTCAATCCGAATAGATGGCCAGTCCATGCCAAGGGTGAAGGCGCACAGCGCACCTGAAAACAGCGTCATGTAGAAGGTCATCGTCCAGAAGCCATCGTGTTGCTCGATCCAGCGCGCGCTCATCATCACCAGCGCGTTCACCAATGCCGCGCCGAGCGCAAGGGCGGACGCCGTCTGCATCGTCTCAGCACCCGGTTGCACCGCTATCAGCGCGCCGACGAAGCCCGCCCCAACTGCGGCAAGGCGCGCCCCGCTTACCCGCTGCCTCAGGAGTGGCCACGACAGTGCGGCGACGAAGATCGGCGCGGTGAAGATCAGCGCGGTCGCTTCCGCCAACGGTAGGGCATCGAGGCTCGCGATGAAGAGATAAGTCGCTGCCACCGCGAGCACGGCGCGCAGCAGATGGACCGATGGTCTCGCGGAACGCAAGCCGCTGATACCGCCCCTATGCCACATGGCAACAAGGGCAACTACGGGCAGCGCGATCACGCTGCGAGCAAACAGGATCTGGAACGGATCGAAGCGCGCAACCAGCCCCTTCGCAATCGCGTCGTTGACAACAAGGAGCAGAACGCCCGCGCACATCACGAGGATCGCTGAGGGGTTCTTCCGACTGTGGAGGAAGGCGGTCATATGCGGAAAGCTACACCGGGACCATGCCCTTTGTCACAATGCTAGGGCATGGACGGCGTTCCCGGAACAAACGTCGCAAACCTAAAGTCCAGCGGTGCAAATCGACGCTCGAGCATAGCGCATGGAACGTCCGTTACGTCCTGCCATGCCGCCCTTGGATGCACTCAGTGCGCTCGGGACGCTTGATGGCCCATCAGGGCACGGTGCGGGTCACAACCCATTTGTGTTTCCCGATCGGACGCGACCGCGTGAAGCCGTGACGTTCGAACGTGGAGAGGGCTCCGTTGAACAAAAAGGACCCAGAGACCCTCCGGCCTTCGGTGTCCTCCGGATATCCTTCCACACGGCCGCCGCCCAGTTTTCCGATCTGGTCCAAGGCACCTGCCAGTGCTGCGGACGTCACGCCCTTTCCGCGATAGCCCTTACCGGAAAAGAAGCACGTGATACGCCAGTCGGGAAGCGACGGGTTGGTCGAAAGATAAGCACGCCTGTTCTTGATGCGCGGCAGTTCTTCAGGTGATCCAAACTGGCACCACCCGACACAGTCGGAGCCATCAAAGACCAGCGCGGCATGAGCCCGGCCTTCGCGCACGAGACATTCCTTCTCCTGCCGGTTCTTCTCCGCGGATTTTCCCCAGCCTTCCCCCTTCGCATGAAACGCCATGCACCAACATCCGCCCCAAACGCCGTTATGCGCTTCAACAAGGCGTGCGAAATCTGGCCAGGTTTCGATGTCGAGCGATTTGGTGACTAGGTCGGGCACGAAAAGATCACGTAACTTTCTTCTATCTGGCATGGCTGCACGCGGCTACCGTCTGATCTTTCTCCTGTAGGGGTCACGCCGGTCAAGAGCGGCCATCGCAAGCAGAGTGGCAAGCGACAGCTTTGTCCGCACACCAGACACAAACCCCCTGGCAATACCTATGCGTCAAAAACGGTCGTTTTTGGCAAAATGCCCCACCCTTCCCAGGATCAACGGCTTACCCAGGACAAAAACCCCCGGCAAAACCTTTGCCGTTTTGGCAGGTTTTTGACAGGGGACTTCACCGCCTCCCCAACCTTCCCAACCGGGCCAGTTGCGCCAGCATCTGGGACCCGGCCCCCGGTGACCCTGTGCCGCTTGCCTGACCCGTCTGCCCCATCCCCTGCCGCACCGGCATCTGCTGCACGCCGAAGAATTGCCGCGCCCGGAGAGCTGCGTATTCCGCGCCGCTTGCCCCACCGATCAGGTAGCGGTTGTATGCCTGCTGGCTACCCATGGCGGCACGGGCGAAGCTGTAGCTTCCGCCGAGGCCACCGGAGAGGGCGGGCATCATGATGTTCCCGGAGATCGCGCGGACGATGAAGGGCGTGGCGATGATGAACCCCTTGGCCATCAGCACCATCATGAAGAACGGAATGAGCGCACCGATATTTGATGCCCCTTCCGGCTCGCCAAGCTCTCCGATCAGAGCAGAAGAGACGCCAGTGATTGTTGCGAACACGCCGGCGACGACGATGGGGTAGAGCGCGAAGGAAACCAGCGCTGACAGCCAACGCGCGAAATAGTCTTTGGTCACTTCGAAGAGGGTCAGGAAAATCATCACCGGCGCGATCCCAATCAGAAGTGCGATCATCAAGCGGGATGCCACGAGTATGAAGGCGGCCAGCCCGCCGAGGATCGAGAGCAGAAGCACTCCGACGATGTCGAGCATGGCGCCGGCCATCCAGTTCAGCTCGGACCCGGCTGCGTTCAGATAGTCGCCCAGTTCCGCGATAAGCCGGTCGAACTCTTCGGCGAAAGTACCGGAAGGGCCGGGAGTTCCACCACCAACGGAAGCAACCAGCGCACCCGCAATGCTGTCGATGCCCGCCAAGATAGCGGAGGAAAGCGCGTTGAACTGCACCCAGTTGGTCGCGAATATCCCGATGAGCCCGATCTTGACCGCGAGCCAGAAGGCCATGCGCCCGTCCATCGCCTTGTACTGGTAGATCATGTTCAGGAAGATGAGGATCACCACCAGAGTTGTTCCCAGCACCAGAAGCGTGCCGACTGTCGCCGCGACGGACCCGAACTGGGTTTCTGCGGCGGTGTCGAGATAGCCCTGGGAGGTTTCAACGAAATAGGTGACGACGCTCATGACGGGGCTGCCTTACCAATTGCCCGCGGCTTCGCAGATGGCCTTGGCGGCAGGGCGGGCAGCGTTTGCGCGGCGGTTGTAGGCGTCCGAGGCTTGCAGCATCTCCCATCGTTCGTCACTCGCGTACCTTTCCCGAAACACCGCCTCGGCAGCGTCCCAAGAGGGGAACCGGATTTCACAATCGCAGTTGCCAGTCTCGACGATGCGCTCGAGGTTTTGGGCGCGGTAGATGTCCTGAACCAGAACCCGCTGATAGGCTTGGCGCAATGGTATGTTTTGCATCCATTCGGACTCCAGCGGTCTGTCCGGGCAAACATCAAAACTGCGCTCAAGGCTCGGGACCAGGTTGCGCTCGGCCAAGGAGGATGACGCCGCCAGTACCAGAGCAAGAGTGACGAAAGTGATATCGATCCCGCAACGTATCATCAGACCGCGCCGCCAGCTGTCGTTTCCCGCTTCAGGAAGACAGTGTGTCCCACGTTGGCGAATTCCGAAGAGCTGATCGACACTACCTCCCAACCTTCTGCCCCTTTGGCATTAAGGCTGGCCTGCATGTCAGCGAGGCTGGTCTTACGAGTCATGGGAAAGCTGAGGATATCATATTCAAAGGTCTTCATTGGGAAGCTCCGATCTCATTGGCGCCGGGGAGGTAGAATTCGGTGATGCCGCGTTTGCCGTCATTCCGACCGGCTTGGATGATCACATCGATGGAGTTCTCGATGTACTGGATCATGTCAGCATAGGTCATTGGGATCTCGGTCTTGAGCGCCGCGATTGCGAGGCGCTGCACGGCAAGTTGCGGGGTTTCGGCGTGCAGCGTGGTCATTGACCCGCCATGACCGGTGTTTATCGCCTCGAGGAAGGTCATGGCCTCCTTGCCGCGCACTTCGCCGAGGATGATGCGGTCCGGGCGCATGCGCAGCGTCGCGGTCAGAAGCACATCGGCGGTTTGGAATTCCGCGTCGCGGTTGGCGATGAGGGTCACGGCATTGGGCTGGGTCGGCAGAAGCTCGGCCGCTTCCTCAATGGTGACGATGCGTTCTTCTGTTGGCACGTGCGAGAGGATCTTGCGCGCGGCGACGGTCTTGCCGGTGGACGTGCCGCCCGAGACGATCATGTTGAGCTTGTTGTCGACACAGAAGGCAAGTGCATCATCGATGGCGCCCGCGGCCACCACTTCGCGCAGTTCGCGGGTTTTCTCGAGGCGGAGTTCTTCGAGCTTGCGTTCTTTGCCGTAGAGGAAATCGAGCGCGATCCCGTCGAGCGGGAGGCTCGAGAAGAACCGCAGGCTGATCGACATGGCCGACAGAACGGCAGGCGGGGTGATGACCTGCGCCCGGATTGGACGCCCCTTGTAGGTGATCGAGACCGAGACGATGGGGCGGTCCTTGCTCATCGTTGTGTTGGCCGAGGAGGCGATCTGGTTGCCGAGGTCCTTCACTTCCGTTGCGTTCAGCTTCTGGTCCAGCTTTCTCATAAAGTGATCGCCCTGGAATTCTCCCCAACAGCTGCCATCGGGGTTGATGCAGATCTCGATGACATCATCGCGGGAGGCGGCGTCGATCCGATCAAGCGAGGTTTGGAGATAGCTCAGCGACATGGGCTCAGAAAATCTCCAGATCGCGGTCGACCATAACGGTGACGCGGGCGCCTTGGTCGACATAGATGACGGGACCGATGGAGAGGTAGTCGCCAATCACAGAGTCCGTGGCATCGGCAAGATCATCGCCCACGTCTTCCAGCACGTCCGCGGCGGTTTCGTCCTGAACATTTGCAGCGGCGGCACTTGGAGCAGCCGATATCAGAGAAATCAACGCCGCCGAACCGAAACGCTCATCGAAGCGGGTATCGACAAAGCCGGTGACGCCGGAGCGACCCAGCTCGTCACCCCCGAAGGAACTGATCTGGATGGTTTGATTGTCAGGCAGGATGATCCGGTCCCAGGCGATGGTGACACGGCGCTGCGCGATATCGACGCCGGATCTATAGCGCCCGATCAGGCGGGATCCGCGTGGGATCAGGAGGCGGGAACCATCGAAACTGAACACGTCTTCGGAAACAACGGCTCGGGTCTGGCCGGGCAGGGAGCTGTCGAGGGCGGTTTCCATGACGGCCTGGATCATCGTTCCCTGGATGATCGTGTTGGACTGGTTGGCGATGACCTCAGCTTGCGTCACCGAAGTGGGTAGCGCGCCGTTCAGCACGAAATCCGTCACCTCGCCGAAGGTGCGTTCAGTCAAAGCCGTTTCATTCGCTCCGGAGGCACCGCCAAAAGCGATGGTGGGCGAGGTGATGCGGCGCTCCTGGAAGGCGCGTTCCTCCGCGGCGCGGCGCTCCAGCTCGGCCATGCGCCGGGCTTCTTCCTCCCGGCGCAGTCTCTCTTGCTCGCGTGCGCGCAGCTCATCTTCTGTGGGGCCCGCTGGGGCGGGTTGCGGCCGGCTGGCCTCGAGTTGGGCCAGTTCCAGATCCATGCGTAATTGCTCAAGACTACGATCCCGCGCCGTCAGTTCGTCCTGGAACCGTTGCTGTGCCGCTTCCGAGGCAGCTTGCAGCGCCGCGATCTGGGCGGTCAGCGCGTCGATCGCCTCTGCGGCGGCGGTGTCTTCCTCGACGACCGGTTCGGGGGCGTTGCGCAATTCCTCGATCTGAGCTTGCAGGGCGGTGATCTGCGCCAGAAGCTCCGCGTTGGGCTCGGCCGTATCGGGTGCGACGAACACAACCTCTGGCTCAGGCGGGGGCAAGGTCTCGATGGCACCAAACCCGTCGCCCTCGTTCTGGAACACGTCCGGCGTGGCCGTGGGAAGGGCTTCCTCTTCCTCGGGTTGGGACATGAGATAGAGCAACGCACCGCCCGCACCGATCACGAGGACGACGACCAAAGTGAGCAGCGGTGAGCGCCGTGGGGCAGAGGGTGAGCTCGCGCCTTTGCCTTGCTCGAGGGCGGCGAGGCGTTTCTCGAGGTCTGTGTTTCCGGTATCGCTCATGAGCCTACCCCCGCAGGTGGTGTGGCCTCGATGCAGACCACCTCCTCTCCGATCCGCAGCACCCATTGTCGGTTCACTCCTGAAACCCGGATCACGCCGTCCTCGGTGGCTTGCGTGTTGACCGTCCGTTCCCGGGCATTGGCGTAGCGGAAGATCGCCGGCACCGGCGCGTTCCGCAGAAATTCGAAATACGTGAAGGTCCCGTCATCCCAGACGCGAACGGGCGTGAACTCGGTGCGTTCGCTGGCGCCGTAATTGTAGTTCGGCGCTTGGGCCGCGATGGCATGTGTGGGCCGCGCAGCGTCCTCCGGATAGCGGAACTGCACCACGTAAAAGGTCGGGCTGCGGGTCTCCTGGACGTTGAAATAGTAGCTCCGCCGGTTCGTATAGACCGTCACGTTGGTATGTACACCGCGCGCGACGGGTTTGATCGCGAAGGCCTGACCGCCGGGTACGCCGTCGATCTCAAACCCTTCCGTGTCACCCGCGATGATCGAACGGATGCCTTCACCCTCGCCGAACTCGATGGTGGTCACATGGGTGAGCGAGACGTTTAGCCGGTAGACCTGGCCCTCCTGATAGCTGGCAAGCCGCACCCGGTTGTCATTGGGCCCGCCGCGCGGGATGGCTTCGGCGAAGGCGAGGCCGGGCAACAGGGCAATCAGCAATATGAAAAGTCGAACAGGGAACAAATTCAATTCTCCAATCTGTCGGAGCGGATGGAATATTCGAGGACCGTGAAGCCGAAGGGGTTGGTCCAGACCTCATCGATGGAGCGGCGGGTCTCGGGGCGGAACTCGAAGAGGAGGGTGGCGGTGAAAAGCCCGGTTTGGACGCCATTGATAGACGTCAGGCGTTTGCGCAGGCGCACCGTGGCGCGGTTGGTGCCGATGCGGTTGATGCTGAGGATTTCCACATCGAGCCGGGCATTGGGGCCATAGACTGTGGGCGGGTAGTTCTCGGTGGCGCTGTTCCAGATTTGGCGCAACCCGCTTTCGGCGGCCCCATCAGACCGGCGCAAAACGCTTCGGATGCGCAGATCATTGTCGAGCTGGTTGTAGACCTCGCGGTCGGTCACATAGCGGAAGACCTCCGCCTCGATGATCGCCTGGTTGGCGGTCACCGAGGTCGCTCCCACCGAGGCCTCGGGGAGTGCGAAGCCGGTTGCAGGATCATAGGGCACGACCACGGGGGGTGGATCGACATCGAGGATCGCGACGGCCGCCGCGCTCAGGCATCCAAGGCCGCCGAAGATGAGGCCGATGAGCCCAAGGCGCTGCCAGAGCCGTTCCCTGCGAAGCGCGCCGTAGACCAGCTCTTCTTCGATGATTTCCTGTTCACTCGCCACGCGTCACACCCCTGAATCAGTCTGCGCGCAGGTCCGGCAGCGTAAAGTCCATGAAGCGCTGTTCTTCGGCGATGGTGGCGGCATCGATCACGCCTCCCGTGCCATCGCCCACGGTCTGCACGGCTTCGAGCTGCCACATGGCGACGAGCGCGATTGCGAGTTCTGCTGTGACGCGCGTGTTGAGATCGACGCTTTCCTTCAGTTCGTCCATGTCATCGATCAGCCCGACCAGCCGGTCTACCCGCTCGAGCGATTGGCCTGCGTCTTCATAGCTGTTCTGGGCGGCGGCCGAGACGAGCGCGCCGGTTGTTGCCTGCGTTGCCACGCGGTTGGCTCCGGGATTTCCGCTGGTGGCCATTTCCGAGAGGGTGTCATCGTCAAATCCGAGATCGGCCAGCACCCGATCCATCTGGGTTTCAATCTCGCCCGCGCCGGAACCAGAGAGACCAGAGAAGTCTCCGGTCTTGATGGCTTCAATGGTGGCGAGGATGTCTCCGAACTCCTGATCGAGCAGGCCATTCAGCTCGTCCTCCATCTCGGTTCGGATGATTTCCGGCAGTTCGGCAAGACGGGTCAGTGCTTCATATGTTCTTTGCAGCTCCGCGAGTTGGTCCGTGAGGGTGGCAAGTTGTTCGCGGAGCTGCGTCAGTTGCTCGTTCTGCAGGATCTCGTCTTCGATCATCTGCCGGAGCTGCTGGATGTTTTGCGCGATGTTCTGCGTGTCGACGACGGGCACACCTTGCGCCAGGGCAGGGGAGAGGGTTCCCAAGTGTAGGCCAATCCCAAGTGTCGTGGCTAAGGCCGTTCTCAAGAGTAAATTTCTCATCAGTCTATCTCCCTGATCGTGAATTCCATGAAGGCGCCCTTGGCCATGCGGGCGCTGGCCTGCGCCAGTTCTTCGGCGGAAAGGATGCGGGTGCGCGCCGCCTGTAGCCGGATGCGGGCCGCGACGAGACGCACGAGTTCGGCGCGGGCATAGGTGTTGAGCGCGACGCTTTCCTGCATGTCTTCCGTCTCGGAAATCCGCTCGACGATGTCCGCAATACGCAAGGCGGCCTGCCTAATCGCCGCAGGGGAATTGTTGCCATAGAAAGCCGCGCCGTGCCCGGTGATTGAGAGGTTCGCATTGGCCAGAAGCGCGGGGTCGATCGTACCGAGCGCTTCGATCCCGCCGATGCGGCTCAGGTAGAGATTGTAGCGTTCGGGGATGACCTGGACGTAATGCTGGGTTTCGGCAAAAGGCGGCACCCCGCCATATTCGAACACACGACCGGGCCCCGCGTTATAAGCAGCGAGCGCGTTGATGATATTGCCGTCGAAGGTGTTCAGCTGAGTCGCGAGATAGCGTGCGCCGCCATGCAGCTGCAGGTAGGGGCTGTCATAGTATTCCGGGTTGATGCCGAGATCGCTGGCGGTGCCCGGCATGATCTGGGTGAGACCATACGCGCCGACGGGAGACCGTGCCCCAATGGTGAAACGGCTTTCCTGCCAGATGAGCGCTTGCAGCAAGGCACGCCATTGGACCGGGGAGAGGCCCGCGCGGCCAACGCCCGCAAAGCCGCTGGTTTCCTGGGCGACGCGGATGATGAGCTGCTCGATGTTCTCGGCGGCATCGCCGAACATCTGCGCACCGCCGGGATTGGGGTCGATGTCGGCATTGCCATAGACCGCCTCGACTGACCGGGCCGGATCCCCGCTGCCACTTTCCAGCCCGGAGACCATCGCCGGCAATCCCTGACCGCCGAAGCTGGTCTGGGCATCGAGGATGCGTTGCAGGGTTTCGAGTTGCTCCCGTTCGATCTCGGCGATGAGTTCACGCATGGCGAGCTTGTCGGCCTGGACCGCGAGGTCAGCCTCGCGATCGCCTGTTTCGACGATATCGCGCGCGGTCAGCCCGCTGTCATTTGTCGGCACACCTTGGGACAGGGCGAGACTGGGCAGCAGGCATAGCGCAAGGATATGGGGCAGGCTAGACTTCAATGTCGCCCTCCGGCGCGCCGAGGGGCTTGAAGGTGCAATCAGGTGCTGTGGGTGCCGTCGAGGCCAGGAAGGTGAAGCAATTGGCCTGTGGTTCCTGGTACTGGGCGCAAGAGGCGAGAGCGCCAAGCGCAGTCACAACTAGAAGAATACGGATCATGAGAGCCTCCAGAAGTCTGGGCGGTCGCGGTAATCGGCTCCGACGAGGGCTTCGCCTTTTTCCATGCCGCCGAGGATGGTGAGATTGGGCCCGAGGGCGCTCAGATCGGCATCGACGACGATGGAGCCCTGGTCATCACGGATGAGGGCGAGGCGGCTGTCGCTGCCGGTGTTGAGAAGCACGTCGAGTTCCTTCTCATAGAGGTTCAGCATCGCGTAATCGGCGGCATGGGCGCGGATGTTCGGGAGGAGGATTTGCGTCGGCACGGCCTCGACGATGGTCTTGCCAGTCCGGGTGCGCTCGAGCTGGCTGGCGTATTGCGTCATCATCACTGCAACAGTGTTCTGCTTGCGTGCGGTCACCAGCCAGTTCGAAAGCCGCTCGGCGAAATACGCGTTGTCGAGCGCCTTCCAGGCTTCGTCGATGACGATGATCGTGGGGCGGCGATCCTCGATCTCACGCTCGACCCGGCGGAAGAGATAAGAGAGCACGGCCATGCGCTCCTTCTCGGCCTCGCTGTCGAGAATGCCGGTGAGATCGAAACCCACCACATCACCTTCCAGTGAAAACGTGTCTTCCAGCGTCTGTCCGAAGATCCAGCCGTAGCGGCCCTCTTCGGTCCATTCGAGCAGGCGCTGGTGCAGATCGCCACCATCATCTGTTGACACGAACAGCGATGCAAAATCCTGCCAGTTGCGCAAGCCGGGGTTTGTGGCTTGTGCGTTCTGGCGGACAACTTCCTGGATGCGGTTGGTCTGGGCGGGTGTGAGCGGCTTATCGGCACGATAGAGCAGGGTGGCAAGCCAGTCCGAGAGCCAGGCCGTGCCGCGACTATCGGTCTCCGTCCACAGGGGATTGAGCCCGGTGGGCTGTCCAGCTTTCAAAGACGCATAGCGCCCGCCATTGGCGCGGACCGCCATCTCCATACCGAGACGGTAATCGAAGACGAAGATCCGCGACCCTGCTCGACGGGCTTGCGTCATGAGGAAGGCCGAGAGGACCGATTTGCCTGACCCGGGTCGTCCCATGATCAGCGTATGCCCGCTGGTGGGTTCTTTGTCGGGCGAGCCTTGCTCGTGATAGGAAAACCGATAGGCGCTCTGCTCGGGCGTGGGCAGATAGGTGATGACGCGGCCCCAAGGGGTTTTCGTGGCGGGTTTGCCGAGTTGGGTCCGGTGGAAGGCCGCGAAATCCGCGAAGTTGCGATTGGTGACGGCGCTGGCGCGTACGCGCTTGGGCTGGTTGCCGGGATGCTGGCTGAGGTAATGCGCCTTGGCGGCGACCCGCTCGCCGATCATCTTCACGCCTTCGGTCGCGGCGGCATTAACGATCTCCGCGCTGAGCGACTGCAGCTCTTCGAGCGTTTCGCAAAAGAGCGTCACGACCATATGGTGCTCGCCGAAGCTTTGGCGTTTGGCCTCGAGATCATCGGCGGCGATATCGAGGGCTTCGAGGAGCGAGAGGGCCGCGTCCTGGCTGGCCTGCATCTGGCGCTTTTGCCGCTTGATACGGCCCGCCATGAGGTTCGAATTGATCGGCGTGAAGGAATGGGTGACGATCATGTCGACCGGCAGGTTCAGCATGTCGAACATGGTGCAGGAGGTGGCCTCAGCATATTCCCCGATGGTGAAACTCTTGCCGTAGCGATGCCCCACGACGCCTTCCGAGAGCTCGAAATGGTCTTCGTGAAACGTCACTCGCGTGTTGGCGACGTTGAAGGACAGGAAGCCATAGGTGTTCGCCGGATAGAGCGGCAGTTCCTG
>NZ_JASHIM010000034.1 GCF_030733685.1 Roseovarius sp. MMSF_3281
TCTGAGCAATCAGAGCATCCGGATACTTACGAGCTCCCGCCCGCAAACATACTTACACGTCAGCGACGGACTGGATACTTGAAAAAAGAAGAAAGGCCTCAAACAGTGCCCGCGGCTTCCCTGAGGCGAACACCGTCGATCTTCCAGCCGGCCTCGCCTTCGATCATTTCATAATCCAAGATATGCAGGCGGCCCTGCCCATCGCGGATCATCACCGGTTGAAAAAAGCGCCCGGCGCGTTCCTCGATGTCAAGAAACTGTACCTCCTCGGGCCGCCAGACCATGGGATAGCCCTGCTGCACCATTTCGCCGAAACGCTCGGGCGTGCGGAAAATGTCCCGGATTGTCGGGCTGGCGTGGGTGAAGGCCTGCGCGAAATCATCGCGTTCAAAGGCCGCGATCTGATCGCGGATCACCGTGCGGATGGCCCCTGGGTCGGCCAGGGCCGGCCCCACCAGCCCAAGCCCCAGAAAAGCGATGGCAAACAAACGTTTCATGGCATCTCCTCCGATTGCGGAGGTAGTGCACCATGGCCGCCTGTCAAATCGGGGGTTATTGCGCCGGGGCCTGCAACCCCTTGATATAGGCCACCAGATCGGCCACCGGCTGTGTCGTCATGATCTTCTCACCGCCCGGCATCTCCAGCGTGGCCCCCTTGCCGTAGTCAAAGAACGTCCCATAAACCGGCATCGGGCTGCCATGGGCCACCAAGGGGTCGCGCCCGTCGATCCGCTTGACCACCCGCTCCAGCGGAAAGGCCCCGCCGTTATCCGCGCTCAGCGCCGTCAGGTCCGTCGGCGCAAGCGTCAGCACCGCCCGCATCGGGCCATGCCCGGTGCCTTCGACCCCGTGGCAACTGGCGCAATGGCGCTCGTAATCGGCCTGCCCGGGCGCCTCGGCCATCGCGGCGCAACTCGTTGTCAGCACCGCGACCATCGTGAAAATCGCATCTTTCATCCTTCGACCTCCTTCAAGGTGCCCCGCGCTGCAATGTTTCAAGATAGCGCGCCAATTCCAGCAGGGCCCTGGGCGTTTCCAGAACCGCGTCTGTTTCATCACGCCACATGGCCTTGGGGCCTTCAAGCACCGGCCCGAACTCGGGCATCACATGAAACCGCCCCGGATAGCCATGAACCTGCGCCATCACGTCGGAATAGGGAAAGACCCCGCCATTCCTTGCCGCAAGGCGCGTCAGGTCCGCAGGCGGCACCGGCAAATCCGCGGCCAAGGGGCCATCGCCCTCGGCGCTGCGCCCGTGGCAGACGACACAATAGCTCATGTAGATGTCCTGCCCCGGGGGGCTTGGCTTATCCGCGACGCAGCCCGCCAAGGCCAGAACCGCCAAAAACCCCGTATACCGCATGCCCGCCTGCTCCCTCTTGTCGTGCTTTCGCATTCCATTTGAAGGCCAAGCGCGCCCGCGTTGCATTGATCCAGATCATCGCGCCTACATGCGCACGCGCCCGCGCAGCCACCGCGCAAGGTAAACCACGGGCCAGCGCAGCACGCTCATCCCCGCGATCATGACGGCAAGCCCCCACCACGGGCCGTTCTGATACGTCACCAACCCCAGCAAGGGAATCCCCACCCCGATCAGCACATAGGCCCGCCGCCAATGGTTGTCGCGGCTGGGGATCATGCCCAGAACATTGGCCATAACGATCCAAAAACAGGCCAAAATCAGCGAAAGGGTCATGCCCCGCCTCCCAAACTCACGGCCAAGGCGGCCAGCGCCGCCAAAAGACCCATCACCGGAACGATCATCGGAATCGCAAAAGGCGCGGCCGGATCACGCCGCTTCATAACGATCAAGGCGGCATTGACCAGCACGAAAACCGACAACAGGATCACCGAAGTTACCTCGGCCAATTGCGCCACCGGCAGTAAAAGCGCGCCCGCCACGACCCCCACGCCGATCACCACCGTCGCCAGAACCGGCGTACCAAAGCGCGGGCTGGCATGGTAAAAGACCGACAGGCTGGCATGCCGCCGGCCCAAGCCAAACAAGACCCGCGCCGCCATCACCACCTGTGCCAGCACCCCGTTCAACGCCGCCGCCACCGCGATCAGCGACAAGAACCCGGCACTGCCCCCGTAGGCCGCCGACCAGACCAGCACCAAGGGCTGCTCGCTCACCGCAAGCCGGTCCATGGGCACCGCCCGCACGGCGGCCCAACTGACCAAGCCGTAAAGCAGGCTGGTCAACACAAGCGAAAGCAGAATGGCACGCGGAAGGGTGCGCTCGGGGCTGCGCACCTCCTCGGCCATGTTGACGATATCCTCGAAGCCGATGAAGGCGAAAAAGGCCAGCACGGCGGCGCCCACTACGCCAGACCAGACAATCTCGGGCGGGGCGCTGTAGTCGGCCACCGGCTCCGCCCCCGCCCCGGCCCAGACCACAAGGCAAAGGCCAAGCACCTCGACGGCGGTAAACACCGCCGCCATGCTCAGGCTTTCCAGAACACCGACGATGGCCACGCCCACAAGGAACACCCCCATGATCACGATGACCCATTGATCGGGCCAACCGGTGACCGAGGTCAGGTATCCCGCGCCGCCGCGCAAGACCGCCCCCGCCGACACCGTGCCCGCCGCCACGATCGCCAAGCCGACAACCACGCCCAACAGTCTTGAATTCAGGCCCTTTTCCACGAAAAGCGCCTCGCCCGCCGCTTCCGGCAGGCGGGTGGTAAACTCGGCATAAGACAGCGCCGTGGGGGCCGCGATCAAACCTGCGATCAGAAAGGAAAGCGGCGCCCAAACCCCGGCCTGCGCGGCCACGGCGCCCACCAGCACATAAATGCCCGCGCCCACCATGACGCCCACGCCATAGGCGGTCAAAAGGCCAAACCCGATCCGGCGTTTGAGGTGTTCGGTCATGCGTGCCACCATGCTCTTGTCAGAGACAGCACCGGAAAATTCGAATTTTCCGGCACGGAATTTTTGCAAAATTCCGCCCGCGCATCACGCATCTTTAGCCCCGGCTCAACCGTTCCGGCAGGCCATTGGCCCATGTGCTGATCGTGCCAGCGCCCAGACAAACCACCAGATCCCCCGGTTTCGCCTGTTCGCGCACCAGACGTTCCAGGTCGTCCTCGTCCTGAATGCCCCGCGCGTGGCGGTGGCCTGCACGGATCAGCCCGGCAACCAGATCGTCGCGCGTGGCCCCCGGAATCGGATCTTCGCCCGCAGCGTAAACCTCGGCGATGGCCACCACGTCGGCCTCGTTGAAACAGGCGCAGAAATCATCGAAATGGTGATGCAGGCGCGTGTAACGGTGCGGCTGATGCACGGCGATCACCCGCCCCTCGCAAGCCTGTCGTGCTGCTTTCAGAACGGCGGCAATCTCAGTCGGGTGGTGGCCGTAATCGTCGATCACGGTGACGCCATTCACCTCGCCCACACGGGTAAAGCGGCGGTTCACGCCGCCGAAACCGGCCAGGGCTTCGCGGATTTCATCGCGCTTCATGCCCAGGTGCCGGGCCACGGCCACGGCGCTCAACGCGTTGCTGACATTGTGATCGCCCGGCATCGGCAACTGGCAATCCTCGATCATCTTGCCCTCGGCCTGCAGCGCCACGTCGAAATGCGCCACGCCCTTTTCATAGCGCAGGTTGATGGCCCTGATATCGGCCTGTGTGTTAAACCCATAGGTCACCACCCGCCGGTCGGTCAGCTTGCCGACCAGGGCCTGCACATCCGCATCATCGGTGCAGCAGACGGCCAAGCCATAAAAGGGGATGTTGCTGACGAAATCGTAAAAGCCCCGATGCAGGTTTTCCTCGGTGCCCCAATGCTCCATATGCTCGGGGTCGATATTGGTGACGATGGCAATCGTGGCGGGCAGGCGGTTGAAGGTACCGTCGCTTTCGTCGGCCTCCACCACCATCCATTCGCCCTGCCCCACACGCGCGTTCGAGCCATAGGCGTGGATGATCCCGCCGTTGATCACCGTGGGGTCGTACTTGCCGTGATCCAGAAGCGCGGCCACCATGGTAGTTGTCGTGGTCTTGCCATGGGTTCCGGCGACGGCCACGTTGGATTTCAGGCGCATCAACTCGGCCAGCATCTCGGCCCGGCGCACCACCGGCAGGCCCTTGGCGCGGGCCTCGTCCAGTTCCGGGTTGCCCGGCTTGATCGCGCTTGAGATGACAACCACCTCGGCGTCCTCAAGGTTCTCGGCCCGCTGGCCCTGGAAAACATGCGCGCCCATGGCCTCAAGCCGTTGGGTAATGGGCGTCTCCTTCAAGTCGCTGCCCTGCACGACATACCCATGGTTCAACAAGACCTCGGCGATCCCCGACATGCCGATCCCGCCAATGCCCACGAAATGAATGGGGCCCACGTCCCCCGGCAATTTGGTTGCGGCATGCATCGTGCTGTCCCTTCTGGTCGCCAGATCCTTCATATCCCTCACCCTTTCGCCAGCTCTTCGACCATGTCGGCCAAATGAACCGGCGCATCGGGCAAGCCCTGCCCAAGCGCCGCCTGCGCCATCTGCGCGGCACCCTGCGGATGGGTCAGAACGCTGGCTATCTGCTCTGAAACCACTTCGACCGCAAGTTTTCTTTCCGGGATGACGATGGCACCGCCTGCCTGTGACAACCCCTTGGAGTTCGCCGTCTGGTGGTCTCCCGCCGCCGCGGCATAGGGGATCAGGATGCTGGGCCGCCCGATCACGCTGATGTCGGCAATGGATGAGGCCCCGGCGCGGCTGATCACCAGTTGCGCCTCGCTCATCCGGCGCGGCACATCGCGGAAAAACGGCTCCACCTCGGCATCAATCCCGGCCTCGGTGTAAAACTGCGCGACCCGCGCGCCATCCTCGTCGCGCGCCTGATGGGCAACGCGAATGTTGCGCCGCAGGTCATCGGGCAATGCCGCGATCGCGCCCGGGATCACATCCGACAGGATGCGCGCCCCCTGGCTGCCACCGATCACCAGAACCGACATCGGGTAATCGCCGGGCGGGATATATCCCGCGCCCGCCCGTTCCAGCACGCTGGCGCGCACCGGGTTGCCGACATGCACCCCCTCGACGCCCGCTGGCAGGTCGGTGGGCCATGTGCCACAGGCCACCCTGTCCACCCGCTTGGCGAACACCTCGTTCACCCGGCCCAGGATACCGTTTTGTTCATGAATCATCCGTGGCCTGCGCAGCAGCCACGCCGCCCCCAGCGCCGGGATCGTTGGATAGCCGCCAAAGCCCACAACGACGTCGGGCTTGTCGCGCAGCATGCCGAAGGCCGCGCCGACGACACCGCCCAGGATACGGAACGGCACCAAGGCCTTGGTAAAGATACCGCCGCGCGCGAAAGTGGCGCTCGATACCGTGGACATCTCAACCGAATGCGGGAAGCCACCGGTATACCGCGCGCCGCGCGCATCGGTCGAAAGCTTCACCCGCCAGCCCCGGCGCAACATCACTTCGGCCAGCGATTGCGCCGGAAACATATGCCCGCCGGTGCCCCCGGCGGCGATCACCAGTAATGGCTGTTTGTCGCTCACAGCATCACCTCATTGCCTGAATTGCGCCCTCTTGGCGCAAAGCGGCGAAAATGACCAGTCACCGCAGCCGCCCACGCAGAATGTCGCCGATTTCGCCCTGGGGCCGCGACCGGGTGAAGGCAAACAGCATGCCCACCGCGATGCCACCGGCAATCAGCGACGACCCCCCGTAGCTGACAAAGGGCAAGGTCATGCCCTTGGCGGGCAACAGGCGCACGGCCACGCCGATATTGATCATCGCCTGCACGGCGAAGATCGCCACAAGCCCGGTACCGGCCAACCGGATGAAAGGATCACGCTCACGCATCAACCGCGCCAGCGACCGAACAAGCACCGTGGCATAAAGCCCGATGATGCACAGAACAAGGATCAGCCCGTATTCCTCGGCGGCCACGGCGATAATGAAATCGGTATGCGCGTCGGGCAGGCTCCATTTCACCTCGCCCTCGCCCACACCGACCCCGAAAAAACCGCCCTCGCGGATCGCATTGGTGGCAAAGCCCAATTGCGTGTTGGGGTCCACATCGGGGCTCAGGAAACCGTCAATCCGGCGCGCGAAATGCTCGGAATTGGAATAGGCCACGCTGCCCGCCACGATCACGCAAACCGCCATGGCCATCAAAAGAAGAATGGGCGCACCGGCCACGAAATACATCACGCCCCAGCCGAAAAGCACCAGGCAGGCCTGCCCGAAATCCGGCTGCATGGCCAGGAAACCCACGATCACCATCGCCAAAACGAAAGACCAGCTTATCCCGGGGGGGCCATTGATATCCTGGCTGGCGGCCATCATCCACGCCGCCACAACCACGAACCCGGGCTTGAGAAACTCCGACGGCTGCAGCGAGGCGAAGCCAAGACTATACCAGCGCACCGCGCCCTTGCCGAAATCGGTGCCAAAGACCGGCAGCAGGATCAGCGCCGCGAACGCCGCCAAGAACCCGATCACCGCCAAGCGCCGCACCACGGCGGGGCTCATCATCGAGGTCAGAACCATCGCCGCCAAGGCCAGGAAGCCGAAGACCGCCTGCCGCTGAACGTAATGAAACGGCGCGAAACCGTTCTTTTCGGCCAAGGGCGGCGACGCGGCCAGGCCCAACAAGATGCCGATCCCGAACAGGATCAGCACACAGGAGATCGACCATTTGTCGATCGTCCGCCACCACTTGGGAAGAACCGGCTCGGCATCCCGCACCGGGACCGCGCCATACACCATCTCTGTCATTTGAACCGCCGATACTGCCTCGAACACGCCCCGTTTTCGGGATCTATCCAAACAGCATATCAGGTCCGGCGCCCTTAGGAAAGAGCCTTGCGAATCGGATTGCAAAACCTGCCGAAGCGCCCTGCGGCCACCGCAACCAAGGTCCGGCTACCCTACGGATTGCCCCGCCAAAGCACGGGTTTGCGCCCAAACCGCCTCTTCCAACTCCACCGGGTCCATCGGCCGCTTGCCCTGCCCCGGCATCCGCGCGCCTTCGTCCATCGCCACGCCGGCCTCCACCGCGGCCAGCCGGTCAAAGAACGCCCCCGATGCTTCGGGATCCATCAGCATGTAATACTGCCCCAAATCATGCGGCGGGCCTTCGGGCGCCTTCAAGGGCTTCACATCGCGGCTCACCACGCCGCCGGTCATACCCGCCGCCAGAAGCTCCGCCATCAGGCCAAAGCCCCAGCCCTTGTAGCCGCCCATCGACACCAACGAGCCGCCAAGCGCAGCCTCGGGGTCGGTCGTGGGCCGCCCCTCGGCATCCACGGCCCAGCCTTCGGGGATGCTCTCGCCCGCCGCCTTGGCCATGGTGATCTTGCCCAAGGCAACGGTGGTGGTCGACTGATCGAACTGCATCGCGATCCCGCCCTTGCCATCGGGCACCGAAAAGGCAATCGGGTTGGTCCCGATCACCCGCGTTTTGCCGCCCGGCGGCGCCACGATGGGCGAGGCATTGGTCAGGCCAAGCCCGATCAACCCCTCACGCGCGATCTGTTCGGTGAAATAGCCAAGGCTGGTGCAGGTATGCGCATGCCCCACGGCCAAACTTGCCACGCCGTTTTCCCGCGCGGCCTTCACTGCCTCGGGCAGGCCTCGGGCAAAAGCGGCCTGCGCAAAGCCGAACTTGGCATCCACCTCCACCACGCCGGGGCGCGGGCGGGTAACAACAGGCTCCACATCGCCCTTCACCCGGCCCGTGGACAGCTGCGTGCAATAGCTTTCAAGGTAGTAAAGCCCGCAAATCTTGTTGCCGACGCTTTCGGCCTTGCGCACTGCACCGGCCACGCAATCGGCCACCCACTCGGCGGCCCCATGGCGCAGCAATGCCGCCCGCGTGGTGGCTTCAATCTCGTCCAACGTAACCGCAACCATGGCCCTGCCTTCCTTTTCTCGTGACCCGGCGCAACCTGCGCCAGCAGCGCAGTTCAGGTCAATTCAAACCTTCTGAAAGCAACTTCACTAAAACAAAACCAAGTGGCACGCAATTGCCGAACGGGCCAAGCCGGAAACGGCCAATCCGAAACCCGTCCTTACACGTAAGTTAAAATTATTTCTCTTTCTCGTAACTCAACTTACCAATACTTTCCACCTGCTCCCAGCACGACGAACGCAGAAAATTCAGGCACCAGACTGCCGCAAAACATCCTAGCTTGGGGGGATCACACGACACCACGGGCGATCCGGCCCGTTGGCGCCCCCCGATCCTCTCTGCCCAGAAGAAAGAAGATACCACATGAGCGATTTCAACGGCTTGTTAAAACAATCGAACCTGATTGACGGCAAATGGATCGGGGCTGATGGCGGCGGCGAAATCAAGGTCACCAACCCCGCCAGTCATGACACCCTTGGGCACATCCCCAACTGCGGCGCGGCCGAAACCGACCGCGCCATCGCCGCCGCCGCGCGCGCCTTCGACGATTGGTCGCGCAGCGACCTCAGCCAGCGCACCGGCCTGTTGCACAAGCTTCACGACGCGCTGATGGACAACCAAGAACCCTTGGCGCAGATGCTGACCGCCGAACAGGGCAAGCCGCTGGCCGAGGCGCGCGGCGAAATCGCCATCAGCGCCGCCTATATCAAATGGTTCGCCGAGGAAATCCGCCGCGCCAAGGGCGAAATCGTCCCCGCCCCCAGCGCCGACCGTAAACTTCTGGTCACCCATCACCCGGTGGGCGTCGTGGCGGCGATCACCCCTTGGAACTTCCCCTCCTCGATGCTGGCCCGCAAACTGGGGCCTGCGCTGGCGGCGGGCTGCACGCTGGTTGCCAAACCCGCCACCGCCACCCCCTATTCCGGGCTGGCATGGGGCGCGCTGTGTCAGGACGTGGGCTTTCCCGATGGTGTCGTGAACATCCTCACCGGCTCGGCCCGCGCCATCGGCGGGGCCATCATGGACAGCCCCACGGTCCGCAAGGTGACCTTCACCGGCTCCACCGAGATCGGCAAGGAACTGATCCGGCAATCCGCCGATACGGTCAAGAAAGTCTCGATGGAACTGGGCGGCAACGCGCCCTTCCTTGTCTTCGACGACGCCGATATCGACGAGGCGATCAAGGGCGCGATGGTCGCCAAGTACCGCAACATGGGCCAAACCTGCGTTTGCACCAACCGCTTTTACGTGCAGGCCGGCATTCACGACGCCTTCGTCGAACGCCTGAAAGAGGCCAGCGAAGCACTGGTCATCGGCAACGGCGCCGAGGCCGGGGTGGAACAGGGTCCGCTGATCGACACCGGCGCCGTCGAAAAGGTCGAATCCATGATCGACGATGCCCGCTCCAAGGGCGCCAAGGTTGTCTCGGGCGGGCGCAGGCACGCCAAGGGCGGCACCTTCTTTGAGCCTACGGTGATCACCGGGGCCACCTCCGAGATGACCTTCGCCACCGATGAAATCTTTGGCCCCCTCGCCGCCGTCTTCAAGTTCGACACCGAGGACGAGGCGATCAACGCCGCCAATGCCACCGATTTCGGGCTGGCCGCCTATGCCTATACCCGCGATCTCGGCCGCGCCTTCCGCCTGAACGAGCGGCTGGAATACGGCCTCATCGGCATCAACTCGGGCCTGATCACCACGGTCGAGGCCCCCTTCGGCGGCCTCAAGGAAAGCGGCATGGGCAAGGAAGGCGGCAGTCAGGGCTTGGAGGATTACCTTTCAACCAAGTACACTTGCATTGCGGGCCTGACCTGACCACAAGAAACAAACCCACCCGCCACAAGACATAGGGCCACCCAAATGCGCGCAGCCGTCGTTCGTACCTTCCACGAGGACTTGTCGATCGAGACCGTCCCCGACCCGCAATGCCCCGATAACGGCGTCGTGCTCGAAGTGGCGGCCTGCGGGGTCTGCCGCTCCGATTTCCACGGCTGGGTCGGCAAACACCCGAAAGTCATCGACGGCTCGATCATGGGGCACGAATACTGTGGCACCGTGGTCGAGGCCGGCCCGAACGCGCAACACAAGGTCGGCGACAAGCTGATCGCGCCCTTCATCCTTGGCTGCGGCCACTGCCCGGAATGCGCCAAGGGTACCTCGAACGCCTGCGAACAGGCCATCGTGCCGGGCTTCGGCGCGCCCGGGGCCTATGCTGAATACGTGGCCGTGCCCTTCGACCATAACCTTGTCCACCTGCCGCAAACGCTGTCACCGGCGCTGGCCGCCGGGCTGGGCTGCCGGGTCACCACCGCATGGCACGCCCTGACCGACCGCGCCAATGTGCAGGCCGGGGAATGGGTGGCGGTGCATGGCACCGGCGGCATCGGCCTCTCGACGATGCTTCTGGCCAAGATGCTGGGCGCCCGCGTCGTGGTGGTCGATATCGTCGAGGAAAAGCTGGAACATGCCAAAGGTCTTGGCGCGGACGCGGCGGTGAATGCCAGCCAAGGCAACGTCGCCGAGGCGATCCGCGAGATCACCGGCGGCGGCGCGGATATCTCGGTCGAGGCGCTTGGCATCGCCCCCACCACCAATGCCTCGGTCGACTGCCTCGGCACTCTGGGACGGCACGTGCAGGTCGGCCTGCCCGCCGAGGATGACGGCTTCATGAACATCAACATGCGCGCCATTTATGCCAAGCAACTGGCCTTTTACGGCACACGCGGCATGCCCTCATGGAAATACCCCTCGCTTCTGGGCCTGATCGAACGCGGCGCGGTGGACCTAAGCCCGATGCTCGACCGCGAGGTGCGCCTCTCGGACGCCAGCGCCGAGTTGCGCGCCATGACCGGCCCCACCAAGCCCGGCACCGCCGTCATCACCGATTTCACGGGCTAAGACCCATCGCAAAGCCTGTGACGAGGCCCTTTGCCCGCGCAGGCGCGAAAGGTAGGCCTATTCCCCCTCGGACAGGCGCTTGCCGCGCCACAGGATGAAAAGCCCCGACAGGACGATCAACCCCGACCCGACGATCATCGAAAGGCTCAATTGCTCGCCAAAGACAAACACGCCCAAGGCGATCCCGAACAATAGCCGCGAATACCGGAACGGCGTCACCGCCGAGACCTCGCCGGTTCTCATCGCTTTCATCAAGCTTGCATAGGCCACCACCCCCGCAAGGATCGCCCCCAAAAGACAAAGTGACACCTCGGCACTCGGGCGCAGAAAGGCCGCGCCCTCCCAAAGCGAAAAGATCACCCCCGCCACGACCACCGACAAGAACCCGTATATCCCAAGGATTTGCGTACTGATCGAGGCAGGCGCCGCCCGACTGGCAAGATCGCGCCCCGCGAAACCAATCATCCCAAGCAGCGCCAGAATCGACAGCGGCGAAAAGCTCTCGGCGCCCGGCTCGATGATCACGACAACCCCGACAAGCCCGATCAGGACAGCGGCCCACCGCCTCCAGCCCACGTTCTCGCCAAAGACCACCGCCGCGCCCGCGACCACCACCAAGGGCGTCGCCTGCAAGATCACCGTGGCGGCGGATAGCGGCGTAAACGCCACCGCCAGCCCGTAAAACAACCGGCCCGTGATCTCGAAAAGGGCGCGTATACGCATCGGGCGCGACACCACCGCCGGGGTATAAAGCGCATCGCCGTTAAGCCACGCCAGACAGGCAAACAAAATCGCCCCACCGGCACCGAAAATGACAAGCACCTGGCCAATCGGCAGGGTTTCCGAGGCGAATTTGATAAAACTGTCCTCGACGGCAAAGGCCGCCATGGCCGCGATCATCCAAAGGCTTCCGATAAGGTTGTCGCGCCGAGCTATTGCAATATCCGGGGTCACAAGCTGTTTTCTTCCATTTCCTTGCGACCGCATCAGGGCGCAATCCATCTTGGTCAGCGGTTCGGCCTACCCCGCCACCACGCCGCCCTGGTCCAGCTTCACCACCCGGTCCATCCGCGCGGCCAGTTCAAGGTTATGGGTGGCGATAAGGGCCGACAGGCCGGTATCGCGCACAAGCCCCACCAAGGCCTCGAACACCCGCTCCGAGGTGGCCGGGTCAAGGTTCCCCGTCGGCTCATCGGCCAGCATCAGCCGCGGCTCGTTGGCCAGGGCCCGGCAAAAGGCCACCCGTTGCTGCTCGCCGCCCGACATGGCCGAGGGGCGGTGCCCTGCCCGCTCGCCCACACCGACGCGGGCCAGCAGGTCAT
Source organism: Roseovarius sp. MMSF_3281 (assembly GCF_030733685.1). Lineage (GTDB taxonomy): Bacteria > Pseudomonadota > Alphaproteobacteria > Rhodobacterales > Rhodobacteraceae > Roseovarius. The sequence continues at coordinate 12,089 of NZ_JASHIM010000034.1, forward strand.
CGGCGCGCACCCGCGCTTCGGCCTTGGGAATCCCATTGGCCAGCTGTGGCAGCACGATGTTTTCCTCTGCGGTGAACTCGGGCAGCAAATGGTGGAACTGGTACACAAACCCCACCTCCTGCCGCCGCGCGATAGTTCGCCGCCGGTCCGACAACCCGGTGAAATCCACCCCACCGATGGAAACCTTCCCCGCATCGGCCGTATCCAGCAGCCCCGCGATATGCAAAAGCGTCGATTTGCCCGCGCCCGACGGGGCCACCAAGGCCACCATCTCGCCCTTGCGCACCTGCAAATCCACGTCGTCCAGCACGCGCACCTCGGACTCGCGCCCCTTGTTATAGGTCTTTGAAACCCCCTCCAGCGACAGCATCACCTCACTCATAGCGCAGCGCCTCCACCGGGTTCATCCGCGCCGCCCGGCGCGCGGGGAAAATTGTCACGACAAAAGACAGGCCCAGCGACAGACCCACCGCCGACAGCACGTCGTCAAACTGCAACTGCGCGGGCAAATGGTAAATCCCCCGGATCGACGGGTCCCAGACCTGCCCGCCCATCATCGCCTCCACGAAACTGAAGATCGGGTCGATATAGATGGCAAACAGGCACCCAAGGATCACGCCGAACACCGTGCCGATGATCCCGGTAAAGGCCCCGCAAATGAAAAACACCCGCAGGACCGAGCCTTCGGTCAATCCCATGGTCCGCAAAATCCCGATATCGCGCCCCTTGTTCTTGACCAGCATGATCAACCCGCTGATGATATTCATCGCCGCGACCAGCACGAGGATTGACAGGATGATGAACATCACGTTGTCCTCCACCTCCAAGGTCCGCAGAAACCTGCGGCTCGCATCCTTCCACGTCCAGACCTGGGAGCGATCCCCCGCCGCCCGCATCAGGGGCAAGGTCATCTCCTCCACCCGCTCCGGGTCGGCCACCATGACCTCCAACTCATCCGCCCGCCCCTCGCGGTTGAAAAAGCCCTGCGCTTCCTCGAACGGCAGGTACACCCGCACCCGGTCGATGTCATAGCGCCCGGCGGTAAAGATATAGACAACGTCATAGGCATTGACCCGCGGGCTGGTGCCAAAGGCGGTCTTCACCCCGTTGGGCGAAATCAGCTTGATCTTGTCCCCAAGTCGCACCCCCAATTCCCGCGCCACGCCCGATCCGATGGCCACGCCTTCGGAAAACCGTTCTATATCGCCCTGCGCGGTCTCGGGGTCGGCCACGCGCGGGATGGTCTTGAGGTCCTCGGGCTTGATGCCGAACACCTGCACCCCCGCGTTGCTGCTGCGGGCATTGGCCATCACCTGCCCCTTGACCAAGGGGGCAACCCGGGTCACGCCCTCGACCTCGCGCAACTGCGCCGCCATTTCATCGTAGTTTTCAATGGTACGATCAACGCGCCCCGTCTGCGCCTCGACCTGCCCGCTGTTGTAAACGGTCACATGGGCATTGGCCCCAAGGATGGTATCCACGAACTCGGCCCGAAAGCCCGAACGCACTGCCAAGGTCGCGATCAAGGCAAAGACGGCCAGTGTAATGCCGATCAGGCTGATCCATGTCATGACACTCACGCCGCCCTCGGCACGTTTGGCGCGCAGGTATCGCCATGCGATCATCCATTCGAAAGGGGCAAAGGGGGCTGGGCTGCTCGGCACTGGGTAAACCTCGGCTTAACTTTTTCGCGGACAGTGGGCTTTTCCAAGACCCGGGTCAAGGTCGGCAATCCGCCAGCCGCCGGGCCGTTCGGCGGTGCCGGTGCCGGTCGTATATGGCGCATTTTCGTACGACTTGTACGGAATTCCCTGACGGTACCCGGATTTTCGTACAAAACTCGCGTACAAAACGTACAAAACGTACAAAACTCAGGCCTCGGCCGCCTGTGGGCGTGACCTGCGCCGAAACATCCCGCTTAAAACCGTCATCAGCCCGGCCAAAAGCCCATACCCGGCCACGAATCCGACCCCGGCAAAGCCTGCACCTTCCGGGGTGACGGGCACCGCGGGTTTGAAATCAGCCCAGGCCGCCCGCGCCACGTCCGAATCGGAAAAATGCATTGGTTTCAATGCCTTTTGAACCACTGTTGATTCATTCAACGCGGTCAAATCCGCGCTCAATCGCGCGTGCCGCTCCAGTACCTGCCCCATGGATTGCGCCCTGGCTTGCCCCATTCGGCTGCCCAGCGACAGTTCCACCAAGGCCTCGTCACGGCTCAAACCAAGGGTTTCGGCATCCGCGTCAAACTGTGCCACGACGCCCGAAAGCTCATCCACAGCACCTGAAAGACGCTGTGTATATTGTTGAGAATACTCAGGAAATTGCGACAGGCCGGCCCCACAAGCCAGCCCGCCGATCACGGCGATCACCCTGAAAATCATCTGCTCTGCCTCTTATTTTTTCAGGCAGTATACAGCATTTACATCCAGGTGTGGAATGACCTTTTCGCCATCGGCTCCACCATGCCCGATCCATGATGCACGTGATAGATTTTGGCAATCTTTTCAATGGCTTGTTCGGGCGGCAACTCTTCGCTCTCGCCGGTCCGGCGGCAGGTCAGTTCGACCACACCGTTCTTCAACCCGCGCGGCCCCACCGTGATCCGCCACGGCAGACCGATCAGGTCCATGGTGGCAAATTTACCCCCGGCCCGTTCATCGCGGTCGTCGTAAAGCGGCTCAAGCCCCAGCGCCTCGACCGATTTGTAAAGCGCGTCACAGGCCGAGTCGGCCTCGCTATCCCCTTGTTTTAGATTGACAATTCCAACGTGGAAGGGGGTCACGCCCTCGGGCCAGATAATGCCCTTGTCGTCGTGGCTGGCCTCGATGATCGCGCCGACAAGGCGGCTCACGCCAATGCCATGGCTACCCATATGCACCGGCACCGGCTTGCCGTCCTTGCCCTGCACCGTCGCGCCCATGGGTTCGGAATACTTGGTCCCGAAATAGAAGATCTGCCCAACCTCGATCCCCCGCGCCGAGCGCTGCCGCTCTTGCGGGATTTCCTTGAAGACCGCCTCGTCGTGGGTCTCGTCCGTGCGTGCATAACGAGAGGTGAATTCTTCAAGGATTTCCTGACATTGCGCGACGTTGTTATAGTCGATATCGCGCTCGCCAAAGCGTAGATCGGTGATCTCGCTGTCATAGAAAACTTCCGATTCACCGGTCTCGGCCAGCACCAGGAATTCGTGGGTATAGTCGCCACCAATCGGCCCGCCATCGGCCCGCATCGGGATCGCCTGAAGGCCCATCCGCTCATAGGTGCGCAGGTAGCTCACCAAGTGGCGGTTATAGGCGTGAAGCGCATCTTCTTTCGTCAAATCAAAGTTGTAGCCGTCTTTCATAAAGAACTCACGACCCCGCATTACGCCAAACCGAGGCCGGATTTCATCGCGGAATTTCCACTGGATATGGTACAGGGTCAGCGGCAAGTCCTTGTAACTGCCCACATGCGACCGGAAAATATCCGTGATCAACTCCTCGTTGGTCGGCCCATACAACATGTCGCGTTCATGCCGGTCGGTGATGCGCAGCATCTCTTCGCCATAATCGTCGTACCGTCCGCTTTCACGCCAAAGGTCCGCCGATTGCAGGGTCGGCATCAGCATCGGGATATGGCCCGCGCGCACCTGTTCCTCATGCACAATATTTTCCAGCTTTCTCAACACCTTGAACCCCAAAGGCAACCACGAGTATATCCCCGCGCTCGCCTGTTTGATCATACCCGCGCGCAGCATCAGGCGATGGCTGGCGATCTGGGCTTCCGACGGTGTCTCTTTCAGAACGGGCAAAAAATAGCGGCTCAGGCGCATGTGCTGTATCCCTTGGTCAAACAGGTCCCCCCGCGATCTAAGACATTCCGGGCAAGGGGGCAATCATTGCGGCGGAAAATGTTGTTGACTGACGGATCAATAAAAGACAGCGTCGGCAAAATTCTTTCAGGAGACCAGACTTGCCCGACCTCATCCAAGAACCAGCTCGCCAAACGCCCGTCATCCACGAAACGGACGTTCTCGTGGTCGGCTCAGGCCCCGGTGGCCTCTCCGCCGCCCTTGCCGCGGCGCGTTGTGGGGTTGAGGTGACACTGCTGGAACGCTTTGGCTGTTTTGGCGGCAATATCACCGTTGTGGGGGTCGAAGGCTTTGCATGGTATCGCCATGAACAAACCGTCGAGGCCGGCGGCATCGGGCGTGAATTCGAGGACCGCGCCAAGGCCATGGGGGCCGCCACCCCCGAAAGCCAATCCCTGAGTTACGAATTGGATAGCGAAGGGTTCAAGCTGGTGGCGGACCGCCTTGTCGAGGAGGCGGGCATCCACCCCATGCTGCACAGGCAGTTCGTGGCACCGATAACTGATGGCAACACGATCACCGGGGTCATCGTCGAAAGCAAAGCCGGGCGCGAGGCGATCCTGGCCAAACGCGTCATCGACGCAACGGGTGACGCGGATGTCGCGCACCGGATGGGCGCCGCGACCCACAAAACCCCGATGGAAAACGTGCAAGCGGCCAGCGTCATGTTCCACATCGCGGGCGTCGACAAGACGGCTTTCATGGCCGGGGTCAAGGCCAGCCCACAAACCTATGCCGATTGGTCAAGCGGAGAGTGGCAAGTCGAAACAAGCGGCAAGGAAGACGATATGTTTTCCCCCTTCCTTGGCAAACCGTTTGAACAAGCCATACGCGATGGTCTTATTCCCGCGCATCTCAATACCATCGGTGGCACGTGGGGCGCGGTGCACGATAGCGGTGAGATGACCTATATGAACCTTGTACACCTTGCCGGTGTCGACGGCGTCGACCCCGACAGCCTGACCCGGTTCGAGATCGAAGGGCGCCGTCAGGCCATGCTCGCCATCGACGCGCTACGCGCTTACACGCCCGGCTGCGAAGCCGCGCGTTTGCGTAATTTCGGCATGTCGATCGGCATCCGTGACAGCCGCAAGATCGACGCGGTGTACAATATGACCGAAAATGACGTGCGCCACGAGGGTCGCTTCGAAGACAGTATCGGAATTTACCCCGAGTTCATTGATGGCTATGGCATCCTGATCCTGCCAACCACGGGGCGCTACATGCATGTGCCCTATCGCTCGATGCTGCCCAAGGGCGTGCGCAACCTGTTGGTCGCAGGCAGGGCCACGGGCGGCGACATGGTTGCTCATGCCGCGACGCGCAACATGGCTTGCTGCACTGTTTCCGGCCAAGGCGCGGGTGTCGCTGCGGCACTTTCCGTCAAACACGGTCGTGAACTGGACGCCGTGAACATCAGCGACGTGCAAAGTGAACTGAAATCACAGGGCGTACGCATCGCGTAGAAGACGGCACGCGGCAGATAAATTTCACACCGTGACTTGAAACAGGGCGCGCCATGGGTGATTTAGAACCCATCGTGGACAAGGGGCGCCCATGGCTTTGCCGGTTCAAACGCAAATGAAATATTGGGGGATCGCCTCGGCGGCCTTCCTGGTGATCTTGTGGTTTCTGGGCGACGTGATCCTGCCTTTCGTGCTGGGCGGTGCAATTGCTTATTTCCTTGACCCGGTAGCGGACCGTCTTGAAAAGGCAGGCGCCAGCCGCGCCGTGGCTGTCAGCATTATCACTTTGTTCGCATTAATGATTTTCGCAATTATGGCGCTTTTGGTGGTGCCAACCCTGATCGAGCAAACCCTGTCTTTGATCAACATTGCACCACAGCTTTTCAACGATCTGCAAAACTTCCTGACCGAACGCTTTCCGCAATTGGTTGACGAGGATTCGACCCTGCGCAAATCACTGATTGCCGTTGGTGAAACCATCCGTGACCGGGGTGGTCAGGTGCTTGATACGGTGGTGGGATCGGCGGCCTCGTTGATCAATCTGATCGTGCTTTTCGTCATTGTTCCAGTGGTGGCCTTCTACCTGCTTTACGATTGGGATCGCATGGTTGCCAGCATCGACGACATGCTGCCGCGTGACCATGCCCCTGTGATCCGGGATCTGGCCGGCCAGATCGACGATACGCTGGCCAGCTTCATTCGTGGCATGGGCACCGTGTGCTTGATCCTTGGCACCTATTACGCCGTGGCGCTGATGTTCGTGGGCCTGCAGTTCGGCTTGGTGGTAGGTTTCATTGCCGGGCTGATCACCTTTATTCCCTATGTCGGCGCCGTGGTGGGCGGGGCCTTGGCCATAGGCCTTGCGCTGTTCCAATTCTGGGGCGACTGGGTGTCGATCGGCCTTGTCGCGGGCATCTTCGTTCTGGGCCAGATTGCCGAGGGCAATTTCCTGACCCCGAAACTGGTCGGGCATTCCGTTGGCCTGCACCCTGTCTGGTTGATCTTCGCGCTATCGGTCTTTGGTGCGCTCTTTGGTTTTGTCGGTATGCTTGTTGCCGTTCCCGTGGCCGCCGCTATCGGCGTCTTGGCCCGCTTTGCCATCAGCCAATACAAGGGTAGTCGCCTATATCGCGGGCTGGATCAACAGGACGCCGACTAATGGCCGAACAACTCAGCTTTCCCTTGCCCGTGCTCGAGGCATTGGGGCGTGACGATTTTTTTGTCTCGCCCGCCAATGCCGAAGCGGTGGCGATGATCGAGGGTTGGCAATGCTGGCCTTCGCGCAAGCTTGTCCTGATCGGGCCGCGTGGCGCGGGCAAAACCCACCTTGCCCATGTCTGGGCGGCCTTGTCCAATGCACAGATCATCGCGGCCGACCACTTGGCCGATGCCAATATTCCTGCCTTGGCCCTGGGCCACGTCGCCGTGGAAGACGCCGACAAGATCGCCGGAACCCGCCGGAAGGAAGATGCGCTGTTTCATCTGCACAACCTGACACTGGCCGAGGGCAACAGCCTGCTTTTGACCGCCACCACCCCGGCCAATCGCTGGCCGCTTGCCCTGCCCGATTTGGCAAGCCGGGTGCAGGGCACACCTTACACCACCCTGCGCGAACCCGACGATGCGCTTTTGACGGCCGTGCTGATGAAGCTCATGGCCGACCGACAGCTTTCGCCCTCCCCAAGCGTCCTGTCCTACCTCACACGCCGCATTGACCGCTCGTTCGAGGCCGCCCGCGATGTGGTTGAACGCCTTGATGCCATGGCCCTTTCCTCGGGCCGTCCGATCACGCGCGCCCTTGCGGCAAAGCTGCTGGACAACCCCGACGCGTAAAGGCAGACTTCGTCACCTTCCCGTTACACGCCAAAGTCATAAGGCACGCATGACACACGCAGATTTTCTCAAATCCCCCTTTCCCGACGCCATCGAAATGCCCGAGGTCACTGCCGAGGTGCCCGGTCGATTCTATAACCGAGAGCTGAGTTGGCTGGGCTTCAACTGGCGCGTTTTGGAAGAAGCGAGCGATCCAACCGTGCCATTGTTGGAACGGCTCCGCTTCCTGTCGATCTCGGCCACCAACCTGGATGAGTTTTACAACGTCCGAGTCGCGGGCCTGCGCGAACTGGCCCATGCGGGCAACACCACCCCCGCCGCCGATGGCCTGACCCCGGCGGAACAACTGGTTCTGATCAACGAAGACGCCCGCAAGCTGCTCAAATCACAGCAAGACGCCTACGAGGCGCTTCGCAAGGAGATGGAGGCCAATGATATCGAGATCCTCTATCTCGATCACCTGACCGAGGCCGACCGCGTCTTTCTGGCAGATGTGTTTCTCAACAAGGTGTTCCCGGTTCTCTCGCCCTTGGCGATCGACCCGGCGCACCCCTTCCCCTTCATTCCAAATCTGGGCTATTCGCTGGCGCTTCAGTTTGAGCGCAAGTCGGACAAACGCCCGCTTCAGGCCCTGCTGCCCATTCCGCAGCAGATCGACCGTTTTGTTCCCCTGCCCGCACCCGACGGGAAACACCGCTTCCTGCCATTGGAAGAACTGCTTTTGCTGCACCTCGACAGCCTTTTCCCCGGCTACAAATACAAAGGTCACTGCGCCTTTCGCGTATTGCGCGACAGCGATCTGGAGGTCGAGGAAGAGGCCGAAGATCTGGTGCGTGAGTTCGAGGTTGCCCTCAAACGCCGCCGCCGCGGCGAAGTCGTCCGGATGAAAATCTCGTCCGGCGCGCCCGAGGCCCTGCGTCGCGTGATCATGGAAGAATTGCACGTCACGCCCGATGAGGTGGTCGAGGTGGACGGCATGATCGGGCTCGCCGACCTCAAGGAACTGGTGCTCGATGCCCGCCCCGACCTTCTTTGGTCCTCCTTTACGCCCCGTGTGCCGGAACGGGTGCAAGACCACGATGGCGATATGTTCGCCGCTATCCGGCAAAAGGACATGCTGCTGCACCACCCCTATGAAACCTTCGACATGGTGGTACGTTTTCTGGCCCAAGCCGCGCGCGACCCCAATGTCGTGGCCATCAAGCAAACCCTCTATCGCACATCCAAGGACAGCCCCATCGTCGGCGCCCTTTGTGAAGCCGCGGAAGAGGGCAAATCCGTCACCGCGCTTGTCGAGCTAAAAGCACGCTTTGACGAGGCCGCCAATATCCGCCAATCCCGGCGGCTGGAACGCTCGGGCGCGCATGTCGTCTATGGGTTTCTCGATCTGAAGACCCACGCCAAGATCTCCACCGTCGTCCGGCGCGAAGGCGATCAACTGGTCACCTACACCCACTATGGCACCGGCAACTATCACCCGATCACGGCCAAGATTTACACCGACCTCAGCTTTTTCACCTGCGACGCCAAGCTGGGCCGCGATGCGACCAAGGTGATGAACTACCTCTCGGGTTATGCCCAGCCCGAAAAGCTGGAGAACCTGGCCATCTCGCCCATCACCCTCAAACCCCGCCTGCTTGAGATGATCGACCGCGAGATCGAACATGCCCAATCCGGCAAGCCCGCCTCCATTTGGGCAAAGATGAACGCGCTGATCGAACCCGATGTCATCGACGCGCTTTACAAGGCCAGTCAGGCGGGCGTGCAAATCAGCCTCGTGGTGCGTGGCATCTGCGGGCTGCGCCCCGGCATCAAGGGCCTGTCAGAGAACATCCGCGTGAAATCCATTGTCGGGCGTTTCCTGGAACATTCGCGTATCGTCTGCTTTGGCAACGGCGCGGGCCTGCCTTCAAAAAAGGCACGGGTCTACATAAGTTCCGCCGACTGGATGGGCCGCAACCTCAACCGCCGCGTCGAAACATTGGTGGAAATCGAAAACCCTACCGTAAAGGCACAAATCGTCAGTCAGATCATGGCCGCCAATATGGCCGACGTGGCGCAAAGCTGGGTCATGGCGCCGGATGGCAGCTTTCAACGGCTTGCGGTTCCAGAGGGCGAATTTGCCTTCAACTGTCACCGGTTCTTCATGGAAAACCCGTCGCTTTCGGGCCGTGGCTCGGCCGGCGCTTCGGACGTGCCCAAACTCACCCACACCGAGGATTGACCCTTTCCAAGCGCTGGCGCATACAGGGCATGAATTCGACCAAAGTGGATCATGGACGGTACACCGGACCCCAGCCAAGAGGAAGGCGGCCCATTCGGACGCCCCCTTTTTGACAAACCCTCCGCGCGCGCCCTCAGCCGCGTGGGCGTGGTCGACGTAGGCTCGAACTCGGTCCGGCTGGTTGTCTTTGACGGCGCAGCCCGCAGTCCCGCCTATTTTTACAACGAAAAGATCATGTGCGCCCTTGGTGCGGGCATGTCGGAAACCGGCCGCCTCAACCCCGAAGGCCGCAAACGCGCGCTTAACGCGCTCAAACGCTTCAAGCTTCTGGGCGAGGGCATGGGCACCGGCCCCCTGGTCACCGTGGCGACAGCTGCCGTGCGCGATGCCAAGGACGGCCCCGATTTCCGGGCCGAGGTCGAAGCGGCAACCGGCATCCGTCTTTGGGTCATCGACGGAAAGGAAGAGGCCCGTCTATCGGCGCAAGGCGTATTGCTTGGCTGGCCCGGTTCTTATGGTCTGGTCTGCGATATCGGCGGCTCCTCCATGGAACTGGCCGAAATCGACAACGGCGAGGTTGGCAAGCGCATGTCCTCCTCGCTCGGCCCGCTTAAGCTTCGTGACATGAAGGGCGGCAAGAAAGCCCGGAAAAAACTGATCCACGAGACCGTTTCGGATATGCATGCCGCCCTTGGCGAACAGAAAAACCGCCTCTTTCTGGTGGGCGGCTCGTGGCGGGCCATCGCCAAGATTGACATGGAGCGGCAAGGTTATCCGCTGCATGTTCTGCACGAATACCGCATGACGCCTAAATCGGTGCGTGAAACGGCCAGGTACATCGAAAAATGCGATCTTGATGACCTTCGCAACCGCGCGGACGTCTCCTCGGCCCGGATGGCATTGGTTCCCTATGCCATCGAGGTGCTGCGCGAGGTGGTCAAAACCTTCAAGCCGCGCGATATCGCGATATCAAGCTACGGCATCCGCGAGGGCCTGCTCTACGAACAAATGCCCCAACAGTTGCGCGACCGCGACCCGCTGATCGAGGCCTGCCGCTTCGCCGAGGCCAAGGATTCCCGCGTGCCGGGCTTTGGCAAGGTGGCCTATGAATTCATCCAGCCGATCTTTAGGTCCGCCAAGCCCGACCGCCTCCGCATCATAAAGGCCGCCTGCCTGCTGCACGATGTAAGCTGGCGCGCACACCCCGATTACCGGGCCGAAGACTGTTTTGATAACGCCACCCGCGCCAATCTGGGCGGGCTCAAACATTCCGAACGGATATTTCTGGGCCTTGCCCTTTTGCACCGTTATTCCAACAAGCGCGAAGGCACCCGGTTCGAGGACCTCACCGACCTGATCGACGACAAAAGCGCGAAAGAAGCCGAAGTTCTGGGCAAGGCTCTGCGTTTCACCGCAATGTTGTGGCTTCAGGAAGATGCCAAGCTTGGCGAAATGCGCTGGTACCCTAAGAAGAAAATGCTGGAACTGCGCTTGTCGAAAGAGGCCGCACCGCTTTTCGGCGAGGTGGCCGAGGCGCGCTTCAACTCGCTTTCCGATGCGCTTGATGCCGAGGCCAAGGTGAAAACCGCCCGCAGCTAACGGCCTACCCCCTTACCTCACCTTGCAATCCCCTTCATCTTTCCCCCAATACTCCCGCCGGAGGCGACCCGAGACCGCCACTCGCAAGATGTAAAGCTCAAAGCATTTCGCGAAAATCCGTATTGCAGGTCTTATTTGAAACACTTTGGGCGCGAAATCCGGTCAAATCTCGATCTCCCCGTCATCAAGCGGAGCTTTCTCCATTTCATCGAGGGTTTTCTTGCGCAGAATGATATCGCCATTGGGCAGCATCTCGGGTGGATGATAGGCCGACAGATCGTCGATTTGCTCCATCAACTCGGCAAAGGCGGGCCCCATTTCGTCGACAAAACCCTTCAAACCGGGGCCCATCCGCTCGGCCAGGCCTTCAAGGTCTTTCATCGCCGGTTCCATCTCGCGCATGATGCCTTCGAAAAACATCTGCGCCCCACGCTCCATCAATGCCATACCGTCTTCATCCGACTCTTGTGCCGCCAAGGGCGAGGCCAGCGAAACCGCGACAGAAAGTGCAAATACCTGTTTCATGGCCATGATATAAGCACCCCCTGCTTCCGTTTTAAGTCGGCAATTCAATATCCATAGTTACCGGGAAATGATCCGAGGCCGTGACCAAAGCATCGCGCAGTTCCGGCACCTTCCAACAGCCCGGATCGTCAAACGGGTGCCAGATACGCCAGTCCGGCCCCTTCGCCGCCAGATCGCGCGAGACCATCACATAGTCCAACAATGCCTGAAGATAGCGTTTCTCGGACGACAGGTAAAACCGCGCCGTGGTGTTCATCGCCCCGATCTTGCGGGTCAACGCGCGCCGCGCGTGCGGGTCATACAACAGGTGTTCTTCATCGCCACCTTCCCCGGTGATAATCTCGACCGAGGACCGCCCGAACAAATACTCATACTCGTCCAACCCCGGGCCATCGTTCAAATCTCCCAGCACGATAAGCGGCTCGTGCGCATCCAGATGCTGTTCCACCCGGTGCCGCAGCCAGACCGCCTGCGCCTGTTGCTTGCGGCGGTTCGAGATGGCCATACGCATGACCTCGTCATGGTTCCGCGCCCCATGCGGGGCCTTGGATTTCAGATGCGCCCCGATCATCCGAAAGGCGAATCCACCCGATGTTTCACAGGCCAACTCTAGGGGCGGTTTGGAAAATTCCACAAGGTCATGCGTGTCATCGATATCCAGATCGATCCGGAACACCCCGTCAAAGCGCGGTGCCTCTGTCGATCCCTTCTTGCCCGTGGGCTCACCCTGCGGGTCATGCGCACAGCGCAGGACATCTGGGTCATACATCAAGGCGATTTCCTGCTGCGTGTGGTTTTCGAATCCCACGACGGCGCGCCGCGCCCGGAGCTTCATGAACGCCGCGAAATTCTCAAGCGCGGGCACCGTGGCCCGCTTGCCGTTGTGGTCCGGTGCTTCGATCACCATCACCGCATCGGCATCCAGGGCGGTAAAGACAATACCAAGCGCGGTGATCTGATCCTGCCGTGTGATGTTGTAGCGGCTCGACCATTCGCCATCCACCAAGAGGGTCCCGTCATCGTCGAATAGCGAGTTGAACCACTCGATATTATAGGTGGCGATCCGCATCCGCGCCTCCCTGGCTGATCTCTTCCCAAGCGCGGTTGAGATCAATCACCCGTTTCTCGGCCAGTTTCACGGCCTCTTCCGGTACGCCGCGCGCGATCATCGCGTCGGGGTGACTGTCCCGCACCTGTCGGCGCCATGCCTTGCGCGCCTCCTGCAATGATGCGTCGGGGTCGATCCCCAAAACCGCGTATGGGTCGGGCTTGGCATCCGGCACAAAGCGGCTGCGCAGACGTTTGAAATCCCCGTCGGGCAAGCCGAAAATCTCTGCCACCCGGCGCAGGAAAGCATCCTCGTTGGGGTGATAGGTGCCATCGGCCATGGCGATATGAAACAGACCCTCCATCAAATCGCAAAGGGTGCCATCCTGCTCGCCGAACATCCGCTTGATCCGGGCGGCATAATCCTCGAATCCGGCCACATCCTGCCGCGCGAGGTTGAACACCCGCGCCGCGCCCGGTTCGTCATCGCGGGCAATCTGGAACACCTCGCGAAAAGCGGTCACCTCGTCGCGGGTCACCAGACCATCGGCCTTGGCCATCTTGGCACTCAGCGCGATCACCGCAATCGTGAAGGCCACGCTACGCTCGGGCGGGGTGCGCAGGCGGTCGAATACCGCGCTCAGCCCCTCACCATTGGTCAGGGCAGAAACCGCCTCGGTTATACGGGTCCAAATCGACATTTATTCAAACTATCCAGTTCACGCAGAAAAGTCAGCGCCGCATCAAAGAAGTTTTTGCAACAGGATCAAATCCATCCAGCGGCCGAATTTCCTACCGACCTGAGCAAGCACCGCCACCTGCGCATAGCCCAACCGCTCGTGAAAGGCGACGCCGCCGGGGTTTTCGCCACTCACCCCGGCAAACATCGAATGAAACCCGGCCTCACGGGCATGTTCCTCGACCGCCTCCACCAGGGTGCGGCCAATGCCGCGCCCCCGGCTATCGGGGGCCAAAATGACGGTATGCTCACCCGTTCGGGCATACCCGACCCCGCCCCGAAACTGCCCGTAGGTGGCAAAGCCCAAAAGCGCGCCTTCCTCCTCGGCCAATAAAAAAGCATGTGGCGTGCCGATCTCCTCACGCAGGCCCGCAACCGTCTTTTCGGCGGAGTTGAAGGTAATCGCCGTCTCACGGATCATCGGGTTCCACAGCGCGGCAACCGCCTCGGCATCCTCTGCCCGCGCCTGCCGGATGATCATTCCAGCACCCGCAGGCCCGAAGGCGTCATGATCTCGGCCCTCAATCCCGGTGCACCAGGCTCGAACGCAACGCGCTCATCGGCCAAAACCGGTGCCAATTGCGCCGCCAATTCCGCAGAATCGGGATGGGCCACCATCAAACGCTGCAAGCGACACCCCGACGCGGCCAAACGCGCCGCCGGATGCGCGGCGCAATCCCACTGCATCAGCGCCGGAAAACAATTGCCGAAAGGAAGCCGCCCGTCGCGCGGCACCGCCATCCGCCAATTCAAATCGCCGCGCGAAAGGGCCACTTGCGCGCCGGCCTCGGGAAAGCGCGCCACCATGGCCTCCAGGTCATCACTTCGGCAAATCCAATTGCCAAGCCGCGGCGCGCCCTGCATCCGGTCAAGATCGAACCACCGGGTCACCCCGGGGTCAGACGCCTCAGGGTCGACCGCGATCACCTCAAGATAAAGACCGTCTTCCAACCCCAGCAAAAGGTTATGCGTTCCGAAGTAGGCATGCGCGCCGCCCGGCTGTAGCGCCACGCCCAACGTCTCTTCCACCGCCGCGCGCCCGGCTTCCAAGCCGTCGGCCACCACGGCCAAATGATCAAGTTCCAACATGCCTTCCCCCTTTACCGGGAGACAACTTATCCAAGCCACAAAAGGCGACAACCCCCATGCGCATCTTCTGGCCGAAAATATCCAGTCCGTCGCTGACGTGTAAGTATGTTTGCGGGCGGGAGCTCGTAAGTATCCGGATGCTCTGATTGCTCAGA
>NZ_JASHIM010000035.1 GCF_030733685.1 Roseovarius sp. MMSF_3281
GCCGCCGGTTGGGTGGGTGGATGTTCACCCGGAGATTACGCCGCCTTCAAATTTCCACCAACTCCGAGACACGACCCGTTCACGTTTATAGCTTCACTTCTTGCCTTGGCCTTGGCAGGTTCCGCTCTTGTTTATTGGTTATGGTTTACGGCGCTTGAAACGGTTCCCTTGAACCGGGCCAACGCCTTCAGCTTTCTCATTCCAGTCTTCGGGTTGACCTTGGGTTTCGTGATCTATGGCGAGCGTCTATCGCTCTTGCAGATCATCGGGATCGTTATGATATTCTTGGGTATAGCGCTAGTTCACCGGCGGAAAGCGATGCTTGGAAATGAAGTTGATAGCGAGCGGCCAGCATCTCAATCAGGAGGCGGCGAAGTATGACGGGCACAGAAAATAAATCGTGCGGAGTCACGCATGATCACGACGCAGCCAGAATGGCGCTTTCAGAAGGCAGGCAGGCTTTTTGGGGCTTTCTGATGCGCCGTTTGGGCAACAAAGCGGATGCCGAGGATGTTTTGCAGGAATTCTGCATCCGCGTGCTTACGCGCAAAGAACAATTGCGCGATGTGGAACGGGTGGATTCTTGGCTCTACGCCATATTGCGTTCGACGATGAACGATCATTTCCGCAAGGCGGCACGTCGAGGGCGCCTGACCGAAGCATATGGCGGAGAACCCGAGGAACTAGCTCATGATGCCCCCGAACAGATGGCGCAATTTTGCCGTTGCGTGAACGGTCTGATACCCACCTTGCGCGATGCGGATGCCGACCTGATCCGTCGGATTGACCTTGGCGAGGAGGACCGCGCCACTGTTGCCACCGACATGGGCCTTACGCGGAACGCGCTTGGAGTACGGCTTCACCGAGCCCGCATGGCCTTACGTGACGCGTTGACGGGCCATTGTGGAAAGTGCTGCAAGACAGGATGGGACGATTGCTACTGCCCTCCGATCGGCTGTGAAAGCCCGGAAGACGAGTTGCATTGTGCTCCAAGGGACGTAGCCAAATAGGCGAGTACTGACTCGACTAAGTGTAATGGTTTACGTCAGGGAGCGTCCACTCCTGTGAAAAGCCCGTTTTCGGGCACCACGACGGGAGACCCCGAAATGATATACCGAGGGGGTATATGTCGGATCCGGCAACGCCCGAGCGTCTCGTCACCTGGGAGGAAATGCTTGGCCTTGTTCAGGGTTTGAGTCGCACATGCGCCGCGAGTTCGCGCCATGTCGATGCGCCGATTTCACAGGAACTGTTTCTGCGGGTAGGAGGCGAAGTCCGGACCTTGGTTGAAGCCGCGATGCTTCTGGGCCTCTGGTCCATAGACGGCGCGTATCTCTCTGCCGGATTACGTCGCGACATAGCGACCGAACTTGTGAGCTGCTGCTGAATTTCCAGACGTCGTAACAGAATTTTGCAGACCACAAGAGCGATTCAAAGCCGCCAGATTGACGCCTTGGCAGCTAAGAAACAGGGCCGCCACGAGGCCTCTGATTGTCGCGGAACCGACCAAAGGCAAGCGAAGGAGAGCACGATGCCCTTTTACAACAAACTGCTGACCGTGTAGAAGCTACCAACCGACGCGACTTTCTTTACTATACAACCGCAGCAGCAGGAACAGTTGCCGGAGGGGCCGCGGTCTGGCCATTGGTCGATTCCATGAACCCCTCGGCCGATGTGATCAGTCAGTCAACGATTGCCGTAGATTTGACCGGCGTACAATTGGGGACGCGGATAACCGTTAAATGGGCTGGCAAGCCAGTCTTCATTTGGCGTCGCACGCCTGAGACCGTCGCAAAGGCAAGGGCCACACTGCTTGATGATCTTCCTGATCCGATTGATGACAGCGAGGGGGATCCCAATATCAGTGAACCCTTGCCTGCCCTTGACGGGAACCGAGCGGCCGATGAAGCTGGCGAGTGGTTGATCGTGATAGGCATCTGCACGCACCTTGGCTGTGTGCCGATCGGTCAAGATGGGTCCAGCGTTGGAGAATTCGGCGGGTGGTTCTGTCCGTGTCACGGATCGCATTACGATCTATCAGGCCGAATTCGAAAAGGTCCCGCACCGCGCAACCTCGATTTTCCGCCTTATAGTCTCGGGTCCGATCTGCTGCTGAAGGTTGGAATTGCATGATCTAGCAGAAAATACGCGAAATCTACAGTTTTCCCTGTAATGGAAGGTCGTGGTGGGCGTCTCCGATCTGAAACCTTAATTGAAGGAGGCCTAAATGGACCAGAAAACCACCCAAAGCGAAAACTCTCAAACCGAAAGCCCAAAATCTGGCGGGTGCTGTGGCAGTAATTCCGTCACCTTGGCCGCCGATGTCAAGCCCGTGGCCCGGGCGACTGCTTCACGGTCCAAGGGATGCTGTTGCAGCAAAACCTGAAGCTAATCGCGAAGAAACCTTACATGGCGAGAAGGTCAGGCCAGTAATTCGGCAATGAAAGGAGATCACAGTCATGATTACGCTAAGCGCAATTGTAGGGCTCTCTACCCTGCTTCTAATCCACTCATCTCGCTCGCTGCGAAATAGCGAAATTGCCATCCCGATTTTCCTCGACCGGCATCCTAAAACGGCCGATTTCCTCGAGGGTTATTGCGACAAAACGATACAGAAAACCTCGTGACACTCGCGCGTCTGTGGGTGCATCCACCTCTATAACAGGATCGCTCCAAGTGGTTTGAAAGGAGAAATCATGTCGGATTTCGCATCTATTCGCATTGTTCCCATAGGCATGGCGCTTGGGACCCTGCTGGCGGTCAGCTTCCTGCTGTGCGTTGTCTTCGGCCTCGTGTTTCCCGGTGCCACAATGTATCAGGCTTGGCTGCCGCTGCTGCCCGGCGTGACCTGGATCAGCTGGTCCAGCGCCGTTTTGGGCTTGGTCGAGAGCTTTGCCTATGGCTGGTATATCGCCGTGATCTTCGTGCCGACATTCAATTTCTTTTCGGCAAAGAAAGGAGCGTGAAGTGCCGATATTGTCCGACCCGCCCCGGCATCGACTGCAACCGAGGAACGGGGCGGCGCGGCAGATGGAAAAGCTGAAAGACACGCCTGTCTGAATACGGGTCAGCGAAGACACCTGATTTCCGCCGGGCGCCGGCACATTTTCGAGTTCTCGGTCCGGCGATAGACAGCATCTCGCCGGAACGGGACAGGAAAGGACGCAAGATGAACGACAGCAAAAGCCAACCAGCCAGGAAGACCGAAGGCCACGAAACCTTGGACACAGTTCCGGAAGGCTACGCCGGGACGGTCTACACCTGCCCGATGCACCCCGAGATACGCAGCACGGAAGAAGGTAGTTGCCCGAAATGCGGCATGTTCCTGGCCCCCGAGGGCGAGTCCATGGACCACGCCCACCACGGCCATGATCACTCCGGTCACAGTCACGCCCACGGGGCCGCGACCGTGGGGGTCAAGGGGGGTGAATACGACACCGTGCCCGAAGGCTACACCGGAACGATTTACACCTGCCCGATGCACGCCGAAGTCAGGCATCCCGGCCCTGGCTCCTGCCCGATCTGCGGTATGGGGCTGGAGCCCGCGACCGTCAGCGCAGAGGACGAAGGCCCGAACCCCGAACTGGTCGACTTCACCCGGCGGTTCTGGGTTGGTGCCGTCCTCACCATCCCGGTCCTGATCCTTGCGATGGGGCCGTTCGTCGGCTTCACCTTTTTCAAGGAACTGCTGGGGGAACGCACATCTCTCTGGCTGGAACTGGTAATGTCGACGCCGGTCATCCTGTGGTCGGGCTGGCCTTTCTTTGTGCGCGGCTACCATTCCTTCCGGACGATGAACCTGAACATGTTCAGCCTCATCGGCATGGGCGTGGGCGCGGCCTATGTGTTCAGTATCCTCGCGGTCGTCGCGCCCCAGATATTCCCCGAGGGCTTTCGCGACGAGAACGGTAATGTCGGAGTCTACTTCGAAGCCGCCGCCGTGATCGTAACGCTGGTTCTTCTGGGCCAGGTTATGGAACTGCGCGCCCGCGAAGGGACCGGAAAGGCGATCCGCGCCCTGCTCGACATGGCCGCGAAGACAGCGGTGGTGATCCGCCCCGATGGAACCGAGGAAGAGATCGAACTCGACCAGGTGCAACTGGGCGATCACCTGCGTGTCCGGCCCGGCGACAAGGTGCCGGTCGATGGGGTCGTTGTCGAAGGGCGCTCGTCGGTGGACGAGTCGATGATCACCGGCGAGCCCGTTCCCGTCGAGAAAGTCGCAGGCGAACCCGTCACCGGCGCGACGATCAACGGCACCGGCAGCCTCGTGATCGAGGCCACGCGCGTCGGCGCCGACACAATGCTCAGCCAGATCGTTCAAATGGTCGCCGATGCGCAGCGCAGCCGCGCGCCGATCCAGAAATATGCCGATCAGGTGGCAGGCATGTTCGTGCCGGCTGTCATAGCGATCGCCATCGTGTCTTTCGTTGCGTGGTCTATCTGGGGACCAGACCCGGCCATGGCCTATGGCCTTGTATCGGCCGTCGCGGTGCTCATCATAGCGTGCCCCTGCGCGCTTGGCCTTGCCACGCCAATGTCTATCATGACTGCGACGGGTAGGGGCGCGCAGTTGGGTGTGCTTATCAAGAACGCTGAAGCGCTGGAGCGATTCGAGAAGGTCGACACGCTGATCGTGGACAAGACGGGAACCCTGACCGAAGGCAAGCCAAGACTGGTCGCGGTGCTGCCCGAGGACGGCCATGACGAGGCTGAGGTGTTGCGCCTCGCCGCCTCGCTCGAACGCGGGTCGGAACACCCGCTGGCCGAGGCAATCGTGCGCGGCGCTGAGGAGCGCGGCGTGGATTTCGCCAAGGCCGAGGACTTCGAGGCCGTCACCGGCAAGGGAGTTAAGGGGCGGGTCGATGGCAAATCGGTCGCACTCGGCAATGCGGCTCTGATCCGCGACATGGGGCTGGACAGCGGTGCGCTGGTGGATGCCGCCAATGCGCGGCGTGACGAAGGTGAGACCGTCATGTTCATTGTGCTGGACGGTACGATCGCCGGGCTGGTCTGCGTGGCCGACCCGGTGAAGGAGACCACGCCCGCCGCACTCAAGGCGCTGCACGAACTGGGGTTCCGCATCATCATGGCCACCGGCGATAACGAGCGCACCGCGCAGGCCGTCGCGAACCGCCTTGGCATTGACGAAATCCGTGCCGATGTCCTTCCCGAGGACAAGGCCCGGATCATCAAGGAATTGCAGGAGCAGGGTCGGAAAGTCGCGATGGCGGGAGACGGGGTCAATGATGCCCCGGCGCTGGCACAGGCCGATGTCGGCATTGCCATGGGCACCGGCGCAGACGTCGCAATCGAGAGCGCGGGCTTCACCCTCGTCAAGGGCAATCTTGACGGCATCGTGCGCGCCCGGAAGCTGAGCCAGGCCACGATGCGCAACATCCGCCAAAACCTGTTCTTCGCGCTGATCTACAACGCCTCGGGCGTGCCGATCGCGGCCGGCGTGCTCTACCCATTCTTGGGTATCCTGATCGGACCGATCTTCGCCGCCTTTGCCATGAGCGCGTCTTCACTATCGGTCGTTGTGAACTCGCTTCGGCTGCGGCGACTGAAATTCTGAACCGCTTATCGCGGACAATTCCACCATTCAACCTGAGTAGGGCCAGACCAAATGACAGAGCAGCATCATGATCAGGACAATCATCACGACAATCGCGAAAAGGGTTTCTGGAAGTCCCGCACGGGCATCTACCTCTTGATTGCTCTCGGGATCGGTGCGGCCCTACTCGCGTTCGAACACCGTGTCCACATTTTCGGAGGCAACGGGTTTCTCGCGCTGCTCCTTCTGGGATGTGTTGTAATGCATGTTTTCATGCACGGTGGCCACGGTGGTCATGGTGGGGGTGACAAGTCATGATGCACGAACCTGGTTATGGGCTATGGTTTTTTGCCCTGCTGAATGCGGCCATTTTCATCATGTTTGCATTCAGCTTCTTCAAGCCGCAAACGGCGCGCGACTGGCGCAGTTTCGGGGCCTTCAGTGCGTTTCTAGTGGCGTTGTTTGCTGAGATGTACGGCTTCCCTCTCACGATTTTCCTGTTGTCCGGCTGGTTGCAAACGACCTACCCGGGAATTGACTGGTTTTCGCACGACGCCGGACATTTGCCGGAAATGCTCTTCGGTTGGCAGGCAAACCCGCATTTCGGCCCGTTTCACATCCTCAGTTTCGTCTTCATCGGTCTCGGCTTCTGGATGATCTCAGCCGCATGGCGCGTGCTCTATCATGCCCAAAGGAGCGGAAGGCTGGCCACCAGCGGTCCCTATGCGCGCGTGCGTCATCCGCAATATGTCGGCTTCGTTCTGGTTTTAACCGGCTTTCTGGTCCAGTGGCCCACACTGCTAACACTGGCAATGTATCCGGTGCTTATCTGGATGTATGTGCGGCTGGCCCGCGCGGAAGAGCGCGAGACACGGGCCGCGTTCGGAAAGGAATTCGACGCCTACGCAGCCAGTGTACCTGCCTTCGTTCCGGCACTGAGACCCACGCAAGACTCCACTCAATGAACACGGAGGGAGAAAACCGATGAGTGATCTGAACACCCATTCGAAGCCCGAGGCAGATGGCATGGCGGCACGGTTTCCCACCGCCTATTCCATCCTGTTCGGGCTCATCATTGTTGTCGCGGCGCTGACCTGGATTATCCCTGCGGGCCAGTATGACCGGGCCATGAACGAAGAGGTCGGACGCGAGATCGCGGTGCCGGGCACCTATCAGACGGTCGAGCCCAATCCGCAGGGTTTCGTCGATGTGATGCTTGCGCCCGTCGCCGGGTTCTACGATCCGGACAGCTATGCGGCCAATGCGATCGACGTTGCGTTGTTTGTGCTCCTGCTCGGCGGGTTTCTGGGTGTGGTGAACGCCACCAAAGCCATCGATACTGGTATCCAAACAGCCATGGGGCGCATGAAGGGGCGCGAGATCTGGATGATCCCGATCCTGATGTCACTGTTCGCCGTGGGCGGCACGACCTATGGTATGGCCGAGGAAACACTGGCTTTTTATGCGCTGCTGATCCCGGTAGTCATAGCCGCGGGATTTGACGCCGTTACCGGCGTCGCGATCATCCTGATCGGGGCGGGCATCGGCACCCTCGGCTCCACGATCAACCCGTTTGCAACCGTAATCGCATCTAACGCGGCGGGGATACCCTTTACCCAGGGCATGGCGTTGCGGCTGGTCATCCTGATCGGCGGGCTTCTGACATGCATCGCCTACGTGATGCGCTACGCCTCAAAGGTGAAGGCCGATCCGTCCCGCTCGGTGGTCGCCAAGCAGCACGATGCACATCGTCGGATATTTCTGGGCGCTGACGATGCCGAATTCACCGAACCGAAGCTGACAGGAACTCAGAAGCTGGTGCTGGTCCTTTTCTTCGCCACCTTCGCGGTGATGATCTGGGGAGTGTCGAGCCAGGGTTGGTGGATGGCACGGATGGGGGCGCTCTTCTTCGGCATGGCCATCGTCGTAGGCCTGGTCGCGCGGATGGGGGAGAAGAAACTGACCTCTGCTTTTGTGGACGGGGCGAAAGACCTGCTTGGCGTGGCGCTGGTGATCGGCTTGGCGCGCGGAATCGTTGTGATCATGGAACAGGGCCTGATCGCCGACACCATCCTCAACAGCGCTGCAGAAACGTTGGGTGGCCTATCCGAGATAGCCTTCATAAATCTGATGCTCTGGATCGAGATCGGGATGAGCTTTCTGGTGCCGTCCTCTTCGGGGCTCGCGGTCCTGTCGATGCCAATTCTGGCCCCGCTGGGGGATTTTGCCAGCGTCAGCCGTGATCTTGTGGTGACAGCATATCAATCGGCGAGCGGCCTTGTGAATCTGATCACGCCGACCTCGGCCGTCGTCATTGGCGGTCTGGCGATCGGCCGCGTATCCTTCGACCGCTGGGTGGTGTTCGTCTGGCCGCTTCTGCTGATGCTCGCGATTTTCATCATGGCCGCGCTCAGCGTTGCCGCGACCCTCTGATCCAAAGGAAAATATCAATGACAGATCATGCCCTTGGCGTAAATTCTGAAACCGGCAAGCTGCGGCAGGTTATCGTCTCGCCACCCGGCCTAGCCCATCGGCGCCTGACCCCAGACAATCGCGAGGAACTGCTGTTCGACGATGTGTTCTGGGTCAAGCAGGCGATCCGCGATCACGATGTCTTCGCGGCGATCATGCGCGAGAGGGGGGTCGAGGTTCTGGACGCCATGACCCTGCTGGC
Organism: Roseovarius sp. MMSF_3281; assembly: GCF_030733685.1. Lineage (GTDB taxonomy): Bacteria > Pseudomonadota > Alphaproteobacteria > Rhodobacterales > Rhodobacteraceae > Roseovarius. The sequence continues at coordinate 8,232 of NZ_JASHIM010000035.1, forward strand.
CGAGACTCTGGACGTCGAAGACGCGCGGGCCTGGATTTTGGACCACCGCATCACTCGTAACGATGTGGGGGTCGGCATGCGTGACGACCTGCGCGCCTGGATGGAAGAATTGCCCGGAGAAGAACTTGCTCGCTACCTCGTTGGCGGGTTCACGGTAGATGATCTACCCTTCACCCCTTCAGGCATGTTCGGTAGCTATCTAGGGCAGCACGGTTTTGTGCTCCCGCCACTACCGAATTTCATCTTCACACGCGACAACTCTGCCTGGGTCTATGGCGGCGTGTCACTGAACCCTATGCATTTCGCGGCACGCCGACCCGAGACGCTGCTCATGGCCGCCGTCTACCGGTTCCATCCGACATTCACGGATCGGGTGCGGGTCTGGTTCGGTGATCCGACGCGGGATTTCGGTGCGGCCACGCTGGAGGGCGGGGATATCATGCCGATCGGGCACGGCGTGGTCATGGTCGGTATGGGCGAACGCTCGACGCCCCAGGCTGTCGGACAGCTTGCCGAGGCATTATTCGCCAGCGGCGACGTGCAGCGCGTCATCGCCTGTCAGATGCCGCGGTCGCGCGCGGCGATGCATCTTGATACCGTTTTTACCCATTGCGGGGGGGATGTCGTGACCACGTTCAAGGAAGTGGCTGACGCGATCACCTGCTATGACCTGCGCCCCGGCGAAGGAAAGGCGCCGCTCGATATCCGGCGGGATGCCCGGCACCTGTTCGAGATCACGGCCGAAATCCTGGGCTTCAAGCGCCTGAACCTCGTTCCCACGGGCGGCAGCGACCTGGCCGAGCAGTCGCGCGAGCAGTGGAACGACGGCAACAACGTGCTGGCACTCTCGCCGGGGGTCGTCATCGGCTACGATCGCAACGACGATACCAATGCCGCACTCGAAAAGGCCGGCATCGAGGTGCTGGCCATTCCCGGGGCCGAGCTTGGCCGGGGGCGTGGCGGCAGCCACTGCATGAGTTGCCCCACCATTCGGGACCCTATCTGACGAAAGGAGACCCCATGTCCTACAATCTGCGAAACCGCCATTTCCTGACGCTGCGCGATTTCAGCTCTCAGGAGATCGCCTTTTTGCTGAAGCTCTCAGCCGATCTCAAGGCCGCCAAATACGGCGGCTACGAGGTCCCGCGCCTGACCGGCAAGGAAATCGCGCTCATCTTCGAAAAGGACAGCACCCGCACCCGCGTGGGCTTCGAGGTTGCGGCCCACGATCAGGGCGCGCATGTCACCTATCTTGGTCCTTCTGGGTCGCATCTGGGCAGGAAGGAAACCGTGAAGGATACCGCCCGCGTTCTGGGGCGGGTCTATGACGCGATCGAATATCGCGGTTTCGGCCAGCCCATTGTCGAGACACTCGCGAGATATGCCGGCGTGCCGGTCTACAACGGGCTGACGGACGAGTTCCACCCGACGCAGATCCTCGCGGATTTCCTGACCATGCAGGAGCACTCGGACAAGCCGCTGGGTCAGGTCGCCTTTGCCTTTCTGGGCGACGTGGGCAACAACATGGGCGACAGCCTGCTGATCGGTGCGGCCAAGATGGGCATGGATGTGCGTTTGTGTGCGCCGGAAAACCTCTGGCCAACGGAAGCAATACGCAGCGAGGCCACAGAAATTGCTGATCGAACCGGTGCTCGGCTAATGCTGACCGATGCGGTAGACGACGCTACGCAGGGCGTCGACTTCATTTACACTGATGTTTGGGTCTCAATGGGCGAACCAAAAGAAAAATGGGCTGAGCGAATAGAACTGCTCAAACCTTACCAGGTGACAAAGCAGGTAATGGCGCAAACCGGCAATCCGCACACCAAATTCATGCATTGCCTACCGGCGTTCCACAATGCCGAGACCGAGCTTGGTGCCGAAATCGCCAGCCAATTCGACATCACGGCGATGGAAGTCACCGAGGAGGTGTTCGAAAGCCCGGCCTCCATCGTCTTCGACCAGGCCGAGAACCGGCTCCACACCATCAAGGCAGTCCTCGTCGCCACGCTGGGAAACTAGCCCATGCTTGTCGTTGCAGCCCTCGGGGGAAATGCCCTTCTGCGCCGTGGCGAACCTCTGACCGCGGAGACCCAACGCACCAACGTCGCCACCGCGGCCGCATCGCTGGCACAGATCATCGAGGCCGGCCACCAACTGGTTGTCACTCATGGCAACGGGCCGCAAATCGGCCTGTTGGCACTTCAGGGTGCCGCCTACAAACCCGATGAGGTGTTCCCGCTGGATGTGCTGGGGGCGGAAACCGACGGCATGATCGGCTATCTCATAGAGCAGGAGCTCGAGAACGCCCTGGGCCATGACCGCCCGGTCGCGACACTGCTGACCCAGGTCGAGGTCGACCCCAAAGACCCTGCCTTCGCCAGACCGACCAAGTTCATCGGCCCGGTCTATGACAAGGCCGAAGCCGAACGGCTTGCGCAGGCGCGGAGTTGGAGCATCGCCGCGGATGGTGCGCACTGGCGGCGTGTCGTCCCCTCACCAATGCCGATGGACATTCCGGATTTGCGGGTGCTTCAGCTCCTGCTCGAGCAGGATGTGACGCTGATCTGTGCAGGTGGCGGCGGCATTCCGGTCGTCCGTCGGCCGGACGGATCGCTGATCGGGATCGAGGCGGTGATCGACAAGGATCACGCGACAGCCCTTCTGGCGCACAAGCTGAACGCCGACGCGCTGTTGCTGCTGACGGATGTCGAGGCCGTGTTTCGCGATTTCGGCACCGAGGCGCAATCGGCCATCGACAGGATAACGCCGGAAGACGCCGGGCATCTCGATCTGCCCGACGGGTCGATGGCACCCAAGGTGGCCGCCGCCGCGACTTTTGTCTCGGGCCGAAACCGTTTCGCCTGCGTCGGCCGCCTGGAGGATGCGCTTGCCATGCTGCAAGGCCGCGCAGGGACGATGATCGCCGAGGCGGACTGAGGGCGAACACAGCACCACCGGCGGGGTGGCGGGCGGCTGGGGCAGCCGCGCCCCGAGCCAACACCGACACCGGCCGACCGGAAGGTCAGGCGGTTCGGTCCACCCTCTGCGCGGCGTTCCGTGTCGGCGGTCTGAAAGCCCACCAGATCAGTCCCAACCCGATCAGGACCATCGGAAAAGACAACGCCTGCCCCATGGTCAGACCCCAGTCTCCGAAATGCAGAGCATGCCCAACTGGGTTTCCCACGCTCACGAACTGCATGTCCGGTTGCCTGAAGAACTCGACGAAGGCCCTGGACAGGCCGTAGGCGACAAGGAATATTCCCGTAAGGGCGCCGGGCCTTTTTAGCCAACCTTTTCGCCATGCCAGAACCAGCAGCAGGATGCCCAGCACCAAGCCTTCGAGAAGCGCCTCGTAGAGCTGTGAGGGATGCCTTGCGCACAGTCCTTCAACCCCCGGGCAGGCCTGGGCCATATCGCCGGGAAAGATCACGCCCCAGGGCATCTGCGTCGGACGTCCCCAAAGCTCGTTGTTGGTGAAATTGGCGAGGCGCCCGAGAAAGAGGCCCGGAGGTGTCGCAAGCGCAAGAAGGTCTGCCGTACCAAGCATCGGGCTCTTTTCCCGAATGCAGAATGCAATCGCCGCGATCGCTACGCCAAGAAAGCCGCCATGGAACGACATGCCGCCCTGCCAGACCATCAGGATTTCCAGGGGGTTTTGCAGGTAGTATTGCGGCTGGTATAACAGGACGAAGCCGAGGCGCCCGCCAAGAATCACCCCCAGTATCACCCATGTCAGAAAGTCTTCGAGCTGCTTCGCGGTCATTGGCGGTCCCGACTCCGGCCACAGCGCAGCCCGCCTGACCGCCCGGACGCAAAGCCGCCAACCGATGAGGATACCTACGATATAGGCCAACGCATACCAGCGCAGCGCGAGGTGAAAGCCACCGATATCGACCGAAAAAAGTTCGGTGCCGATATCCGGGAACGGGATAGCAGCGGTCAGCATGTCTTGTCCTTCTAGGTTTTAGCGTGAGAGTCATGGTGGGCATCGCCGTCCCGCAGGTGGCGCAGGTAGAACCGTTCAAAGGCGAAGACAGCTGCCATCAACACGAGGGAGATTACTACGATCAGCGGGTCGCTTTGCCATTTCAGCACCGCGAAGGCCGACAGCACGACGATATCCAGGGTGATCGCTGTCACCAGGACGGCCCCCGCGGCGCCGATCTCGTGCCGGAGATGGCGGAACACGCCCCAGTGAATGATGATGTCCATGACAAGGTAGAAGAACGCCCCCAGCGACGCGATCCGGCTTAGGTCGAAAAATACGGTCAGGAAGCCCGCGATCACCACCGTGTAGATAAGGGTGTGATCGCGGATCGCACCCTTCATTCCGAAATGGCTGTGAGGGATCAGCTTCATGTCCGTCAGCATGGCCAGCATGCGTGACACCGCGAAGATGCTCGCGATCAGACCCGAGGACGTGGCGACGATCGCCAGAAGAACCGTCAGGTAAAAGCCCGTCCGGCCCAAGGTCGGCCCTGCGGCCTCGGCCAGCGCATAGTCCTTGGCCGCGATGATCTCCTCCAGGGTCAGGCTGGAGCCGACGGCGAAGGCGACCAGAAGGTAGACGATCACACAGATGCCGATGGAGGCGATGATCGCCCGGCCGACATTGCGGTTTGGGTCGGTCACTTCCGCCCCGCTGTTGGTGATCGTGGTGAACCCCTTGAAGGCCAGGATCGACAGGGCTACGGAGGCGACGAAACCGCCGATCTGTGTCGATTGACCGTCCGTCGCCGCCTCGAACGAGACGCCACCCGCCCAGAGCGCGGCCGCGCCGAACAACGCGATGCCGCCGACCTTCAGGATGGCCATGACGATGGAGAACAGGCCAACGGATCGGTTGCCTGCCGCGTTGATGAAATAGGAAAAGACGATCAGCCCTACGCCGAGGGCCGGCACGGCCCATCCCGTTCGCTTGAGCCCCATGCCTTCCAGCAGGTAGGTGGCGAAGGTCCGTGCCACCAAGCTTTCGTTGATGACCATTGACAACGCCATCAGAAGCGCGGCGGCCGCGGCGATGGTCGTGGGGCCATAGGCCTTTTGCAGGATCATCGCAATGCCGCCGGCCGAGGGGTAGGCATTTGACATCTTGACATAGGTGTAGGCACTGAACGCGGTGACGAGCGCACCCGCGATGAACGACAGCGGAAAGAGCGGTCCGGCAAGCTGCGCGATCTGCCCGGTCAGCGCGAAGATGCCCGCTCCGATCATCACGCCCGTGCCCATCGCAATCGCGCCAGCCAGTGTGATGCTGTTCGCCTTGTATTCCGACTTCATTTCAATGCCTCCGCCTGATCATGGGTATCGCCGGATCGGGCCGACGGCCTCGCGCCGCGCGCGCGCCAGCACATGTCACAAACCGGATCACCGGCCGAGAGCGTCCTGGGCCTGCGGTAGTGTCCCCGCCGGCCGTCGCCGGCGATGATATCCGCGCCGGGCCAGTCATAGAGGCACCAGCTCTGTCGGAACGCCTCCAGCAGTTCGGGGTCCGCGCGGCGCGTCGCCACCTTGCGCGCGAAACTCTGCGGAGGACAATGGGTGAAATGCGTTTGCAGGTCGTCACCCTCCCGGAAGACGCGCGTTTCGTAGCCGGGTGCGCCGACCGGGCGGAACGGAAAAACCAGCAGGGTTCGAATCGTCCAGCGCAGCCTGCGTCCGGGATTGCGGCTGACGACCCGCGCAGGTAGCGATGACAGGCGCAGCATGCGGCTGTAGAGATCCCAACCGATATCGGCCACGACCGAATGCGCGCAATCCGTTCCGACCCCGTGCCGTCGCAGCGCCGCATCGGCGGCGAGGGTATAGACGGCGAGTTCGACCATCAGACGGCTTCCGCTGTTGGGGAGGGCGTGCAGCCCGGCGATCTCCCGCATCTCTTCAACGACCCGGTCCAAAGTCTCGAGAAACCTGTCCCTGTCCTGCCGCAGCCAGCGCATCGTGCCGCCGTCCTCGTCGTAAAGCGTCCGGTTCGCCAGATGCCAGCGACAGGTCCGGCGCAGTTCCCGCCTCAGGCACCAGCGCACCGTCCTCCAGTGGAACGGCGCGGGTTGCTGCGGTGATGTGCGCGGGTCAGTCATGCGCTGCCTCCTTACGGCGCTGCTCCCTGATTGCCACGACGACAAGCGGGGTCAGGGTCAGCACGCCCAGTCCGACGGCCGCCCAGGCGGCCCGCCCGGGCTCGCCGCTGACCGCTTCGTTGCCGAAATGGGCCAGGATGAAACTGGCCGGGATGATTCCGGCGAGGGTCGCGAGGGCGAACCGCCAGAAGTGGAGGCAGCTCAGCCCGGCGGCGTAGCTCACGATATCGAACGAGATGAAGGGCATCAGCCGACTGGCGAACACCGTGAACGTCAGCGCGTTCTGCGAGCCCAGCCACCCCCTGTCCACGCTGTCGCCGAGCCACCTGGTCAAAACGTCCCGGCCGAGGAGCCTCGCCAGCGCGAAAGCCACCATCGCGCCCAGCTCGGCCCCGATGACGATGTAAATGGTGCCGATCGTATGGCCATATGCCGCACCCGCCGCGAGGGCGATGGGGGCGCTCGGTATCGGCGTCGCGACGATGGCGACCGTCATCAGCAGGATGATGACGGTGGGCCCCCATGCACCTGCGGCATTCACCCAGGCCGAGACCCGTTCGCCGCTCAGGCTTTCGACGAGCCCGGAGAGTGGGCCGAGAAACAGCGCCGCGACGGCCGCAATTAGTACGGTCGCCACGGCGATCTTCACGATGGTTCGGACGGGGATGCCATGCGCCAACAAACGGGCCTCATTCCAGATAAAGTACAAGAAAGAACGCGGCGGCGAGCAGGTCGAAGACGACGCAGAAGGGGATGTACCATTTCGGCACGGGCGCGCCGAACGCCCCGTTGTGGTGCAGCAGGTCCCAGACGGCATGCGCCGCCAGCCCGAGCGGCAGCGCGAGCGGGGACCACAGCAAGCCGGCCAGCGCCATGATGGCGTAGAAGATGGCGACGCCAAGCTCCATCCAGAAGATCCGTGTGGCACCGTCGGACGCGCCGAAGCCGATATAGGTCCCCCCGATCAGGGCCAAGGTCAGGGCCGCGATCGCCACCGAGACGTCCTCGCTCACCAGCAGGTGCACCGGCGCGAAGGCGAGGAACAGCCCTGCCCCGACGGCGCTCGGCCCCAGCGTTCGGACAAGGGTCCAGGTCCGGGTTTCGTCGGTTGTCATCTTGCGGGTACCCCATTTTAACTGGTCGATTCGGCGGTTCCATTTAACCATAGGGATTCCAGCAGCTAGAAGGTCAAGGTCTGATGCCGACGCGCCGTCAGGCGGCGTTGACCACTGCTCGCATCATGTCACGAACTTTACCCGCGACCCCGTGCAGCGCATTGCTTTCGATGGCCTGCATGGATGCCACCGGGTCGATGGCACTGATCTCGGTGCCGCCTTCGACGTCTCGAAGGACGACATTGCAGGGCAGCATCGCGCCGACGCGCGGCTCGATTTCGATGGCCTTGTACGCCATGTCCGGGTTGCAGACCCCGAGGATGCGATAGGGCGCCATGTCGGCACCAATCTTGTTCTTCATCGTCGCCTTGACGTCGATTTCGGTCAGAACGCCAAAGCCTTGTTCGGCCAGCGCCTCACGGACTCGCGCTTCCGCTTCGTCGATATCGGCACCTTGCAGAGTGCGATCATAGGTATAACTCATTGCGATTGCCTTTTCGCTCACTTGGACAGGTATTTAACCAGTGCCAAGACCCCCAGCACAGCCAATACGAAGATGAGCAGCATTCACAGGCCGCCCATTCCAAAACCCATCATGTCGATTTCCTGTTTCGGGAGTGGCGACAGCACCGGCCCGGGGGCCGGCGCCGCTATCCTCAGTTGCTGCCGGTGCCGCCGGAATTGCCCATGCCGGAGCCCATGCCCTGGCCGCTGCCAGCTTGGCCCTGCTGCATCTGGCCCATGCCGGAACGCATCTTCTTCATGCGCTCCATCTTCTTGGCCGGGGCGGTCATTTCATCGCCGGTGATGGCGCCGTCTCCATCCGCGTCCAGATGCTGAAACCGGTCGACCATCTTCTCGCGGATCATCGCGCTGTGCAGCGCCTCGAACTCGGCGATGGACAGCGTGCCGTCACCATCGCTATCATATTCGGACAGTTTGGCCTGCAGCTGTTCCCGCATCTCCTGCGGCGTCACGTTGCCGTCACCATCGGCGTCGAGCATCGGCATCATGGCACCGCCCATCATGCCGCCGCCGTGGCCGCCCATCATGCCGCCATCCATCATGTCGCCATGCATGCGGTGCATCTTCATCATCATCTTCATCATGCCGGGCATGTCGCCCATCCCGGGCATATCGCCCATCATGCCGGAGCCGTCGCCCTGCATCATCATTCCACCTCCGGCGGGTTTGGGTTTGGAACCATGACCATGGTCGTTTTGCGCATAAGCGGCCCCACCGAGCGCGGTTGCAGCTACCACCGACAGGGCGAGAAATGAGTGTCGAAACATGGTGATCTCCTTTATTGCTGAATCACCACCCCGAGGTATGATTTACAAAGGCCCGTGTCAGCTGGTGCCTCCAGACTTTGGTGTAACGTTTTGTATCGAAATGCTGGGCAGAAGTTCCTCACACGGATTTGATTCGCGCTTCCAAAAACAACTCTGGCACTCGAATCCGAATGACCAAACTGGCTTTTCTTGAGCCCCCACAATTGCCGGGCCTCGCCTTCACCGAGCGCCAGTGAGAACGTGCACAGCGGGCCAACATCACAGAGCTGACCAATCGCCTGCTTAAACGGCTTAGCGATCTGGTAGGTAGCGAGGGGCGTGGCAGCGGCCTTACTCGTCCAGCTCCACAGCGCGTGTCACTCTGCGCACTGACAGGGATGGGCCGCTATATCGGGCCGGTCACGGGTCATCATCCGCGTCAGCAGAAACCCGGCCAAAAGCAACAGCGCGCCACCATAGATCATGCCCTTGGCCGGGACCTCGGCAAAGACCAAAAAACCCAGTGTACTCGCGACGACAGGTGAGACGATGATGTCGACGAGGGAATAGACGTTCGCATTTAACGTCTTTAGGACGATAGAGATTCCGAAATAGGCAAATCCCGTAGATACCAACCCAAGCGCCAGCGCCCATACACCAGCCGGTACGATGATGCCCAGCCTCTTGTTTTCCGCCATGCCCAGCACATCTCCGGTGCCGTAGATCAACAGCGCCGGCGAGAGGACAATAGCCGCCGTCAGCATCGACCACGCGATATCGTTGCCCGTCTCTGACTTACCCTCGTATCGCATGTAGGTGATCATCGCCGCATAGATCGCGCCGTCGGTAAGCGCGACGAGATTGCCGATCAAGTATCCACCTGAGAGGGGTTTGGCGAGCACGATGCCGACGATGGCGATACCGAAAACGAGAACGTGGCCGAAGCCTGCCTTCTCGCCGAGGAACATCGCCGAGAATATGAACGTAAAGAAGGGTGCCACGCTCCAGAAAATGACGGCATTGGCGATCGGCACCAGCGTCATGGCGTAGTTGAAGACACTGATCTGCGTCGCGATAAGAACACCGATGACAATGGTGTCTTTCAAATTCCCCCAGGGCAGGCGGATCGGTCGGCCTGTGGCGGCCGGCAGCGCGAGCATCAGGAAGGCGGCAGCTGTCAGGATCGCGTAGAAATTCAACGTCTGAATCGGGATTCTGCCGTCGGTCAGCTTGACGAAGACACCGATCGTCGCCTCGGACAAGGTGATCAGAAGGAGAAGCAATATAGTATTCATATCCGGTTTCCGATCTGGCTAAGAGCGTGGCTAGGCGACGCGCAAAGCGGCCCAATTAATCCAGGGGTCTCGCACCCCGGCAGTCATAGATGCGCATCGGGTGCGGTCAGGCCTGATTGTGGTTCTCGCCCGAAGTTATGTCGATGGCTTCTGCACCGCTTTCATCAATGCAACGGTCTTCGACCTGCAAGGTGATGAAAAAGAAGCCAAAGCGCTTGCGCAACATATTATGGGCTGTCTTCAGTGTCTCCTGCGGATCGGCCCCTTGACCGACACGCAGGTGAGCCGAAAAGACATATTTGCCGCTGGTCAATGCCCACGCGTGGACGTGATGTGCGTCCGCAATGCCATCCACCGCCTCCAGGTTCCGCGTGACCTCGCCAAGGCTTACATCGCCCGGGGTACCCTCCATGAGCAAGTGCATGGAATCACGCAGAATCCCCCAGCTTGCCCAAACCAAAACGAAGCCAAAAGCCATACCAAGAATTGGATCGATGAGCAGAAAACCGGTAAACTTTATGACCAGTGCAGTGATGATGATCAGCAGACTCCCAACGAAGGTCTGGATGATGTGCCAGAGCGCACCCTTGACGTTCAGATCGCTCTGGCTCTGCTTCCAGATCAACCCGAGCGAGATGAACTCGGTCACAAGGCCGCCAGCCGCTGCCCACAGCATTGGACCGGTCGGCAGATCAATAGGAGATCCCAGCCGCATTGCCGCCATAACGATCACCACGATCGCCATGGCAAGCAGGAACCCGCCATTGACCAGCGCGCCGATTATCTCCGCGCGATACCAGCCAAAACTGCGATCCTCATCTGCCGGACGGCGGGCAAGTCGTGCTGCAATGATGGCCACAAGGACGCCTCCCACAGCGGAGAAGGTGTGGAACGCATCCGAAATCACAGCAATGGAGCCGGTCCAGAGGCCGATTGCCAGCTCGATGACGAAATAGACGCCCGTTAACCAAGCGGAAATTGCCATGCCTCGTCCGCTCTGTGGCATGTGACCTGCGTGTCCCTTACCGCCCATCATGGTCTCCTTTTCAGTTTGGTTGTTTGAACTTCGATGCATCTTCTGGGAAGAAAAGCATCTTCGGGCCGCCCCGGCCTTCAACCGGGGCGGCCAATTTTCAGAACATCAGACGCGTACCGATCACGATCGAGAATGCATCCGTATCGTCGCCATTGGCGCGGAGAATATCCTTGGTGTCGCCAAACGAGGCTTCATAGTTGACGCCGATATAGGGAGAGAACGCGCGGTCGATAACGTCGTAGCTGAGCCGTGCCCCGAGCTCGACAACCGCACCGCCCGCGCCCCGTTCACGCGCCAGATCATCCTTGAGAGGCAGATCGATTTCGATACTCGGCGTGAGGATCAGCCGATTGGTCAGAAGCGCCTCATATTCTGCCTCGAAACGGAAGAAGGGGTGATCGGAGACAAAGAGATCAGCATCGATCTCGAACCACTGCGGTGCAAGACCCTTGACGCCCACCACGCCAGCGTAGCGGTCGGGAGCGCCATCAGGCGTGTCCGCATAGGCTCCCACCACGGCGTCGAAGAACGTCGAGATCGGGAACTGCAGACGCAGCTGATTTTCCAGCTTCTCAAAATCATCCGATGTCAGACCGAGTTCCGCCTCGCTTCGCCAGACGAATTTTAGCTCATCCGACCCCGCAAGGGCATCAAAATCCCAGACGAAGGCATCCTCGCCATCCATCGCGCGATATTCGAACTGCTCCGCTTGAAAACCCCAGATCAGCGGCTCGGCCTGCGCAACCTGAGCCAAGGGTAGAAGGAGGCCGGCTAGTCCGGCCAGTTTGAAACGTTTCATCATGCTTTTCCTTATATTGACTGGCTCAGGCTGGGCGCCCTCTGACCACGACTTTGCGGAACATGCCACCGTCGGCGTGGTAGGAGAGGTGACAATGGAAGGCCCATTGTCCGGGGGCATCGACCTCGACCTCCATATCGGTCGTGGTGCCGGGCTGGACGCTCACCGTGTGCTTGATGGGGTTACGTGCGCCCTGACCGGTATCGACGATCGACCACATCCCATGCAGGTGCATTGGATGCGCCATCATTGTCTCGTTGATGAACCGGATACGCACCCGCTCGCCATAATTCAGCACGATTGGGTCGGCATCGTCGTATTTCACTCCGTTGATCGACCAGATGTAACGCTCCATGTTGCCCGTCAAACGGAGTTCAATGGTGCGTGACGGAGCACGATTCCGATAGAGCGGGCGTGCGGCGCGCAAATCCTTGTAGGACAAGAACTTTCCGCCATTATAGGCTTTGGGTGTCAGCCCGCTACCAGGTGCGTAGAACGGATCACCTCCGTCTGACATCGCCATGCCGGAATGATCCATACCTTTCATCGCAGGTTGCGCCGACATCTCCATCTTGGAATGGTCCATGCCTTTCATGGTTGAATTGTCCATAGCCTGCGCTGCCGGGGCGGTCGCGGAACCCATGTTGGAGTGGTCCATGCCCTGCATGGCCGAATGGTCCATACCGGTCATGTCTTGCATGCCGCCCGCGTTCTGCATGACGTGGTCACCCATATCCATGCCGCCCATCATCCCGCTCATGTCGGCCATGGTGAGCAAAGGCTTGGGCCGGAGCGGTGGCACGGCCCCGGCATAGCCCTCTCTGGGTGACAGCGTCCCGCGAACCAGGGCGGTGCGCCCCATTGACTCGGCAATGATGCTATAGACCTTGTTCTCTCGCGGCTGGACGATGACGTCATACGTCTCGGCCACGGCAACACGCAATTCGTCAACCGTGACTGGCTTGACGTCGTTGCCATCAGCCTGGACCACGGTCATCTTCAGGCCCGGGATACGCATGTCGAAATAGGTCATGGCCGAAGAATTGACGATCCGCAGACGAACCTTCTCACCGGGCCGGAACAGCCCTGTCCAGTTCTGTGATGTGCTTCGTCCATTGATCAAGGCGGTAAATCCCTGCACATCCTCGATGTCGGTCGGCATCATTCGCATCCGGCCCCACATACCGCGATCCTTGAGGGCTGCTTTTAGACTGTCCTGACGCGAGTCCTCGATCAGGGTCTGCAATGTGCGTTGCGAGCGGTTGTAGTAATCCGGCATCCTCTTGAGATTCCGCATGATCCGGCTGCCCGGATGCGGGTGCTTGTCGGCCAGCTGCACCACATAATCGCGATCCGTCCGAATCCGTTCACCGTCGCGCGGCTCGATCACGATGGCACCGTAAGCGCCATCGGGTTCCTGAAAGCCCGAGTGGCTGTGGAACCAGTAAGTGCCAGCCTGCTGGATCGGAAACCGGTAAGTGAAGGTTTCACCCGGAGCGATACCGTTGAAGCTGATACCGGGAACGCCGTCCTGCTGGAAGGGCAGGATCAGCCCGTGCCAATGAATTGAGGTGCTCTCGCGAAGGTTATTGGTCACGTTTATGGTGACTTCCTCGCCTTCCTTGAACCGCAGGATCGTTGGAATCTGGCTCTTGTTGTAACCGACGCCCATTTTCCGAAAGTTCCCAGTGTCGATCCGAACCCGGTCGACAGTGATATCATAGGTTCCTTTCGATGTGATCTTTGGCGATCCGTGCGCGCGCAATGCCGTCGGCATGGCAAGCGCGGCAGCCGCAGTCAAACCGAACTGACGCCGGGACAGACCTTTTGCCAGATGTTCCGACGAACTGAGCGCTGTATCGGAAAGCGCGCACTGTTTTGCTTTGAAGAGTTGCATACTCTTCTCCTTTGTGATGATTGAGTCGAAGGTTCGCCCGATCAAGGCAGACCTCGAGTAGCTTCTGAGAAGTGATCCCGCGAGTACCCGAGGTGTTTCAGGACCACCCGAACAGGGGAGCCCTTCACACGTTCACGCCGTTTCTTATTTGGACGAGACCGGAAACCTGAGCCGTAAGATGCAGGGATGAGAATCGAAGCGCGTTCAGACTCGCGGAGGGGGCGAAGACGCTTCCGGCTTCAAGCCTTCTGCGTCGACCGCGCGAGACCCATGATAAACGTGCACGACAAAGAGCTTCGGTTCGGGTAGTGCATGATCGGCGTTAGAAAAAGTGACGCAATGCACCATCATACCAGGGCAACCGGGGATAGTATCGTCCGACACAAGATGTGCGTCACAATCACGAACGTCCATCGCGGCAACGTGGCTCCAATCTTCTTGCGGCGAGCCAGCTTCAGGTCCGACAAACGGCATGGCCGCTACCATCAAGACGATGAGCGACAGAATATGAGCCATTCGTGTAAATCTGAAAAAACGCATACGTCCCGTACCCTTTCGTGGCTAAAAAAGCGCGATTGCCAACAAAGATCAAGGATACATTTCGTTACAATAATTAAGCCCCTAAGATGTTGGTTTTTCTTGACCTTCCAGCGCTGGAACATAGCCCCCTCCGACAAATGGTGGGTTAGTCTGAGGCCGGATATGCGACATTTACCAAAGGGTTCGCCTGAACGGTCCCGGTTCCTTTCAAAAACAAAGCTCAAGTGTAACGACGTTCACTACCCCGTTTCGCAGGAGCCATGGCTCGAGAAATTTGAACAGCCAATCCAATTCCATCGCGAAAGCTCATCGTTCAAATATTATGAGCTACGGAGCGTCGTCGCTTCGGTTGTTCCCGCCACATTTAAAATGGTCGCTGCAACATGAGCAAACTTGGTTGGATCATCGCCGGAGTTCTGGTCGTCGGGAGCGGTGCGCTTCTATGGCAGGTCATGCGTCCTGCACCAAGTCAGACGGGGCATTCCATGACGCCGCCCGACATGTCGGGTATTGCTGAAGGTGCGCCCATCGTCGAGGTGAAACTGCCGGACAACTTGGCGTCCCTCGCACAAATGGGAGAGCGCGCCTTTAACGCGAAATGCGCAGTCTGCCACGGGGCCAATGCAGCGGGTCGTGAAGGGAAGGGACCGCCTCTGGTGCACAAGATTTACGAACCCAACCATCACTCGGATATGGCCTTCGTGATGGCGGCGAAGAATGGCGTCCGATCACATCACTGGCGCTTCGGAAACATGCCGCCGGTGGACGGCGTGACAGACGCCGACGTGAAAGCGATCACCGCCTATGTGCGCGCGCTTCAGAAGGAAAATGGGGTTTTCTGATGAACTTGACGCGACGCTCGGGCGTAATCCTTATCGCTTGCCTCACCATATTTGCGATCTCGGTCGTTCTTTCAGGCGGAACAGAGATGTCGCTTGGGACAACTGATTTCCAGCACGTGCACATTGCATCAGAAGCCAACGCCTCGGCGCATCATGAATATGGCGAAACCGACCAATCAGAAGACTGTCATCCCGGCATGGCCTGTTCCTTAATGGCAATTGGCACCCAACAGAAAAATATCACCCAAACACAACGTGTCTTTGACGTGAAGCCGCTGAAGTTTTCCTTGGTGGCGAACCGTTTCACGCCAGTGTTTGACCCGCCACCTCCGCGACGAGCGGTCTGATTTCAACCCAGAACTCTATACTCGACCAATACAAGGAAACTGAAATGCAACCTTATCTCAAAACGATCACAAGCGTCGTGTTCGCTCTAACAACATCAGCGGCATTCGCAGGGGCAGGCCACGACGACGGTCACGGTGATGGACACGCAGCCATGATGGGACAACCTGGCGACCCGGCAAAGGCGGATCGCGTTGTCGAAGTCAGCATGACCGAGATGGCGTTCGACCCGTCGAACATTGAGATCATGGAAGGGGAAACCATCACTTTCGTGGTCAGCAACGACGGTGAATTCGTGCATGAATTCAATCTCGGCACGGAAAAAATGTGGCAGGGCCATATGGACGAGATGATGAAGATGATGGACACCGGCATGATGACGGTCGACAAAATCGACCATGACAAGATGATGCAGGCTGGCATGATGCATGACGATGCCAACAGCGTTCTTTTGGAGCCAGGTCAAAAGGCCAAAGTAACCTGGACCTTCGGCGAAAAGACTGAATTGGGCTTTGCGTGCAACGTGCCCGGACACCGTGAGTCCGGTATGGTCGGTGACATCAGCTTCATGAAACACTAGGCTATAGCTGCGCCTCAGGGCGATTGAAGCGAAAGAAAAGTCTTCAGAGAAGGGCGCTCATGGCGCCCTTTTTTACATTTTCAGTTCTCTAGACCAGCATGACATCGCTTGATGGCTATCGCCCTAACTTGGAGAACCGACCGCACCACTTTCATCCAAAGGGCAGTCGCGTCCATGAGACCTCCTAGGTCCGCACGGGGTACCCGGTGTCGTTTTCCCTGACAACAACCATCCGGCCTTAGGGTCCATTGCGTTTAACACGGCAGGGCACAGCTGTTGCTATCTGCCGCACTTTGCTTGCCCTCCTGGCTTGCTTCCTTGACGCGGTGCGCCCAGGTCACTAGCCCGATGCTCGCGAAAACGAGTACGAAGCCGACCAGGTGGACCGGGTAGAACTTGTCCCCGAGCCAGAGGTATGACAGAGCCAACGCCGATGCGGGCATTGCACTCATGTAGCCCGAGGCCGTGCTTGCCGATATCTGGCTCAGCCCGCGAAACCAGATCAACGTTCCGATTGCGAGCGGCCCCATGCCCCAGACGACCAGCGCGATCCAAGCGTTCAGCGAAGGTTCGGAGAAGTCGAAGCTTGTCGCCTGATAAAGGCCTGGCCCGGCAAAGAGCAACGTTGCGACCCAGACAATCAGAGGCAAGGCCACGACAGGGCTCAGTTCCCGTATCATCTGCTTGCCCAGAATCGAATAAAGCGTCTGGCTGGCGACCGCACAGAAAACCAGTACGCTGCCAAGGACCAATGTCCATCCCGAGGACTGTATCGACTGACCCGATACGTTGATCACGAGCACACCAGCGATGGCCAGCGTAATGGCCAGAAGCTTGCGCCAGCCCAAGCTGTCACCCATGAAGATAAAGGCAGCCGTGGCCATTGCCGCAGGACTCAGGCTCATCACAACCGAACCGACCACACCGTTCACGCGTTGCATGCCGTAGAGCAGGAACAGCGTGAAGGCAACGATGCCCACACCGCCGATTACGACGATCTTGATCCAGTTCTGTCGGGATATTTGGGACAGTTGTTTCCGGTAGATGAAGAGAAAGGGCGTCAATGCCAGGGCCGCTACTGTCAGACGGAGAAAGGGTCCGAGGAACACGGGAAAGGCTTCTGACACGATCTTGGCTGACGGGGTACCTGTACCGAACAGGGCCATGCCGAAGAAAAGTTGGGCATATACCAACAGCTGTCGCTTGAAACTCGAACCGGCCATCGGTGATCCAACACTCCCATAGCTGATTGGTTCCAACAGATTTCTTTAAACCAGAAGGAACGCTTCGAGCGCAAGGCGAACCCCCGCCATGGTGCTGCAACTGTCGAAACTCGATTGCTTCGGGCAGTTGCGCAACCGACCATTTCCGAACCAATGCATTTTCAATTATAGGCTTGTCAGCCTTTCCGCACACCAGATCAGTAATGCAGCAAATGCGGTTGTCGCGTAACCCTTAATTGGGCTCTGCCTCAATCTGTGTGGCGGAACGGTAGCATTCTCGCCCGCAACAATTCTGGACCGGCTCGACCGTACATGG
>NZ_JASHIM010000036.1 GCF_030733685.1 Roseovarius sp. MMSF_3281
CTGCGCCACGCTGGTGCGCCGCCTGAACGCCACCCCCACGGCCATCGAGGCCCCGCTGTCCGAAACACTGGACGCCGCCCGCCCCCGCATCACCGCCCGCATCGTGGCCTATCTGGCGAAAGGCGGTGCGGCATGAGCAAGGCAAGGATGGATATTCAGAACTTACAAAGCCGGGCGTCCAGCGCAGCAACCGCTATAGATTTTATTATCGATGATGTTGAATTGGCCGCTGAAAGCGGAGATCCGCAAGACATCAACGAAGCCTATATCGATCAGGCAATTCGCGCGCTTCAAGCCATCAAAGAAGAAATCAGGGGGCGCGCTGCCGAAAGCAGGGCCACGAAAGGCGGTGCGTGATGCAACTGGCCGAAGCGGTTACATACAACCTCGGCGATCTGCACGATCCTTACGATCAAGATTTTGTCGATACCAAATCAATCTATCGCAAAGCCTACGAAACAAACACGCGCGGCTTTGCCTACCGCATGCTGAACCGCTTCAAGACGATGAACGGCAAACGCTACCAGCTTCACGCAACACGCGGCTGGAAATGCATTGGCCGCGCGAAAGGCGGCGCATGATGGAAGCCACCACTCACACACCCCGCACCCGCGCCGCAACCCGCATGGCCCATGGCGTGATCGCCCAGGCTGCGCGCGGCCAGAACCCGGCGGATTACCTGCACCATCACGCCCCGGCGGCGCTCTGGATGGACGCCGAAGGCCACCATTGCCGCGCCTATGGCCTGCAAACCCCACCGGCACGCAGCCGCACCGGGGCCGCGATCACATGGGCGCACATGACCCTGCTAGCCACCGAAAGGACAGCGTAATGAGCAAGGATTTAACTATGACAAGAGACACCGCTTGCTTTATGGGCAACATGCCCGACGACGTAGATCAAATCCCCATTACACCCCCAAGCGGATTTTTCTGGGCTATGCCCGGTTTTATAAACGGGGAATTTGATACCTTCCCAGTATCGGAAGTACGCCTGTGTTTGAATGGTGAAACTCATGATTTCACTATCACACTAGACGACGCGCGCGCCCTAGCTGACCTTCTTAGCGATGCCATAGAGGTCATGGAAGATGCCCCCGAGATCGCCGAAACCCTCTCGGCAGACTTGCAAAGCAAATCGCCTGCCGGGCAACGCGCCCCTTCTGACGAAGGGACGCTTACATGACCAACTCCCTCCAGATCACAGATGTGCAGCGCGTGGCCCAAAGCCTGCGCCGCGCCGACGCCGCCACCCGTGCCGACCTGATCGCCAACGAGGTGATCGAAACCGGCGGCACCTACACCGAACCGAAGGGCGATTGCAGCCACGTCTTTGAAATCCACCTGCACGGCATCCTCGCCTCCGGCTTTTCCGAAGACGAGGCAATCCAGAATTGGCTGTGCGTGGCGGATCGCACCATGCGCGCCCTGAGCCTCGGGGCACAGGCATGACGCGCAAACAGACCACCCCACACGCCGGGGCCGTGAAACCTGACGAAAGGCCCGGCGCACTTGCCGGGGGCGACCTGCTCGACGCCCCCGGCCCTTTCCAATCGACCGGCATTCAGTCCATTGCGGCAGAGCGCCAACGCCAGTTCGAGAAAGAGGGCTGGACGCCCGAGCATGACGATACGCACAGTAACGGGGAAATGGCTGGGGCCGCTGCCTGCTACGCGATGCAGGCCACGTTAGACGGGATTGAACGAAACGATCTTATCCAGACGGTGCGGAGCGCCATTCGAAACCTTTGGCCGTGGGCAAATCACTGGTGGAAACCAAAAACCCGCCGCGCCGACCTCGTGCGCGCTGGGGCTTTGATCGCCGCTGAGATTGACCGCCTTGATCGGTTGGAGAAAGGCGGCGATGCATGACCGCCCTGCGCACCCTCATAGCCTGCGAAACCAGTGGCATCGCCCGCCGGGCCTTCGCGGCTTTGGGCCATGACGTGTGGTCTTGCGATCTCGAACCCGCCGAAGATGGCAGCAACCGGCACATCATCTGCGATGTGCGCGACGGGATATTGCACGAAGGATGGGACTTGCTGGCCGTGATGCACCCGCCCTGCACCCGGCTTTGCCGATCCGGGCGGCGCTGGATGAGCGGCCCCGGCAAATGGACCAAGCCCAAGCGCCTGCCGAACGGGCGCACATGGCAAAGCATGAAGGACGAATTCGAGGACGGGGTCAGCATCTTCACAGCTTGCTGGACCGCCCCCATTGACCGCGTGGCCATCGAAAACCCGAACATGAACGACTTGGCGCGCGACCGGATGCCCGCCGACCTGCCCGCCCCGCAACTGGTGCAACCGTACTGGTTCGGGGAACCGGAATACAAGGCAACCGGATGGTATCTGCGCGGCCTGCCCGAACTACAACCGACCAACTGCTTGCCGGAACCCGAACGCCTCAGCGCCGAATGGAAACGCTGGAACCGCGTCCACCGCCTGCCGCCCGGCCCCGAACGCACCCGCCTGCGCAACCGCAGCTTCCCAGGCATGATGCAGGCCGCCGCCGCGCAATGGGCCGGGTCCGCCATGCAAGAGGAGATCGCGACGTGACCACATCGCGCACCCCCTTTGCCGATCTGCCCCGCGCCACCCAGGCCGGGATCATGTGCAACGATCCCCGGTTTCGGGCCTTCGCCGCAACCCGCGCCGGGGCACCCGCCGCCTTTACCACCAGCGCCGCCGCCGAATGGCTGCGCAGCTTCTGCAACGTCACCTCGCGCCGCGACCTCGACACCAACCCGCAGGCCGCCCGCCGGTTCGACACCCTCAAAACCGAATTCGACGCCCACACGGGCAAAATCCCCAGACCGGAAAGGTAAAACCAAATGGCAAAAAAGATCGACAGCGCATCAGATGATCGCACAGCGAACAACGCAGCGCGCCACCAATACCGCAAGCTGACCGACGCCGAGAAGGCGGCGATGATGGAAATCAAGGATCGCGGCGCGGGCCTTATCGGCGTGATTTGCGCGCTGGATGGCGAACAAAACGTCCAGCCCGACAACGTGCGCCTAAATGATCGCAACCTCGAACTGGCCCGACAGGCCGCCGAGGACGCTGTGATGCGCGCCGTGCGCTTCATCACAGGCTAGACCACAAACGGAAAGGAACCCTACCAAATGGCAGACCCCTTCAAAATCACCTCCATGGATCAACTCTTGGCCATCCTCGATGGCGGCAACTTCCACACCGAAGTGATGGACGGGATGCGCGATGCGCTGGCCGCCCTTGTCGATCATCAGGCCGAATTCGGCGGCAAGCCCAAGGCCGAAATGACCATGAAAATCAACTTTCAGCGCCAGAAATCCGGCGATCTGCAAATCCTGGGCGAATGCACCTTCAAGAAACCCAAGGCCCCCGCCGCCTCGGGCGCAGCCTTCATCGGGGACGATCTGAACCTGACCCTCGAAAGCCCAATGCTGGCCAAGATGCGCAGCCCCGTGCGCGACACCACCGAAAGCGACACCAAGACCATTCGCGCGGCGGAATAACCCGCCCCGCGACACAACCCCACCCTGACAGGCAAAGGACCACACCATGACGAAAGACGAAACCATACCCCGCGCCCCCGGTGATCTGCACGATCTGGCCAAGATGGCGATGCACCTTGGCGAAACCCAAAAGATCGACGCCATCCCACCCGCACCGGGCGAGGCCGCGATTGTCGCGATCCCCGAGGGCCGCACGATCAAAGACCTGACGCCCATCTTCCAAGGCGTGGCCGAACGCTACCGCCCGGCCCGGCGCAAGGGCACTTGCCGCCTGAAGGATTTGCAGTCCCTGATTGACTGGACAAACCGCTTCAAGGGCGAACACAGCGCGCTTTTTGCCAACCCTGAAACTGAAAACCTAAGCCTGACCTGCGTGGCGAACTATCACGCATCGGAACCCGCCGCGACAAGCAACGAAGCGGGCGAACCCGGCGCGGCCCACTGCGATCATCGCGGCGTCTACAACTTCCCGCTGTCCAAGGAATGGAAGCGATGGACCGAGATTTCTGGCAAACAGCTATCGAAAGATGATCTTTGCGATTTCATCGAAAGCTACGCCACCGACCTGATCGACCCATCCCCGGCACTCCTCTCAACCAAGCCCGACATGGCAAAGCTGGAGAATTGGGAAGCCCGCAACCTTGAAATCCGCGACAAGATCGATGGCCGCTTTGGCCAATTTCGCGATCTGGTCAACATGGGGCGGCAATTTCAGGTGCATGAAACCAGCGACCTCGAAATCAAGACCGACCCTGACAGCGGCGAAACCCGCGTCAATTTCAACGAAGAACACAAGGACGCGGCGGGCCGCAAACTCCAGATCGCCAACCTGTTTCTCATCGCGATCCCGGTTTTCGAATCCGGCGATCTGTTCCGCCTCACCGTACGCTTTGCCTACCGCAAACGCGGCGGCAACCTGACATTCTCACTGACGATCTTTGAGGAACAGCGCGCCCTTGATACCGCCTTCGATGAGGCGATCCAGAAGGCCCGCATAGAAACCGAGTTGCCGCTATTCACCGGCACCCCCGAAAGCTGACGCCTCTTTCTGGCCCCCGCCCGCCGGGGGCCAGCGACGGACGCCAGATTGAAAGGAACGCTTACATGACCACACTCACCCTGAACATCGTGGGCCTGATCTTGATGGCCGTGGCGATATTCTGCGCGTTTTGCGTTGGCGCAGGAATTGACGAAATCGAAAAAAACCAAAAACAGAAAAACCTCATGGGCTTGCTTGCCGTGACAACGGGCATCTTCTGGATCATGGCCTGGGCCGTGATGGCGGTCGCATGATCGCCGTGAAAGACACCACTGCCGCCTCTATGCTGGACATGTCGGCCCCGGAATTCCGCCGCCTGGTCGATGCAGGGGTACTCCCTCCGCCATGCCGGATCGGCAAACACGAGCGCTGGCGGGTGGACACGATCAAGGCCGTGGTCAATGGTGACGCATCATGGCCCGACGATGAGGATATCGAGGCATGAGCCGACCACCGAAGCCCCGGATCACAAAGCCTTCGCTCCAATGGAAATGGACGCGCGGAAAATGGGTGCCGATCTACCGCCAGACCAAGACAATCGACGGGAAGCGCAAGGAGCGCACGATTCAACTGGATTGGCAGGGCGACCCAAAGCGCCTCGACGAACTCTATTGGGAATGCCGCAGCGGGCGCAGCGAACGCCAGAGAAAGCCATCGCCATACACATGGCAGAGCCTCGTGATCGCGTGGCGCTCAGACCCTATAGTGCAAGGCAAGCTGGCCGATGGCACGAAACGGAGTTACCGGCGCGAAATGGATGCACTCTTGGAAAAGAACGCGGCAAAGGACGTGCGCAGGACTACGCGCCAAGGCCTGCGAAAGGTTCACGCCACCTTGGCCGACACCCCGCGCAAGGCCGACTGGAGGCTGCAAATCGCCTCGCTCCTTTGGAACTACGCCAAACTCAAGCTGGATTGGCCCTTGGGGGACAACCCCGCCCAGGGGATCGACAAGTACGGAACACAGCGCCCGTTTGAGCCGTGGCCAACATGGATGGTTGAGAAGCTGGCAGACGCCCCCGAGAACGTCCAAAGCGCGGCACAACTCATCCTCGGCACCGGCCAGCGCCCCGGCGCAGCCATCGAAATGCGGTGGGACGATTTCAGCGGTGACCGCATGACCGTCATGGATGAAAAACAGGGCGAACAATTCGACACCTACTGCCCGCCCGATCTGCGCAATTACCTCTGTGAACTCCCCAAGCGGGGCGCATACGTCCTCGCCAAGAACCTGCGCGAACCGCTTGGCTACGACGGGATCGAGAAAGCCTTTCGGATGTGGCGCAACAGCATGGGCGACTCGGCGAAACCATTCACCCTGCACGGCCTGCGCAAGCTGTCCATCATCCGTCTGGCCGAGGCCGGGTGTTCCGACGCCGAGATACAAGCCGTAACCAACCAGAGCGCCGAAACAGTGGCCTACTACCGAAGCAAGGCAAGCCGGTTGCGCCTATCGAAGGCCGCGCAGGAGCGCAGGACATGACAGAATCACCCCGGAACAGAACGAATACGAAACAAGAAAGTGGGATCGGGGAGTGGGATCGCGCCAGATTTCCAGATACGGAAAATCTGCTAAGTCATTGGTGCCCAAGGTGAGATTCGAACTCACACGATGTTGCCATCGGGGGATTTTGAATCCCCTGCGTCTACCATTCCGCCACTTGGGCACGGGAGACACCTCTACCGAAGCTCCGCGCCCTCGTCCAGAGGGGAAGCGCCCATTTTGCCTGCAAAATGCTTGACCCTTCCCCCCCCGCATGGTCAGAGACGCCGCAGATCACGCAGGAACCCCGCCCATGCTCCGACGCCTTTATGACTGGACCATTTCGATGGCCGACCATCCCCGCGCGCTATGGGTTCTGGCGGTCGTGTCATTCATCGAAAGCTCGGTCTTTCCGATTCCGCCCGATGTGCTGATGATCCCGATGATCCTGGCGCGGCCCTCGCGGGCGTGGCTCATTGCGCTGGTGGCGCTTGTCTCCTCGGTCATCGGCGGGCTTCTGGGCTATGCCATCGGCGCGCTGGCCTATGAACAACTGGGCCAGCCGATCCTTGCCGCCCTCGGCAAGGCCGACGCCATGGCCGAGTTTTCGACCCGCTTCAACGATGTCGGCTTCTGGGCCGTGCTCACCGCCGGGATCACGCCCTTCCCCTACAAGGTGATCACCATCATGTCGGGCTGGACGGCGATGCCGCTTGGCACTTTCATTGCCACCTCCATTCTGGCCCGCGGGCTACGGTTTTTCATCGTCGCCGCGCTTTTGTGGAAATTCGGCGCGCCGATCCGCGATTTCATCGAACGCCGCCTCGGGCTGGTCACGATCTTGTTCGTTGTGCTGCTCTTCGGTGGCTTCTACCTTGTCAGGCATCTATGACCATGACGTTAACCTACCGTACGCTGATCCTGCTGGCCGCTGCTGGCTCCCTCGCCCTGATGCTGGGCGCTTGGGGGTTCCAATACCTTGGCGAAATGCCGCCCTGCAAACTGTGCTACTGGCAACGCTACCCGCATTACGCCGCCATGGGCCTTGGCGTGGCGGCCTTGGTGCTTGGTGGCGCGCTTCTGGCGCTCTTGGGCGCACTGGCCGCCCTGACCACCGCCGGGATCGGTGCCTATCACACCGGGGTCGAGCGCGGCTGGTGGGAAGGCCCCTCTTCCTGCACCTCCTCCGGCACCTCGGGCCTCAGCACCGATGAGCTTTTCGATCAGATCATGGCCGCCCCTCTCGTCCGCTGCGATGAGGTGCCTTGGGAAATGTTCGGCCTGTCGATGGCAAGTTGGAACATGCTCGCCTCCTTGGTCCTTGCGGTGATCTGGGTAATGGCCGCGCGCCGCGCCTGACCCTCCCCGTCCCGGACGCGATCCGGGGCCTCGACATGCCTCTCATCACGCCGATTTTCGTACGACTCGTACGACTGCCAATCAAAGCCCCCCGATTTTCGTACGAAAACAGCGGGGTCAGCGTACGACTCGTACGAAACTATCCATTCGCCGCCTTGCGCGTGCTCAAAAGCAGGTTGGTTTCGCTTGTCGCCACCCCGTCAAACCGACGGATACGGGCCAGCACATCGTCGAAATCCTCAAGCGATTCCGCGCCGATTTCCACGATCACGTCCCAGCGGCCATTCGTGGTATGCACCGCGCGCACGGCGCTTAACCCGTTGAGTTGACGAATGATTCTGTCGGTGCCGCGCCCCTCGATCCCGATCAGCATCAACCCCCTTACCGGATCGCGCACCGCGTCCCCCTTCAGCACAACGCTGAAGCCCACGATCTCGCCTGACTGGCGCAATCGCTCGATCCGGCCCCTGACCGTGGTGCGCGATACCCCCAGCGTGATCGCCAAATCCGAAAGCGAGGCCCGCGCGTCATGCCGCAGCGCCGAGATTAACTGCCTGTCAATATCATCCATTTCGGACGTTTACCATGACGCTTTGATCAAAGCCAACTCGAAACGTGCAATATGATGCCTTTCAGCGCCCCCGCTTCGGAATATTCTATGCAAAACCTTATCTGAACGAGCGTTCCATGACCCCACAAACCTGCCTTCTGATCGGCGCCCCGGTGGACAGCGGCAAAGCCCGCCAGGGCTGTCTCATGGGCCCAGACGCCTACCGCGTCGCCGGTCTTCACGATGCGTTAACCTCGCTCGGCCACACGGTCCAAGACCTCGGCAACCTCACCCCGGCCTTGGTCACCTCGCCCAAGGGTCTTCCGCCGCATATACACGCCCCCGACCACACCATCGGCTGGACGCAAGCTCTTGTAAACGCGGCAGAAAGTGCAATGCCACGTGGCCTGCCCATCTTCCTTGGCGGCGATCACAGCCTCTCGCTCGGCTCCGTCGCCGGCGTTGCCAACCACGCCGCCACACAATCCCGCCCGCAATTCGTCCTCTGGCTCGACGCCCATAGCGACTTCCACACGCCGCACAGCACCACCTCGGGCAACCTGCACGGCACGCCCTTGGCCTATGTCACTGGGCAAAAAGGGTTTTCCGGCTTCCCCGAGGTACAGAACCCGATCCCCGAGGATCACATCTGCATCCTCGGCCTGCGCTCCGTCGACCCCGCCGAACGCGAAATCCTGCAAGATTCCCGCATCCGCAGCCACGACATGCGCCAGATCGACGAATCCGGCATCGCCAAACCCCTCTCCGCCTTCCTAGACCGCGTTGCCGACGCGGGCGGCCTGCTGCATGTCTCGCTGGACGTGGATTTCCTTGATCCCTCCTTCGCCCCCGCCGTCGGCACCACCGTCCCCGGCGGCGCCACCATGCGCGAAGCGCATCTGGTGATGGAGATGATCTGCGACAGTGGCTTGATGACCTCGCTGGACCTCGTGGAGCTTAACCCCTTTCTCGATGAACGTGGCCGCACCGCGCAGGTCATGGTCGATCTGGCGGCCTCTGCCCTTGGTCGTCGCGTCTTTGACCGTCCCACGCAAGCTTTTGGATAAAAAGGATAAAACCAATGCCTGCAACGCCTCCCTCCAATAAGGCCCTCGTGCCTTTCGTCTCCGTCGAGAACATGATGAACCTCGTGCATCACATCGGGATCGAGCCGATGCTGCGCGGCCTTGCCGACTATATCGAAGAGGATTTCCGCCGCTGGGAGTTGTTCGATAAAACCCCGCGCATCGCCTCGCATTCCGCCGAAGGGGTGATCGAACTTATGCCCACCTCCGACGGTGAGGTTTACGGCTTCAAATACGTCAACGGCCACCCCAAGAACACCAAGGAGGGCCTGCAAACTGTCACCGCGTTCGGATTGCTGGCCGATGTCGGCAATGGCTATCCGGTGCTTCTGTCGGAAATGACCGTCCTCACCGCCCTGCGCACCGCCGCCACCTCGGCCATGGTCGCCAAGCACCTTGCCCCCAAGGGCGCCGACACCATGGCGATGATTGGCAATGGCGCCCAATCGGAATTCCAAAGCCTTGCCATGAAGGCAATCTGCGGCCTGAAATCGGTGCGCCTTTGGGATATCGACCCGGCGGCGACCCGCAAGGCAGCGAGCAATCTCAAGGGCTTGGGGCTGGGCGTTCACGTCTGCAACAGCGCCGAAGAAAGCATGGAAGGTGCGCAGATCATCACCACCTGCACCGCCGACAAGCAATACGCCACGATCCTGAGTGACAACATGGTCGGCTCCGGCGTCCACATCAACGCCATCGGCGGTGACTGTCCCGGCAAGACCGAACTGGCCCCCGGTGTGCTGCATCGCTCGGAGATTTTCGTGGAGTATCCCGAACAAACCCGCATCGAAGGCGAAATCCAACAACTTGGCCAAGATCACCCCGTGACGCAAATGTGGGAGGTGATCAACGGGACCAAACCCGGGCGTACAAGCGCCGGGCAGATCACCCTGTTCGATTCCGTGGGTTTCGCGATCGAGGATTTCAGTGCCCTGCGCTATATCCGCGATCATATCGGCGGCACCGATCTTTATATGGACCTCGACCTTCTGGCCGATCCCGACGACCCGCGCGACTTGTTCGGGATGCTGCAACGCGCGGGCCGCTGATAACCTCCGGGCCGGGGCGATCTGGGGAAGAAACCCGGCCCGGAGGCGCCGACCGGCCCTTAGCCGCCGGTCGACGTGGGGATTAGCCCCTGTTCTTGCGCGCTGACCATTTCCTCGTCCGTCAGGGCACCGTCGCTATCGGCATCCGCCTCGGCGAAGGCGTCTGCGGTGACATCGGGGAACACGGCCTGCACTTCGTCGATGGTCATGACGCCATCACCATTGGCATCAACCTGTGCAGTGCCTTCCGTCATTGCGATGGCGGAATTGGCGACCAGGCCCATTCCCAGAAGGATGGCTACGAATTTCAACATGGTTTGTCTCCTTGGACATTTCGGGGTTCAAGGCCGGGGCTTTCCCCGAACCTTACTTTCCAAGACGGGCATTTGCGCCCTTGCGTCCCGGGCCGACAGGCCACGCGCAATCCCTTGCCGAAGTCTGGACCGGCAACCGGCGTCTGGCTGCCGAAAAAGGCCTTCTTTGTCCAATCGGCGGAATCTGCCCATTTGAAATGCCACCTCGCAAGGCCCTTTATCGAGGTACAGGAGGTGCCCCATGCAACAGTCTGCTTCAACTGACCTTACCGCGCTGATGCCCGTTCTGACCCGGGTGGCACGTCACATCGCCGACACCCCGGAAGACGCCCAAGACCTTACACAGGAGGTTCTTCTCAAGCTTTGGCTTCGCCTGAACCGCCATGAAGAAGAGCGCGTGGATAGCCTTCGCAGCTATGCCTTGACGGCGCTGCGCAATCAGATGCGCCAGGGCCTGCGCAACCGCCACGAGACCGAAGGAATCGAAGACGACACAGCCGGGATCATGCCCGATGTCTTTGCCTGCCTTGCCCTGGCCGAGGCCCGCAAGATGATCGACAAGCTTCCCGCGGAACAGGCGTTGCTGATGCGGCTCGTACTGACAGGCGAAACCAGCCCGGTTGACCTTGCCCGTCACACCGGATGGCCGACGGGGACGGTCATGTCGCGCCTTTCCCGCGCCCGCGCCCAATTGCGCCGCGACATGGGCCTTGCCCCCGACGCCCCGGTGAACGCGCTTTTGTGACGCGCTTGCGCCGCTGGCCCGGCCTGCCTATTCAGGGGGCAGGACCACGACAAAAGGCAAACCGCCCATGGCATCGCTCAAAAGATGGCTCGAACGCCGCCGCAACCCGTGGAAGGGTGTTTTCTTCGATGCCTACAAGGCGTGGCGCAAAGAGAATGGTCAGGCCCGCCTGACCGACTATGCAGACCTGCCCGAGGGGGCCGTGGTTTTTGACGTGGGCGGCTTTCGCGGGGAATGGACCGATACCGTGCTGGCACAATCCGCCACGGCCCATGTCCATGTGTTCGAGCCCCACCCCGGTTTCGCCGAAACCCTGCGCCAGAAGTTCAGGGGCGACAGCCGCGTCACCGTCCACGAACTGGCCATCGGGTCCAGCACCGGGACGATGGAACTATCGGATGCCGGCGATGCCTCATCCGCCGTGGCAGATCACGGCAAAAGCTTCACCGCGCCCATCCAGAAAGTGGATGAATTCCTATCAGATCAAGACATCCGCCATATCGACCTGATGAAAGTGAACATCGAAGGCGGCGAATACGACCTGCTGCCCGCCTTGATCGACACGCGGGCCATCACGGCGCTTGACCGGCTTCAGGTCCAATTCCACCTGTTCGAACCGGGCATGCAACCCCTGCGCGATACGATCCGCCAGAACCTTGAGAAAAGCCACACCTGCACTTGGAGCTACCCCTTCGTATGGGAGGAATGGCGGCGGAAAACCTCGTAAAAGAAGGCTATTCCACCCTCGGACTTGCCCTGAAAAAGGCGAATTGGTAGCCGTTTTCGCCATGTTGATTCCCCGATCACTCGGCGAAAGAATTCGCGGCTCCGGACTGCCCATGCTTTTCATCCACACCCCGAAATGTGGCGGAAAGTTCTTGGGAAAAGCCTTTGGGCGCCACCTAAAAGACTGTGTCACCCTGACCGCGCCAAAGCTTCGCGGCCATCTGACTTTTATCGAGTACCGCGATCGCCTGCGCGAAATGGGATATGATATTGCCGAGTTCCATACGCTGTCTCTTGTGCGCAATCCTTTCGACTGGCAGGTTTCCTGGTTCACCTATCTCCGCCGAAATCCGGGCAGGCGCACCGGCTATCCGCTGGAACACGACCTGTTTCAGGACATGAGCTTTGATGACTACGTCAACTGGCTCGAAGATCCCGATGCGCCGCGTTCTCCTCAATTCGCCATGGGGAAACAAGTCTTGGAATGGTCCTGCGACGAGAGTTTTGAGATCAAGGCAGACAGTCTTTTGCGGCAGGAAAGCCTTTGGCAGGATGCCCGCGATCTCAAAGACCGGTTGAACCTGCGTATCCGCATTCCCGAAAAACCTGTCAATACGTCCAAATCTTCCGACTATCGAAGCTATTATTCCGACAAAAGCGCCGAGGTGATCGCCAAACGCCACGCCGACGATTGCCGCCTGTTCGGATATGCCTTCGACGGGCCGGTCACCCCCGCAACATCCTGAACAGAAAAACGGGGGGCACGAAGCCCCCCGGTCAAGTTTCGCCACTCAGGCTCACTTAATTGTACCGCCCGGTTTTCTGCCTGCGGCCTGAGTGCCGTCAGGGGCGAGCGCACCCGCCCCGTGTAAGGATGGGAAAGGACTGATATTCCGCCCCACCCTGTCTCGTCGGGGCCGGGCCGACCGGCCCTTTGCCCCTAAGCCCCCGAGGGGCGCTGTTCTTAGCTACAACCCGACGTCCCGCCGCAGGTGTTGCACTTCATGCAGGTGCCGTTGCGCACCAGCGTGTAGTTTCCGCAGTCGCCACAGGCTTCGCCCTCATAGCCCTGCATCTTGGCCTTGGTGCGCGCGTCCATCGACATCGAACCGGTGGCGGCCGTGGTCGTAGTGGTCGAGGTCGCCACCGTGGCCGTCACGTTTTCCGAGGTTTCAGGCACCAGCGTTTGCAGCGCGCCCACCGGATCGGCGGTGCCGGTCAGGGCCACTTCGGATTGCCCCCCCTGCAAAACCACCAGTTCCTGCGGCAACCGCTTGCGCAGGTAGCCGGTTGAACTGATCTGCTTGAGCACTTCGAGAGACTTCGACGCGGCTTCGCCCGACATCTCCTTGACGTTGCTCACGCCTTCTTCCTCACCGCGGCCCAGATCGTCGAATGACGCCCCTTCGGGCTTCACATGGGCCAGGTCCGTGCGATCCAGATAGCTGACCGCCAGTTCGCGGAAGATGTAGTCGAGGATCGAGGTCGCGTTCTTGATGCTGTCGTTGCCCTGCACCATGCCCGCAGGCTCGAACTTGGTGAAGGTGAAGGCATCGACGAATTCCTCAAGCGGCACACCGTATTGCAGGCCAACCGAGACCGCGATGGCGAAGTTGTTCATCATCGCCCGGAACCCTGCACCTTCCTTGTGCATGTCGATGAAGATTTCGCCCAGGTTGCCGTCTTCGTATTCACCCGTCCGCAGGTACACCTTGTGGCCCCCGACGATCGCCTTCTGGGTGTACCCCTTGCGGCGCTCCGGCATCTTTTCGCGGTGCGATTTCACCACTTCCTTGACGACGACCTTCTCGACGATCTTCTCGGCCAGAACGGCGGCTTTTTCCTGCGCCGACCCGGATTCCATAACCTCCTGGGCCTCCTCGTCGTCTTCGACAAGCGCGGATGCCAAAGGCTGGCTGAGTTTCGAGCCATCACGGTAAAGCGCATTGGCCTTCACACCCAGGGACCACGACAGTTCATAAGCCTTCTGGCAATCCTCGATGGTGGCATCGTTGGGCATGTTGATGGTTTTGGAAATCGCGCCCGAGATAAAGCTTTGCGCCGCCGCCATCATGGTGATGTGGCTGTTCACATCCAAGTAACGCTTGCCCTTCTTGCCGCAGGGGTTGGCGCAATCGAAGACGTGATAATGCTCTTCCTTCAGGTGCGGCGCCCCTTCCAGGGTCATCGTGCCGCAGACATGGTCGTTCGCCGCCTCGATATCGGCCTTCGAGTACCCAAGCGAAGCCAGCATGTCGAAGGTCGGATCGCACAGTTTCTCGGCCGGAATGCCCAGAACATTGGTGCAGAACTCTTCGCCAAGCGTCCACTGGTTGAAGACAAAGCGGATATCGAAGGCCGAGCCAAGCGCATTGTCGATCTTTTCCAACTCGTTGGGGCCAAAGCCGTGGCCGATCAACGAGGTGTGGTTGACCCCCGGCGCATTGCCGATGGTGCCATGACCAACCGCGTAGGAAACGATCTCTTCGATCTGCGCGCTGCCATAGCCCAGCTTTTCAAGCGCGGCAGGCACCGATTGGTTGATGATCTTGAAGTAACCGCCACCGGCCAGTTTCTTGAATTTCACAAGCGCGAAGTCCGGCTCGATCCCCGTGGTGTCGCAGTCCATGACAAGACCGATGGTGCCCGTGGGCGCGATAACCGAGACCTGCGCATTGCGATAGCCGTGCTTTTCGCCCAGCTTCAGCGCCTCGTCCCAGCTCGACATCGCCAGCTTGACAAGATTCGCATCGGGGCAGTTGGTCAGGTCCAGCGGAACGGGCTTCACGTCCAGCCCCTCGAACCCTTCGGTCGCGCCATAGGCGGCGTTACGGTGATTGCGAATGACGCGCAGCATATGCTGTTCATTGCGTTTGTAGCCGTCAAAGGCCCCCAGTTCACCGGCCATCTCGGCGCTGGTGGCATAGGACACGCCGGTCATGATCGCGGTCAGCGCGCCACACAGCGCCCGGCCCTCGTCACTGTCGTACCCAAGCCCCATGTTCATCAGCAGGCCGCCGATATTGGCATAGCCAAGGCCAAGCGTGCGGAAGTCATAGGAAAGCTGCGCGATTTCCTTCGAGGGGAACTGCGCCATCATCACCGAGATTTCCAGCGTCACGGTCCACAGGCGGGTGGCGTGCATATAGGCGTCCGCGTCGAACTTCCCGTCCTTGTAGAAGGTCAACAGGTTCATCGACGCAAGGTTACAGGCCGTATCGTCCAGGAACATGTATTCCGAGCACGGGTTCGAGCCGCGAATCTCGCCGTCTTCCGGGCAGGTGTGCCACTGGTTGACGGTGTCGTGGTACTGAATGCCCGGGTCGGCACAGGCCCATGCGGCATGGCCCACGTCTTCCCACAGGTCACGCGCCTTGATGGTTTTCGACACACTACCGTCGGTGCGGTTGATCAGGCCCCAATCCTCGTCGTTCTTGACCGCCTCAAGGAAGGCATTGGTCACCCGGATCGAGTTGTTGGAGTTCTGGCCCGACACGCTTGCATAGGCCTCAGAATCCCAATCGGTGTCATAGGTCGGGAATTCGATGCTCTCATAGCCTTGCTTGGCATAATCCAGCACCCGCTTGACGTAAGTCTCGGGGATTTGCACCTGCTTGGCCCCGCGGATGGCGCCTTTCAACTGCTCGTTCTTCTTGGGGTCAACCGCATCTTCGGTGCTGCCATCCCAGGCCCGGATCGCGGCGAAAATCTCGTTGAGCTTCTGCTCGTGCATTTTCGAGCCGGCGACGATGCTGGCCACCTTCTGCTCTTCCTTGACCTTCCAGTTGATGAATTCCTCGATATCGGGGTGATCGGCGTCACAGATCACCATCTTGGCCGCACGGCGCGTGGTGCCGCCCGACTTGATCGCGCCCGCCGCACGGTCGCCGATTTTCAGGAAGCCCATAAGGCCGCTGGATTTACCACCGCCCGACAGCGCCTCACCTTCCGCGCGCAGCGAGCTGAAGTTGGTGCCGGTGCCCGACCCGTACTTGAACAGACGTGCCTCACGCACCCACAAGTCCATGATACCGCCATCACCAACAAGATCGTCGCCGACCGACTGGATGAAGCAGGCATGGGGCTGCGGGTGCTCATAGGCACTGGCCGATTTGGTCAGCTCCTTGGTCTGGTAATCCACGTAGTAGTGGCCTTGGCTTGGTCCGTCGATGCCATAGGCCCAATGCAGGCCGGTGTTGAACCACTGCGGGCTGTTGGGGGCCGCCATCTGCTTGGCCAGCATGACGCGCATTTCGTCGAAATAGGCCTGCGCATCCGCTTCGGTGGTGAAATAGCCACCCTTCCAGCCCCAATAGGCCCATGCGCCTGCCAGACGGTCAAACACCTGCTTGGCCGAGGTTTCACCGCCAAAGCCGGTGTTGTCCTTCGCCGGGGCAGACCGCCACAGGAACTCCGGCACGCCCTCTTCGGCCACGCGCTCCAGCTTCTCGGGCACGCCTGCCTTACGGAAATACTTCTGCGCAATCACGTCCGAGGCCACCTGGCTCCAGCCCGCGGGCACCTCGACAGAGTCGAGTTTGAACACGGTCGTCCCATCCGGGTTCCGAATCTCGGAACTCGTAGTCACGAATTCCAAAGCCGCGTAGGCGTCCTGCCCTGCTGTCGTGAATTTACGTTCGATTTTCATCTGTCCGCTGCCCCATTATCTCAGCTTTGTCCCACTCCGGCCCAGACCACAGGCCTGCAGGCCAAGACCCTGGCAAAAAACCCTCCCGCGCCCGGCCTGACTACGGCCGTGCAATCGCGTTGCCCGATGCACTGATCGGTTATGGTTTGGGATATGTCCCTGCCAAGGGCGTCGCCACTATATCTTGTGGCTTACTGGCCCACTGCTACAAAGTGACGTATTCACCCATAGAGGGTCAACGCTTTTTTTACCCTTTTTGTGACAAAAAGAAGTTGACGATAACGCTTTGATCAAACGGGGTTTCGAACGAATGATTCATCCCCAGATTTATACCCAGTCCCGTTAACTTTTGGCCGAAGTAAAAAGAGCTTTTATTCTTAAGGCTTAGGACATGATCCTAGAGCGTTTCCTGAACTCCACACTCCGGATTCGCTGCATTTGCGAAATATCCGCGCGACGATACGAAAGAGAGCCGGCGCCAGCGTCAGACAGCTCAGAAACAGTCAAAGCACACCACATCTAGTGCGCGGACTGCCCAATTAATACGCTAGATATAGTATGGGAAGGAAATGGTCGGGACGGCAAGATTCGAACTTGCGACCCCCTGTACCCAAAACAGGTGCGCTACCAGACTGCGCTACGCCCCGGACCGTGCGCGCTATCTACTGCGGTTTATTCCGCTTGAAAACCCCTAACAGGGCCAAGCGGCGCGATCTTCGGGAATGGATGGATGCCGAAGCTGTGTTCCGGGCACAATACCCATCTGTTCGGCCAAGCCACCGTTGATCTCGAGAACGAACTGGATGTTGCCGCCCCCGAACTTTGGGCGCAGATCGCCGGGTTGCGCACGATGGTGAACGTGCTGAACCGTGCCCGTGGGATCCATGAAGATCATATCCAGCGGGATAAGCGTGTTTTTCATCCAGAACCCGACGGTTTTGGCCTGCGGATAGACAAACAACATACCCGCCGTTCTCGGCATGCTTTCGCGATGCATCAAGCCTTTGGCGCGCTCGGCATCGTCGTCAGCCACCTCAATAGTGAAGGCTGCTTGGCCCCAATCCCCGCGCAGGGTGGCACGATCTTCGCGGCATTCCCCCGCGAAGACCTGTGTCACGCTAAACCCGAAAAGGATTGCTGCCGTCAGTCCGATCTTTGCTTTACCGCGGTTTCCCATCCACACACCTCCGTGGCCATGCGACCACGCTTACCATCAATCACGCGGATCGCCAACGCTTCGCCCGGCTGCAGATCGGCCAAACCGGACCGCCGCAGAATCTCGATATGCACGAAAACGTCTTCGTCACGGCCAAAGGTGTTGGCAAAGCCGAACCCCTTGCCCTTGTCGAACCATTTGACACGCGCCGGTTCCAACGGCGCATCCCGGACCTCGTCTGGATCAAGTTCATCCAGATCGGCCAGACCACCGCTTTCCAGGTCGTCTGGCGGTTCGATGACATGCACTTCCACGGCTTGTCGACCGCGTTCGGTGTCTTGCACATCGATTTCAACCCCCGCACGATCCGCAACCGAGCTTTGCCCGAAATTGCGAAGTACGTTGGCATGAAGCAGGATATCGGGACCTCCCTCATCGGCAATCACAAACCCAAACCCCTTTACGGGATCAAACCACTTAACTCGGCCCCTTACCCTTCGTATATTGTCATTCTCTATCGTCACTTTGTCCTACCCAGAAGTCTCATCCCCTAGACTCACTTTATGATCTTCTGACATACCAACGAGGCAATGCAACCAGAAAACCCATTATTATTCAAACTCTTGCATCTGGCGTCACGCCAAATTCACGGGTTTAACCGTTGAATCCGCCACTCGTCATCCACTGCATCGCGCCGCCATTGAAAGCGATCATGCAGCCGAAATGCGCCATCCGCCCAGAATTCGATTTCCAAAGGACAAATCCGGTATCCTCCCCAAAAGGGTGGTCTGGACGGGTTTGACCCTTTGGTCGCCGTAACCTTCGCGACTTCCGCCATGAGCGTTGCCCGAGAGGCAAGCGGTTGCGATTGCTTGGAGGCCCAGGCCCCCAATCGGCTCTTCAAGGACCGAGACGCATAATACGCATCCGCCTCAGGCCCATCTTCTTTAACCACGATACCACGAATACGCAGCTGCCTGCGCAAGGATTTCCAATGCAGCACCATCGCGGCCTTGCCCGCGTGCTGCAACTCCTGCGCCTTGGCGGAATTATAGTTGGTGTAAAACCAAAATCCATTGTCGGAAATCTCTTTCAGCAAAACCATGCGCACATTGGGCATCCCGTCCGCATCGACAGTGGACAAGGCCACGGCGTTCGGATCATTGGTTTCGCTTTTTTCTGCTTCCGAAAGCCACTCCCGCGCAATGGCGAATGGATCGTTGCCGGCAAATATGCCGCTTCGTTCAGTCATGTTCTTTCACTCGGGACTTGCCTGCGTTAAACTTCGGTTGCCTATACGCCATGGCCTGGCAAAACCCAATAACGACTCCAAGTCACCTATCCTTTTGCGTCATACTTGATGCAGGCACGGCGATCGCCTAAAGACAGCTTTAAATGATAGTGGGCCGAGGGCAAGAAATGTCAAATGAACTGATGGCGGGTAAGCGCGGGCTGGTTATGGGCCTTGCCAACGACAAATCCATTGCGTGGGGGATCGCCAAGGCGCTTGCCGATGCCGGGGCCGAACTGGCCTTTTCCTACCAGGGCGAGGCCCTGAAGAAACGCGTGGGGCCATTGGCCGGGCAGTTGGGCTCGGACATCGTCCTGCCCTGCGACGTCGGCGATGCCGCCTCGATTGATGCGCTGTTTTCGGACCTCGAGTCGCGCTGGGGCAAGATGGATTTCATCGTTCACGCCATCGGCTTTTCCGACAAATCCGAATTGCGCGGCCGCTACGTGGACACCAGCCGCGACAATTTCATCAAGACCATGGATATATCGGTTTACTCCTTCACCGCCGTGGCCGCCCGTGCCGAAAAGATGATGCCCGAGGGCGGCGCCATGCTCACCCTCACCTACTACGGGGCCGAGCAGGTCATGCCGCACTACAACGTCATGGGCGTCGCCAAAGCCGCGCTTGAGGCCTCGGTGAAATACCTGGCCGAGGACCTGGGCAAGGACGGCATCCGCGTCAACGCGATCTCGGCGGGGCCAATCAAGACGCTGGCCGCCTCGGGCATCGGCGATTTCCGCTACATCCTGAAGTGGAACGAACTGAACTCGCCCCTGCGCCGCAACGTGACAACCGACGACGTGGGCAAATCGGCGCTTTACCTGCTGTCCGATCTGGGCAGTGGCGTGACCGGTGAAAACCTGCATGTCGACGCGGGCTATCACGTGGTCGGCATGAAAGCCGTCGACGCCCCCGACATCGACGCCACCGACGGGCATTGATCCAGATGAAGGACCGGGTGATGCCCTTCTCGTGAGCCATGAAGGAAACCACAATGGAAATCACCCACCTCGTCGCCTTCAACCTCACCCTGCTGGCCGCATTGGCCAGCCCCGGCCCGGCTATGCTTTTGGCCATTCGCGCCACGCTTAGCGGTGGCCGGGCACAGGGCCTTGCCACCGGACTTGGCCTTGGGACCATGGCCGCCATCTGGACACTTACGGCCCTTCTGGGCCTCGACGCGATATTCACGCTGTTTCCATGGGCCTACCTTGCCATGAAACTCATCGGTGCGGCCTATCTGCTGTGGATCGCGTGGGGGATGTGGCGCAATGCGGCCACCCCCATCGACACCCAAGGC
>NZ_JASHIM010000037.1 GCF_030733685.1 Roseovarius sp. MMSF_3281
CAGGAACTGCCGCTCTATCCGGCGAACACCTATGGCTTCCTGTCCTTCAACGTCGCCAACACGCGAGTGACGTTTCAAGGCGATCACTTCGAGCTCTCCGAAGGAGTCGTGGGGCATCGCTTCGGCAAAAGCTTCACAATCGGGGAATATTCCGAAGCCACCTCCTGCACCATGTTCGACATGCTGAACCTGCCGGTCGACATGATTGTCACCCATTCCTTCACACCGATCAATTCCAACCTCATGGCGGGCCGCATCAAGCGGCAAAAGCGTCAGATGCAGGCCAGCCAAGATGCGGCGCTCTCGCTGATGGAAGCGCTCGATATCGCCGCAGATGATCTCGAGGCCAAGCGCCAGAGCTTTGGCGAGCACCACATGGTCGTGACAATCTTCTGCGACACGCTGGACGAATTGCAGACCCTTAGCGCGGAAATCGTCAATGCGGCCGCCGCCGAAGGCGTGAAGATGATCGGCGAGCGAGTCGCGGCCAAGGCGCATTACCTCAGCCAGCATCCCGGCAATCAGCCCAAACGCGTGCGTGCCAGCGCGATCACCAATCGCAACTTCGCGGATTTCGCGGCGTTCCATCGGACCCAGCTCGGCAAACCGGCCGAGAAAACCCCTTGGGGCAAGGTCATCACCTATCTCCCGACGCCCGAGCAGAGCGCCTACCGGTTTTCCTATCACGAGCAGGGGTCACCCGACAAAGAACCCACCAGCGGCCATACCCTGATCATGGGGCGGCCCGGGTCAGGTAAGTCTGTGCTTTCGGCCTTCCTGATGACCCAGGCCCGTCGCGCGGGCGCCCGGATCTTCGTCTTCGATTACCGTCTCGGTATGGAGATGGCGGTCCGCGCCAATGGCGGGCGCTACGCATCGCTCAAAGCCGGCCAACCCACGGGCCTCAACCCGCTCTGGACCGAGACCGATGCGCGCGGCACCGCCTGGCTCTCGGACTGGCTCGCCACCCTACTCTATCGTGCCGACAAGCCGCTGACGCCCGCGCAAACAAATCGCATTCAGGAAGTCGTACGCCAGAATGCGCAGGCCACGAACCCAGCCTTGCGAAACTGGCGCGACTTCGCATCTCTTTTTGTGTCCACCGATGATGGCGGCGATCTGCACCAACGTCTGCTCGAATGGACCGAAGAGGGCCGCTATGGCTGGATCTTCGGACAGACGCTGGAAGACACGTTTTCACTCGAAGGCGATGTGGTCGGCTTCGATCTCACCGGCATTCTCGACAGCGAGGCTGAGAAAGAGCGGATGGCGGTCCTCTCCTATCTCTTCCGCCGGGTCGAGCGCGAGATCGAGGACCGCCGCCCCACCATCATCGTCATCGACGAAGCCTGGAAAGCGCTCGACAACGCGTATTTCGCCGAGCGGCTGTCGAACTGGCTGGTAACCGCACGCAAGCAGAACACCGTTGCGGTAATGATGACGCAATATGCCAGTCAGCTCGAGCGAACGCGGACCGGCAAGACCATCGTCGAGGCGGTGCCGACGCAGATCCTGCTGCCCAATATCCGCGCCAATGCCTCGGACTACGCCATGCTGAACCTCACGGAGAAGGAGCTCGACGTCCTTCTCAACACGGGCAGCAACAGCCGCCTCGCACTGATCCGCGACGATCAGGGCTCAATCGTCGTCGATGCCGATCTGAGCGCCCTCGGGCCCAATCTCACCATCCTCGGCGGCATGGAAAAAGGCGAGGCGCTGGTCGGCGCCGATTACCGCGACCGCCCAGACTTTTGGAGGCTTTCATGATTCGTACTCTGTTTCTTCTAACCGCGCTCGGCGCTTTGGCCTCCTGCGCCCAGTACCAGGAACCGCAGGCGAACTGCTTCACCTTCTTCGCGTCCACGGCACCTGTCGCGCCTGATTGCACCTTTACGCCTCTAGATGCGCCGGAGGGCAACATTGAAGTCTAGCCTGCCTCATATCCTGACACTTTGCCTGCTGCCCGGTCTCGCCTTGTCTCAAGGCGTGCCGACCAATGACAGTGGGCTGACCGCGCGTGATATCGTCGAAACAGGCGATCGCGAGGCTGACTTGGCCGTTCAGGCGGACAAGCTTGCCGTGCGCGAACTCATTGCCGAGATCGAACGCGACCAACTGGAAACCCTGCAACGCATCCTCGATGCCCAGACCAGCTTCGGCGGTCAGGGCCTGCCCGCGATGATTTCAGGGCTGGAAACCGGAAGCGGCGATCCAGCCCGTTCCGTCGAAGCGGTCTACGGCAATGCCGACATCGACCCCAATCCCGGCGGCGCACAGATGTTCGGGGATGCCGCCGAAAACATCGAGCAGCTCATCATCCGCGTCGCCCAGGAAACCAGCGGCTTCGCGGGCGTGGGCCGCGCGGGCCTCTCCCCAGTCCAATGGCGCGCACTCCTACAGGCGCTCATCTGGCAGGAAAGCCGGTTTACCATCGGTGCGCGCTCGCCCGTTGGCGCCTTTGGCCTCACCCAGATCATGCCCGGCACCGCCAGCGATCTCGGGATCAACCCGGAATATTATGACAGCCCCTACCTGCAGGTGCATGGCGGCGCGCGCTATCTCGCCACCCAGCTCAACACCTTTGACGGCAATATCATCAATGCGCTCGCCGCCTATAACGCCGGACCCGGTCGCGTGTTCGAATATGGGGGCGTGCCACCCTTCCGCGAGACCCAGCACTACGTCCAGGTCATCCCCGAACGCTACAATCTCTACCTGAGCCGCATCGGCGGGATCGAAGCGCTCGGCACGATCGATCC
This sequence comes from Roseovarius sp. MMSF_3281, assembly GCF_030733685.1. Taxonomy (GTDB): domain Bacteria; phylum Pseudomonadota; class Alphaproteobacteria; order Rhodobacterales; family Rhodobacteraceae; genus Roseovarius. Next base: position 2,760 of record NZ_JASHIM010000037.1, read on the forward strand.
GGCGCTTCTCGCCAATGCGAACCTCTCGATGACCGGGCATGGCGCGGCTTTCTATGGCAACAACTCACCCGCTGCGATCCGGCAGGCCGCCCTGCGCATTGCGGATATCGTCGAGCGGATTTCCGAGACGGAAGACATGCAGGAAAGCGTCGCGCTCAACACCTATGCCCGCGCCGAACTCGTGCGTCTCGTCGCCGCGCGTATTCGTCTTCAAGCGGCGCGGACCCGCGTGCTTTCGGCCGAGGAATTGGCACAGGCCAGCGCCCGCATGGCCGAGGGCGCCTTCATGGAATTCACGATCAGGGAGATTGAATGATGGGACGGATGTTTCTGAGAACGGCCTTGGCCACAACGCTTGGGGCTTGCCTGCATCTCGGCACCCTCTCCCCTGCCCTGTCACAGGGCGTACCCGTCGTCGACACCCAGAACATCGCGCAAAACATCCAGCAGCTCCGGCAGATGATCGAAGACGAGATCCTGCAGAACGAGCAGCTGACGCAGCTCCGCGAACAGCTTGCCACACTCACGGACCAACTCGCGGAGCTGCAACGAACCTATGAGGCACTGACGCGCCTCGCCGAACTTCCCGAGATCATCCGCACGGAAATGGAAGACGAGTTGAACGGCCTGCTCGATCAGGAGTTCGGGGACATCCTCGCCACAATTGAGGCCATCAAGACGGGGGATTTCTCTGGCCTATCGGGCTCCGGCGCGGGCGAGATCGAAACCCAGATGGAACGGGTCCTGGCCGATCTCGGCTTTGACGACGGCACCCTCTCGGAAATGGCCACCAGCGGCAATCCGGGCGCGAACCGTGTGGCGACGCAGGCAACAACCGGCGCGCTCGTCTCGGCCGCTGCCCAGAACAGCTATGAGGACGCGGGGCAATCGCTCGAGCGGGTCGACCGCCTTGTCGGACTCATCGATGACATGGACGAACTGAAGGAAAGCATCGACCTCAACACGCGGGTGACGGCGGAGCTGGCAATTGCCCTCGTAGCCATGTGGCAGCTTGAGGCCGTACAAACCGTGGGTGACGGCACAGGCGGTGTGATCGATGCCGCCACTATCGCCGAGGAGCAGCGGTTTATGGACTTCACGCTGCCCGAGTTGCGGGCTGATTAAGGCGTTTCGAAATTGACCCAGACTATCAAGTATCGGTTTTCGCGTTCGAGCGCAGCGAGAGGCAGCGAAGAACCGATGCCGCTTGTTTCGAAACGCCGAGCGGGGTTGTGACAGGTGGCGAGTGAACAAGAAATCATCGAAGAAGAGCTGGTCTATGGTGCGCTGCGCCGCGAACGGCTCTGGCAGCGCCTTGGGCTCATCGGGCTCATCTTCGGCATTCTCGGATGCCTGAGCGCGGCGACTGTCGCAATTCTGGATGTCGATCCGCCGCCTGTGGTCGTGCCCTATGATCCCGAGACAGGCTTTGCCCTGCCCGAGGCCTCGGTGGGCGCTACTTCGGTGACCGCCAACCAGGCGATCATCGAGGCGGAGGTCTTCCGATATGTGACCGACCGCGAGGTCTACAACCAGCTCGACAATGATCTGCGTATCCGCAGTGTTCTGCGCCGCTCGGATGGGGCGGCCGAAAGCGGGCTGCGCCAGATCTGGAACAGCGCCAACGAGAATTATCCGCCGACGGTCTATGGCCGCAATGCCAGGCTTGATGTCGAAATCCTCAGCATCAACCGGATCGGAACCAACCGCGCCACCGTGCGCCTGCGCAAGCGCCTGACATCCCTCAATGGTGTCCAGACAGGCCTCTTCACCGCCACGCTCCTCTTCGAGTTCCGCCCCGAGACCCGCCGCTCCATAGATGAGGTCTGGACCAACCCCTTCGGCTTCACGGTCCTCGAATATTCCATCCGCTCCGACAGATTGGAGAATTAATGCGTTTCTGGAATTCACATCAAAGTATCTCGTCGCCAATGTCCCGAGAGCGCGCAGCGCGGCAGGGTATTGGCGACGCGACTCATTCCGGAAACGCATGGTTGTTCCGTAAGTTATTTGTTGCTGGCCTGTTGGTCTTACTGCCCGGCCTTGCTTTCGCCGAAGCCATCCCGCGTGGCGGGCCCAATGACAATCGGGTGCGGCTGGCAACATATCAAGAAGGTCAGGTCTACCGCCTCAGCGTGTCGCTTACCCATGTGACCACGGTCGAGTTCGGGGAAGGCGAGAGCATCCGCTCGATTATCGCAGGCGACACGGAAGGCTTCGAGATTGACGGCGTGCCGGGCGGTCAGGCCTTCGCGATCAAGCCCGTCGCGCGCGGGGTGCATACCAATGTGACCGTCTATACGAACCGGCGGAGCTACTATTTCAACGTCCAGGAGACCCGCAGCCCAACCTTTTACGTGGTCCAGTTCCGCTATCCGGACGACAATGCACGGCCCACACGTGCCATCGCGGCCCAAGCGCCGAACTATAATTACGGTGCAAGCGCGCGGACCGAGTTCACCCCCACCCGCGTCTGGGATGACGGGACGTTTACGTATTTCGAATTCCCACGGAATGCGCCGGTGCCCGCGATCTTCCGCTACGCGAATGGCCGAGAGCGGACGGTCAACACGCAAGCCACCGAGGACGGCGTGATCCGGGTTTCAGGCGTGAACCGACAATGGGTGCTGCGGATCGGAGAGGAGGTGGTCTGCATCGAGGCCACACCACCTGCGGGGGTAGGCTCATGAGCGATACTGGAAACGCAGACCTCGAGAAACGCCTCGCTGCTCTAGAACAAGGCAAGGGCGCTGGTTCGCCCCCTGCCCCACGGCGCTCACCGCTGCTCGCTTTGGTCGTCGTCCTCGTGATCGGCGCGGGCGGTGCATTGCTCTATCTCATGTCCCAACCCGAAGAGGAAGAAGCCCTGGCCACGGCCACGCCCGACGTGTTCCAGAACGAAGGTGACGGGTTTGGTGCCATCGAAACCCTGCCCCCGCCTGAGCCTGAGGTGGTTCTGGTCGCGCCGGAACCGGTGGAACCCAACGCCGAGCTTCTGGCCCAGCTCGCAGCCCTTCGGGCCCAGATTGAAGAATTACGCGACGCGCCCGAGCCGGTGGTGGAAGAGGATACCGCAGCCGCCGAAGCCATTGATGCGCTGACCGCCCAGATCGCCGCCCTGCAGTCCGCCTCGGAAGCCGCACAGCAGCAGTTTCGCGATGAGCTCACGGCGCGCGATCGCGAGCTGGAGCAACTCCGCATGGACCTCGAACTCGCACAGCTCGAGGCCAACCGCCCCCTCCCCGCACCCGTTGGCCCGACCGAGGACGAGCTGCGCGCGCGGGAAGAAGAACGGCTCCGCCGCGAGGAAGAAGCACGACGGCTCGCGGAACTTGAACGCCGCGCGGCCGAGGAGCGTGCGTTTCAGGAACGACGCATCACCTCACCCACCATCGCCTTTGGCGGCACCTCCGGCGCGAATGAAACGGCACTGACCGAGCGCACCTTTGGCGAGGTGACGGATTTCGTGTTGAACGGCGCGCTGCCCACGTCCGTCACGCAGGCCGAAGTCATCGCCAATCCCTCCAACACGATCATCCAGGGCACCATGATCCAGGCCGTCATGGAAACCGCCCTCGACAGTTCCCTGCCCGGCCAGACCCGGGCCGTCGTCTCAGAAGATGTCTACAGTTTCGATGGTTCCCGCCTCCTGATCCCGCGCGGCTCCCGCCTCATCGGGCGCTATCGCTCCGGCGTCGATATCGCGCAGCGCCGCGTCACCATCGCCTGGGACCGGATCATTTTGCCTGACAACCAGACCATCCAGATCAGTTCCTTCGGGGGCGATGAACTTGGCCGCTCAGGCGTCACCGGCTTTGTCGACACGCGCTTTGACGAACGCTTCGGCTCGGCGGCGCTGATTTCTCTGATCTCAGCGGCCCCAAGCGCCGCTGCGGCAAATGTACAGGACGAGACCGCTGCGGACGTGCTGGAAGACGTGGGCGATGATCTGGCAGATGCGACGGACAGCGTCATCGGCGATTATCTCTCCATCGGTCCCGTCATCTATGTCGACCAGGGCGACCGCGTCACGGTGATGGTCGACCGCGATCTGGAGATATTCTGAGCCCATGTCGCTGAGCTATCTTCAGACCTCCCTCGACCGGATCGACGCCGCCGCCCGCGACGACGTGATCGAGATCTGCATCAATCCCGATGGCATCTGCTGGGGAGAATTCCAGGGCGATCACTTCATGCGAAAGCTGGACCAGGCGTTGACCACAACCGAAGTGAAAGACCTCGGCAACCAGATCGCCTCCTCGGCCAATACCACGCTGAGCAAGGACAGGCCGATCGTCTCGGTCTCGATCAATTACAAAGGCCGACCGATCCGAGCACAGGTCATCACGCCGCCTGCTGTTCTCTCGGCCATGTCGATCAGCCTGCGGTTCTTCTCGAGCCTACCGCTTGACGGGATTGCGCTTGATTTCCTCTACGGCAAGGAACGCAAGCTGGAAGAACTCCGCCTCGAGAAAACCCGGGAACTGCGTGAGGTCGTAGCCGCAGGCGTGATCGATGATGCGCTGGCCTTCTGCGTCGAGAACAAGCTCAACATGATTGTCTCGGGCGGCACCTCCACCGGCAAGACTGTCGCTGCGCGGAAGATCCTCTCTCACGTGCCATCCGAGGAACGCATCGTCACCATCGAGGAAGCCGCAGAACTTCTGCCGACCCAGCCGAATGCCGTGACCCTCATCGCCAATCGCGATGCGGAGTTCCAGTCAGCCGATGCGCTTCTGACCGCGACACTGCGCATGCGTCCCGACCGGATCATCCTCGGCGAGGTGCGCGGCAAGGAGGCCATGACCTTCCTCGAAGCCATCAACACGGGCCATGGCGGCTCAATGACCACGCTGCATGCCGAAACCCCGCAATTGGCCGTCCAACGCCTCGCGATCGCGGCGCTCAAGACCGAGATCCCGATGACCTATGCGGACATGATCCAGTACATCGAGAACTCCATCGACGTGATCATCCAGGCCGGTCGTCATGACGGCCGGCGCGGTATCACCGAATTCTACCTGCCCGGCGCAACTGAGATTGGAGCTTCCCAATGAAGACCTTTGAATATGACATCCTGTTCTTCCAGGTGAAGAAGCAAAAGGACTACGACGCGATGCGAAGTGCCTTAAATGAGCGCGGCGCGGAGGGGTGGGAAGTCATCACCGCCGAGGCCGGTGACTACGGCTACACCACGTTCTTGAAGCGCGAGACTGCTGGTACGAAGGCGGCATCAGAATGATGCGAGCCGTTGCAATCGGAAGCCTGCTCGTCGTTCTCGGCGCGACCGCTGGCGTCGCCGAACGGAACCTGATCCCAACGCTCGACAACCAGCCGGATGTCTGCCCAGACCAGCCTCCCGAACCACAGTGGATGCAAGACATCGATGTACGCGAGTCCCACAAACGGCTCCTGATACAACAAATCTATCGGGCTCAGAGCATGCGACGCATCGTTGAAGCCCAAAGCTGTGAATGTCCTACGCGGTATCCGTCATGGAAGGCAGCTGAAGGCGTCTTCGTCGAGCATTTCGCCGCATCTGAATACTGGGACATCGTGGAAGCGACTTCAGATTACCGACGGCAGGCAAATGAGCTTCGGCGCGAAGCCATGCCAATCTGCCAAGCCGCTGGAAACTGGTAGGGTTCCATGAGCGTCGTCACCTACTTCGTGGAAACGGCTGAAGGATATCTCAATACCGCTGCCGAGACTCAATTTGGCGCGGTTGCCGCAACAGTCGGAACGATGCTCGTACTCGGCACGACACTCGTTGTCATCCTGGTTTTCATCAACACGATCTACCAATATCGGGCGATGGACGGGCGCACGGCCTTTTGGCTCGCCGTGAAAGTGGGGTTGATAGGTGTCTTCGCGACAAACTGGGTCCAGTTCAACAACCTTGCCGCAGCGATCTTGAATGGAATCGACAGCATTGCAGGATCGCTTGTGGCGTCTGTCGGCGGCGGATCACCCGGTCCGTCCGGTACCTTTGCTGAGGAGTTCGACGACCTGATTGCAGCGCTCGGCGATTATCTGAATGCCGCGGGGTCTGAACTGAACTGGATGGCCGGTGCCCTGTTGGACACCCTTGGCGTTCTGCTGCTCTCGATCCTCGGTGGTTTGGCGGCATTCATTGTCGTTGCGTCTCGGCTCATGATCGCTCTTCTGATCGGGATTGCGCCGGTCATGATCTTCCTGACCCTCTTTGAAGTGACCAAGGATTATTTCGCGCGTTGGCTTTCGGCGCTGATTTCCTTTGCGATGTACCCGATCGTAGTTGCCGGTGTGTTCGCGACGATCACAGGTGTCTCTCGGGCGCTTCTTGCTGAGCTTGGCGACCCGGAAGGCGCCTCCAACATCGGCGCGCTCATTCCCTTCTTCATGATGGTGCTGATGGCAAAGGGGTTCATCATCGCAACGCCATTCCTGGTTCGGGCGATCTCCGGCAACATCATGATGCCAGCACTGTCGGCCGGGTTCGGGGGAAGCTATGCCTTCGCCCGAGGGCTCGCAGGTAGCCAGCAGGTCTACAACCGATACGCTATCGGGGGCGCGACAGGGGCGGAATACGCAGCCCTGCGCGCGCGCCAATTCTTTGGTGTGCAGACTTTACCAAGCCGCCCAGGTTCAGCGAGCGGTGCAACTGCAGGTCCGTCCGGTGACAAGACCGGCACGGGAGCCCGAATGTTGGATCAGCTTTCCAGACTAGGTCGGCTCGGAAGGCGGTGAGGCGACAGAGACAAAAACTTGCCAAACCGCAAAGGTTTCGCCGCAGGTTTTGTCATCGCTAAACGGTTGACCCTCGCGGCACAAGGCACGTGGCCAAAAACGAATGGACAATTTCAGCACCGAGCCACGGCCCTGCGCATCGCCCGATTGCCAACTGGATCAGGCTCTTCGCCGGGGTGTTGCCCTTCACCTTTCCAGTCGTCTGACCAAAGCCAATCTTCGAAATAATAGAGCCAAAGGTAAGTCCACGGAATGATGGTTTGGTCGATCCGCTTCCGCGCTTCCCATTCCCTGGCACCTGGAAGATAAAGACAGAGGCGCAGCGGATCTCTGTAGACGTGAGGCAAAGGACGCCCTGCCGCCAGCAACTCCAGATCCGGGTCGTTTATCTGAACATCGGGCGTTTGGCCCAGCTGAAACGTGATAGTGGCAAGATAGGAGCGCGCCAAGGCGGTCGGTCGTATTGGCTCTTGCCATGTCAATTTGTTTGCGCGGACCTGCCCCACACCACTGATAGCCGGGCTTGCCTTCAGGAACAGCAGCTGCTGCGAAAGGGTCAGGTCGCATTGCACGCCTCGTCCTATCATCAATCACCGAAGAACGTATTTGCGGGCACGGTGGTTGATGCTGCGACCTTCGATGTCGTCAGCCCGACCACAGGTGCGACAGAAAGCAGACCCGATTTGCGACCATCCGACACCGCATTGACGCGATTGCCGAGGACCCGTCCGGTGACACCAGAACCGAACGAACGCTCCATGTTCAGGGACAAGCGGTCCTGACCGACTGCGTCTCGAAGGGCCTCAAAATCGGACAGGGCTTGCGCATGCCACGCATAGAACGCTGGTGCCCGGCGTTCATCCTTATTCCAGTTGTCTGCGAAGTTTTCCCCGTTGGTAGTCTCGTTCAGGATGGCATAGCCCCGCCGTCCGTCCAGAATAGGGCGGTCGATGAAGTGCGGCATCATCCGGATCGTTTCGACGAGCAGGTCCATTTCGTCTTGGAAGACGTGCTTGCGCACGCAATAGGCATAGGACTGCATTGCAAGGGTGGTGATTATGACGGAAATCGGGGCCACGTCTTGCGTGTTGTTCTCATAAAAAACGTCGCGGTGCCGTTTGAGCAATTGCACGATGCGGCGCAGGATACCCTTCACTGCTTCTCGGACTGGGAATGGCTCTACCTTCGCCTCGTCCCGCTGCATGGCGATGAACTTACCCACAAAGGTAGGTTGAAGTGCCGCGCGCTCGTCGAACAGTATCTTGTAGGCCCTCGGATTTGTCGGATGCCATTCTTTCAAAGCCCGGTCGGGCACCAGCTCGCCCCGGTTGATGCAGGCCGGGTTTGCGATAGTCGGGGACAGGTCAAGATGGAAGTCCCCCGCATAGTTAAGACGCCAGCAGCGCTTCTTTTCTTCGAGAATGCGCACGTAGGAGGCGTGTTCCTTCAGCCGATTGCCAACTGCCGCTTTTAGGACAGCCGGGGAGATGCCTGAAGCGATACCTGGACAAAAGCAGATGAGATCGACATCGAATTCCCGCCTCCCGATCGGCTTCACGGCCGTTCCAAGTGCACTAGACCCTTGAAGATAGACCATAACACTGACGAGTAGCGGATCAGCCGATGCGGACAGCCAGTCTCCGACGGCACCATAACTCTGGCGCGCACGATCAAACTGGGTTTCGGTGAGGTCCAGATCCTCGCCGATCTCATCAAGGATGGTGAATATCTGCGTGCGCCGACGAATGTCACTGTCGGTCAGCGGCTGTCGCAACATCTGATTCATGCCGCATTCTCCTTGAGTTGATAGACCGGCACGAAGGCGTCGGCGGGCTGGGTGAAAAAGATCGGGGTCAGGTGGGGCTTTGCTCTTCGTGCTTCTGACATGCCGAGGCCTTTCAGGCGGCCGATCTTCGTGGTGTCATCCAAAGTGAAAAAACCACTCGGGACAGACGGCGAGATGCGGTAGATGCGATCCCCATCGTAAGGGTGTCCCGTCAGAAGTTTTGCCATACCGAGGGCGCCATGTGATTGCCCATCCGCGTAAAGGTTGAGGACTTTGAGCCCGAGACCGGCAACCCCGGGCCTTTCGGGCAGCATGTAGACCTCGTCCAGACACCCCAGACTCAGAATGCGCAGGTCTGACGGATGCCACCCCAGAAGGGTGATGGCTTCGACGACGGCAATGGCCGTGGGGTTGTTGGCCCATGTCCCGCCATCGGTCAGCCCAATATCATCAGCAGTGCGATGTCGCTTGAAATACGTAGGTGCCGCTGCCGTTGCCAGAGCAGCATCCAGCGCAGTCTTGCGATAATCGGTTTGCAGGCGCGCGTGATGCGCGGTCTTGTAGATATAGGGGCTGCGGAGATCGGCATCCCACGCTGGGATCACCAACCGGGTCTGTGAGTGCCCGATCAGATCGTCGTTCAGAACGGCCTTGAGCTCGCGGGCAAGAACTGCTGCATCGTGCTTTGGCCCGACAGCGTGCCGCCCTGTAGCGGTGAGGGTGCGCCAGGCCTGCTTCATCCACCCCGGGGACTCATCATCCGCCTTGTCCTGGCCGAAGATTAAAGGCCCGCGACGCTCGTAAAGATCGAGCAGTTCCTTTGCCGTGCGGCCGAGACCAAGGCCAAGCGCGATAATGCCACCCGTCGACGTGCCTGCGATGAGATCGAAATAGCGCCCGATGGGCTGGCCCAGCTCTTCCTCGAGCCCCGCAAGGAACGCAGCCGGCATCGTGCCCTTGATCCCACCCCCGTCGATGGAGAGGATGCGACGTATCTGCCCTTCGTTCCCACCGCTGCTCATCCTGACATCCATTCCGCTTATGCCCTTCAGCCTTTCGGCGGATACGGGTCCTTGCCATAGGTGTTGCGCTCGCGGATGCGACCGTTCTCGCCGTGGATCAGCATCTCGCTGCCCTGACGAATGGCGGATTCCCGCGCGGCCGTGATGGCCTCGCGCTGCGTGCCGTGGACGGAAGACGCGCGGGAACTACCCGCCCCCTTCACTGCCCAACCGCTCTGATGCGGCACAACATGCTGATTTTTCTTAGACATTTCAAACCTCATATGTCGATTTCGGTTGACGATTCGCCAACCTTGTGTTTAAATATATAGTATAATGTGGCGTTTATCAACCACAGAAATAACCGCCGGGAGAGGCTCATGTTCGGACAAAGACTCAGGCTTGCCCGCAAGCGGGCGGGTCTATCTATGCAAGCGCTCGCGGAGCGCGTAACCCCAAGCGTGTCAGCGCAGGCCATCAGCAAATACGAGGCGGACAAGATGATGCCGTCCTCGTCGGTGCTGGTCGGCCTCGGCAAGGCGCTCGGCGTGTCTCTGGACTTTCTGCTCGGCGGGCAGGTCGAAGCCCTGGAAAGCGTCGAGTGGCGGAAGAACTCGACCGCCTCGGCGCAGGATCGCGCGATGGCCGAATCCATCGTGATCGAGAAGCTCGAAGACTATCTCGCCATCGAGGACATCCTCGATCTGCACCTTGCCGATGACCCTTTTGCCGATCTGCGCGTGGATCAGATTGCCGATGAGGAGGCCATCGACGCCAAGGCGTGGGACGTGCGGCGCGAGTGGAAACTCGGGATCGACCCGATCCCGAGTATGACCGCCCTGCTCGAAGACAAGGGGCTCAAGGTCATCGAGGCCGATCTTCCCGAACGCATCAATGGGCTGGCCTGTCATGTCGAACGGGCGGAGGGCGCACCGACTGAAGTTATCGTCGTCTCGCGGCACACCAATGTCGAACGCAAGCGCTTCAACCTCGCCCACGAACTCGCGCACCGGATCATCACCGAAACCGGCAATGCCGCGCTGAAAAAGGAACCCTCGATGCACCGCTTCGCGGGGGCGTTCCTCATTCCGCGTGAGCATCTGGAACAGGAAGCTGGCCGAAACCGACACGGCATGACCTGGATAGAGATCATGCGGCTCAAGCGCACCTATGGCGTCTCCGCCGCCGCGATGCTCGTGCGGCTCGGCCAGGTGGGCATCCTGTCGAAAAGTGCTGTGGAATATGCGTTCAAGACCTATGCGCGAAGCTGGCGGCGCGAGGAGCCGGAGCCTATCGGTCTAGGCGAGGGCTTTGCGGCCTTCGAGAAGCCGCAGCGCTTCGAGCGCCTCGTCTGGCGCGCGCTCGGCGAGGAGATGATTTCCCCCGTGCGGGCGGCGCAGATGCTCGGGCTCCCCTTGAGCGTTGTCGAACGCGACATCAGGGGGCCTCGTGACCAGTGACCTGTGTTGTCGTCAATGATGCGTCCTGCCTGATCGACTTGAAGAAGGGAGAGTTGCTGCACGTCCTGCTGCGGCTGCCCTATCGCTTCATCGTGCCCCTGCCCATCCGTGAGGAGGAGCTGCTCGATTTCACGACGCAGGAATGGCGGATGCTCGAAGACGGTGGCCTCGCCACCTACGATCTGCCGGGCGAAGAGGTCGCGCGGGTTTTCGCTCTAAAGCGGGAACATAGTCGCCTGTCGGCCAATGATTGCTTCGCCCTCGTGACGACAACCTGTCAGGAAAACGGCATCCTCCTGACCGGCGACAACCTTCTGCGCAAGGTCGCCACCGCTCGCGCGGTGCGCGTTCATGGCGTCCTCTGGATCATCGACGAGCTGCACGCCGCCGAAGCCTGCGATGTCAGGCTTCTTGTCTCCGCCCTGCAAATCTGGCGGGCGGATGAGGCGGTCTTCCTACCCCCCGCCGAGATCGACAAGCGGCTGCGCCGTCTCGGGGCATAATCTGAACAAGGTGGAAATGGCTGGTCCCTGCCCACGACGTTCCGAGCGAAAGATCGAACGGTCATGCAAACCAGCCCCTTTTTTCGGGGTCAAAAAGCATCGTTTGTGACATTCAGCGTTACGGAAGCTACACGCAGGTCGCCATGCCCGCCACCCTATCGAACAACCAGCTTTTCACCACCGTCCTCTCGCAACATCGCTTCCATTTCTTCCAAGCCATCGACAGCAGAGCGCATCTGCGCCTCATCATCCAGGCCCACTGTCTCAGCATCCGCGACCTGGCCCCCAAAATCCATCTCCATCTGGCGCTGTTCATCTGCGACAACAGCTTGAACTACAGGCGCAGTCTTCTTTGGAGCGACATCAGTTTGCCCGGACGGTTTGCCATCAGCAGCCTGACGTGCGGCCTCAACATCGGCCTCGGGTCCGCCTGACCCATCCGGTGGCGGTGTCATCGGCATGGCGCGCATACTCAGCGGCAGATTGCCCTGCGGCCCCCCTCCCCCCGGCTCCGGAAACGGCAAATCGCCCGTCTGCGCCGCGTGGATCGCCTTGAACAGCCGATCATCGAAGTACTGGATCCGTTTTGCCCGGACAGGCATTTGGGCATCGATCACCATGACGATCTCATCGAGCGGCAGGCGGCGCGCCTCATCCTCAGGCAACAACGAGCTCTCTTCAGTCCGCGTGGATTGGCTGCGCCCTTCAAAGGGGTTCTTGCCGATGGACTGCGAACGCGTGATGACGGTCTTCGTGGTCTTGCCAACCGCCTTGCTCAGTTCCTCGACGGTTTTCTCATCCGAGGGCGTCAGGTAGAGCTTCACGCCGGCGTTGCCCTGCAGGGCGCGGCGGGTGTTCTCGCCGTAGATTTCATCGAGGGCGGGAATGGTCTGGGTGACCACGGCCAGGTGGCCGCGATAGGTGCGCAGGGTCTCGATGCTTTCGACCACGATCGGCATCTTGCCCAAGCGATTGAATTCATCGAGCATGATCATCACCGGCCAAGGCTCGTCGGGGCCGGGATCCTTTTCCTGCATGGCGGAGAGGAGATCGGAAAAGAAGAGCCGGATCAGCGGCGCCAGCGGCTTCACCATCAACGGTTGGACCACGAGATAGACGGAGAAGGGCTTCTTGCGGATCGTCCGGAAATCAAAGTCCGACACCGCCGTCGCCTCGTCTATAGCCGGGTTCTGCCATTGGTCGAGCCCCGAGGTCATCAGGAGCGAAACGTATGAGGTCAGCGTGTCGTTGTTGGTCGAGGCCAGACGCGTGAAGATCAGCTTGGCGGCCCTGTTCTCCACCTCGTGGCCGCGCGCGAAATACTCCTTCTGCTTGTTCCCGCCAGACGCGGCGATGCGGTAAATTTCTCCCAAGGTGGGGCGCTTACGCTGGAACGCCAACAGGCCGGCCGCCACGAAGAGATCGATCCCGCCCTTTAGCAACCCCTGCACCCGGTCGTTGTCGCTTTGCAGGAAGAGCGTCGCCAGTAGCTGCAGTTCCATCTGCTGGCGCGCGGGATCTTTCAGTTGATAGATGCGCAGGAGCGGGTTGTAGCGATGCGTGCGCTTGCCCTCCCAATCGGTGGGGGCAAAGCGATAGACCTTGTCGCCCTGGGCTGCGCGGTGCCGGGCCGTAGCCTCGAAACATTCCCCCTTCACATCGAGCGTCACTGCGGAGCCCTGCCAGGTCAGCAGGTTCGGAATGACAAAGCCCGTGGTCTTGCCGCGACCCGTGGGAGCCACGATCAGCGCATGCGGGAAGACCTTGGAGCAAATGTATTTCGCGCGGGATTTAGGATTGCCGAGTTTGCCGAGGATGAATCCGGTCCCTGGCTCTCCAAAAAAACCGTTTGCCTTCATTTCGCGCGCGCTCTGCCAATGGGTCTGGCCAAACCGTGTCAGGGCGGATCCCGAGAGAGCAAGGCTCAGCATCAAGCCAGCTGCGGCGAAGCTGCCGATGATCAGGTGGATGAGTTGGGCATCCTCTGGGCGGCGATCGAGGATCGCCAGATAGTTCTGCGCGATATAGGCAAAGTCGATCTCGGCCCCGAAGCCCAGATCCTGGTATGTCAGCACCGCCGAGGCGATGGTGTATCCTATGGCGGCGGTCACCAGCGTCACCAGCAGGACGCCCGTGGCGATCCGCGCCTTTCCCATGGCGGCGCTCAATGGACCTGGCCCCGCTCGTTCTCGCCATCCACGTCCGCAGCGCGGTGTTTTTCATACTCAGCATCGGCAAGATCATCGACCACCTGGCGCAAGGCCTCCGTATTGGCCGTCGCGGCATCGGATTGCAGGTAGACCTTGGCGACATAAAGCCGGTCGAGGCGGTCCTCTAGAACCTTGTCCAGCGCATCGGCATCACCGGATGTGAGCCGCACGAGTTGGCGAACGTCCAGCACCCGTGCGATCTCCTCGCGGAAGGCATCCCGTTCCGCCTCGGTCTCGAAGGGCGCAGACAACTCCCCCGCCCGCTCATGCTCCAGGACACGCGCAATCTCGTCTGTGAGGCGGCCGGTACGGTCAGACTGCGGCGCAGTTTCACCGCCGGCGGCTAGACGTTCGTCACGCGTGCCAACCCCAAGCCCCTCGCGCATCTCGGTTTCGCGGCGGACCTGATTGATGGCCTCAGTGTCCCGGATCTCCACAACGGCGGCATAGGTCGCGCCGAGCCCACGGGCGAGGTGGGACGGCATGTCCGGATAGCGCGCACGCAAGTCATCGGCGACCGCATCCGCAACGGACGTGCGGAGTTCGCGTGCCTCCATGATCCGGTCGACCTCGCGGGTGATCTCGCTGGCGCGGGCTGCATCAGTGATGGACTCCCTGTAGGGCTCAGACCGGTCGATCACATCGCCCGGACGTGCGAGCAGCTCCGGGTGTGCCTCGAGATACGCGCGCTGCTCCGTCTCGATCCGGCGCTCCGCCCGCGAGACGACCTGCCAATCCCGGTCCTCGATCTGCTGCGCTGTCAGGCCGTCTGCGCGCATCTCCTGACGGATTGTCCCTTCCATCGCCCGGACCGCGTCCTCGTGATAGTGGAACCGCTCGCTGACCGCTTTCTCCTCCACGACCCCATCCCGGCGCAGCACGTTCTCCCGTTCCAGAAGCGTGCCAAGCTCGACATGCACGTCATTCAGGATGTCACGCGCCTGTTCCAGATCGGCGCGGCGTTCGAGGTTCAGATCGCGCGCCTCAGCCACCTTGGAGAGATCATCGGCGATCCATTGATGCTCGAGAGCCGCATTCGAGGCCCCGGTCTCGATCCGGGCGACCACTTCCGCTGTGCTGATCCCAGTGCCGCGCAGGGCGGTGTCTATGCGCGACCGCAGGCGCGGCTCAGTGAGGCGCTCTAACTGGCTTTCTTGGATGTTTGCCTCTGAGTAGACCCCTCCCTCCGATGGTGCCTCAGACAACGTGCTCGAACGCAATCCGAGCGGCTGCATGTGCTGGACCTGCGTCTGAATCTCGATGAGGCGTTTTTCCAGCACGGGACGTTCCGCGTCAGACTTCTCGGCGATCATGCCCTGCACCCGGGCGAGCTTCTCCGCATAGAGGCTTCTCAAATCCTCAAAACTTTGATCCTCGGCCATATACACATCTCCTGTTCGGTCCACCTGCCCGCCGCGCGCCAGCACCTCGCCCGCGCGGAAGAGGGCTGCGGCAATATCCTCGCGGGCCTCGCGCGAAGCCTCCGCAGCAAGCGAGTGGTAGACAGTTCTGGTATTGGCGATCTCCGCCAGCGTCCGCGTCAGGTCGGCCCCCACGCGTTCGCGCTCGCGGGGCGCGCGCCCCTCTTCTTTCGCCGCATAGACCTCGCGGGTAGTGGCGGGGTAATGCACGACACCCCGATCTACCCGCCGCGTGGCCTCCAGCCGCACGCCATACTTTTCCGCCTCCTCGACCATGGCGAGGCGAAAGTCGTCATAGTTGAAGCGGTGGTTGCGCCCCAAAAAGAAGAACTCACCTTCCTGCGAGCGGCGGTTCAGCACCAGATGCGCATGGGGGTGATCGCGGTCCTCATGCACCGCGATGATGTAGTCGAAATGCCCCGCATCACTCTGGAAGAACCGCTCGGCCACATCCGTCGCGATATCGCGCACATCCTCACCGCGCGTGCCGATGGGGAAAGACATGAGCATGTGGGTGGTCTGCCCGAGCTTGGGCTTGAAGCCCGCATCCCACCGCTTGGCAAAGCGCTCGGTGAGGTCCTTGATGTCTTTAGCCTCGAGCTTCGCCTTGCCATCCAGGAAGCCACTCGAGTCCACGATATGGGTGGACTTTGTGGTCAGATAATCAAGCTGGTTTGCGAGCTGCGATTTGGTATGCGTGCCGCCGCCCCGGATCGCCTTGAAGACCGCTGGCCGGTGCCCCGCCGCCGCACGCACAAGCTGGCTCTGCTTGGCCACGTGCAGCCCCTGCATCGAGCCCCGGATCCGGCTCCAGCCATCCCTGAAGACCTCCCCGGTGACCGCGTCAACCGCATCATTCAGCCGCATGGGCAAACTCCCTCAGCGCGGCCGTGGCCTCGAGCTGCATCGCGTCGCGACGGCGGCGCAGGAGCAGATCGATCTCGTCAGCGGAATCCAGGATGAACCGGGCCAAGCCCCGCATCTGCGCAAGGCGCAATTCGGAGAACTCGGCCCCCGCGT
>NZ_JASHIM010000038.1 GCF_030733685.1 Roseovarius sp. MMSF_3281
AACCGGTTGGCCTTCGTCATCTGCTTGGCGATCTGCGCGACCCCATTGCCGACCTCGTGCAAAGAGGCCCTGTATCGCGCCATTTCAGCTGCCATCTGCGCGTCCGGAACGAACACCCCACCCGCCGCCTGGATGAGCCGCCGCAGCCCCTCGGCACGGCTCTCGACCCCGGCGGCGGCCAGCACCGCGTCGAGCGCCTCAAGCTCCGCAGCCGTGACCTTCACACTGACCGCTGAGACCGGAATTGCGGCATCCGTCTGGCGCTCGGCATCGGCTTTGAGCGTGTACTGGATCGCCCGCGGCGACACACCAAACCGCTCAGCGAGCACCGAGGTGGAAATGCCTTCCGCAGCCTCGCGAACGATCTCCATGCGGTCCGCATCTGTGAGACGTTTTGAACGAGACATGCGAAGAAAGACCCCCTATTTCCTGCCACCTTCCACCAAGGCTGACCCCACCTTACGATAATATACCGCGCTGTCAATTATATACTTACGTCGCATTCAGGCTCAGGCAGCCTTGGTGTCCGCTTCGCGCCGCGGCCCGCAGGGACGCGGCTCTGCCACCCTCACCATCGGGCGACCCACCTGTCCAATGGGTCCCCTTCCCCAGCACCGCCCGAGGGTCTGGCCGAACACGCATGTGTTCGGACGGAACCGCGGGCGGGCGCAAACCCCACCGACAGGGCGGACAGGCAGGGTCAAGGAGGGCCAGATTTGGCTCCGCCAAATCTCTGCCGCAAAAACCGGGAGGCCCTGGCCGATAGGTTTTTGTGGATGGCCCCCTTGAGGCTGACTGGCCGGTCTGTCGCGGCCGGATCATTCCGAGCGGCGATCGTCCGTTGCGCGCGCAGCGACCGGCACCAAGAAGAGGTCACCTCGGGCGAACTGACCGCCGGACACGGCATCCCTGGAACAGGGATCGGGCCGCCCCAAGATCGTCCTGGGGCGGCCCATCCTCGCCAGAGGATTTAGTCCTGGGGATCTTTCGCGCTCGGTGGGAACATCACCAGCTCCGAGACCGCGACCGGGAAGTCGAGCTTGAGGCTGAAGAACTCCGAGCCATCCCCGTTGCGGGTGTTGCGGAACATCGCGCCCACGCGCTGAAAACGGGTGCGCTCCTGGCCATCGGTATCGGTGAACTTGACGGGAACGGTGGCGACGTAGTGGTTGGTCATTTGGGTTACTCCTTATTGCGATGAGGATCACCCAGCACGGGAGCAAGAGGACCGGTCGCAAGCGCAAATGCGGAGGGTCCGCGGCCCCGCCGTGGAAACCGTATTTGTGCTTGCCGAAGCGTGAGCTGAGGGCACGAACGGGCCGACCCCGTGCGATCCACATGCATAGCAAGAAGGAGGGACCCGATTGACCTGTGCCGTCACGCAGTCGCCACCATCCGCGTCCACGTCCTGCCGAACCTGGCCGGGGTGCTGATGACGCCCGCCCGCGTGGATGCGATGTTCCGAAACACCACCCGAGGGTTGTGCAGGTCTTCAGCCTCATGTGCGACGTCTCGCCCCCTCGGTCTTGCGCTGCTGATGATGTGCGAGGTGCGCACCATCCCCAGCCCGTACCGATGTGGATGGGCCGAACTCTGACGGGCTGGGTAGAGGGATGACGGTGCTGGCCGCCGCGAGTTGCTGAAAAAGTGTGACCGATCGCACGCGCCATGAGACATGACGAAAGGGCCGCGCCAAGCACGACCCCGTTACGGCCATCACGCGCCCAAGCTGTCGAGCAACCCGCTGGTATCAGGCATTCGCTTCAGCGAGTTGCCGATGTGCTCCCGCCAGCGCGGCCCAACCTCCATTGCGGTGGCATAGGCCTGAGCCAGATCATCGGGCCGGTCTTCGGCCATCGCTTCGATAAGGAAAGCCGCCTGCTCGCGGTCCTTCGCGGATTTCAGGCTCCCTGCCCCATCGCGGCGCCGGTCGGCAATGATCAGTTTGTGGACTGCATAACGCTCCGGGCGGGGCACCTGCACCAGAACGCCGGATCTATAGATCGCCGCCGCGTGGATCGGCTCAGCGATCAGGAAGTTGAGATAGTTCAATCCTTGGGCGTTCACGCCCAAGGCGGGCAGCTCTCGAATGGTCTCATCTCCGAATGCAGGGGTCAGGAATTCGACCAGCTGGCCACTGCCGCCTTGAGCCCATCGCCAGGTACGGCCCTGGTCGAGTGCCGGCAGGGGATCAAACTTGAGCGCCGAGAATGTCTCGGCCAGACCCGGGTCGACCTGATCCTGCAACGCAACGCTGAGCTTTTCGAACTGCGCGATGTCGATGTCGCCGGTGTTGGCCATCCCGCCCAAGGGAAGTCGAATGCCAAGCTCGCCTTCATAGAGCCGGAAGGCATTCGTTCCAACGATGGTGCCGCCCAACCGGAAGGTCCCGGCTGCGGCCATGGCCGACAGGATGGAACCGGTCGCCCGGTCGATGGGCGTCATGCCTTCCGCACGCAAGAGCCGAACAAGCCGCGACCGTTCCGCCTGCCGATCCTTGGCCGTTGCGCGCAGCTCTTCGATCCGGTCGATGCGCGCGCGCGTCTCGTCGCTGTCTTCGCCGATATAGATGAACCGCATCTCCGTCCCGACACGGCGCGCGGCATACCAATAGGCCTTATCCCCACGCTCCTTGAGCGTGGGCTTGCCTTCTACACCGGACAAGGCGTCGTCCTTCAGAAGACGCACCAGGTCGGTATAGGCGCTCATCGCGATGCTGCTGAGTGGGGTCATGCCTATCATTTCCAAGTTTTGCTTGGCATACATATACCTATCAAAACAGGAAATTGCTAGGCAAAGTGATTTGGAGAACGTCCACACCCATGAGAAACGACGAAAGGGCCGCCCGAAGGCGACCCTCTCTCTTCAATCCTGCGACGCCTTCTTCGCCGGGTCCGCAACCCGCATGACCGTCAGGCCTTTCGCTTCCGCCTTCTGCCCGAGGTTCAGCGCGACCCCGTTGCCGCCGAAGAGCACAACCCCCGTCGCCGCGAACTTGTCGTCCAGCATCTCGTCGTTGCACTTGAACGGTGCCGCCCGCCCATGCGCGGACCAGCGCGGATCGAAGCGCGCTTGCGCGACCCCGCGTGCTCGGGCCCACCGGGCCGCAATCATCTCCGCCCCGTGCTTGCCACCCTTGTGGCAGAGGAAGATCTCCTGGTTGCGGTTCTGCTTGATCCGTTCGCGAACCTTGTCGAGCGTATTGAAGATCACATCGACATCGGTCCAGTCTGTGGCACCCGAAACGATCAGGGGCACCCCCTCGACTTTCGACTTCTCGGCGGTTTCCCGATCATGCTGCTCGAGGAGCTGCCGGGCCTCGAAGACCGCCCCGGTCTCTTGCGCCCGGACGCTCGCCCGCGACCCGGCTGCCGGGATGAAGGCGTGACCCGTCTCGACCTCGTAGCATTCCGCTGCGGCCTCGCTCATCACCTCGATCGCGCCGACGATCTCGCGCAGCTGCAGAAAGCGCGCCTGCGCCTCTTCGAGCGCGGTCTCGGCGATCTCTGATCCGTCGTGAGATTTTGCCAGCGCGCCGATCTTGTCGGCGGTGCGGTCGACCTCCTTGCCGAGCGCCACCTTCCGGCGCTGCAGGATCGTGGCGAGCCCGTGCGCCAGCGGTTCGATTTCTGCCTCCAGCCCGGTCATGCGCAGCGGACCGAGCAGAGCCTCGAAACTCTCGCGGATGATGCGGTCGGTCAGGATGTGATCTTCTGGGATAGGCAACTGTGCGTCCTTCTCGGTCAGTCCGAAAAGCTCGATGGTTTCGTAGGTGCTTGCGGTGTCGTAAGCCATGTCTGGTCTCCAGTATTCGGTTGAGGAGCCACCACGTGAGTGTGGGGGCATGGCCGAATGCCTGGTTTCCGAATCTGCCCGGGTCAGGGACGGCGCAGCCGCCGGCTTGCCGGGCGCAAAAGTTTTCCGCGCGCTGCACCCGATACAGGCCCGCGCTCACGCACGGGACCGCCCCAAGCCATATGTACCGCCCTCGCCGAAAAGTTTTGCGATCCTTGACGCGGGCTGATTTGGGGGCCATCCGGAGGATATGCTTCCGCACTCATGTGTGTGTGTATTGACGGTAGGTTTGCCCGACCCGAGCAGGCAAACGGCCCGACCGGACGCGGGAGACGGATGAAGCGGCGGGATCGTTTTGCCGCGCAAAACAGACCAGAGCGCAATCCGGCGGAGCGGCCGAGGAGGGACGTGCTCGCGAGGCGGGCAAACCGGGGGCCTGGGTGCGACGCCGCGGTGAGGCCGCATGGCCGAATGCGCGACGGACCGAAGGGCCGTTCTCCCCTGCGACACGCGCAGCCGAGCGGGGGAGGTATTGGTCGCGTTTGTTTAAAGCGATTGAGCGTGAACTTTCTTGGCAGGCACACGTTACCCCAAAACTGCATCGTTGAGAAAAAGTCACACTTTTCAGACGATCTGTGTTCTGCCATTGTTCTCGATTAAATCCCCATTTCGATTCCCAAGCGTACGACAGATGTGCAATCTCTACTCCCAGACCAAAAGCCAGGACGCGATGCGCCACCTGTTTAACGACATGCTCGGGGAGAATGAGGAACTTGTAGACAGCACCGGGAACCTGCCGCCTCAACCTGGTATCTGGCCCGATTATCCGGCACCGATCATTCGACATGGTGAAAGCGCAGCGTGGCAGCTGGCCATGGCCCGTTGGGGCATGCCGACCCCTGCGAAGTTTCTCGAAGGCAAGCGCACCGACAAGGGTGTCACCAATATCCGCAATGTCGGCTCTCCCCATTGGCGGCGCTGGCTCGGTGTCGAACATCGTTGCCTCGTGCCCTTCACCAGTTTTTCGGAAATCGACGGGCGCCGGGGTGCGCCGCGCAATTCGCCGGTCTGGTTCGCTTTGGACGAGGATCGGCCGCTCGCCTTCTTCGCCGGGCTGCGGACGGAATGGACCTCGGTGCGCAAGCTGAAGGAAGGCGAGGTGACAGCGGAGATCTTCGGTTTCCTGACCTGCCCGCCCAATGCCGAAGTTGCGCCGATCCACCCCAAAGCCATGCCCGTCATCCTCACGCAGCCCGAGGAATGGCGGCACTGGCTGACCGCGCCGGCCGAGGAGGCCCTGAAGCTCCAGCGTCCCCTCCCGGACGGGAGGCTGAAGATCGTTGCCGAGGGGGTGCGCGAGGATGCGGTTTGATCCGGCTCCGAGCGAACTCTTTGCCCTGGCCCGGCACCGGGTCCATGAGGCCGAAGGTCCAGGCCGGCGCAGCTTCGCATTGCTGCAGGCCGCCCGACATACCGAGGCCCTGATCTGGATCATTCCCGGGCATGCCCCGCACCAGCCAATGCTCCGGGGTCTGCCCGAAGGCGTCGGGGAGCGGCTGCATCTCATCCGTCCCGCGAATGAGACCGACCTGCTCTGGGCCACCGAGGAAGCGCTACGATCCGAAGGGGTCGGACTGGTGATCGCGGAGCCGGAAAAGCCCCTCTCCCTGATCGCCGGGCGACGCCTGCAGCTGGCCGCGGAAGCCGGTCGAACCACCGGACTCATGCTGATCCGCGAAGGCCAGGGCAGCAATGCAGCCGAAACGCGGTGGCATTGCGCACCGAATGCGTCGGAACGACGGGACTCGACTCTGCATCAATGGGCCCTTAGTAAGAACAAAAAGGGAACATTGAGAACCTGGACTGTGCATTGGAATGGCAAGACGGCTGCTGTCCATCCGGTTTCCGCGGCTGGCAAGCGACACGAGTCTGCGGAGACGTCCCGTTGAGGGACCGTTCGCCCTGATCCACAGGTCAGGGAATGCCGAACATGTGCATTGTCTGAACCAGGCCGCCGAGATGCGCGGATTGCATCCCGGCATGGCGGCGGCCGATGCCCGCGCCATCTGCCCTGAGTTGATCACGCGACCGGCCGATCTTGCACGGGAAGCGGCGGCACTGGCAGGCCTCAGACGGTGGGCAGGGCGTTATTCCCCGATGGTGGCGCGGGACGGCCCGGGCGGGCTTATCGCCGATATCTCCGGCGTGCCACATCTCTTCGGCGGCGAGGCCGAAATGCGGGGCGACCTTCATGCGCGGCTGGAACGGGTCGGCCTGACTCTCTCGAGCGCCATCGCCGAAACCCGTGGCGCAGCCCAGGCGCTCGCCCGCCATGGCGGCGGCATCCTGCCAGAGGGCGCGGCGAAGGAGGGTATCGCGCGCCTGCCCGTCTCGGCGTTGAGGATCGGTAGCGATGTGGCCGAGGGACTCGCCCGGATGGGGCTGAACAGGATCGGCGATCTCACCGATCTGCCGCGGGCGCCGCTCGCGCGTCGGTTCGGCCCGGGGCTCGTGCTGCGGCTCGATCAGGCGCTCGGCCTTCAGCCTGAGCCGGTCTCCCCGGAGGCGGACGCGCCGTATTTCGGGGTGCGGATGACGATGCCGGACCCCATCGGTCTTGAGGCCGATGTCATGTCGGGCCTTGCACGCCTGCTCGACCGGCTGTGCAGCACACTGGCCCAACATCATCGTGGCGCACGGCGGCTGCGGCTCGAACTGCACCGGGTCGACCGGGAGACCGCGCAGGTCGAGATTGGGCTGGCCCGGCCGATGCGCGATCCCGAGCGCATTGCGGCCCTCTTCAAGAAAGGCGTATCGGAGGTCGAAGCCGGGTTCGGGATCGAGGCGATGCGCCTCGTCGCCCATGTGACCGAGGACTTGCCACCCGAGCAGATCGGCGGACCCCGAACGATAGCCCGCGAGGACGCGCTGGCCGACCTCTTCTCCCGGCTCGGCAACCGGCTGGGCTTCGACCGGGTCCTGCGGCTCCTGCCTGCCACCAGCAAGATCCCCGAGCGGAGTTTTCTCGTGACACCCGCCGCCTACAGCGCGGCGGAACCTCCGCCACCGCATCGTGGACCGGATCGGCCGATCATCATCTTTCCGTCTGAGCCGGTCACCACGAAGGGGCTGGGCCAGCCCGGACATCCTCCAGCCCGGTTCGCCTGGCGGCGCATGTCTTTCACTACCCTGCGTGCGGACGGGCCGGAGCGGATCGCGCCGGAATGGTGGTTCGACGATCCGGCCTGGCGCTCGGGTCTGCGCGATTACTGGCGGGTGGAGACCCGCGAGGGCGCACGGCTCTGGCTCTACCACACGCCACAGGCGCCGGCCTGGCCCGCGCAGAGCTGGTTCGCGCAGGGAGAGTTCGCATGACCGGTTATGCGGAGCTCTGCGTGACGAGCAATTTCACCTTCCTGACCGGCGCCTCGCATCCTGAGGAGCTGGTCACGCGGGCTGCCGAACTGGGTCTGAAGGCCATCGCCATCACCGACCGCAACTCGGTGGCAGGCGTGGTGCGGGCCTTCTCGGCCCTGAAAGAGCTGGCCCGACTGCGCGAGGAGGCCCGTGCAGCGAGCGACGGGGCCGAGGCCGGACCAGTGGTCCGATCCCGGCAAGTGACCGATCATTCCAGCCGCCAGACGATGCAGCACATGCCGGCAGGCGATGCGCCCCGAATTCCGCCGGACATGGTGTTGCCGAAGCTGATCCCTGGCGCCCGGATCGTGCTGACCGACAGCCCGGTCGACTGGCTCGCCCTACCCGCCGACATCGCGGCCTGGTCGCGGCTGACCCGGCTCCTGTCCCTCGGCAAGCGGCGGGCCACGAAAGGCGAATGCCATCTGACGCGCAAGGATCTGTTGGATTGGGGCGAGGGCATGGTGCTGATCGCGCTGCCGCCTGACCCAATGGAGCACCCGGCCCGGGCATCTTTAAGCGACCTGCGGCATATGCTGCGCATCTTCCCCGGCCAGTGCTTTCTTGGCGCGGCCCCCCGCTATGACGGGCGAGACCCAACCCGCCTCGACCAGCTGGCCCGGATCGCCCAGGACACCGGCCTGCCGCTCGTGGCCCTCGGCGAGGTGATGATGCATCGCTCGTCCAGGCGTCCGCTCGCCGATGTCCTGACCTGCCTGCGCGAGGGCTGCACGATCGACACGATCGGGGAGCGCCGGCTGACCAATGGCGAGCACCGGCTCAAATCCCCGGCCGAGATGGCGCGGATGTTCCATCGCTATCCGGCGGCGATCCGGCGGACACTGGAGATCGCCGACCGCTGCGCTTTCCGGCTGGACGATCTGCGCTATCAGTATCCCGACGAGGCGCGAGACGGCGAACCCGCGCAGGCGCGGCTCGAACGATTGTCGCGGGAGGGGCTGCACTGGCGCTATCCCGAGGGGCCGCCGGCCCGGATCGTCACGCGGGTCGACAAGGAACTGAAGCTCATCGGCGAGATGGGCTATGCACCGTATTTCCTGACGGTCCATGACATCGTGGCTTTCGCGCGCTCGAAGGGCATTCTCTGCCAGGGCCGCGGGTCGGCCGCCAACTCGGTCGTCTGCTACCTGCTCGGCGTCACCGAAGTGCCCCCCGAGAGCATCACCCTGATCTTCGAACGCTTCATCTCGAAGGAACGCGGTGAGCCGCCTGATATCGACGTGGATTTCGAGCACGAGCGGCGCGAGGAAGTGATCCAATGGATCTACGAGCAATATGGCCGGCATCGCGCCGGGCTGACTGCGACCGTGATCCATTTCCGTTCACGCGCCGCGATCCGCGAGGTCGGCAAGGTGATGGGACTGAGCCAGGACGTAGTCGCCCGGCTGTCGGGGCAGATCTGGGGCTGGTCGTCCAGCGCACCAGGAGAAGATCGGATGCGCGACGCCGGAATCGATCCGGCAGACGGGCGCGTGGCGCTGGCGGCGAAACTGATCGGTGAGATCATCGGGTTTCCCCGGCATCTGAGCCAACATGTCGGCGGCTTTGTCATCACCCATGGCCGACTCGACGAGCTCTGCCCCATCGAGAACGCGGCAATGGAAGATCGCACGGTCATCGAATGGGACAAGGACGATATCGACGCGCTTGGGCTCCTGAAGGTCGATGTGTTGGCGCTCGGCATGTTGACTTGCATCCGGAAGGCCTTCGGGCTGCTGGACGATCACCGTCACCTGCAGCTGACCCTCGCCAATGTGCCGCCTGAGGACCCGGTGGTCTATGACATGCTCTGCAAGGCGGATGCGGTCGGGGTCTTCCAGGTCGAGAGCCGGGCACAGCTGAACTTCTTGCCGCGCATGCAGCCGCGAAAATTCTACGATCTGGTCTGCGAGGTCGCGATCGTCCGCCCCGGTCCGATCCAGGGCGGCATGGTTCATCCCTTCATCAACCGCCGTCAGGGCAAGGAGAAGGTCGAAGACCTCGGTCCTGCCATGATGGAAGTACTAGGCCGGACCTATGGTGTCCCCCTCTTCCAGGAGCAGGCCATGCAGATCGCGGTGGTCGCGGCCGGCTTTTCGGCGGCCGAGGCCGACCGGCTGCGCCGGTCGCTCGCAACCTTCAAGCGGATGGGCACGATCGGCGCGTTCCGCGAACGGTTCATATCGGGCATGTTGGCCCGCAGCTATGAGGCGGGGTTCGCAGAACGTTGCTTCGCCCAGATCGAAGGCTTCGGCAGCTATGGCTTCCCCGAAAGCCATGCGGCGAGTTTCGCGCGGCTGGTCTATATCTCGGCCTGGCTGAAGCGGCACCATCCGGCCGTGTTCACCTGCGCCCTGCTGAACAGCCAGCCGATGGGCTTCTACGCCCCGGCTCAGCTGGTTCGCGACGCGCGTGAGCATGGCGTCGAGATCCGGGCCATCTCGGTCAATCATTCGGCCTGGGACTGCACCCTGGAGCCGCGCGGTGACGGGGCGCTGGCGCTGCGGCTCGGGTTTCGGCAGATCAAGGGGATGCGGGAGGAGGATGCGAACTGGATTGAGGCCGCCCGCGGCAATGGCTACCCCGATGTTGAGGGCCTCTGGCGCCGGGCCGGGGTCAGGCCCGATGCACTGGAACGGTTGGCAGAAGGGGATGCCTTCGCCTCGCTCGGTCTCAATCGGCGCGATGCGCTATGGGCCGCCCGGGCATTGCGAGGGCCAAATCCCCTGCCCCTTTTCGGGGCCGATGGTGAAGGCGGGGCGGAACCGGAGGTTGCGCTGCCGGCGATGACGCTGGGCCAGGAGGTGATTGAGGACTACCTGGCACTGCGGCTTTCTCTGCGCGCCCATCCTATGGAACTGCTCCGACCGCGCCTGCCGGAAAGCCTGCCGCATGAACGGCTGGACCGGGCGACCGGACGGGTCACCGTAACGGGTCTCGTGATCACGCGGCAACGGCCGGGTACCGCGTCTGGTGTCATCTTTCTGACGCTGGAGGATGAGACCGGCGTGTCCAACGTGGTGGTCTGGAGCCGGGTTTACGAGGCCTTCCGCAAGGCGGTGATCGCAGGGCGTCTGCTACGGGTCACCGGCAGGATTGAACGCGAGGGGCAGGTCGTTCATGTGATTGCCGAGCGGATCGAAGACATCTCGCCGATGCTCTCAAGCCTCGGGCGGCCGGCCACCGACGCAGGTGATCGTCAGGCTGAGGCAGCGCACCAACCCGCAAGTAGTGGCGGCGGATCAACCGCCCGGCATCCGCGTGAGCAGGCCAAGAAGCTGTTTCCGAGCCGGGATTTTCACTAGTACCTCTTGAACGCAGGAAAAGGGGAGCCGTGGTACCACGGCTCCCCTTGCAACTCAGATGTTCAAGCCTCGTACCAAGGTCACGCGACCAGCGACAGCCCCGCGCCCGCATCGTGCGCTTGATCACCGCTGTCGATGAACGGAATGATCGAGAAAGTCTGGCCACCGCGCTGTTCTTCGTTCTGGACGGCGTTGACACGCAGGTCGCCATCAGGCGTGTTGATCAGCAGCGACAGGTAGTCATTGCCCGTGCGGCTGCTCTTGGCCATCCAGGCCGAGCCGACGCGGATCGGCGTGCCCCGGGGCGAGCTGACTTCGATGCGGTAATCGGGGTGGGTCTCCTCGGTCTTGTAGCTGTTCTCGATCAGCATGAACTCCAGATCGAACATCATGTTGGCGATGTAGCCGGTGAAGGCGTTGTCGGCGTCCATGGCGGTGAGCTCGCCCGAGATCGAGCCGGATTTCATCAGGCCGTTCGAGACCAGCGGGATGATCTCGAATTCGCCGCTCTGGGCTGTGCGCGCTTCCTTCGTCTGCACGGCATTGACGCGGAACGGGCCCAAACCGACATCGATCTGCATCGAGATGTAGGGATTGCCGCTGGTCGTGCCGGTCTCGTTCCAGGCCGTACCGATGCGCACCTTGCGGCCAGACTTGTTGACCGCCGTCACGTCGTAATCCGGGCTGCGTTCGGACATCTTGGCCCGTGCCTCGAGCTGGATGGCGATGTCAAAGCGCGTCGAATGGATCATGCCGGTGTATTCGGCGGCTGCGGTCTCGACATTGCGGGTAAGGGTTCCTGCGAACATGGGATGGTTCCTTTTGGATTGGCCGGTGCCTGACGTTTTTGCCAACGCATCCGGGATTGCTTTCTCGACCCCTTGAGGGATCACAAATCAGAAAGCCTGCTTTCCTTTCAGTCCCGCCCACGGGTCAGATCTGCCGTCCGAGTGGGAGTGCCCCCGCGCCTCCGGATGCTACGCCCCCCTCCTGCCCGTCTGGTCTTGATTGGCTGCCCGGATTTTCCGCGCCGTCCTCCGATCGCGCGATGAAGAACTCCGCTTCTTTGCCGTTCAACCGGTGCCCGCTCCGGTCGGTCAGACCGATGCAGCTGCCGTTCGGCACATAGGTGATCAGGTACTGCCCAAGCCGGTCCTTGTGGACAACGTAGCCGGTATTGGCCCAATGCACGGTCTGGCCGGCATCGACGGCCGCCTTGATGTCTTCGAGTGTCATGCGATCCTCCTCAAGAAGAATGGTGGGGAAACGACGCAAGAAGCCCGATCTTCCAACCGGGCTTCCATGCAGTATTCGTTTGGCAAACGGCCAAGAGCTGTCAGGCGCTTTGCGTGGCTTGCGTCGCGCGCGCCGCCATCCAATCCTTCAGGCCAAGAACCGTTCTTCCGGCGGCGACCTCGGAGGCCCAGGCAACCCTTGGGTCGCCGCAGGGCTCATTGCCGACATGCCGGTCGATGTGGCCATTTGCCATCCATGGCTCAGGCTGGATCCGTCGAAGCCAGTCCGCCATGCTCGGAATGCGTCCCTGACAGTCTTCGCGGACATGCTGCTCGCCGATCCAGCGCACGGGGATCTCTCGACCTGCGCTATTGGTCAGGGTCAGGCCGAAGACACGTTCGGCCTCGAACAGGCCTTGAGCGTGGTGGCGCATGGCTCGGTGCGTGAAGAGCGCGAGATGCTCTTTCGAGGCGTCAAACCAATCGTGCACAGCCTGATAGTCAGACGGCACCCCGCCGAATTTCCGGGCCGAGCTTTCGGCATGATGAAGCGGATGCGCCATCTCACAGCCCCTCGTCATAGCTATGCGAGCATTCAACGTAGCGGTCCGCATGATCGAGCGTGATGCTGTCGGCTGCTATGTCCCAGGTCAGCGTGCCGTAGCCGCCCTCGTTGTTTTCGAACCCCGGGTGATGGTGATAGGCGAGCGACCAGGCGAAGTCGCCCACCTCGGTGGCAAGCGGCTCCGGCAGTTGGACCTCTGCAGGCTGCACCGTCACATCCTCGACATTGCCGGAATCGCCATAGCCTTCGTATTCGGCGGTGACCTCGCTGATGCCAAGCGCGCGTAGTTGCGCAAGCAGCTCCGCTCGGGATGCCTTCAGAGTGGTTTCGCGCTCTGCACGCCACTGAGCCGCCATTGCGGCATAGTCGATCTGGGGATTGGTCATGGGTCTGTCCTCTTATCTGAATTTGGGGGGCCGGGCCTGGCATTGGTCAGCGCGCGCCCGGAAAGCGCAGATCGGCCAAATCCCGATCCACGCCGCCCGACCGGAAGCCCGCTTTGACTTTTCAGGCGGCTTGTTCTGACGTCATGGCGGCTTCCTGCCCCACGATCCGGGCCAGAATGCTTCCCGTGTCGATCCCGTCCCCATGCGGCAGGAACACCCGTAGCTGGAAGGCGATGATCTCGGTGAAGCAGCCGAGGGCCTTGAGGCCATCAATCATGCCCCTGTCAACGCCGCACAACTCAAGGCGCATCTCGCCTGCGACCCGGCGACGGGTCAGGGTCAGACCCCGGCCCAGATCAACAGGTGCGGTGGTGCCGAGGGCGGCGGTCAACATCTCCTGTGGCGTTTGCGGGTTGGAGACAAGGAAGCGGGCGCGGAGCGCGGCCGCCCCTTCTTCGCTCAACGTGCGCCCGATCATGGCCGTCGCCCCGTCAGGCGTGACCCTGTAGATGCGTTCATTCGTGGTCGGAATGTCCTTCCAGATCGGCAACAGCAGCCCGGTCAGCAGGTAGAGCTTGGTCGTGGTGGTTTTCGGCAGGGACGCGGCCTCTTCATCCCAAAGCCTTGCAAACTCAGGCTTGCCGATCTCTTCCCAAGCCGAGGACTCAAACCGTGCCTCTTCGAGATAGCTCGACCCGTTTGGCCGCACCGCCTTGCGCATCAGCGTGACAGTGTCCTCGTCATACATCTGCATTGGCCGCGCCGAGATGAGCGCCGCGCGACCCGACGCGCGGTTGACCATCGGCAGCTTATCGAAATTGCGCGACAGGGCGTCATCCGCCGAAAGCACATGGACCGGGTCGGTGACTTCAAGTCCAATGATCCGCGTCACGGCGCCGGATTTCGGGCAGGTCCAGAGATCCTCTGTGGATACCTGTTCGATCTTTTCGCCACGCAGAGTTTCCACGCCGAGATCGAGCGTGCCGGCCGCGCGCGCGCGCTCAGACTGATCAGCGATCCGGCGCATGAACTCGGCAAAGAGCGCGTTCTGCATGTGGATGGGAAGGGCCAGAACCCGGTTCAGAAACCGCTGGATCGGGGGAAGCTCCTCAAGGAGCACCCAGTCCTTGTCGATCAGCCGCAGGGCCGTCCAGTCGGTGAAGCTCTCGTAGCTCATCGCCTCAGCGCGTCCGGCGGCAAGATCGGCGAAATACCCACGCAGCGCCGCCCGTGCGATCGGGCTTTCGAGATTGTCCTCCTCGCGGAACATGCCCTGCGAGCCGGTCTCGCGCTGACCCTTGGTCAAGGCCCCCAGCTGGTCGAGGCGTTTGGCAATCGTCGACGTGAAGCGTTTCTCGCCATGCACATCGGAGGTGCAGACACGGAAGAACGGCGCGCTGACCTGGGCAGAGCGATGCGTGCGGCCCAGCCCCTGGATGGCCGCATCCGCGCGCCAGCCGGGCTCCAGAAGATAGTGCCGCCGCCGTTTCTGGTTCTTCGCCGTTTGCGCCGCGTGATAGGACCGGCCCGTACCGCCCGCGTCGGAGAAGATCAGGATATCCTTCTCGCCGTCCATGAAGGCTTGGGTCTCAGACGAATTGCTGCTGGCGGCGCGTTTCTCGATGAAGAGGTGGCCATCCTCGGCCTTGAGGGGCCGGATGGACCGGCCCGTGACTTCAGCGACGGCCTCGTCGCCAAAGGCCCAGAGGATCTGGTCGAGCGCCGAGGGGATCGGGGCCAGCGTCATCAACTCCATCATGGCCGCGTCACGCAGAGCGAGCGCCTCGCGCGAGACGACCAGCGCGCCGGTCTCATCCCGCAAGGGTTCCGCGACCATGTTACCGTCGATCTCCACGAGCTTTTGTGCATGGATTGGGAAGGCTTGTTCGAGATAGCCCAGAACATAGTCGCGCGGCGTCAAGGCCCCCTCGACGAGCTCATCTTCTGCGTCCATCGTCTCAAGCCGCCGCTTCAACAGGCTTTCGCCTGTCGAGACCACCTGGATGACGCACGCGTGGCCCGTTGCCAGGTCGTCCTCGATGGCGCGGATAATGCTTGGGGCTTTCATCCCCATCAGGAGATGGTTGAAGAAGCGCTGTTTCGTGCTCTCGAAGCGGGACTTGGCCGAGGCGCGTGCGGCCGAGGCATTGGTCTCGCCAGAGGCGTCGTTGACGCCGGTCGCCGTCAGCGCGGCTTCGAGATTGTGGTGGATGGTGCGAAACGCACCCGCATAGGCGTCGTAGATCTCGATCTGGGCCGGGGTGAGCGCGTGTTCGAGCACGTCATACTCCACGCCGTCGAAGCTGAGGGCGCGGGCCGTGTAGAGCCCGAGCGTCTTGAGATCGCGCGCGACCACCTCCATGGCAGCGACACCGCCGGCTTCCATCGCAGAAACGAAGCTCTCGCGGCTTGGGAAGGGGTATTCGGGGCCCTGCCCCCAGAGCCCCAGCCGCGCGGCATAGGCGAGGTTGTGGACGCTCGTCGCTCCCGTGGCCGAGATGTAGAAGACGCGAGCGCGGGGTGCTGCCAGTTGCAGCCGCAGGCCCGCAAGGCCCTGTTGGGAGGGTTTGACCCCCCTGCCCTGCTCGGATCCTGCCGCGTTCTGCATCGCATGGGCCTCATCGAAGGCCAGCACACCGTCGAAGTCTTCGCCCATCCACTCAAAGATCTGGCTCAGTCGCGTGGTGCCGCATTTGCCCGCGGACCGCAGCGTGGCGTAGGTCACGAACAGGATACCGTCACCCATAGGGACGGGCTGGTCCGGTTTCCATTTGGAGAGCGGCTGGATGTCGGCGGGCGAGCCGCCGAGATCGGTCCAGTCGCGGATGGCGTCCTCGATGAGCGTGGCGGATTTGGAGACCCAAATCGCCTTCCTGCGCCCGGAAAGCCAGTTCACGAGAATGAGCCCCGCGCATTCGCGGCCCTTGCCGCAACCGGTGCCGTCGCCGAGAAAGTACCCAAGGCGATAGGCCCGTGCGTCTGGGTCATCATCGGCGCGCGTCAGCTTGGTCTGGTCGTCATCGATGGTAAACCGACCGGGCAGATCGCGCCCATGGGCATCATGCGCCATGATGATGGTCTCGAGCTGCGCCTCGGAGAGATCTCCCTCCTCGATCAACCGTGTGGGCAGGCGCAAGTCATCACTGCCCGTGTTTGAGGGCATGGGCGGGGCAACCGAGGCCATGGCGATGCTTTCGACGAGCGGCGTGGGATGTTCCTGCGCACCCGCGATCTCGATCCGCTGCGGGCGGTAGCGCGCATAAATGTCCGAGATAGGCTTGTTGTCGCGCGGGGTCTCAAGGCTCGTGAAGCTGAGCGGGCGGACGGCCTTGGCCCGAGGTTTGGAGGCGGCGACAGGCGCAGCGGCGGTCTTGCGCGGAGCAGAGGATGGAACGGTCGGCCGAGCATGAGGGGTCGCTTCAGCCCGTTGGGCGGGACGCATCTCGGGCCGGGTTGCGGCCACGGCGTCGACAAAAGGAAGGGCTTCATCCAGATCCCGCACAGGGACGCGGATCATTTCGCCGTCCTCCTGCACCTTGTCGAAGACCATCAGCTGGGTTTCGACAGAGGTGCCGAGCTTGCGGTAGACCTGCCCCGGCATCGTCAACGCCAGTCGCGGCGTCAGGAGACCGCAGGCGCGGGACCAATGCGCGGCATCACGCTCCAGGCTGAAACCCAGCGGCATGATCGCCACCAGGCGCCCACCGGGCGCGAGACGCTTCGCGGCCGCGACGAGATGTTTGGCGGCGATGTGCTTGTCTCGGGAGCGATCGACCGATGAGGCGAAGGGCGGGTTCATTACCACCACGCCGGGCAGGACCGGCGTCTGCAGTAGATCGTCGATATGCTCGCCGTCATGGCCCGTCACCTCGCCGCCGTAGACCACGCGCAGGAGGCTCTGGCGAAAGGGATCGATCTCGTTGAGCAAAAGCGTGGCACCAGCCCGGGCGGCGAACGCAGCGAGAGCACCGGTGCCAGCCGAGGGCTCCAAAACGGTCTCGCCCTTGCGGATCGCAGCCGCCCGCACAGCCAGGGCGGCGAATGCCAGCGGCGTGGAAAACTGCTGCAGCCGGGTCTGCTGCTCTGACCGGCGCGTCTCTGTCAGCAGCCGTGAAGCGAGAAGCTTTGCTAGGGCCACGTCACCCGCTGCGTTGTCCCCGCGCAGCAGCACCTGGATGGCCGCGGCCTGCATCAGGTCGTAGGCCATGCGCCAGTCCCAGGCACCGCCGGCATCGCTGCCATGGAACATCTCGCGCATGATACGCGCGAGCGCTGAACTGCGCAGGGGCTGGTTGTCGACCTCCGTGCCGATCTGCTCGAGGGCAGAGGCGAGGTCAGGGTGGGAGATCGAGAGAGCCGGGTTTGCCGGTTTGGGCTTCGTCATGGGGATTTTCCTTTGGATCAGGGTCTGAGTTCCAAAGGACAAAAAGCCCGCTTCCGTAATGGGGCGGGCCTCTGTCAAGGGTTTCGGGCAAGTCAAAAATCCCGGCGAAGATCTCATTCTTCACCGA
>NZ_JASHIM010000039.1 GCF_030733685.1 Roseovarius sp. MMSF_3281
TCGCAGCCTAAAACACCGACTCTTCATATGCCCGGAGCGCGCCGCCAAGGAATTTCCACAGCATTCGCGACACGACCCGTGAACGTCCAATTTATTGTGGTAGGCTCCTCCGTGACCAAAGCCGCAATGGCCAGTGGTACGCTACCCAACAGCATCTGCAATCCCATCGCCGAAAGGCTATCAACCTTTCCTGCGATGGATTTAATCATGACGTTGCTGAACGTAACGCCCGCGGCTGCAAGAATGATGTAGAGAACGCCAATTGCATAACTCTCGTTTCGTTCCGCAAGAAAATCTGGCAACGCAATCAGCACGATTCCCGCGAAGCCCGCGAACAAACCCGAGCTACCTCGGATAGACAACTTTTCTCCCAGCCAAAGCGCCGCGAGAACAGCTGCCAGGAGAGGTTGTGTATTCGCTATCACTGTAGCAAGACCGGGCGAGACGAACTCTGCCGCATGAAACATCCCAAGAAAGCCGAGACTTGTCGCACCTAGGCCAACTCCTGAAAGCGTCATCCAAACCCGCCATCCGCGCGGAAAGGGTCGACCCAGGACAAGCGCCAAAAGCGTAAGAATAATGCCTGCCAGGGCCGCCCTCATAGCTGCGAAGGTCAGGTGGGGCGAGTATTCGAGTCCGGCCACGATGACGGGAAAACACAACGCCCAAAGCACCATGGCAAAGACAATCTTCAAAGTCGCAACTGGTGTCATGGGTAGTCCCAACGTCAAAAAATAACACCTTCGTCCTCAGCTGCATTTACAGGATAAAGCGCCGCTTGCCGCGGAAATCTGTCACCAAATGTAACCAGTTGGGGTTTTGCGACAGAACGTTACACGACCACTCCATGAGCCCGTTGCATAGCACATCCGATTTGCCATGTTTGTCAGGCAAAAAGCCAAAAGGAGGCATTCTATGAAACGCAACACAACACTTATCCTCGCAACCTTGTTTTCCACAGCGCTCGGCGGAGCCGCACTCGCAGACATGGGGTATGTAACCGGGCATCACGAACTGCCCGACCGCGACAACAATGTTCACATGAATGACACGATGCGCGGACATTTCGATCACGCAGACCAGAACGATGACGGCAAGGTCACGCGCGCGGAAATGGAAGCGCACATGGAGGCGGCATCAGAGTTCAAGAGCATGTTCGAAGAGCGTTTTGACAATCCGCAGAGAGGCCAATGAGGCTACCGAACAGCCGCTCTGGCTGAAAATCGAGAGCCATCGTGTCTGCAAGTGGGAAATGGCTGCGGCGCTTGATATGCGCCGCAGTCAGGGCCGACATCGAGCGGATAATGACCATGATGTCTTCCAAGCATTGGCTCCGTTCGAATGGCGCACGATCAACACTGCGCGCCCGTCTTAGCGGCATACTGGGATCAACGCCGACACAGAAAAGCTAAGTCCGAAAGAGGAAACGATCTTATGAGAACTCCGCTCATGACTATTGGGGCTGCATTAGTGGCTAGCAGCGCTGCAATAGCCGATGTCTACATTCCTGAGGGAGAGCTCGGAACGGTTCTTCATCTGGACGAAAATTACGAGGTGGCGGGCCGCATAGAAGGGCTTGACAATGTTCACGGGCTGGCAGGCGCACCGAAACGAGGCATTCTGGTGGCCGGCAGTCTTTCGGAAACCCGAGGCGATAAGATGGCCAAGCCCTCCCAAGTTTCCGAGGAAGATCACGAAGCCCATCACGGCGGCGGAGCAATGGCTGAGCCAACCGCGGCGAGTCTGGTCACCTTGGTCGATGCCGACAGCCACAAAATACTGCGCCGCACCGAAGTGCCCGGCATTGTTCACCATGTTGGCATTTCTATAGATGAGCGCTTTGCGGCAGTGACGCATCCCGGCCTTGATGCCGTCTCGTTGATAGACCTCGACAGCGGCGACGTAACGGGCACAATCGCTACGGGACCGATCCCCGAATATGTGGTTGCGGATCCGGAGACTGGGACATTCTTCGTTTCGAATGCGGGAAACAACACAATCAGCGAACTCGATCCAGACGACGGGATCGTAACTCGGAGCTTCAAATTGCAAGGCCCACCCAAGCACATGCTGCTGCTTGCAAAAGCCCGTCAACTGATTGTCAGCGAGTCTGATACCGGCAGGGTTTCCATAGTCGATGCCGACAATGGCGAAACTCTTGATACGTTCGAAATTGGCGGCGACCTTCATGGCGTCGCGGCCGACAACGGCGCAATCTGGTCAAGCGCACGCGAACGCGACCGGGTGGTGCGCATTGATCGCAACACAGGTGAACGCCTTGAAGTTAAAGTCGGACCTGAACCCTATCATATGGCGCGCGTCGGCGACGCGCTTATGGTGAGCAGCGCCGTCAAGAACGAGCTATGGGTTCTCGATCCGAAAACGCTTGATCTGCTCGTGATTGTCGAGACGGACAGCACCGGGCATCAATTCGTCCCTATGCCATAGACGAAGCGAACCAAGGTTGCGGGCGCAAACGTACCCGCCACCGCACCGATCAGCCGATGGGTCAAACTTCATCCGGTTAACGCATTTTTGCCTACAATTATACGCCCTTAAAGTTGACATCTTTCTCGAGTTCCAAGGACTTCTTTCGGGCACTTTCCCTTTTGCGAACTGCGCTTTTTCGTCCAGATCGGGCCACCCAAATACCAAAAACCATCAAAACCCCTCCTGGAATCAAACCCGATCCAGGGTCTTCATTTAAGATCACCATCGCTATCGCAATAGCAGCCAGTGGTGAAAAGGAAGTGGCCAACGAAACATCACCTGCCTTCGAGTGTTTCAATCCGAAGTTCCACGCAAGCTGTCCGATAATAATGATGAGAATTGCGTAAACCCATATCCACTTGAGCAGTATCGGTTGGAACATTTCGCTAAAATGGTGGTGACCAGAAAAGGTGAGCTGGAAGCTGACGTAGATTAAAGTACCCAATGCCGTTCTGAAAATGGCGAAGACTCCAAATGGAACCGTCTCGAGACTTGTCCTGGTGATGATCGTTGAAAGAGTAAACGACAAGGTAGCAGCGACGGCTGCGACCTCTCCCACACCAATCGCGTATCCAATATCGCGATCTTTGAAAGCCAGGATGACAACTGCCCCTAATAGAATGATCAGGTTTCCCGCCATCGCTTTGACATCAATCCTCTCACCCAAGAAGATTGCAGCAAGAATAAGGAAAATGGGAGGGTCAATCCGGCTAGCTATGACGACGTTCGTTACGCTGGTGTTTTCCAAGGCAAAAAAATACAGCCCAGGTGTAACGGCGGAGGACAGCACAGCGGATAAGGTCAAAAGCACCCATTCACGGGAGGAAAGGTCACGAAGCTTTTCAAGCTTCCAGTCCCTACCAAAGAATAGGAGCATTGGGATGAGCGAGATCAAAGATCCTAGAACCAAAAGGTTTGCAAAAGTGATCACA
This sequence comes from Roseovarius sp. MMSF_3281, assembly GCF_030733685.1. Classification (GTDB taxonomy): domain Bacteria; phylum Pseudomonadota; class Alphaproteobacteria; order Rhodobacterales; family Rhodobacteraceae; genus Roseovarius. The sequence continues at coordinate 3,423 of NZ_JASHIM010000039.1, forward strand.
TTGTGGCCGTTGATGCGGTTCGCATCTCCAATGCTCACCAACATGGTCACAACGGAATTGGATGCCGCATAAATTATCACAGCAACCCAACAAGACACTACACCCCACTTTGCTGTGGTCGACTTACGCAATCTAGTGTCCCGTACCATGACCACGACGGTCTACCCTATCAAACTGAGAATAAAACAATGGCGGTCCTACTTGGCGCTGCCGCTTGGGGGAAGCGTCCCACATCAAGTGGGGTGCCAGCATCGACCGAATTGGATCATGCTCCTATCAAACTTGCCACCCTGCCCCTTGGCCGGAAGATTTTGCAACTACAGCCCTGGATAAGAAAACTTTTCCCAGCATTGCGTGTCGTTTGAACCATTGGTTCGTTCCTTTTGTTTGGCATCGTGAGACCATAGGTCGGCGACCGGAAGCTATCGATGGTGGATATGTATCACTCTGTCGCAAAGCCTGACTGTGTTACGTTTCGTGACAAATTTTCTCGGCAACCACCCTTCGATCGCTTAGATAGAAGTCATGACGAACCCGCCCCACATACTGCTGGTCGATGACAGCGCCGAAATTCGCAAAGCCGTTGCGCGATATCTCGAAAAGAACGACATGCGCGTCACGAGTGCGGTCGATGCAGCCCAGATGGATGACCTGCTGAAGGTCGGCCGCTATGACCTCATCGTGCTGGACGTTATGATGCCTGGCGAAGACGGGATATCGGTCTGTCGCCGCTTGTCCGCCAAGGGGGTGGCCCCAATCGTGATGTTGACAGCGCTTGGAGAGGAAATGGACCGTATCATCGGCCTAGAGGTCGGTGCGGATGACTATTTGCCCAAACCCTTCAATCCGCGCGAGTTGCTTGCGCGGATAAGGGCAATTCTGCGTCGGGCGCAGAAACCGGAAGCGCTGGCGGGAAGTCTTACAGGCAGCCGTGTACGGTTCGCAGATTGGACGCTCGAAACCGACACACGCCGTCTTGGCGCGGAAGACGGCCGAGAGGATGTGCTGACAACATCAGAGTTCAAATTGCTGACAATCCTGCTGGAACGCCCGCGCATCGTGATGAGCCGCGAGCAGCTTTTTGACCTGACGGTTGGGCGAACACCGGCCGCTTTCGACCGGACTATCGACAACCAGATCAGCCGCCTCAGGCGGAAGATCGAGCACAACCCGGGACGCCCAAAAATCATCACAACGGTTCGAAACGGAGGTTATTGCCTGGCAACGGACGTCGAGGTCGAACGGTGACCCGCAAGCCTCTGGATAGCTTGCGCGTTCAGCTTCTGCTGCTCATTATTGGGAGCCTCGTAGTGGCTCAATCCATTAGCCTCTGGTTGTTCGTGGACGAACGCAGTCTCGCCGTCCGCGCTGCGATCGGGGCAGAGGCGGCCGGGCGCGCTGCGAATGTTGCGCTGCTACTCGAAAGGGCGCCACTGGATTTGCACGCCTCGATCCTCCGGGCGGCAGATTCGCCGCTTGCACGATTTCGGATCGACCCGCAGGCTGCAGTGGATCATCTCGATCACCGTGCTGGAGGAGCGGTCGAAGCGCGTATCAGGTCATTGTTTAGCTCTGAAGACAGCCGCGAAATCCGAGTGGAGTTGCATGAGGTTGAGCGCGAATTCCCGCCAATGAGAAACCTGCCGCAGCAGATGGCCGCAGAGCACAAGCAGATGATGCATGACAAGATCTCGGGGCTTGAATTAACACTCTCTATCGCGCTTGAAGATGGCACATGGCTGAATGTCGATACGCGCTTCCAGCGACCACCGCTACAGTGGCCGATCTTTTCTGCGGTGAGCTTTGGTTTCACGGCGACGTTGCTGATTGGAGTCGCTTGCTGGTACTTGCTTGCTCGCCTAACCTGGCCGTTAAGGCGCTTGGCCCAAGCTGCAGACAGGCTTGGTAGAGGAGAGGAAAACAAACCCCTTCGAGTCGCAGGTCCAAGCGAAGTCAGAGAGCTGACGGATACCTTCAATCAAATGCAGGAGCGATTGGTGCGCACTGTTGCGGACAAGACGCGTATTATGGCCGCTCTGGGTCATGATTTGCGCTCTCCACTGACCGCTTTGCGGGTTCACGCCGAGATGGTGGATGAGGAAGAGACACGCGACGCCTTGGTGAAATCAATCGAGGAAATGCAGGACATGGTCGAGCGCACACTGGCTTTCGCTCGGGGCATGGCAATAAGTGAACCTCCAGAAACAATAGAATTGGGGCAATTTCTCACTGAGCTGAAACGCGACATGCTCAACGCGTTCCGACTCGAAACGGACACACCGTTTGAGATAAAGCTTCGGCCTCAATCCATGCGTCGAGCTTTGCGGAACGTCATAGAGAATGCAGTGCGTTACGGCGACGATGTCGAGGTCACCTATTCCCGAGAGTCTGACAAAACCTTGATCTGGGTGCGCGATCATGGTCCCGGCATACCTGACACTCAATTAGAAGAGGTTTTTGAGCCGTTTTACCGGGTCGAGGCGTCACGTTCGCGCGAGACGGGTGGCACCGGTCTCGGCCTTTCAATCGCCCGCACCATACTGCGCTCACATGGCGGCGACATCACTTTGCAGAACCACCCGGACGGCGGGCTTCTGGTGCGCCTCGATTTTCCGTTTTGACAAAGCTACAACCAGCAAGAAAGGACACGATGATGAGTACCTATATGATGTCGATGAAAACCTGCGTGAGCGCTCTGTTGGCGAGCACAGTCCCGGCGCTCGCGGATCCGGGCAGCAATGGCAATGACACCTTCGGGCACATGATGTGGGGAGGTGCCCACGGTTGGTGGGGAGGCTTGGGAATGATCCTTTTTTGGGGGCTGATTATCGCCGTTGCCGTCTTCGTCTTCCGTATGCTCACCAGCAACCGCGTTGGCGAGACCCGCGACGCGATCGATATCCTCAAGGAACGCTATGCACGCGGTGAGATCGACGAAGACGAGTTTCAGCGTCGGAAGCAGCAACTTCAAGGTTGAGCCATCAGGCCCCTGCTTGCGTCGCGCCATTCGCCCGTAAGCCAGAAAAGTGGGTAAGGTTGCGGTTTCTTGTTAACCTCATCAATCCTCTGCCACACGTGTATTGGCAGCGTCCTCCAGTGCCTGCATGACCACTTGCGCTGTAAGCAATTCGGGCAGAACGATGCCATCGGGGGCTTCCGGGCCGTAGACCACGTTAAACGGTATGCCGTAGCGGTCGAAGCTTTCCAGATAGCGTGAGATGGTCTCGTCGGGCCGCGTCCAGTCCGCCTGCATTGGGATAACGACGGGCGCACGCAAGGCTGACGCCACCGGTTCGCGGTCCAGCACGAGGGTCTTGTTGGCCTTGCAGGTCAGACACCAGTCGGCGGTGACGTCCACAAACACAACATCCCCTTGCGAAACGTGCCAGGCGATCGCCGCGCGTTCGAATGCGGTCCAATTCGCGGCGACACGGTCTGTCGGCTCGTCACTTTGCGACAGGAGACCGGAAAGGGTAAGAGCAACGATTGTCAGGGCCAAGGCGGCAGACCCGCGCAGGACAGAAGACATGCGCGGCAAGCTCAGAATGGCGACAATGCCGCCGCTCGTCGCGGCAACCGCCCAGACCGACCGTGTCCCGGCGACGCCACCGAGCACCCAGAAAAGCCAAGCTGCGGTCGCCAGCAGGGCCAGCCCAAGGACGATCTTGAGCCAGATCATCCACCGTCCCGCCCGCGGCATCCGGACCACCATGCCCGGAAAAGCCGCCACGATCAGATAAGGCAAGGCCAGCCCCAGGCCAAGGGCAGTGAAAACCACGACGATGTCGATCGGGCGGCCAGCCAGCGCGAACGCCACGGCCGTGCCGAGAAACGGGGCGGAACAGGGCGTGGCAAGAACGGCCGCGAAGGCCCCTGTTGCGAAATCTCCAACATAGCCGCGCCCGCCGCCCGCTTTCGCCAGCCGGGTGTGCGCCGCGGACGGCAAAGAAATTTCGAACAGCCCGAAAAGGTTTGCCGAAAAGACCACCAGAATGACGGCCATCAGTGCAAGAAAGACCGGGTTTTGGAACTGCAGCCCCCAGCCGACCGTCATCCCGATTCCCCGCGCCGCCAGCGTTCCGGCAGCGATAACCCACATGAAGGCCAGAACACCGAAGGCCGAAACGGCAAATCCAGCCCGAACCCGTTGCCGCGACTGACCGTGGGCCTTCATGGCCGAGGAGAGCTTGATCGACAGCACCGGCAGCACGCAGGGCATCACGTTCAGGATGAGGCCGCCGAGAAAGGCAATCGCCGCAATCCAGGCAAGATCGGCCAACCCCGGCAAAACGCGATCGAGGGTGAAGGGCGGCGCTGCGGCCTTATCGCTCAGGGCGGGCATCCAGGTTGCGGCGCGGTCTCCATCCGTCACCGTCACATCGAGTGGTGGCGGGTCATCGGCGGCGGAGAGGATTGGCAGACGGGCCCATAGTAATCGGCCTCCCTCGCCCAAACGAATGTCCGGCTTACCGAAAGCCGTGCCCTTGCCCAATTCGGGAAACACGTCGGGCTCGCCGAAGGGGCGGTCGCTGCGGGCGGTTAAGGTTAGCGCGGACATCTCACCGTCCAGATACGCGGTTTCGACAGAAATGCTACTCGCCGCGCCCTCGTCGGGCACGCGGCCCGCATAGGCCGAAATCAGGGTTGCGGCGTCGGCATCGATTCCGCTGGCCCTTGGTAGCGCCAACTGCAGTTCGAAATCCTCCGGGACGCAAACGGTCGAACATGTCAGGACGTTCACGCCGGCCTTCAACCGGACCGGGGCGCCAGGGTCTGCAAGTGTTATCCGCAGCGGAAAGACCACCTCATCGGAGTAGCCGAAATTCTCGATCCCGAAGGCGGTGAAGCGCTCAGGCGCCGGCCAGAGAAACTCGACATTCTCGATGTTCTCCGATCCCGCCCAGTCGATCGACGGCGGGATGCCCACCTCACCGGGCGAGCGCCAGTAGGTTTTCCAGCCCTTCGACAATTCCAAGTGCAGCCCCGCCGAGATCGAACGGGTATCCGGGCTGACCCCGTTCTCGGCCGAGATCAGACGTGCGGTGACGGATGTGCTGGAAAATTCATCGGAACTTGCTGCGAATCCGTATTGCGACGGCAGCACGAGAAGTATTGCCAAGGCCAGCAATACGCCCCCGAACAGCCACACAGTATGGCACGCTTTCATCATATTGTATCCCGCCCTCGCCAATGCTTTCGTCTATCGCGCCGCGCCATAGGCGTGTCAGTTGCCCTCTGGTGGCACGACCAGAAACCCTTCGCGGCCATCGGAACAGGTAATCGCCGCAACGCCATCAGGGCGCGATCTGTTCAGCGTGCACCCATTTGGAAGATGGGCTTGGAAGTCCTGGGTTGCCAGCACCGCTGAACCATCTTGCCGACACGCACCGAGCGCCTCCGAACAGGCCCCGAGCGCAAGCAATGAGACGAGTGCCGCGGCGCGAACGGCGAACTTCTGCAGGTGCCTACTCGGGAGCAATCGTCCGGCCAATCGCCGCATGCTTGTCCGCGGCCTCGGAGGTGTTTTTCTTCTCGTCACCATGGCAGGATTTGCCCAAGACACGATGCATCGCGAAATGGGCTCCTAGGCAGACAACCAGCGGCGCGAACAAGATTGCGTTGTTCGTCAGATCGCTCGAAAGGCCACCCGCCGCAAGATAGAGCACGATGGGTGCCAACATGATCGCGCAGCAAGCCCACATCCCGTATTTCATTAACTTGCCGGTGGTTTCGTATAAATCCGGCCTTTCAGTGTTCTTCATGGTTCCGACTCTCGGTTGTTTTAACCCTGCTAAAGGCTTCCCCAGCGGGAAGGTCAACGTTACAAACCGATACGAACTTCACGCTCTTGTCATCCGAACCACCCTTGACCCTCCAGTGGAGGAAGGTGGTTAAAGCCACTCAGCTACAGGACCAGAATCACGGAGGCAGACCATGGGCGATATGTCTTGCAAGAATGTGGGCCGGCGGACCTTTCTGTTTGCTTCGGCCATCGGGCTGGTGTCGCTTGCGGCACCAACCGTGCTGCGCGCTCAGGAGGCTGCGCCGGCGCGCCGGAACATTTCATCTTTCCGGTTGCATGATTGGCAAGACCATTTCGATTCTCTGGGCAAAGGCATTCTGCTGTCGGATACCACAACGCGGGTTCTTCAGCATTGGACGGCTGACGGCGAAATGCGCGTCTACCCCACTTCCGTTCCCATGAGCGACGAGTTGACGCGCCGCGGCTACAGCGAGATCGTCTACAAGGACGATGCGCCGGATTGGGTGCCTACCCCGTCTATGCGCGAGCGCGATCCATCCTTGCCGTCCTATGTCGCCCCCGGCCCCAAAAATCCGCTCGGCGTCCGTGCCATGCATCTGACCTGGCAGTACTACCGCATCCATGGCACCGGTGACACTCGCAAGATCGGTCGCAAATCCTCCAGCGGCTGCATCGGTCTCTACAACGAAGATATCATCGAAGTGTTCGACAGGACACCAATCGGCACCCAGGTCAAACTTATCTGAAGTAAGGATCAAATGAACAAGACAGTTCTGGCCATTCTGGCCTTCTTCGTGTTGGGCGGCGCAGTCGTCTACTGGAACATCGCGCAGCAACCCCAGCAGGTGGGCCACTCGATGGTCCCACCCGACACCAGTGATCTGGAATCGGGCGCGCCCATCGTCGAAGTTTCGCTGCCGGCGGAGCTTTCGGACCAGGCGCAGATGGGCAAGCGGGCCTACGAGGCGAAATGTGCGGAATGTCACGGCAAGAACGCCGCAGGCCAGAACGGGGTCGCACCACCACTCGTGCACAAGATCTACGAACCGAACCACCATTCCGACATGGCGTTCGTGATGGCCGCGAAAAACGGTGTGCGCGCGCATCATTGGAATTTCGGAAACATGCCGCCGGTTGAAGGTTTGACCGATGGCGACGTCAAGCTAATCGCCCGCTATGTACGTGAATTGCAGAGGGAAAACGGGATCAACTGAGCCTTCGGCAGGTTCCGGGCGCATACTGTCGCTTTCCGGCCTGATTTCCTGATCTTCGAACCCGATTGCCGGCGCCGCGATCGCCGCGATTGAAACACAGGACCCTCCATGCCAACGCGACGCGATTTTCTCATGCAGGGGGCGGCTACCACCGCGGCTCTTGCCCTTCCAAAGCGGCTTTATGCCGCAACGTCCGGATTCCAAACCCTCGACGCCCGCACCGCCAGCGTTCAATTGGCGCCGGAAGGTTACCCCGAGACTGATATCTGGGGTTATGGCGGCACGATGCCCGGCCCTCAGTTGCGTCTGCAGCAGGGTGCGCGGCTGCAACGCCGCTTCATGAACGAACTGCCTCAGGCTAGTTCCGTCCACTGGCACGGCGTTCGCCTCGCCAATGCGATGGATGGCGTTGCGGGGCTTACCCAGCCCGCGGTCGAGCCGGGGCAAAGCTTCGACTATGATTTCACCGCGCCGGATGCCGGAACCTACTGGTATCACGCACATAACCGCTCGACCGAACAGGTGGCGCGCGGGCTCTATGGCGCGTTGATCGTCGAGGAATCCGAGCCGCCGGACCTGGATCGGGAAGAGGTGCTGATCCTCGATGATTGGCTGCTCGACCCCGAAACGGCGCAGATCGACCCGGACTTCACCTCGCGCCATGACCGCAGCCATGCCGGGCGGCGCGGCAATTTCATCGCCACCAACGGCCGGCACGACCTTTCCCTGGAGGTGCGCCAACACGAACGTCTGCGCCTGCGCCTCATCAACGCGGCCAATGCAAGGATTTTCGTGCTGTCGCTTCAGGGCATGGAAGGCTGGACGGTTGCGCTGGACGGCATGCCGCTGCCCCGTCCCGAGCCGCTAGCCGAGGCGCTGGTCCTTGGCCCCGGTCAGCGGGCCGATCTGATCGTCGACGTGACCGCCGCGCCCGACGAAACCGCGCATCTCGTTCGCCTTGAGGATCAGGAGGCGGCATCGCAGGTGGCTTTCCCCGTGACCGGATTGGCCTCGGCCGCGCGCCGGGATGCACCGGACGCGCTGCCGCCCAATCCGGGGATGGAGGTGACCGGCCTCGATGACGCCAGGGCCGTGCGGCTCGACATGCAGGGCGGCGCAATGGGCAGGCTCGAAAGCGCGATTCTGAACGGCGAGAAGAAAAGCTTTCGCGAGTTGGTGGATGCCAACCAGTTCTGGTCGTTCAACGGGACGATCGGCATGACCGATGCCCCGCTTGTCGATGTCGAGAAGGGCGAAACGGTCAAGCTTCAGATCTACAACGATACTTCCTTTCCCCACGCGATGCACCTGCACGGGCTGCATTTCCGTGAAATCGGCGAGGATGGCAGGCTCGGTCCCTTGCGCGACACGATCCTGATGTTCGGCGGCCAGACCCGCACGATCGGTTTCGTGGCCGATAATCCCGGCGATTGGCTGTTTCACTGCCACATGCTCAGCCACGCGGCCTCGGGCATGATGACCTGGATGAAGGTGATATGATGCGACGCTGGCTGATCCTCTTTTTGCTCATGGCCGGCGCGGCTGGCGTCGGCGCCTGGATGCTGGCGAAAGGGACATCCGGTACGCCGGAACCGCCGCAGTCTATCGATCTCGCCGAGGGCGAAGAACTCTATCAGGAGTATTGCGCCTCTTGCCACGGGTCCGATCTCGAGGGACAGGCCGGATGGCGCTCCGCCGGAGAGGATGGCATCCTGCCCGCACCCCCGCATGACGAAACCGGTCACACATGGCATCATCCTGATAGTGTTCTGTTCGACTACACCAAGCTTGGCGGAAAGAAGACCCTCGCGAAGCAAGGCGTTGATTTCCAAAGCGGCATGCCCGGTTTCGGTGATGAACTGACCGACGCGCAGATATGGAACATCCTCGCCTTCATCAAATCCACATGGCCCGACCGTCAGCGGGAGGTCCAGGCCGCCCGCAGCGAAGCGGAATAGCAGAAAAGAGGAGACTGAAAATGAGATCGCTTCGATTGGCAGTGCTCGCCGTGAGCATCCTGTTGCCGCTTTCCGCGTTCGCACAGGAGCTGAGCGAGGAACGCGTCAAGGAACTGGCCTTGGAAGCCATTCTGGAAAACCCCCAGATCATCATGGAAGCGGTGCAGCTTCTCGAACAGCAGGAAGCGACCGCGCAGGCAGAGGCCACGGCGGACGTGCTCAAGGAACAACGCCAGCTCTTGGAACAAGCCCCGAACGCGCCGGTGTTGGGCAATCCTGACGGGGACGTCACTGTTGTGGAGTTTTTCGACTACAACTGTCCCTATTGCCGCAGGGCCATGTCGGAGGTTGAAGGTTTGATCGAGGCGGACCCGAATGTGCGGCTCGTCTTTCGCGAATTGCCGATACTCGGCGACGGGTCGGTCTTTGCGGCGAAGGCAGCCTTGGCGGCACGCAATCAGGACAAGTATGAGGAATTCCACTGGGCGTTGATGGGCATGGAGGAACGTGCGCAAGAGGCGTCTGTCCTGCGGATCGCCGAAGAAATCGGCCTTGACGTGGACCAGCTGCGTTCGGACATGGAGGCGCCGGAGGTCCAGGCGCACATCGACGAATCGATGCGGCTGGCGCAGGCGTTGGGTTTCAACGGCACACCGTCATTCGTGATCGGCGACAAACTGGTTCCCGGTTTGGTCGAACAAGACCAACTGGAAGCCTTGGTCGATGAGGCCCGCGAAAAGGAATGAACCTCATGCGACGATGGAGAACTGGCGCCGGAATTGCCCGGCACCGATGATCTTCAGGTCGTCGAAGCAGCCGTGACACCGTAACCGGCATTTCGGATCGCCTCCGTCAGGGCGTGCTCGTTCAGCACGCTATCAACCTCGACTTGCCGCGTACCCGTATCGCAGGTCACGGACGCTGTTGGGTCTATCGCCTTGATCGCCTTTTCGATCGTTGCGGTGCAATGGCCGCAACTCATATCCGGAACCTTGAAGCTGCGCATATCTGTTTCCTCCAGTTCTCGGCATTAGATGCCTGCTTCCCGCATGGGAAGGTCAAGGGCGAAAAAATGTCCCGACGTTGTTGACCTTCCAGCGGGGGGAGCCCTTAGATATCTTTCAGGAGATGAAGGAGACGTTCATGCCGGGCTCAAGAGATTTGCGTTTTTCTATTCAGAACATGTCTTGCGCGTCCTGCGTCGGCCGAGTCGAGCGTGCGCTTTTGGCATTACCCGGGGTCGACGAGGTGAACGTGAACCTCGCCGCCGAAACGGCGCAGGCCCGGATCGACTCGGATGCCCGGATCCCCGAAGTGATCGGGGCGCTGGAGCATGCCGGCTATCCCGCCCGAACGCAGACGGCGCGCCTGAACGTCTCTTCCATGTCCTGCGCCTCCTGCGTTGGTCGCGTCGACAAGGCGTTGGCGGCGGTGCCGGGCGTGCTCGACGTGGACGTGAACCTCGCGTCGGAAACCGCGACCGTAACCTATGCCGAAGACGCTGTCGATCCGGCTGACCTGTTGCAGGCCGCCGAGGCGGCGGGCTATCCGGCCGAATTGGCCGACGACGGCATCGCGGAGGATCGCGGCGCGCGCAAGGAAGGCGAGGCCCGTGCGCTCGCCCGCCGGACCGCTTTCGCAGCGGCGCTGGCCTTGCCCGTGTTCCTGCTTGAGATGGGGGCGCATCTCGTGCCGGGAATGCACGAGATGATCGGCCGCACGATCGGCCATCAGGCCAGCTGGATGATCCAGTTCGTGCTGACGACCATCGTGCTTTTCTGGCCCGGCCGCCACTTTTACACCAAGGGGTTCCCCGCTCTGGTGAAAGGCGCGCCCGACATGAACAGCCTTGTCGCGGTGGGGACCGGGGCTGCGTATGTCTATTCTATCACCGCGCTTTTCGCGCCGTCCGTACTGCCCGAGGCGGCTCGCGCCGTTTATTTCGAGGCTGCTGCGGTCATTGTGGTGCTGATCCTGTTGGGCCGCTGGATGGAGGCGCGCGCCAAGGGGCGCACAGGGGCCGCGATCCAGAAGCTGTTGGGCCTTCAGGCCCGCACGGCGCGGGTGCTGGTGGACGGCGAGACGCAGGACGTGGCCATCGAGCGCATCCGCGTGGGCGACACCCTCGTCGTGCGGCCGGGTGAGCGCATCGCGGTGGATGGCGAGGTGACGCAAGGCCGCGCGCATGTCGACGAGAGCATGATCACCGGTGAGCCGGTCCCCGTGGCCAAGGCTGAGGGCGATCCGGTGACCGGCGGCACCGTCAACGGTACGGGCAGTTTCCGGTTCCGCGCGACCCGCGTGGGGGCGGACACGACGCTGGCGCAGATCATCCGCTTGGTCGAGCAAGCCCAGGGCGCCAAGCTGCCGATCCAGGGCATGGTGGACCGGATCACGCTCTGGTTCGTGCCGGCGGTCATGGCTTTGGCGGCCTTGGCTGTGCTGGTCTGGCTGCTGTTGGGGCCGTCGCCCGCGCTGTCCTACGCTCTGGTGGCGGGCGTGTCGGTGCTGATCATCGCCTGCCCCTGCGCGATGGGGCTGGCCACGCCCACTTCGATCATGGTCGGCACCGGGCGCGCCGCGGAAATGGGCGTGCTCTTCCGCAAGGGCGACGCTTTGCAACAGCTGACTGGCGTGGACATGGTCGCGCTCGACAAGACCGGCACCGTGACCGAGGGCCGCCCCGAACTAACCGACCTCGTTCTGGCCGACGGATTTGAGCGGGCCGAGGTTCTGGCGCTAGTCGCGGCTGTCGAGGCGCAGTCCGAACATCCCATTGCCGAGGCGATCATGCGCGCGGCTCAGGCCGAGGGCGCGGCACGGCGTGACGTCGAAAGCTTCGACTCGATCACCGGCTACGGCGTGCGCGCCAAGGTCGCGGGTCACGACGTGCTTGTCGGCGCGGATCGCCTGATGACCCGCGAGGAACTGAGCATCGAGGCGCTGGCCGATACCGAGCGCCGGCTCGCGGAGCAGGGCCGGACGGCCCTTTTCGCGGCCGTAGATGGAAAGGTCGCGGCGGTCATCGGCGTGGCCGACCCGGTGAAGCCCGCCAGCGCCGCCGCCATCGAGGCGCTGCATGGTCTCGGGCTGAAGGTCGCGATGATCACCGGCGACAAGCGCGAAACGGCCGAGGCCATCGCGCGGGAGATCGGCATCGACCACGTGATCGCGGGCGTCCTGCCCGATGGCAAGGTGGCGGCGCTGGATGAACTGCGGCAAGGCGGCCAACAGATCGCCTTCGTTGGGGACGGCATCAACGACGCGCCCGCGCTGGCGCATGCGGATGTGGGCATCGCCATTGGCACCGGCACCGATGTTGCCATCGAATCTGCCGATGTCGTGCTGATGTCGGGTGATTTGCGCGGCGTAGTGAACGCGCTCAATGTATCCGGGCGGACCATGCGCAACATCCGCCAGAACCTGTTCTGGGCCTTCGGCTACAATGTCGCGCTGATCCCGGTGGCGGCAGGTGTGCTCTACCCGGCCTTCGGGCTTTTGCTGTCGCCGGTGCTGGCCGCCGGGGCAATGGCGCTGAGCTCGGTCTTCGTACTGACGAACGCGCTGCGCTTGCGCCGGGTCCGCCCAGCCATGGATGAAGCCAGCAGCTTGAAATCTGAAGGGGCGGGTTCTCTATCCCCTGCCCCTGTCGCCGCTCAATAAGGAGGATCATGACATGAATATCGGAGATGTCGCCACCCTTTCGGGCCTGCCAGCCAAGACGATCCGCTATTACGAGGATATCGGGCTGGTCAAGCCCTTGCGCAGTTCGAACGGTTATCGCACGTTCCGTGAAAGTGACGCGCACAAGCTCGCGTTTCTGGGACGCGCCCGTGCGCTCGGTTTCACAATTGAAGATTGCCGCAATCTTCTTGCGCTCTACGAAGACGAAGAGCGTGCCAGCGCCGAGGTAAAGGAGATCGCCAAGCAACATCTTGAGCGAATCGACGGCAAGATCAAAGAGTTGAAGGAAATGCGCGCAACGCTCGCCCATCTTGTCGAGGAATGTGCCGGAGATCATCGCCCGGATTGTCCGATCCTGGCCGATCTGTCCATGAAACGGCGCGACGAAGACATGCGCCGGAAATCGGCGTAATCGGATCAGCAGCTGTCGCGTTGCCCTTTAATCGGCTCTGCCTCAATCTGTGTGGCGGAACGGTAGCATTCTCGCCCGCAACAATTCTGGACCGGCTCGACCGTACATGG
>NZ_JASHIM010000003.1 GCF_030733685.1 Roseovarius sp. MMSF_3281
GGACGATGTCTCTGAGCAATCAGAGCATCCGGATACTTACGAGCTCCCGCCCGCAAACATACTTACACGTCAGCGACAGACTGGATATTTCGGGCCAGAAGAAACCCTCAGGCCCAGTTCAGGAAGCGCAGGATCTCTGCGCCAACCTGCTTGGCATGGGTGATCGGGGCCATATGACCGGCACCGGCAATCACCGCGCGTTCGGCGCGCGGCAGGCGCTTGGCAAGCCCTTCGTTGATCGCGGGGATGATGGCGGGGGATTGATTGCCCTCGATCAGCAAGGCGGGCTGCGTTACGGCATCGATCCCGCCGGGGCCCAAGAGGCCGCCAACATCATCGTAAAGCGCGGGCTGCGCGGCGGCGACCAGGTACATCTGGTCGGCCATGGCGGCGCGATGCGCAAGGGGTATGGACGCCCAGGGCGTTCCATCGCCCCAGACCGAGGTGAATGCCTTTGCGGCCTCCATGTCATTGCCATCCCGCATCGCCCTGTCAAAGCCGGTCATCGCCTCGTCGAAACGCCCCTTGGCAGCGGGTTGATCGGCAAAAGCCACGGCGAAGAACACAGGTTCGATCAGGGTAAGCGAGCGCACCAGGTCGGGCCGAATCACGGCCAGCCGAAGCGCCACGGTCGCCCCGAAAGAATGGCCGATGAGATCCCGCGGCCCGCCGTCGCAGAAACTGGCGGCGATCCTTGCGGTTTCTTCCTGTATCTCGCCGCTGCCCTGCCAGGGCGCACTGCGCCCGTGCCCCGGCATGTCGAAGGCGGTGAGCGTCAGCGCGCCCGAGACATGCCGCGCCACACCGCCCCAACTGCCCGAATGCGACAAGGAACAGTGGATGGCCAGCGCCTCCCTTGGGCCCTGACCGAATGTCGTCCAGTGGATGTCATGGCCGGCGCGGCGCCCCCTTGGCATCGCTTAAAGCTTGCCCTGCAAATGCAGGTCCAGATCCTCCAACCGGTCCTGCCCCCAAAAGCTTTGGCCCGTATCCACCACGTAAAACGGCGCGCCAAAGACATTGGCGGCGACCGCATCCTCAAGGTTTGCGGCATAGGTTTCGGCCCCGGTCAAAAGCCCGCTGTCGGCCAGCCCCGGATCAAAGCCCGCCTTTTCCAGACAGTCCTTGATCACCGCATCCTCGGCAATATCGCGATCTTCGGCCCAACAGGCCCGCAGAACCCCATGCACCAGACCGCCCAGATCGCCGCCGCCCGTCTTTTGCGCGGCAATGATCGCGTAAGAGGAGGGCGCGGCATTGGTCGGCCAATGCGCCGGTTGCAGGTTCAAGGGCATTTCCGCCTTCTTGGCCTGACGCGGCAATTCCTGATTGCGATAGGCCATCCGCGAGGGATGCCTGTCCTTGGGGGCAACCCCGCCGGTACGGGCAAAAAGCTGCATGATATCCAAGGGTTTATAAATCACCCCGGCCGCGTGGCGCGCGGCGATCTCTTCCAGTCGACCGCCCGCCAAGTAGGCATAAGGCGACAATGTTGAAAAATAATACTCAATCTGCGCCATTTTCGCGCCCTCCCCCTTTGCACAGCTTTGCCCGACGCTACGCCCATGCTAAGCGAAGTTCAACTTCACGAATCTGTCATACCAGACCAGCCAGGGACCGCTGCCATGCCCACCTCCGAACCCAAACTTATCACCGGCAATGCCAACAAACCCTTGGCCCAGGCCATCGCGCGGCGCATGTCCATGCACCGTGGCGTCAACGTGGGGCTGGTCGACGCGCGTGTCGAACGCTTCAACGACCAGGAAATTTTCGTCGAGGTCTACGAGAACGTGCGCGGCGAGGATATGTTCATCATCCAGCCCACTTCGAACCCGGCCAATGACAACCTGATGGAACTGCTGATCATGGCCGATGCGCTGCGCCGGTCCTCGGCCAAGCGGATCACCGCCGTGATTCCCTACTTCGGCTACGCCCGACAGGACCGCCGCTCTAAGGCGCGCACGCCGATTTCCGCCAAACTGGTGGCCAACATGATCGTCGAGGCGGGCATCGAGCGGGTTCTGACGATGGACCTGCACGCTACCCAGATCCAGGGCTTCTTCGATATTCCCGTCGATAACCTCTATGCCTCGCCGGTCTTTGCGCTTGACCTGATGACCCAGTTCAAGGACGAGATGGAAGACGTCATGGTGGTCTCGCCCGACGTCGGCGGCGTGGCCCGCGCCCGCGAGTTGGCCAAGCGGATCGAAGCGCCGCTTTCGATCGTCGACAAACGCCGCGAGAAAGCCGGGGAAGTCGCCGAAATGACCGTGATTGGGGATGTCACGGGCAAGAAATGCATCATCGTCGACGACATCTGCGATACCGCCGGAACACTGTGCAAAGCGGCGCAGGTTCTGTTGGATAACGGCGCCTCGGAAGTGCACGCCTATATCACCCACGGCGTCCTGTCCGGCCCGGCGGTCGAGCGGATCACCAACTCGGTCATGAAATCGCTGGTGATCACCGATACCATCGCCGCCACCGAAGCCGTCAGATCCGCACCGAATATCCGGATCATCCCCACCGCCCCGGTTTTTGCCCAGGCAATCCTGAACATCTGGAACGGCACCTCGGTTTCGTCGCTCTTCGAAACCCCGACGCTTGAGCCGGTCTACGAAGGTCAGTTCGGCCATTAGAACGTATTCAGTTTACCCTGAATCAAGGTGCATCACCAATGTCCCGAGAAGGCCGTAGGCCTGGCAGGGTATTGGGGATGCAACAATAACTGGAAACGCTTTAACGTCGCGCCAAGCCCGTTCGAACGGGCTTGGACAACGCGGTTTCGAAACCGCGTCGGAAAGCGCCTTGCACGGCGCTTGGGCCAAGCCGTTTCGAAACGGCTTTCCGGCTTTGATCGGAAAAGTTGAAGGTCTTAATAGACGTCTTGCCAGTCGTCGTCGTGAAAGACTTCGCCAATGGCCGTCCACAGGATACGCGCCCGGGCGACGCGGGTGTCGGCCCATGTGCGAAACACCACGTCAAAGCCTTTTTCGGTGATCTTCTCGGCGCTGACATCGGCGCGCACATTGGTGGCGCTGTCCATGTCCCACATGGAAAGCGACACATGCACCACCGGCGGGCTTTTGAAATGTTCGGGGAATTTCAGGCTGTGCCGCCTCTCGCGCGATCCGCTGCCCGTCCACATATCGCCACCGTCCTCGTAATCCGAGAACAGCACATCGTCGCCCTGTGCCACACCGATATGTTTGCTTTCGAGATGCCGCATCGCGCTTTCCACCTTCCCCCGGATGCGAGTAATACGACTTCTGGGCGAAATTAAGAACCAAAAAAGGAAAAGGGCCCAAAGGGGCCCTTTACGGTCTGTTACCTGATCCCGCCGGGGGTCGGTCAGTTGGCCGAAAGACCGATGTGGTCGCCCATCGCCACCATGTCGGCCAGCAGCTTGGCGGCGTCATCCACCGGGCCCGGCTCGTTAACATAGACCTCTTGCGCCTTGGCAAGCTTGTCGCTTGCCTCGTCCACCAGGGTCTTGAAATGCTCTTGCGTGATGTCGTCGCGCGCAATCGCCTTCTCGGCCAGAACCGAGATACCGTCGGCGTTGATCTCGGCAAAGCCGCCGGTAACCACGTAATCCGCCTCGCCTTCGGCGCTGACAACCTTGAGGATGCCGGGCCGCAGGGTGGTGATCAGGGGCGAATGATCGGGCATTGCCGTCATGTCGCCCTCGGCACCGGGAATACGCACCTCTTTGGCCGCGACGGATGTCAAAAGGCGCTCGGGGCTTACCAGATCGAATTGGACTGTATCAGCCATTCATTGATCTCCTTCAGGAGTTACCCTCCCGTCCCGGGGGACGGGAGGCGCTAAGGCTTAGGCCGCGTCGGCAGCCATCTTCTCGGCTTTGGCTTTCACCTCGTCGATGCCGCCCACCATGTAGAAGGCGCCTTCGGGCAGGTGGTCGTATTCACCGGCCACAACCGCCTTGAACGATTTGATGGTGTCTTCCAGCGGAACCTGCACACCGTCCGACCCGGTAAAGACTTTCGCCACGTCGAAGGGCTGCGACAGGAAGCGCTCGATCTTACGGGCGCGCGCAACGGTCAGCTTGTCGTCTTCGCTCAACTCGTCCATCCCAAGGATGGCGATGATGTCCTGAAGCGCCTTGTAGCGCTGCAAAACACCCTGAACGTCACGGGCCACCGCGTAATGCTCTTCGCCCACGATCTGCGGGTCCATCAGGCGCGAGTTACTGTCAAGCGGGTCAACCGCCGGGTAAATCCCTTTTTCCGAGATCGCGCGGTTCAGAACCGTGGTCGCGTCCAAGTGGGCAAAGGTGGTCGCCGGGGCGGGGTCGGTCAAGTCGTCCGCAGGCACGTAAACGGCCTGGATCGAGGTGATCGACCCCTGCTTGGTCGAGGTGATCCGCTCCTGCATCTGGCCCATGTCGGTGGCCAGCGTCGGCTGGTAACCCACCGCCGAAGGAATACGACCGAGCAGAGCCGAAACCTCGGAGCCCGCCTGCGTAAAGCGGAAGATGTTGTCGACGAAGAACAGAACGTCGGTCCCGGATTGGTCACGGAACTGTTCGGCCAGCGTCAGACCGGTCAGGGCCACACGGGCACGCGCCCCCGGCGGTTCGTTCATCTGGCCGTAGACAAGCGCCACCTGGGATTCTTCAAGGTTGTCGGGCTTGATCACGTTGGATTCGATCATCTCGTGGTAAAGGTCGTTCCCTTCACGGGTCCGCTCCCCCACACCGGCGAAAACCGAGTAGCCCGAGTGCACCTTGGCGATGTTGTTGATCAGTTCCATGATAAGAACCGTCTTGCCCACACCGGCACCCCCGAAGAGGCCGATTTTACCACCCTTGGAATAGGGGGCCAGCAGGTCGATCACCTTGATGCCGGTGACAAGGATTTCCGACTCGGTCGACTGCGCCTGAAACTCGGGGGCTTCGGCGTGGATCGGGCGGGTTTCCTTGGCCTTGATCGGCGCGCCTTCGTCCACCGGCTCACCGATCACGTTCAGGATGCGGCCAAGGGTGGCGTCGCCCACGGGAACACTGATCGGCTCGCCCATGTCCGACACTTCCTGCCCACGGACCAGACCTTCGGTCGCGTCCATGGCGATGCAGCGCACGGTGCTTTCCCCGAGGTGCTGTGCCACCTCCAGAACAAGGCGCTTGCCGTTGTTGTCGGTTTCAAGGGCATTCAGAATTTCGGGCAGGTGGTCGTCGAATTGCACGTCCACCACGGCGCCGATCACCTGAGTGACTTTGCCTTTTGCGTTTGCCATTGTTTCGTTTCTCCGGTTGTCGTCAGAGCGCCTCGGCGCCCGAAATGATTTCGATAAGCTCGTTGGTGATCACGGCCTGACGCGAACGGTTATATTCGATGGTCAGATCGTCGATCATCTCGCCGGCGTTGCGCGTGGCGTTGTCCATGGCGGACATCCGCGCGCCCTGCTCCGAGGCGCCGTTTTCCAGCAGGCCACTGAAGATCGCCGTGGCCACACCGCGCGGCAGAAGATCGGCCAGGATGGCCTCTTCGTCCGGCTCGTAGTCGTAAACGACATTGGCATCGGCCTCGTCCTCGGCGGCGCTTTCGTCCACCTGGAACGGGATCACCTGCTGCATGGTCGGGATCTGGCTTACGACGTTCTCGAACTCCGAGTAGAAGATCTTGGCAACGTCGAATTCGCCCTTGTCGAAACGATCCAGCAGGTTCTTGGCCACCGCCTGCGCGTCGTCATAGCCGATGTTTTTCACACCGGTCATATCGACGTGGTCGATGAACAGATCGCCAAAGTCCCGCTTCAGGGCATCGCGGCCCTTCTTGCCGACGGTGATGATCTTCACCGTCTTGCCATGCGCTTTCAGGCTTTCGGCCTCGGTGCGCGCCAGCTTGGCGATATTGGCGTTAAAGCCACCGCAAAGCCCCCGCTCGGCGGTCATCACCACCAGCAGATGCACGTTGTCCTCGCCGGTGCCGCGCAACAGGCGGGGCGCGCTATCGCTGTCGCCCACCGATGCGGCCAGCTTGCTCATCACGGCATTGAACCGCTCGGCATAGGGGCGCGCCATCTCGGCGGCCTCCTGCGCGCGGCGAAGTTTCGCCGCGGCAACCATTTGCATGGCCTTGGTGATCTTGCGGGTCGATTTGACCGACTCGATCCTGTTTTTTAGGTCCTTGAGATTCGGCATTGCCTTATCTCCCCCTTAAGCGAAGTCGGCGGCGAATTCGTCCAGCGCAGCCTTGATCTTGTCCTCGGCCTCACCCTTGATCTTCGGATCTTCGTTGGTGATCCAGTCCAGCACGTCCTGGTGCTTGGACCGCAGGTGATTCAGAAGACCGTCTTCGAAGCGGCCAACCTGGCCCACTTCGATCTTGTCAAGGTAACCGTTGGTGCCCGCGTAGATGATGCAGACGATCTCGGCATTGGTCAGCGGCGAATACTGCGGCTGTTTCATCAGCTCGGTCAGGCGCGCACCACGGTTCAGCAACTGCTGGGTCGCGGCGTCAAGGTCCGAACCGAACTGCGCAAAGGCCGCCATCTCGCGGTACTGGGCCAGCGACAGTTTCACCGGACCGGCAACCGATTTCATCGCGTTGGTCTGGGCCGACGAGCCCACACGCGACACCGACAGGCCGGTGTTCACGGCCGGGCGGATACCTTGGTAGAAGAGTTCCGTTTCAAGGAAGATCTGACCGTCGGTGATCGAAATCACGTTGGTCGGAATAAAGGCCGAAACGTCACCACCCTGGGTTTCAATGATCGGCAGCGCGGTCAGCGACCCCGAACCATTGTCCTCGTTCAGCTTGGCCGAACGCTCCAGCAGGCGGGAGTGAAGGTAGAAAACGTCACCCGGGTAAGCTTCACGCCCCGGCGGACGACGCAGCAGCAGCGACATCTGACGATAGGCAACGGCCTGTTTGGACAGGTCATCGTAAACGATCAGGGCATGGCGGCCATTGTCGCGGAAATGCTCGGCCATCGCGGTGGCCGAATAGGGGGCAAGGAACTGCATCGGCGCGGGGTCCGAGGCGGTCGCGGCGACAACGATGGAGTATTCCATCGCACCGGACTCTTCCAGTTTCTTCACCAGCTGCGCAACGGTCGAACGCTTCTGGCCGACGGCCACGTAGACACAGTAAAGCTTCTTGCTTTCGTCGTCGCCCGCGGCTTCGTTATAGCTTTTCTGGTTCAGCATGGCGTCCAGCGCCACGGCGGTCTTACCGGTCTGACGGTCGCCAATGATAAGCTCACGCTGGCCACGGCCAATCGGGATCATCGCGTCAACCGATTTCAGGCCGGTCGCCATCGGCTCGTGCACCGATTTACGCGGGATGATGCCCGGCGCTTTGACGTCGGCAACGCCGCGGTTCTTGGTCTTGATCGGGCCCTTGCCGTCCAGCGGGTTCCCCAGGCCGTCCACGACACGACCCAGCAGTTCGTCACCGATGGGCACGTCCACGATCGACTTGGTGCGCTTCACCGTGTCGCCTTCGCCGATCTCACGGTCCGAGCCGAAGATCACGACACCCACGTTGTCGGCTTCAAGGTTCAGGGCCATGCCCATCACACCGCCGGGGAATTCGACAAGTTCACCGGCCTGCACATTGTCCAGACCGTGCACACGCGCGATACCGTCACCGACCGACAGAACCCGGCCAACCTCGGCCACTTCGGCGTCTTTGCCGTAGTTCTTGATCTGGTCCTTCAGGATCGCAGAAATCTCTGCAGCTTGGATACCCATTTATCCGACCTCTTTCATTGCATTCTGTAGGGAATCGAGGCGCGAACGGATCGAGGTATCGATCATCTTCGAGCCCACCTTGACGACAAGACCGCCGATGAGGCTTTCATCGACGGCCGCATTGATCTTCACGTCCTTGCCAATACGCGCCTTCAGCGTCTTGGCCAGTTTCTCGGACTGCGCCTTGGTCAGCGCCTTGGCGCTGGTCACGTCGGCGGTCACTTCGCCCTTGTCCTCGGCGATCAGCGCATTGAGCTGGCCCAGAAGCTGCGGCAGCACGAACAGGCGGCGCTTGTCGGCCATCACGGCCAGGCCGTTCTGCAGCGCAGGCACCAGGTTGAGCTTTTTGCCGACAGCGGCGATTGCGGCCCCCTGTTCGGCACGGCTCAGGACCGGGCTTGCGATCAGATCGCGCAACTCCTCGCTCGCGTCCATCGCGGCGGCAAGGTCGGTGATATTGGATTCAAGCTTGGCCACGGATTTGCTTTCCTTGGTCAGCTCGAAAATGGCGGTGGCATAGCGCTCGGCAATGCCGGAGGAAATCGAAGCTGGTTCGGACACGTCCACCCTTCCGATGTCTGGCCCCGGTTTACAAAAGACGGCACGGGGGCCGTCTTGCCGGGGGCGTTAACAAACGGCGTGACCCGGATCACACCAAAATTCGGCTGGGGTGTAGCAGAGCCTTGCACACCGGGCAAGCCGCTTGAAAAAGAATGTATACCATTGAATACCACGTGTTTTCAAACACTTGTGCACCCTGCGACGCTTTGCACCCATTTTCCCGCTTGAAAAAGATCATGCCGGGACGGTTTTTTTGCGATTCCTTGGCGAAAAAGGCGGCAATCCGTTAACGCTATCACGCCCAAGATGGCCACCTGACCGGGGTTTCTACGGGGACGTTTGCGATGTATCACCGGCAGATCAGGACAAGCGTCAGGAGTGACATGCCCCATCCTATCGCCCTCATTCTCACCCTGTTGACCGGCGCGATCATCGGCTGGTTCACCCTGACCCCGCCGGGCGAGACCGGCAGCGCCCTGCCGCTCACCGACAAGCAGCTTCACGCGCTGGCCTTCGGGCTGCTGGTGCTGCCCGTCGCGCTGACGCGGCCCCGCGCGCTTTGGTGGCTAGCGCCCCTCGCGCTGCTTTACGGCGCGGTGATCGAACTGATCCAACCCGGCGTCGGGCGCACCGGCGAATGGGCCGACCTGCTGGCCGACGGGCTGGGCATCGCCCTTGCCTGCGGCTTGGGCGTATTGCGCGGGTGGCGCCCCAAGGCGGCCCGCACATGACCGATGCCATCACCCTTCTGGGCACCAAGGGCGGCCCGGCGATCCGGCCCGGCTCCTCCATGCCCACGGCGATCCTCGTGCAAATGGCGGGCCAGACGGTGCTGGTCGATGCCGGTCTTGGCTGTACTTCGGCCCTTGCCCGCGCGGGGGTCACGCTGACCGATCTCGATGCCGTGCTGATCACCCACCTGCATTCCGATCATTACCTCGAACTCGGGCCGCTTTTGCACACCGCTTGGACGGCGGGCCTCAAAACCCCGCTGCCCATCCACGCGCCCGAGGGGCTGAACACCTACTGGCAGGGCTTTCTGGCCTCCATGGCGTTCGACATCGAAACCCGCATCGCGGACGAGGGCCGCCCCGATCTGGCCAGCCTCGCGCCGATCCATGTGCTGGACGAGACCACGACCCTTCGCATGGGAGACCTGACCGTCACCGCCCTGCGCAACCACCACCCGCCGATCGAGGACAGTTTCGCCCTGAAACTCACCGGCGCGGGCAAAACGGTGGTGCTGTCGGGCGATACCGCGCCCCTCCCCGAAATGGTGGATTTCGCCAAGGGCGCCGACCTTCTGGTGCACGAGGCGATGCTGATCCCCGGCGTGCAAAAGATCGTCGACCGGATGGGATACAAGGACGACCGCCTGCTCAAGCACATCCTGCGCAGTCACACCCCTGCCGAAGAGGCCGCCAAAATCGCCCGAAAGGCCGGGGTCAAGGCGCTGGCCCTCAATCACCTGATCCCCGCCGACGACCCCGGCATCACGGCAAAGGATTGGCTGCACGCCACCGAACCGCACTATTCCGGGGCAATCCACGTGGGCCAAGACGGCATGAAAATCCCGCTTTAGGGGCCACGGACCCTAACCCGCCTGCCAGGTGGCAATCGCCTCAACCGGGTACAAAAGCATGATGATATTGAGCGCCAAGCCGTCGCGGATAATCCACATGGTCAGCACCTCGAACCCGATGACAACGGCCACACTGGCCCAGACCGGCAAGACCCGCGCCAGCCAGAAGCCGATGAACATCGCCACGATATCCGACGCGGAATTGAGGACGCTGTCACCGTAATAATCCAGTGAAATCGTCACCTCGCGATACCGCTGGATCACCGCATCGGTGTTCTCGACAATCTCCCAAGCGCATTCGACCAGCGTGGCGATCACCAAGCGCCAGCCAAGCGGCACCCGCCGCGCCACCAGCCACAGGGTCGCGTAGAACAAAAACCCATGCAAAAGGTGACTGGGGGTATACCAATCGGCCAGTTGCTGACTGGCCTCGCTGGTGCCCAGTGTCCCCCACAGGTCAACATGCCCGCATTCGCAAAACGGCACCCGCCCCATCGCCAGCAGGGTGATCAATGTGCCCAGGGTGATCAGGGCGGTCAGGATAAGGGCGGGGCGGCCAAGGCGCGTATCACTCGTCATGGCGCTAAAAAGGCACAAGCCGCCCGGGCTGTCCATGGGTTAAACCCCTATCATCCCGGCCTTCATCCGCCTATCGTCGCCCCGAACAAACAGACAGGAGGCCCCGATGCCCGCCCCCGAAAACCGCTTCAAGATCCGCCTGGCCAAGGGCGAAATGCTTTACGGCTGCTGGGCGGGTTTTGCCGACCCTTATGCAACCGAGGTGCTGGCCACCGCCGATTTCGACTGGCTGGTGATCGACGGCGAACATGCCCCAAACGATCTGCGCTCCATCATGGCACAGCTTCAGGTGCTGGAAGGGCGGCACAGCGCCCCGGTGGTCCGCCTTCCCATGGGCGAGGACTGGGCGATCAAGCAAGCGCTCGACACCGGCGCGCAAACCCTGCTGATCCCCATGGTCGAAAGCGCCGACCAGGCCCGTGACCTGGTGCGCGCCACGCGCTACCCGCCCGAAGGTATCCGCGGGTCGGGCGCGGCGCTGGCCCGTGCCTCGCATTTCTCGGCCATCCCCGATTATATCGGCACGGCGAACGCGCAAATCTGCCTGCTGGTACAGGTCGAAACCCGCGCCGGGATCGCCGCGCTGGACGACATCCTTGCCGTCGACGGCGTCGATGGCGTTTTCATCGGCCCCTCGGACCTTGCCGCCGACATGGGGCACGCCGGGGACAGCAGCGCGCCCGAGGTCCGCGACGCCATCCAAGATGCCCTTGCCCGCATCAAGACGGCAGGCAAGGCCCCCGGCATCCTCGCCCTCGACCCTGCCACCGCGCAAACCTACCGCGACTGGGGCGCGCAATTCCTGGCCGTGGGCATCGACGTGGTGATGCTTGCCAAGACCGCGCGTGACACCATGGCCCGCTGGCGCGATGACTGACCTTCTGGTGGACCTCGGCGGCACCCATTGCCGCGTCGGGCTTGGCGACGATACGGGCCTTCTGCCCGAAACCGTCGCCAGCCTGCGCAATGCCGATTTCCCCGATCTGTCCAGCCTTCTGCAGGATTATCTCGCCGCCCAGCGCCCCGGCCCCCTGCGCATCCTCTGCGTAGGTGTCGCCGGGCCGGTGCGCGGGGATACGGCCCAACTGACCAACCACGCATGGCATATAAGGGCCGATGCACTGGCCCGGGCCACCGGCGCGCAAGCCGTGCATTTGCTTAATGATCTACAGGCCCAAGGCTACGCGCTCTACACGCTGGCCCCCGGCACCCTGACGCCGCTGCGCCCCGGCACGCCCGATCCGGACGGTGCAAGGCTGGTTCTCGGCCTTGGCACCGGCTGCAACGTCGCCGTGGTGCACCGCGTGGGCGATGACCTGTTCGTGCCCGCCGCCGAATCCGGCCACGCCCCGCTGCCCGATTGCCCCGACCTGCGCCCGCTTTACGATGCCCTGCGCGGCGCGCACCCCCACCTGCCGATCGAGGCCGCCCTTTCCGGCCCCGGCCTTACCCGCCTGCACCACTGGCTGACAGGCGAACGGCTGACGCCGCAACAGGTCATGACCGCAAAACACGATGACACTTTTGCCCTTGTCTCGCGCATATTGGGCAAGGTCGCAGGCCTGCTTTGCCTGCACCACATGGCCACGGGCGGCCTTTTCCTCATCGGTGGCACCGCCCGCGCCATCGCCCCTCATATCGCTTGGGGCGTGTTCGACACGGCCTTCACCGCCCGTGGGCCATATACCGAGATCGTCAAGGGCATCCCCCTACACCTTGTAACGGATGACAATGCTGCCCTCAGGGGGTGCGCAAGAGTCGTCAAAGCCTTCCGCCCTTGACCCGAGATACCAGCCAAAGGCGAAAGGCCTGCAACGATTGAGGAAGGCGCAGCATTTCGCGAAACCCCGTGTTTCAGGTTTTTCGCGAAACGCTTTGGGCAAGACAACACGGTCGTGCACGCCCCCCCACCGGGCTGCTGCCACAGCCCCAGGTGCTTATAGTCTAGGCAGGTTCCTTCACCGCCGAAGGTTGAATGACCTTCAGGCTGTTGCTGACCTTCGTCCAGTTCCGGCCATAGCGCCGGTAAAGATCTTGGTCCGCGTCGTCGCTGGGCCGCGCAAGGAATTCATCGCCTGGCTGCCAATCGGCGGGTACGGCAAGATTCGTCGCCTCGGCCGCCTGCAAGGCCTGCGTCGCGCGCAAAGCCTCTTCGCTCGACCGTCCAACACAGGCAGGGTAGTCGAACATCATCCGAAGCCGCAAATCCGGCCCGATGATAAAGCTTTTGCGAATACTGAAGTTCGGATCGCTCTTTGGATGGATCAACCCCATCTCTTCGCTCAGCATCCCGTTCGGATCTGACAGGACAGGGAAATCAATCCGGATGTCGAACAGCGCTTCGACCTCCTCGACCCAGGTCATGGTTTCATACAACGTCCCCACCGAGATCGCCGCCAGCGCGATATTGGCACGCTTGAAATCCTCCTGCATGACGGCCAGCGAGGCAAGCTCGGTCGTGCAAATCGGGGCGAAGGCCTTTCGATGGCTGAAAAAGTAGACCCATTCCCCCTCGGCCCAATTGTGCAGGCAAAATTCTCCCTCCGTTCCCCAGGTTCTGAAGTTGGGGAAAATGTCTCCGATCTGCGGCGTCCATTTCTTCGCGGTTTTATATCCACTCGGAATTTCGATCCATTCGTCTTCCGGCTTTGAAAACTGCAATACGTTTGGCATTTTGCTTGTTCCTATTGTTGCCCCTAGTCACAATAACGTCTTCAACCAACAAACCTCAGGTTGAAATTTCTCTGGCAATAATGGCGAAAGTTGGGCAAAAACCACCTGAGGGCGAATTTTTTCGTCATCTCTGTTTCCGTTTCGAAACCAGCCCCGAAAAAGACGCCCCCGGCGCCACGTACCGCATCCATGCCGCACGGGGACGATGCGCAATCCCTTCCCCTGCTCCGCGCGCTCTGCCATAATGCGCCCCAACCCATAAAACAAAGAGCAGTGCAGACATGGCCGACGATCTTCTGACCCCGTCCGAATCCTCCGATTACGATGCCTCCTCCATCGAGGTGCTCGAAGGGCTGGAACCGGTGCGCAAACGCCCCGGCATGTATATCGGCGGTACCGACGAACGCGCGCTGCACCACCTCGTGGCCGAGGTGCTGGACAACTCCATGGACGAGGCCGTCGCGGGCCATGCCAACCGCATCGAGGTGGAACTGCACGAGGATTACTCGATCACCATCCGCGACAACGGCCGCGGCATCCCGATCGACCCGCACCCCAAGTTCCCCGGGAAATCCGCGCTAGAGGTGATCCTTTGCACCCTGCACGCGGGCGGCAAATTCTCGGGCAAGGCCTATCAAACCTCGGGCGGGCTGCACGGCGTCGGGGCCTCGGTGGTCAACGCGCTGTCGGATTCCATGGTCGTGCAGGTGGCCCGCAACAAGGAACTGTTCGAGCAACGCTTTTCGCGCGGCAAGCCCCTTGGCCCGGTCGAGAAAGTCGGCCAGGCGCCCAACCGGCGCGGCACCACCGTCACCTTCCACGCCGACGCCGAGATTTTCGGCTCCCACCGGTTCAAGCCTTCGCGGCTTTTCGGCTCCATCCGCTCCAAGGCCTACCTGTTTTCCGGCGTCGAAATCCGCTGGAAATCCGCGATTCCCGATGGCGACACCCCGCAAGAGGCCACGTTCCACTTCCCCGGCGGTCTTGCCGATTACCTCAAGGAAACCCTGGGGCAGGCGGCCACCTACGCCGAACACCCCTTCGCCGGCACCGTCGATTTCCAGGAACGTTTCGGCACCCCCGGCAAGGTCGAATGGGCCATAAACTGGACCCCCTCGCGCGACGGTTTCCTGCAATCCTACTGTAACACCGTGCCCACGCCCGAGGGCGGCACCCACGTGGCGGGTTTCTGGGCCGCGATCCTCAAGGGCATCAAGGCCTATGGCGAGTTGGTAAACAACAAGAAGGCCGCGCAGATCACCCGCGACGACCTGATTACCGGCGGCTGCGCCCTTGTGTCCTGCTTTATCCGCGAGCCCGAGTTCGTCGGCCAGACCAAGGACCGTCTTGCCACCACCGAGGCGCAGAAACTCGTTGAAAACGCCGTGCGCGACCATTTCGACAACTGGCTGGCCTCCGATACCAAATCCGCCGGCGCGATTCTCGATTTCCTTGTCCTGCGGGCCGAAGAACGCCTGCGCCGCCGCCAGGAAAAGGAAACACAGCGTAAATCGGCCACCAAGAAACTCCGCCTGCCCGGCAAACTGGTGGATTGCACCGCCACCAACCGCGAGGGCACCGAGCTTTTCATCGTCGAGGGCGACTCGGCGGGCGGCTCTGCCAAGATGGGGCGCGACCGCAAGCGTCAGGCCCTCCTGCCCCTGCGCGGCAAGATCCTCAACGTGCTGGGGGCTGCCTCTTCGAAACTGGGCAGCAACCAGGAGATCAACGACCTCACCCAGGCCCTTGGCGTGGGACTGGGGACCAAGTTCAACATCGACGATCTGCGCTATGACAAGATCATCATCATGACCGACGCCGACGTCGACGGCGCGCATATCGCCTCGCTTCTGATGACCTTTTTCTTCACCCAGATGCGCCCGATGATCGACGCGGGGCACCTGTATTTGGCCTGCCCGCCGCTCTACCGGCTGACGCAGGGCGCCAAGCGCGTCTATTGCATCGACGAGGCCGAGCGCGACGAATGGCTGGAAAAGGGCCTTGGCGGCAAGGGCAAGATCGACGTCAGCCGGTTTAAGGGCCTGGGCGAGATGGACGCGAAGGATTTGAAAGAAACCACCATGGACCCGGCCACCCGGAAATTGATCCGTGTGACCATCGACGAGGACGAACCGGGAGAAACCGGCGACCTGGTGGAGCGCCTGATGGGCAAGAAGCCAGAACTGCGGTTCCAGTATATTTCGGAAAATGCGCGGTTTGTGGAGGAGTTGGATGTTTGAGGGAGCTTGATCACAGACAACCAACACACTATTTTTAGTCTATCTATTAAGGGTAGAAACAAATGTCTAAGGTCACCAAACCTTCGCAATATACGCGCTACTCAAGCGCTAAAGATGGCTCTTGGCAATGCAAGCGCGAAGCCAAGACAGGACGTTTTGTTACCGTGAAGAATGCTTCAAAGATTACGAAAGGCGTGGTCAAGGCGAGTGCAAGTAAGCGAAGTGCTGCCTTGATTCGTTTAGCGGATCGGTAAGCGTCATTATCGTGTTTCACTGGCCGACGCGTTCGAATGCCATTCCATAGCACTTCAATATGGTGGTGGTGCAAATGGAGTGAGTAATATTGATTCGCTGCTCGGGGCACTTGGGCGACCTTACCACGGCTATCATCCTCCAATCAGTCGCAAAGCAGCCGCCTTGCTGCACGGCGTCGCAACTTCGCATGGATTTGTAGACGCGAACAAAAGAACGGCTTGGCTCATAACAGAATTGCTGATTGAAAGAAGCGGCTATCAGCTGACGGTGTTTGAGGATGACGCCATTGACGATCTTGTCGTTAACGTAGTGATCGGTGCAATCACTGAGATAGATGCCGCAAATTGGTTCAAGCAAAGATTGGTGAAATGTGATTGAACTAAGTATGTCGTAGATCACCGTCTCGAACATCGACAAGGCCGCCGCCCCACTTCCCCTCAGGCTAGAAATTGATAAACGCCAGCGCGCCGTATGACCGTTCTCCGACAGTTCCATAGATAAATCAAAAGTGCTCAAAACGCGTATCGCCCCCCCGCCGTCTGGCAATCCCGCGGCTTGCTCCCCCGGGGCTCCGCCCGTTCGCGGCTGAATGCGTCCCCCGGACGCATTCCAAGACGCCGCTCACCCCCGATTTCGTCAAAAGAAATCGGACCGAAGTCTTTTCAAGACTTCGGCACCCGCCAAACCAAACCCACCCGCCCCGGGCCTGACCCGGGGCCTCTCTCAAAACAAGAAACCCGCGAACTCCAATCTCCCCCCTTACGCCATCGTGCCGCCGTCCTGCGCAATGCGCGGGCGGTGGCAAAGGGGAAAACTCGCCCGGCACAGCCGCTTTGGTGTTGCGTACAAAACTCGCGTACGTTCTGTACGTTTTGTACGTTTCTCGGCAGGGCCCTTGCATTCCCCCTGTCCGCAGCCCCGATCCCTTGCTAAGTCTTGCCCATGCGCTGGTTCTGGCTTCTTCTTCCCCTGATCCTCATTTCCTGTGGCCGCCCCCTGACGGACACCGAAAAAACCTTTGCAAACCAGATGTTTGGCGACAGTTTCGATGCCCGGCCTGTGCGCGTTGTCGATGGCGCTTTGATCGGCAAGGCCACCTATCCGCGCCGCAAACGCCCGCGCCTTGCCTGCCGCGAGCGTATCTTCCCCGAGCCGACAACCCCCACCGTCACCGTCAGCCCCGCCGCCTTGGTGGTGCACAACAAGGTTTTTTACTCAAAGGATTGGTATCAAAGGAATTTTTTGCCCCGCTACCCGCAAGTGATGAGCCTCGTCCATGCCATGGTTTTCGCCCATGAGCTGACCCACGTCTGGCAATGGCAAAACCGCCGGGCCACCGGCTACACCCCCCTGCGCGCGGCCCGCGAACACGGGGTCACCGATGACCCTTATCTATTTGATATTTCAACGGAAAATCGCTTTCTCGACTATGCCTACGAACAACAGGCCAGCATCGTCGAGGAATACGTCTGTTGCGCCACCCTCGACCCCGACGCCCCCCGCACCAAGCGCATGGAGAAGATGCTGTCCGACACCTTCCCCTTGGGCGATCTGCCCATCCCCGACGCCACGATCCTGCCGTGGAAAGGCGCCAAGGTGAAGGGCATCTGCCGCATCTAAGCCTTTGTTATTCCTGGATACTTTCGAGGTAGGTCAACAGTGCCGCCAAGGGCCGGGGCGTCGGCGTCAGCACTCCGTCGCCCACATCCACCGGCACGGTATCACCTTCCAACAGCAGCCCGAATTCCGGCATCTCCTGCCCCGGAAGGCCGGTGCGGTCATAACCGTCGATCACGCTCAACACCTGCGCGCGCGGAAACCCCTCTGCCGTGCTCAGTTGCGTCAGGTCCGAAGGCTTGGGCCGCAGGCTTGCCGCCCAAGGGCCATTACCCTTGCCGCTGACCCCGTGACACTGCGCACAGTTTTCCACGAAAAGCACGCGGCCCTCATCGGGTTCGGGCATCGACACCTCGGAACAGGCCACGATCAGCCCAAGAACTGCCATTGAAATCAACGTGTTGCGCATCTTGCCCCTGCCTTTGCTGTTTTGCCTATCATGCCAAAGGCGCGGGACACGCGCAACCGACTCAGGCGAGTTTGCCCGCCAAGGCCGCGTTGATCAGGGCGATGGTCTCATCGACCCCGTAAAGCGCGATGAACCCGCCGAACCGCGGCCCCTGGCTGGCGCCCAAAAGCACCTCGTAGATGGCGGTGAACCAATCGCGCAGCGGTTCGAACCCGTGCAGTTTGCCGATCGCAAAAACCACCGATTGCAGGAATTCCTCGTCCGAAAAATCCGGCTCCGGCAGCGGGTCATCCCGGCCCATGGCCTTGTTTTTATTGGCAATCGCTTCCAGGGCCGCCTCGGGGCTGGACAGCGCCTTGGCCAAATCCTGCAAGGCGGCGCGCTCAACGTCCGTGGGCGCGCGGTAAACCTTCGCAGGCTTCACGAAGTCATTGAAATAGCGCACGGCAAAGCCCGCCGCCGCATCCATGCCGGGGTGCGTCTCAGACGTGGCATCGGGGGCGTATTTGCGGATGAAGCCCCACATGGTTTGCTTGTCCTCGGCGCTCGACGCGCTGGCAAGGTTGAGCAGCATGGAAAACGGCACCACCATGTCCGAGGCGGGCACATCGCCGCCGTGGATATGGAACACCGGGTTATTAAGCTGCTGCGTCTGATCCTGACCGGGATAGGCGCGCAATTGCTGATGGTATTCGTCCACCGCCTTGGGGATCACATCGAAATACAGCCGCTTGGCGGTCTTGGGCTTTTGATACATGAAATACGACAGGCTTTCGGGGGCTGCATAAGTCAGCCATTCCTCCATGCTCAGCCCATTGCCCTTCGACTTGGAAATCTTCTGCCCTTCCTCGTCGTTGAACAACTCATACGACAGGGATTCAGGCGGGCGTTGACCAAGCGCGCCACAGATGCGCGAGCTTTGCTTCACGCTGTCGATCAGATCCTTGCCCGACATCTCGTAATCCACACCCAAGGCGGCCCAGCGCAATGCCCAGTCCGGCTTCCACTGCATTTTCACATTACCGCCGGTGACAGGGATTTCCACGCGCTCGCCATCGGGTTCTTCATAAACGATGGTGCCTTTTTCCACGTTCCGCTCAAGCGTCGGAACCTGAAGGACATGGCCGGTTTTCGGGCTCACGGGCAGGAAGGGCGAATAGGTTTTCTGCCGGTCTTCGCCGAGCGTGGGCAGCATGATCTCCATGATCTTGTCGAAGCGCTCCAGCGCCACCAGAAGCATTTCATCGAACCGGCCAGAGGTGTAATACTCGGTCGCCGAGGCGAATTCGTATTCGAACCCGAAACTGTCCAGGAACGCCCGCAGGCGCGCGTTGTTGTGCTGGGCAAACCCCGCATGCGTGCCAAAGGGGTCGCGCACCTTGGTCAGCGGCAGGTTCAGGTCTTCGGCCATCTGTTCGCGGTTGGGCACATTGCCCGGCACCTTGCGCAACCCATCCATGTCATCGGAAAAGCAAATCAGCTTGGTGGGAATGTCGCTCAGCACCTCGAAGGCCCGGCGCACCATGGTGGTGCGGGCCACCTCGCCGAAGGTGCCGATATGCGGCAGGCCCGAGGGGCCATAACCCGTCTGGAACAGCACATAGCCCTTTTCCGGCGGGGCCTTTTGATAGCGTTTGAGCACACGGCGCGCTTCTTCAAAAGGCCAGGCTTTCGAACTCATCGCGGCCTCGCGGATATCTGTCATGTGCTCATTCCCATAATTGATGCGCGCAAAAGCGCGCGCAGCGCCGCCCGCTTCCTATTGCCGAGGCGCCGGACAGTCAATATTCTGCACCGCAACAGGAATTCAGCCCCGAGCGGCGAAAGGACCCCGAAATGACCGAGCAGATCCCACACCCCCTCTCGCCCGAAGATTGCCTTGTCGCCGTGATGATCGCCGTTTCGGCCTCGGACGAGGACATCCGCACCGCCGAACTGGTCAAGATCGAGTCGGCCGTGAACAACCTGCCGATTTTCGCGCAATACGATGTGGACCGGATGAACATCGCCGCCCAGACCGTGTTTGATCTGTTCTCGGTCGAGGATGGTCTGGATGCGCTGTTCGGCCTGATCCGCAACAACCTGCCCGAACAACTTTATGAAACGGCCTATGCACTGGCCTGCGACGTGGCCGCCGCCGATGGCACGATCCACCAAGACGAACTGCGCCTGCTGGAAGAAATTCGTTATGAACTGAGCATCGACCGGTTGCATGCAGCCGCCATCGAACGGGGAGCGCGCGCGCGGCATATGACCCTGTGACGCGGGCTTTCAGCGCCTGCCCCCGGGAATGCCACAAGGCTCAACAAACTGACCCGGTCGGCGGGCCGCACCGCGACCTCGATCGAGACCCGGGGCAAAACCAGCTTATCGGGGGTTTCACCCCCGGACCCCCAGGGTATTTTCACCAAGAAAAAGCCCAAGGCCCTGCTTTGGGCGGCGGTTGCATCTGTCAGGCCGTCCAAGTCAACCCTTGGGTGCAAGGATAAAATTCGCCGTTTCCTTCCCGCGCGGTTTCGCGTTTAAATACCCGCGCAATTCCGGCAAGAGGTCAAACATGCGCCCCGTTTACGTAAACATCCGCTGCAAGCCCGGCACCTCCTATCGTGTGGCCGAGGAAATCGCCCTTCGTGAAATCCATTCCGAGCTGTATTCCACCTCGGGGCCATTTGACCTTTTGCTCAAGCTTTACGTCCCCGACGGCGACGACGTGGGCAAGTATATCAACGAGAACCTGCTTGATATCGCAGGGATCGAACGCACCGAGACGACGCTGACCTTCAAGGCGTTCTGAAAAGCAAAAACAGGGAGATTGAAGATGAAGATGAAAACGCTTTTTGCGGCAGGGTGTGCCGCGATGCTGGCCACGGCGGGCCTGGCCGACGACCACAAGGTCAAGGTCGGCATGATCACCACGCTTTCGGGCGGTGGCGCGGGCCTTGGTATCGACAGCCGCGATGGCTTTCTTCTGGCGGCCAAGCTTGCCGGGGCCGACAACCTTGAGATCATCGTCGAAGATGATCAGCGCAAACCCGACATCGCGGTCCAATTGGCCGACGAGATGATCCAGTCGGAAAAAGTCGACGTGCTGACCGGTATCGTCTGGTCGAACCTGGCCATGGCCGTCGTGCCTGCGGCCACCGCGCAGGGGAAATTCTACCTGTCCACCAATGCCGCGCCCTCGATGCTGGCCGGCAAAGGATGCAATCCCAACTATTTCTCGGTGTCTTACCAGAACGACAACCTGCACGAAGCCGCCGGCGCCTACGTTAAGAACGAAGGCTATTCCAAACCCTTCATCCTTGCCCCCAACTATCCGGCAGGGCAAGACAGCCTGACAGGGTTCAAACGCCTCTACGGTGGCGAACTGGCCGGTGAAGTCTACACCAAGCTGGGCCAGACCGATTACGCCGCCGAACTTGCCCAGATTCGCGCCAGCGACGCCGATAGCATCTTCTTCTTCCTGCCCGGCGGTATGGGGATTTCCTTCCTCAAGCAATATGCCGATAGCGGTCTTGACCTGCCGGTGGTCGGCCCCGCCTTCAGCTTCGACCAAGGCATTTTGCAAGCCGTGGGCGACGCCGCCATGGGTGTCAAGAATACCAGCCAGTGGAACAAGGATATCGACAACACGGCCAACGCCACCTTCGTCAAGGAGTTCCAGGCCGAGTATGGCCGCCTGCCCTCGCTTTATGCCGCGCAAGGCTATGACACGGCGAACCTGCTGCTCTCGGCGATGGACAAGGCCGATGTCTCGGATGCCGATGCCTTCCGCGCGGCCCTGAAAGAGGCCGATTTCGACAGTGTCCGTGGCGATTTCGCCTTCGCGGCCAACAATCACCCGGTTCAGGACATTTACGTCCGCGAAGTGATCAAGGAAGGCGAGGTTTTCACCAACAAGATCATCGGCACCGCGCTGGAGGATCACGCCAACGTCTATGTTGACGAGTGCGAGATGTAAGCCAAACGTCAAGACCCGGGGCCTTTTCATGAGGGCCCGGGGCACAAGCCCGGGACGCGACAGATCAGCCACCAATGACAGCCATTCTTTTCATCGAACAGGTCCTCAACGGGCTTCAGTTCGGGGTCATGCTTTTCCTCATGGCCGCCGGGCTGACGCTTGTGTTCGGGGTCATGGGGCTGATCAATCTGGCGCATGGCTCGCTTTACATGGTGGGGGCTTTCGCCGCTGCCGCCGTGGCCGGGGCGACGGGCTCTTTCCTGTTGGCCTTGGCGGCGGCATTGGCCGCCTCTGCCGCCGCCGGGGCCTTGGTTGAATTGCTGGTCATCCGCAGGCTTTATGACCGCGACCACCTTGACCAAGTGCTGGCCACCTTCGCGCTGATCCTGATCTTTTCGGAAGGCACGCGCTGGGTATTCGGTTCGTTTCCGCTGTTCCTCGATATTCCCGACTACCTCTCCGGCCCGGTCACCCTGCCGGGCGGGATAGAATATCCGCTTTACCGCCTGACCATCATCCTCACCGGGCTGATCATTGCCGCTGGCCTCTTCTGGCTCATTTCCCGCACACGGCTGGGGGTGCGCATCCGCGCCGGTGAGTCCGATCGCCAGATGATCGCGGCACTTGGCGTCGATATCTCGAAACTCTACACGGTGGTCTTCGCCCTTGGCGCGGCATTGGCCGGGCTGGCCGGGGCCATGGTGGGGGCGATCCAGTCGGTGCAGGTCGGCATGGGAGAGCCCGTGCTGATCCTTGCCTTCGTGGTGATCGTGATCGGCGGGATCGGCTCGATCAAAGGGGCCCTCATCGGGGCCATTCTCGTCGGCCTGACCGATACGCTTGGCGGGCTTCTCCTGCCGGAACTCTTCAAACTCTTCATGGAGGCCTCGGCGGCCAGCACCACGGGCTCGGCGCTGGCCTCGATGCTGATCTATATCCTCATGGCCTGCGTGCTGATCTGGAAACCCCAGGGGCTGTTCGGGGGGCAGGCATGAGCCGCGAAAACCTGATCAACGCCGCCCTCCTTCTGGGCCTTGCCATGGTGCCGCTTTACGCCTGGGCCATGGATGAGCCCTTTACCATCACGCTTGCCACCCGCGTGGCTATCCTCGCGCTGGCGGGCGTGGGTCTCAATATCGCGCTGGGGCTTGGCGGGCTG
This sequence comes from Roseovarius sp. MMSF_3281, assembly GCF_030733685.1. GTDB lineage: Bacteria > Pseudomonadota > Alphaproteobacteria > Rhodobacterales > Rhodobacteraceae > Roseovarius. Next base: position 22,757 of record NZ_JASHIM010000003.1, read on the forward strand.
GTCAGCCTGGGGCATGCGGCGTTTTTCGGGGTCGGCGGTTATGCCATGGGCATCCTTGCCAGCCATGCGCAAAGCTATACCCCCCTGATGGAGGTGCCATTCCTGATCGAAGGCACCAAATCCATGCCGGTGATCTGGATCACCGCGCTTGCCGCCTCGGCCCTCGCTGCACTTCTCATTGGCGTGCTAAGCCTGCGCACTTCGGGCGTCTATTTCATCATGATCACGCTGGCCTTTGGGCAGATGTTCTATTTCTTCGCCATAAGCTGGCCCGCTTACGGCGGTGAGGATGGGCTTTCGATCTATATCCGCAATGATTTTCCGGGGCTGAACACCCTCGACCCGATCCAGTTTTTCGGTATCTGCTTTGGCCTGCTGCTTCTCGCGCTCTGGCTCAACGCCCGACTGGCGCGCTCGCCCTTCGGGCTGGCGCTCAATGCCGCGCGCCAGAACGCACAGCGGGTGGAAACCGTGGGCCTCAGCCCCTTTCGCCTGCGGCTGGCGGCCTTTGTCATCTCGGGCGCGATCACCGGGCTGGCGGGCGCGCTTTTTGCCGATCTCAACCGCTTTGTCTCGCCCACCATGTTCAGCTGGCAAATGAGCGGCGAGATCATGGTTTTCATTATCCTGGGCGGGGTGGGCCGCCTCTATGGCCCGGTAGCGGGCGCCGCGCTCTTCATCACGCTGGAGCATTTCCTCGGAGGGCTGTCAGAGTTCTGGCACATCTACCTCGGCGCGCTTCTGCTGGGCGTGGTACTTTTCGCGCGCGGTGGCGTGATCGGCCTTTTGGCCGGACGCAAGGTGGCACATGACTGATCCGGTTCTCACCACCCATGGCATCACCAAGTCTTTCGGCGCGGTACAGGCCTCGCGCGGCATCTCGCTATCGCTGAACCCCGGCGAAATCCACGCCATCATCGGCCCCAACGGCGCAGGCAAATCCACGCTCATCGCGCAAATCTGCGGCGGGCTTGCGCCGGATGCAGGCCGGGTGGAGTTTCTGGGCCAGGACGTAACCCCCCTGCCCACGCGCAAACGCGCCCAACTGGGCCTTGCCCGGACCTTCCAGGTTTCCGCCTTGGCGATGGAGGATACCGTCCTGCAAAACGCCACGCTGGGGGCGCTGGGCGCACGCGGCGGGCCGCTGGGCCTTCTGCGAAACGCGCTCAGGGATCAGGGCCTGCGTGACAAGGCCATGACAGCGCTGGAACGCGTGGGTCTCGCCGGACAGGCCAGCACCGTGACCGCCGAACTGTCCCATGGCCAACGCCGGCAACTGGAAGTCGCCGTCGCCCTCACCCTCTCGCCACGTGCTTTCATCATGGACGAGCCCATGGCCGGGATGGGCACCGAAGGCTCCCACCGGATGACGGGCTTCCTGGATGAATTGCGCGCCGAGGCCCCGATCCTCCTGGTGGAACACGACATGGACGCGGTCTTTGCACTGGCCGACCGGCTCAGCGTGCTGGTCTACGGCGAAATCATCGCCACCGGCACGGTCACGGAGATCCGCAACAATCCAGAGGTGCGCGCCGCCTACCTTGGAGACCCCGCATGACCCGGAATGCCCACCCCCATATCCAGTGGCCACTGTCGGATGCCTCCGGCGGGGATATTTGTGAAAAGAAGAAGACATGGGCCCTGCCCCCTTCTTCTTTTTCCAAATATCCTGGGGGAGTCGCCCGCAGGGCGGCGGGGGCAACGCCCCCATCTCCAAAGGAAGGCTTGGGCACATGAGCTTGCTCACCCTGCAGGATGTCACGGCTTTCTATGGCCCCACGCAAGCGCTTTTCGGTGTTTCGCTGTCGCTGGCCGAGGGCGAGGTGCTGGCCCTCATGGGGCGCAACGGCATGGGCAAATCGACCACGGTGAAAACCATCTGCCGCATGCTGCCCGCGCAGGCGGGTCGGTTGGAATTTGACGGGACCGACCTCACCCACCTGCCCTCCTATCGCGCGGCGCGCTTGGGCATTGGCCTTGTCCCCGAAGGTCGCCGCGTCTTTCCCAACCTGACGGTCGAGGAAAACCTGATCGCCGCCGCGCGTCCGGGGCACTGGGACATGGCCCGGGTGACCGGCCTCTTTCCCCGCCTGGCCGAACGCCGCCGCCAGGCCGCGGCCACCCTTTCGGGAGGGGAGCAGCAAATGCTGGCCATTGGCCGCGCCCTGATGACCAACCCGCGCCTTTTGATCCTCGACGAGGCGACAGAGGGGCTGGCCCCCATCGTCCGGCAAGAAATATGGGCTGCCATTGCCACCCTAAAACGCGAAACCGGCCTTGCGATCCTTCTGGTCGACAAATCCATTGCCGAGCTGGAACAGGTGGCCGATCGCGCGGTGATCCTGCAACGCGGCGAAACGGTCTGGACCGGCGGGTTCGATGCCCTCTCCGAGGACATCACAACCCGCTACATCGGCGTTTAAAGCGTTTCCAGGTATTATTGCATCACCAATACCCTGCCAGGCCTGGGGCCTTCTCGGGATATTGGCGATGCACTTTGATTCAAGGTGAACTGGAGACGCTCTAACCCTCGCCGATCTTGTCCTGCGTTTTCGTGTCGAAATCGCTGGCCGCGTGGCGTTCGTGCAGTTGCTCATGCGGCTCGCCCATGGTGCGGTTCACCATCCGGCCCCGCTGCACCGGCGCGCGCGCATCCAGCCGCTCGGCCCATGCCTTGAGGTGGCTGTAGCTGTCGGCGTCAAGGAAGGTCGCCGCGTCGCCATATTGGCGGCCAAGCACAAGGTTTCCGTACCACGGCCAGATCGCCATATCGGCAATCGTGTAGTCACTGCCCGCGACGAACTCATGCTCGGCCAGTTGCTTGTCCAGTACGTCCATCTGCCGCTTCACCTCCATGGTGAACCGATCAATCGGATATTGCCATTTTTCCGGCGCGTAGTGATAGAAATGGCCAAAGCCGCCGCCAAGGTAAGGCGCGCTGCCCATCTGCCAGAACAGCCAGTTCAGCACCTCGGTCCGTGCCGCACCGCTTGCGGGCAGGAAGGCACCGAATTTCTCGGCCAGGTGCAAAAGGATCGACCCGGATTCGAAAACCCGCACCGGGGCATCGCCGCTTCGGTCCACCATGGCCGGGATCTTGGAGTTGGGGTTCGCCTCCACGAACCCGCTGCCGAACTGGTCGCCCTCGGTAATCCGAATGAGCCAGGCATCGTATTCCGCGTCATGGCCCGCCGCCAAAAGCTCTTCGAACATCACGGTCACCTTCACCCCGTTGGGCGTGCCCATGGAATAAAGCTGAAACGGGTGTTCCCCCACGGGCAGTTCCGCGTCATGGGTGGCCCCCGAAACGGGCCGATTGATCGAGGCGAACCGCCCTCCCGAGGGCTCTTGCCATTGCCAGACCTTCGGCGGGGTATAGCTGTCATCACTCATCGCGCGCTCCTATCCTGTCCTGTTTGTTCTAGAGGTAACCAAAGCGCACCGATGCGCAAGGTGCGCGCCTGCACATATCCGTGTGCAGCATAAAAAACGCGCCCGAGTTGCCCCGGGCGCGCCTGCATAATGCTGTTTTCCAATGCGGCTTAGTACACCACGACCGAGCGGATCGATTCACCCGCGTGCATCATGTCGAAGCCCTTGTTGATATCCTCAAGGCCCATGGTGTGGGTGATCATCGGGTCGATGTCGATCTTGCCGTCCATGTACCAATCGACGATCTTCGGCACATCGGTCCGGCCCCGCGCACCGCCAAAGGCCGTGCCTTTCCAGACCCGGCCGGTCACCAGTTGGAAGGGCCGCGTCGAAATCTCGGCACCAGCGGGCGCAACACCGATGATCACGCTTTCGCCCCAGCCCTTGTGCGCCGATTCCAGCGCCGTGCGCATCACGCCCACGTTACCCGTGGCATCAAAGGTGTAATCACCGCCACCGCCGGTCACTTCCACCAGATGCGCCACCAGATCGCCGTCCACCTCATCGGGGTTGACGAAATGGGTCATGCCGAATTTCTCGGCCATCGGCTTTTTGCCGGGGTTGAGGTCAACGCCCACGATCTGATCGGCCCCCGCAAGGCGCAGGCCCTGAATGACATTGAGGCCAATACCGCCCAGACCGAAAACAATCGCGGTCGATCCGATTTCCACCTTGGCGGTGTTGATCACCGCGCCGATGCCGGTGGTCACGCCACAACCGATATAGCAAATCTTGTCAAAGGGCGCGTCCTTGCGCACCTTGGCCAGCGCGATTTCCGGCAGGACAGTATGATTGGCGAACGTCGAACAGCCCATGTAGTGCAGGATCGGCGTACCATCCAGCATCGAAAACCGGCTGGTGCCATCGGGCATCAGGCCCTGCCCCTGGGTCGAGCGGATCGACTGGCAAAGGTTGGTCTTGGGGTTGAGGCAGTATTCGCACTCCCGGCATTCGGGCGTATAAAGCGGGATCACGTGATCGCCCACTTCCAGCGAGGTCACACCGGGGCCCACTTCCACGACAACGCCCGCCCCCTCATGGCCAAGGATCGCCGGGAAAAGCCCCTCGGGGTCAGCCCCGGACAGGGTAAAGTCATCGGTGTGGCACAGGCCCGTTGCCTTGACCTCCACCAGAACTTCACCGGCCTTGGGGCCTTCAAGATTTACTTCCATGATCTCAAGCGGTTTGCCCGCTTCAACGGCAACGGCGGCTGTGGTGCGCATAGGACGATCCTTCCGAATATGATTTGCCCTGACTTTGAGCGAAATGCCGCAGAGTTTCAACACGATGTGCGACACCTGCTTGCGCATGGCCGACGAATGACCAAATCCTTAGGCGAAGACACATCGGAGGGTAATGCCATGCAGCGGCTTGTTTTTCTTGGGATCGGGGCAATCGCCCTTGCGGCCTGTCAACCTGATCGCGAAGCCGCGCCCGATACCGCCGAAAGCTGCGGTGCCGATGCGCTGCAACACCTCGTGGGCGAACCGCGCAGCGCCTTTGAAAGCCAGAACATCGACGCGCCCACCCGCGTCTTGCCGCCCGGATCGGTCATGACAATGGATCACCGACTTGATCGTCTGAATATTGATCTGGATGAGGAAGGCCAGATCACCCGCATCTGGTGCGGCTGATCGGCATGCGGGGACACGGCTCCAGTTAGGGACAGTCCCAATCTGGAGCAAATCAGGAACAACCGTATCCCCCCTGTCCGCCCGACGCATCCTTTCCGCGTGGCTTTCCCCCACCGCGGGGCCGAACGCCTTTTGCAGCCTATAACACATGAATTCCCTTGATTTACCGCCGCACCCGCGCAACTCTGGAGATATGACATTCCAATCGCCCAGCCCCTTCCCCGCCAAGGGCGCACAGGATCAAGTGGCTTTCCATCGCACCGAACTCGCGGTGATCCTGTCGCTTTACGGTCGCATGGTCGCCGCCGGGGAATGGCGCGACTACGGTATCTCCTCGCTGCGCGACGTGGCCGTCTTCTCGGTTTTTCGTCGCACCGCCGAACACCCGCTTTACCGGATCGAAAAGCGCCCCAAGCTGCGCAACAAGCAGGGCCAATACGCGGTGATCGGGATGGATGGCCAAATCCTCAAACGCGGGCATGACCTCAAAACCGTGCTGCGCGTCCTTGAACGCAAGCTGATCCGCGCCATCGACTGACGCGCCGGCAGCCTAGCCTGCCGCCCGCGCCTTGATCATATCGGCGGCCTTCTCGGCAATCATCGTCACCGGCGCATGGGTGTTCCCCGAGGGGATCGACGGCATGACCGAGGCATCGGCAACACTCAGGTTCGCAATTCCCTCAACCGTCAATTCGGGCGAGACCACCGCGCCCGGGTCACTGCCCATCCGACAGGTTGAAACGGGATGGAAAATCGTTGTCGAAATATCCCCCGCCGCCCGGGCCAGCGCCTCGTCGCCCTGCACATCCGCGCCGGGCAGATATTCATCCGGTGCGAAGGCCCGCATCCGATCCGTCGCCATCAACCGCCTTGCATGCTGAATGGATTGCACCGCCACCCGCCTGTCGCCCTCGGTCCCAAGGTAATTGGGCCGAATGGCGGGCGGTGCGGCAGGATCCGCACTCGCGATATGGCATGTCCCCCGGCTTTCCGGGCGCAGGTTGCAGACCGAAACCGTCAGTGCCGGAAACCGATGCAAAGGCTCGCCGAACTTCTCCAAGGATAAGGGCTGCACATGGTATTCGATATTCGCGGTCTCATGCTCCGGGCCGGAGCGGGTGAATATGCCAAGCTGGCTGGGGGCCATCGCCAAGGGGCCAGACCGGTTCAACGCATATTGCGCCGCGATCTTTGCCTTGCCCAAGGGAGAGGCATACAGATCGTTCAGCGTCTGCGCGCCCTTGATCCTGAACACCGTGCGGATTTGCAAGTGATCCTGAAGGTTCTCCCCCACCCCCGGCAGGTCATGGCGCACCCCGACCCCATGTTCACGCAGCACCGCTTCCGGGCCGATGCCCGACAGTTGCAAAATCTTGGGCGATCCGATCGCCCCCGCCGCAAGCACCACTTCGGCCCCGGCCGCCGCATGGCAATCCCGCCCCTTGTGGCGGAACCGCACACCGGTCGCGCGCCGCCCCTCAAGGCTCAGGCCCTGAACCTCGGCCCCGGTCAGGATCCGAAGGTTGGGCCGCCCGCGCGCCGGGTCAAGAAAGCCCTTGCGCGCGTTCCACCGAACGCCGCCTTTCTGCGTCACCTCGAAATATCCGACGCCCTCGTTGTCGCCTGAATTGAAATCCTCGGTGCGTTCGATCCCAAGTTCCTGCGCCGCCTCGATCACCGCATCCAGAATCGGCCAGTTCAGCCGCTGGCGCTCGACCCGCATCTCGCCATCGCCGCCATGTGCCCCGGTCTTGCCAAGGTAATGCCCCTCGGACCGCTTGAAATAGGGCAGTACATCGTCCCAGCTCCAACCCCGGTTGCCCATCTGCCGCCAGCCATCGTAATCCCGCGCCTGCCCCCGCATGTAGATCATGCCGTTGATCGACGAACAGCCGCCCAAGACCTTCCCGCGCGGATAGTTCAAGGCCCGCCCGTTCAGCCCCGGTTCCGGTTCGGTCTTCAGGCACCAATCCAGCGACGGGTCGCCCATGGCGTACAAATACCCAACCGGCACATGCACCCAGAACCGGTTGTCACTGCCGCCCGCCTCCAACAGCAAAACCCGCGCCTTGGGATCTTCCGACAGGCGGTTGGCCAAAACACAACCGGCCGAGCCCGCGCCGACGACGATGAAATCATAGCTGCCTTCGTCTACCGTTGCCTCGCTCATGCGGCCTGCCCCGCCATCACGCAAAGCATCTCGAACATGATCGACACCCCCAGGAAGGCCGTACCGCCCGATTGATCGAACGGCGGCGACACCTCGACCATATCGGCCCCGACGATATTCAGCCCCTGCAACTCGCGGCACACCTGCAACGCTTGGAAACTGTTCGGCCCGCCCACCTCGGGCGTGCCGGTGCCGGGGGCAAAGGTCGGGTCCACGAAATCAATGTCATAGCTGACATAGGTCGCCCCGTCGCCCGCAATCTCGCGTGCCTCGGCCATGACATCCTCAACGCCCCGGGCGTGGAACTCTTCGATTTCAATGATCCGTATGCCTTCGGCCTTGGCGAAATCACGGTCCTCGCTGTCATACATGGTGCCACGAATACCGATTTGCACAACGCGCCCGGGGTCCAGAAGCCCCTCTTCCACAGCCCGGCGGAAAGGCGTGCCATGGGTATACATCGTACCGTTGAAATAGCTGTGAAACAGGTCCGTGTGACTGTCGAAATGCACCATGCCAAGCGGCCCATCCTTGGCCAAGGCCCGCAAAACGGGAAGCGAGGTCAGGTGATCGCCCCCGGCGGTCAGGGGCCGAATGCCCGCCGCCCTGACCTTGTCGTAGAACACCGTGATCCGTTCCAGGCTATCCATGATGTCTGCCGGGTTCGGCCCCACATCCCCAAGGTCGGCACAGTTCACCGCCTCGAAGGGGCGCATGCCGCTGGTTGCATGCTGCGCGCGGATCATGGTCGAGGCATCGCGCAATTGCCGTGGCCCGTGGCGCGGGCCGGGCCGGTTTGTCGTGCCGCTGTCCCACGGCACGCCGATCAACCCGATATCCACCTCGTCCAAACGCGGGTGATCCAAGGCCAGATGCGGCAACCGCATGAAGGTCGGCACCCCGGCGAACCGCGGCAGGTCGAACCCGCTCACAGGTTGGAAAAATGCGTCACTCATCCTGTCCTCCCAATCGTTTGTGGGCTGTCACCGGCCCATCGCCTTGCGCCTTGATCCGGGCGATGGCCGCGTCCAGCGGCTCGTAGGCCACCGCCATGTGATGCACATTGGCATGCAAGATTGTCGTGGCATCGACCACCCATGCCACATGCCCGGCCCAAAACAGCAAGTCACCACGCTCTGGTGGCGTTTCAGGGGGCACAACCCGGCCCAAACCGGCCGCTTGCGGCCCGCTGTCGCTTGGACAGGACCGCCCGCACGCGATCAGCGCAGCATGCACCAACCCCGAACAATCCACGCCCCAAATGCTATTGCCCCCCCAAAGATAGGGAACGCCCAGGTAAACTTCGGCCACTGTCACGGGGTCTGTCGCGGGGGTGTCGGCAAGATGCGCCGTCGGCACCCAGCCGATCTCGGTCTTCGAAAACCGGCCCTCGCGCCCGGTCACGCATAATTTCGACAAATGCGCCAAGCCCGCCCGTTCCGGTGCTTTGAAATCCGGCTCGCTATAGGCGTGGGTTTGCCGCGCGCTTACCCAATGGGTCGGCGCGCCGCGCTGATCCGCAGGCATCACAGCCGCCTCCAACAGCCAACCTTCGTGGCCCGCATCCTCGGACCGCCCAAAGGCGAAACCATCCCGCCGCTCGTGGATGGTGAACCCCTCGCCATAACGCAACTGGCGGTCACGGCCCTGGCCGATCTCCTGGTAAAGGTCCGTGACCGGATGCGCGACAAAGGTTGGCTCGGGCCTTGTCATGCGGTCAGGACATCCGGCAGCGCCTGCAGGATCGCCCGCGCGCCCATGCCAACCCCGCCCTTGGGTCGCGCCGGTTTCGCCTCGGGGTTCCAACCGTAAACGTCGAAATGCGCATAGCGCGTCTCGCCCGCGAAGCGCCGCAAGAACAGCGCGGCGGTGATCGCCCCGGCAAAGCCGCCCTTGGGCGCATTGTCCAGATCGGCGATGCCCGGCTCGATCATCGCCTCGTACGGCGTATGCAGCGGCAAGCGCCAGACCGGGTCGGCAACCTGCCCTGCCGCCTGTTCCACCGCCCCGACAAAAGCCGCATCATCCGTGAAATAGGGGGCCAGATCGGGGCCAACAGCCACCCGCGCTGCCCCGGTCAGCGTCGCCATCGACAGCATGAAGTCCGGCTCGGCCTCGGCCCCATAGGCCAGCGCATCGGCCAGCACCAGGCGCCCCTCGGCATCGGTATTGTTGATCTCGACCGTCAGGCCGCTGCGCGCGGTCAGGATATCACCGGGCCGGAAGGCATTGCCGCTCACCGCGTTTTCCACCGCCGGGATCAGCACCCGCAACCGCAGCGGCAGGCCCAGTTCCATGATCATCTGCGCCAGCCCCAGAACCGTGGCCGCGCCGCCCATGTCTTTCTTCATCAGGGCCATCGACCCGCCAGGCTTGAGGTTCAGGCCCCCGGTGTCGAAACACACCCCCTTGCCCACCAGCGTCAGCATCGGCCCGGCCACGCCCCATTGCATGTCAATCAGGCGCGGCTCGGCCTCGGGGGCCGCCGCGCGGCCCACGGTGTGGATCAACGGAAAGTTCTGTTCCAGCAGCGCCTCGCCCCGAATCACTTCGATCTCGGCCTCGTGCTGGGCCGCCATGGCCACACAGGCCGCTTCCAATTCCGCGGGGCCCATATCGCTGGTGGGCGTGTTGATCAGGTCGCGGGTCAGGCATTCGCCCGCGGCGATCGCCTCAAGCCGGACAGCATCAACGCCTTCAGGCGCGACAAGTTGGGCGGCCGGGGTGGTCTGGCCGCGATATCGGTCAAAAACATAGCCCGCCAATAGCCAGCCCAGCGCCTCTTCCTCGGCGCGGTCCTCCGGCAATCCTTCAAAACGATAGGTCCCCTCGGGCAGGCTTCCTGCCGCAGCGGCCAAATGGAACCGGCCGCGTGCCCGCGCTTCGGGCGTGCCGTACCCGACGACAGCGCTTTCAAGGCGTCCGTTCTCACCGGGCACCAGCAAAACCTTGCCCATGGCACCGGTAAATCCCGCCGCACGCACCCATCGGGCGACGCGCTCGGGCTGCGCGGAAAGCCAACCATCGACCCCGTCTTGCTCAACCACATGTAGCGGAATGGCCCCTCCGGCCCCGGTGGCAAACGTCAGTTCCATGGCGCGCTCCTGTCAATTTGTTGGTCGCGCACAGCCTAGCCCAGTCAGTGCCACCTGCAAGGCATCAAATACTCATATCCTGTAATTCCCAAACCTCGCTCAAGGATCGCTCCCCGATCCGCAACAGCCGCGCCAGAACCGCGCCCAGGGCGACGGCATCGCTGGCATCAATGCATTGCGTCACATCGCGCGCCACATTGGCCAACATCCACATGCCGATCTGTTCAGCGATGGCAATCAGGCTGCGGGCGGATTTGCGCATATCCTCGGTGCGGCGTTCCCGATAACATCTTTCAGTGTGCGACAGCCGCGCCGCCAACTCCTCCAAGGCGCGGCACACCACGCTTTCCGCGCCCCGCTCTCCCAACTGGTCATACAAATCCTCCAATCGGTCGGGATCAAGGCGCACAACCTCATCCTGTGTCAGCATTGTCACCTGTTTCACGATCTCACCCCATTCTTCATGCCCCCTCGGACAAAGGTAATCTGTCCCACAAATGGTTCCCAAATCCTTTCCACGGAGCTGTCGCCCTTTGAATTTGTCTCTCGAATTCTCTGCGAATCCGCTCTATCTACAGTGAGATGCCGAACAAAAGAGGGTTACAATGAACAACGCACGCCCATTGCCCAGTTACCTTGTAAAGCGCTTCCATGGCTGGAAGGCCACCGCTTATGCCGAGAACAAGGCATGGTATCGCCGCCTCGCCGACGAAGGCCAGCGCCCCCGCGCGATGGTTATCTCGTGTTGCGACAGCCGGGTGCATGTCACCTCGATCTTCGGCGCCGATCAGGGCGAGTTCTTCATTCACCGCAATATTGCCAACCTCGTGCCGCCGCATGAACCCGATGGCAACCAGCACGGCACATCGGCGGCGGTGGAATACGCCGTGACCGCCCTCAAGGTGGCGCATGTCATCGTCCTGGGCCATTCGAAATGCGGCGGCGTGCAGGGCTGTCTGGATATGTGTTCGGGCAATGCCCCGCAACTGGAAGAGAAAAGCAGCTTCGTCGGCCGCTGGATGGACATCCTGCGCCCCGGCTACGAGCGGGTCAAGGACATCTCCGATCAAACCGCCCAAAGCCGCGCCCTTGAGAAAGAGGCGGTCATGGTTTCGCTGGAAAACCTGATGACCTTCCCTTTCGTCGCCGAGGCCGTCAACTCCGGCGAACTCAGCCTGCACGGCCTTTGGCACGACATCGGCCAAGGCAGTATCGAACAGTACATGGCCGACAGCGGCGAGTTCGCCCCGGTCTGAGCACCGTACCGTTTTCTTCAAAAGAAAACGGACCGAAGTCTTTTCAACACTTCGGTCCGTTCCGGCGTAACCTGCCGGTCTCGATACCGCGCCGGGGCTCCCCGGCGCGCGCAGCTACCGCAGCACCTTGCCCTCGGGCCATTGCAGGTCGTACTGCACCCCGATGTCGCGGCTCTCGCCCGCGCCAATGTCAAACGACCACGCCAGAACCCCGCGCTTGCCATCCACATCAACCTCGCTGGCGCGCGGCGTGGCTTGCCATTCCACTTCCAGGTCCTCTTGTTCGGAATAAGGCACCCTGTCGATCACCCGCACCGGCCACGCCTGCCCGGTCAGGTTTTCCACCTCGATCTTCACCTCTTCGGTAAAATCGCTTGACCGGGTGATGACGCCCCGCTGACCTTCCTCCCGGCCCAAAACGGTCCGCGTCAGGCGCAGCCCGTCAATCGGCCCAAAGGACAGGTCCGCTTCGCCACCCGCCGGGATCATCTGCAGGAACTGCTTGCCGATGAACCGACCATCCAGATAGAACATCGCCTCGCCCGTCGGCAGGATCAATTCGCCCATGTCATTCTCGACCCGGGCCATCAAGAAGGCACTCGGATCGAAAAGCGGCACCGCCCGCGCCTCGACCTGCGCTTGCGTTTCCAGCGTGCCCAGCGCCAGCCGCACACGGTCCGCGCCTGTCGCAACGGAAACCGCGCCGGGATAGTCATATGTCACCGCCAGACCGTCGAAATTCGCCTGCGCGGTTTCCACCTCTGCCGCCTCGGCCTGCGGCGCGGCCATCTCGGCAAAGCCACTGTCGGCCTGTCCCCGCATCAATGGTTTGGGGCGAATCTTTTCGGGGTCGAAGACCCGCCGCAACCATGGGAAAACCTCGCTCGGGGCCACCTGCTCGGACGGGCGCACGGTGGACAGGGTCATCGCCACATCGCTCCAGTTCTCGCCGGTGGATTGCCGCACGAAGGCCCCGCGTTCGATCCGCAAATCGCCACTGTCGCGCGCAAGATGCAGGTCATAAACCGGCGTCCACCCGGCATCGCGGATCGTGTAACTTACCCGCACATTGCCCTCGGTCGCCTCCTCGCTGGAAACCGCAACCGCCAGCATCGCCCGTGCTTCTTTCTCGGGCACCAAGGCCCGCAACGCGGCGCGCGCCGCCTTCAGTTCCTTGCGCAGGTCTTTCAAGGCGCGGTCGGTTTCCTCGGCGCGGCGCTCTGCCTCATGGGCGGCGCGCAGGGCGGCAAGGCTTTCATCGCCGATCATCCCCACAACCTCGCGCAGGTCCGCCGGGGCCATGCCCGCCACGGCCTCGCCCTCGCCCAATTGCTCAAGAAACTGCAACCGGGCCCGCGCCGCATTGCGCTCCAACTGGATTGCCCGCACATCCGCCTCGCCTTCGCGCAAAGCAGCTTCCAGCCGCTCCACCTCGGCGCGCGCCGCCTCGCGTGCGGCGCTCATGTCCGGGTCACGCGGCGGTACGAAATCGTCCCGCGTCGTCACACTCCCCATGACCGCGCCATCCACGGAAACCCGCACTGACGCCAAAGGGGTGCCTTGCGGCAAATCGGTCAGGATCAGGTCATGCTGCCCGGCGGGCGCGCTGAACGGCACTTCGCGGATCACGGTGGCCCCTTGGGGGTAAAGCGTGACCTCGCTGACCTGACTTTCAAGCGGGATATCCTCGGCCCATGCCGCCACCGGCAATGCCATGAAAACTAAAGCGTTTCGCGAAAAACCTGAGTAACAGATTTTCGCGAAACGCAGTGCTCCGCTCAATCGTTGCGCGCGTTCCGCCTTTCGCCGATGTCTCGGGTTAAAGGCGGAACGCTTTAGGGGGAAAGTGAAACGCATGCCGAAGCTCCTGACAGTAAACTCACCGTTCTACTTGGGCCGAGTGCCCACCGCTTGGCAAGCGGCACGTCGCGGAATACGGCAATTCCCCGCCGACGACGAACGCAAAACGGCGGGCACGGTTGCCCGCACCCGCCGTTCCAGATCTCTTCAAGAACGGGCTCAGCCCTTCTGCAACACGCGCTTGCCCAGCGTTTCGGCGATCTGCACCGCGTTCAACGCCGCGCCCTTGCGCAGGTTGTCCGACACGCACCACAGGTTCAGGCCGTTATCAATCGTGCTGTCCTGCCGGATACGGCTGATGAAGGTGGCAAAATCGCCCACGCATTCCACCGGCGTGACGTATCCACCGTCCTCGCGCTTGTCGATCACCATGATACCGGGCGCCTCGCGCAGGATGTCGCGGGCCTCTTCCTCGTCCAGATGATCCTCGAACTCAAGGTTGATCGCTTCCGAGTGACCCACGAAAACCGGCACCCGCACGCAAGTGGCTGTAACCTTGATCTTGGAATCGATGATCTTCTTGGTCTCTGCGACCATCTTCCATTCTTCCTTGGTCGACCCATCTTCAAGGAAGACATCGATATGCGGGATCACGTTGAAGGCGATCTGCTTGGGGTAAACCTTCGGCTCATATTCCGTGGTCGGGTTGTAAACCGCCTTGGTCTGGTCCCACAGCTCGTCAATCGCTTCCTTGCCCGAGCCCGAAACCGACTGGTAGGTGCTGACGACCACCCGCTTGATCGTCGCGCGATCATGCAGGGGCTTGAGCGCCACGACCATCTGCGCGGTCGAACAGTTGGGGTTGGCGATGATGTTTTTCTTGGCATAGCCATCCACCGCCTCGGGGTTGCACTCGGGCACCACCAAGGGCACGTCCGGGTCATAGCGGTAGAGCGAGCTGTTATCGATCACGACACAGCCCTGGCTGGCGGCCTTCGGTGCGTATTTCTTCGTCGCGTCCGAACCGATGGCGAACAGCGCCATGTCCCAGCCGGTGAAATCGAATGTATCCAGATCTTCGGTTTTCAGGGTGCTGTCACCAAAGCTCACCTCGGTCCCGAGGCTGCGGCGGCTTGCCAGTACGGCAATCTCGTCCACAGGGAACTGGCGCTCGGCCAGAATGTTCAGCATTTCGCGGCCCACGTTGCCCGTGGCGCCCACGACGACGACCTTGTAACCCATCTGAGTTCTCCGTTTCCAAAAGTGGCCGGGTCTTACCGCAGCGCAGCATTGATTTAAAGCGGATTCGGGTGATTAACCGGATCACACCCTGTGATACGGACTTCCGGCAAGGATCGAGGCCGCCCGATAAAGCTGTTCCGACAGCATCACGCGGGCCAACATATGCGGCCAGACCATCGCCCCGAAGGACAGTTTGAAATCGGCCTTGGCGCGCAAAGACGGGTCCACCCCATCCGCGCCGCCGATGACAAAGGCCACGTCGCCCCGCCCCTCGTCACGCCACGCGCCCAGCTTATCGGCAAACTGCGGCGACGGGATGACCTTGCCCCGCTCATCCATGACCACAAGAACCGCCCCCTTGGGAATCGCGCGTTCCAAAAGCGCGGCCTCGGCGCCCATGCCGCCGCCCTTCTTGTCCTCGACCTCATGAACGCAAACAGGGCCAAGCCCCAAGGCTCGGCCCGTCTTGTCAAACCGGGTCAGGTAATCGTCAAGCAAAGCGCGCTCCGGGCCGGCGCGCAACCGGCCCACCGCGCAGATATGCACCTTCATTCAGCTCTCGGTGGCTGGCACCGGGGCAACCGCGCCGCCGGAAAGCCACATCTTCTCAAGCTGATAGAAATCGCGCACTTCGGGGCGGAACACATGGACGATCACATCGCCCGTGTCGATCAGCACCCAATCGCCCGTGTCCTTGCCCTCGATCTTCGACAGGATGCCATATTCCTGCTTCAGACGATCGGCCAGTTTCTCGGCAATCGCCGTGACCTGCCGCGACGATCTGCCCGAGCAGATCACCATGTAATCGCCCATCGCCGATTTGCCGCGCAGGTCAACCTGCACGATGTCTTCGGCCTTGTCGTCGTCAAGGGATTTCAGGATGCGCGCAAGCTGTGCCTCGCTATTCGCGCCAGTGCCGGGCGTCATCACGGGCGCCCCATGTTCAGCGGCCTGTGCCGCGTCAGCCGTAAAAGACAGGACATCGTCCTCCTTCGCAAACGCGCCGCTCAGCCCCGGCGCCGGGCATGTCTTTAAGGTAGCAACTCAAACGGGCCTTTTCAATAAAACCCTGCGCGGGCTCAAGTGCCCTGTGCCCCTTCTGCCGCATCGCCCAGCAGCCGCACCTCGCGCTGCGGGAAGGGGATGGAAATGTCATGCTCTTGGAATTTGTCCCATAGCGCAAGATACACATTGCCCCGGATATTGGTCAGGCCGCCGGTTGGGTCACTGATCCAGAACCGCAGGATGTAATCGACGCTGCTGTCGCCAAAGCCCACGATATGGCACACCGGCGGCTTGAACTCCAACACCCGGTCCACGCTCTTGGCCGCCTCGATGGCCAGCGCCCGCACCTTGTGCGGATCGTCGCCATAGGCGGTACCGAAATAGATATCCAGCCGCACGTAATCGTTGGAATGGGACCAGTTGACCACCTGGCCGGTGATCAAATCCTCGTTCGGAATAAGGTATTCCCGACCGTCGCGCGTGGTGATCGAGACGTAGCGCGCCCCAAGGCTGTTGATCCAGCCGAAGGTCTCGCCAAGGCTGATCACATCGCCCGGCTTGATCGACCGGTCCAGCAAAAGGATCACCCCCGACACAAGGTTCGACACCACCTTTTGCAGGCCAAACCCAAGGCCAACACCAATCGCCCCCGACAGCACCGCAAGCCCGGTCAGGTCCACGCCCACCGCGCGCAAGCCGATGAAAAACGCCGCGCCATACAGCAAAAGCTGGATGAACTTGACGGCCAAGACCTGCATCGAGGGCGAGATTTCTTCGTTGCTGCGAATCCGCGCCGCCGTGGCTTTCGACACGAACCGCGCCGCGAACATCAGCGCGACCACGATCACGACCGCCTGCACCACCATCCAGACCGACAGGCGAATGTCACCGAAACTCACCGCCGCACTGTCCAGAAGCCGCTCAACCTCATCCGTCAGGCCAAGGATGATCAGCGTCACCCATATCCACGCCCCGTAACGCACCGCCGAACGCACGAAACCATTGACGATGAATCGCGTGATCACCGTGATCAACAACCACGCCATCGAAAGGCTTGCGAATATCTCCAACAGGTAGGATCGCGATGGCCATGTCGTGGCCTGCATCCCCCAGACCACCGGCCAGATCAGCGCGACGAAAACAATCAATCGCAACCGCCTGTGGATCATCACCAGAAAACGCATCCGCGATTTGGGCCAGCCTTCGCGCCCGCGCATCCAATTGTGATACCGCGGCGCCAAAACCCGCGCCACGAGCGTGGCCAAGATGAAAACCCCGACCGCAATCGCCACCTGATAGGCGTTCCACGGCCGCATAAGGCCCATCGCGAAGGTCTGGACATGCTCCCAAAGGCCCAGCGCGATTTCCTGGGTGCCTTGCGGGAAGGCCCGCGAAAGGCCATCCGTGATGATATCTTCTTCCATGAAGCCAGATTACACGCACTGCGCACATCAACAAGCACCGTCTGGACAATCCGGTGCGCCCGCGTCCATCCTGTGGCGCAACACAGGACGCGGAGACACTCGATGACAACCACCCTTCTGACCCATGCCGATGGCCTTGAACACGTCACGCCCCCCGGCCACCCCGAACAGGTGGCCCGGCTGGAACGGGTCTGGGCCGCGCTTGCCGGCAAGGATTTGATCCGCGAAGAGGCCCCGATTGCCACCGACGACGACCTGCGCCTCACCCACCCCCAGGCGCATATCGACCATATCAAGGCCTCCGAACCCGCCGAGGGCCTCATCCAGCTGGATGCAGATACTTGGATGTCGCCCGGTTCGGTCGATGCCGCCCTGCGCGGTGTGGGCGCAGCCCTGCGCGCCACCGATCTGGTCCTGTCCGGCGATACGCAAAACGCCTTTTGCGCCATGCGCCCGCCCGGCCACCACGCCGAGACCGAAAAAACCATGGGCTTTTGCCTTTTCGGCACGGCGGCGATTGCCGCCAAACACGCGTTGGAACGGCATGGCCTCAATCGCGTGGCGGTGGTTGATTTCGACGTCCACCACGGCAACGGCACACAGGACCTACTGTGGGATGAGGCGCGCGCGCTTTTTGTCTCCTCGCACCAATTCCCGCTTTGGCCCGGCACCGGGCGCTCCAGTGACGTTGGTGCGCATGACAACGTGCTGAACCTGCCGCTTGACCCGATGAGCGATGGCAAAATCTTCCGTGCCGCCTATGAAGATCACGTGTTCCCCCGGCTCGGGGCCTTCGCCCCCGAACTGGTGATCATCTCCGCCGGGTTCGACGCCCACCGCGACGACCCGCTGGCCCAACTCGACCTGCTCGAGGCCGATTTCGCATGGGTGACAAATCGCCTTTGCGACATCGCCGACAAACACGCAAAGGGCCGCGTGGTCTCGGTTCTCGAAGGCGGCTACAACCTCGACGCATTGGCCGCCAGTGCGGCGGCGCATGTGGATGTGCTGATCGAACGGGGGTAAGGCCCGCCCCCGCAGGGGGAAAGGTCAAAGACCCCGCGCACCGGCGATCGAGAACACCTCGTCAGGCTCTAACACCATGTCGAACCCCAGCTTGAGACAAACCGCAAGCACCAGCATGGCAAGCAGAATCCGCACCTGCTCGGCCTTCAATAGCAATCCGATCCTCGATCCGATCTGCGCCCCGATCACCCCGCCGACAATCAAAAGCACCGCCAGAACCGTATCCACGGTATGGCTGCTATAGGCGTGCATCATCGTGGTGTATGCCGAAACGAAAAGGATCTGGAACAGCGAGGTCCCGACCACAACCTTTGTCGGCATGCCGAGAATATAAATCATCGCAGGCACGATCACAAAGCCGCCGCCAACCCCCATGATGGCCGACAACACACCGACGACAAACCCGACGATCAGGGGCGGGAAAACCGAAATATACAATTTCGACGTCCGAAAGCGCACCCGCAGCGGCATGGCATGCACCCAGTCGCGGCGCGTGCGCCTGGTCCGGGGCCGGGGGCCTTGCACTCTGGCCCGGCGGATGGCGTTCAGGCTCTCGATGAACATCAATCCACCGATCAGGCCCAGGAAAACCACGTAAAACAGGTTCACCAGCAGATCGACCTGGCCAAGCTGACGCAACAGGTTGAAGACGTAAACCCCCACGGTCGACCCGGCCAGCCCGCCGCACATCAAGGCGAACCCCATGGGAAAATCCACCGTGCCGCGCCGCAGGTGGGCAAGGATGGCCGAAAAGGACGAGGCGACGATCTGGTTGGCCGATGTAGCCACGGCGACGGCGGGCGGGATGCCGATGAAAAACAGCAATGGCGTGATCAGGAACCCGCCGCCAACCCCGAACATCCCCGACAGCAACCCGACAATCAGCCCGATGGACAACAAAAGAGGTCCGTTCAAGGAAACTTCGGCGATGGGCAGATAAACTTGCATACGGCGGGCTTGGGAAATTGCGTCTGCCACGCCCCTACGCCCAAGACCCACCGGGTGCAAGCCGGGGCCGCATTAAAAGTTGGTCAATCCCGCCTAATCCAGCACCCGCGCGGCCGCCCCGATCAGGTCCAGCACCTCACGGGTTTCGCGGTCCACATGGTACACGTGATCGCCGACGCGATAATAGGTATAATGCGGGTCCAGCCCATGCCGCCCCGGTCGCCTGACGATCCAGTAATCGCCGTCTATGATATCGCCCCGCCGGTATTTTCGCGCCTGGCCGGGCGGCACGCAGGGCGGGTTCTTCTTGGTCAGTCCGGGCGGGCAATCAAGGCCCTGCGCAACGCCCCCCGAACGCCCCTTGCCCGGCTTGTGGTTTCCCGCCTCCGCCGCCAAGCCGACCAAGGCCAGCCCCGCCGCGGCAATGAATACCGGAACATATCGCATAAGACGCCTCCGTTTCTTTCAATCGTGTCACAAAGATAGGCATTTCCCGTGCAAGGAAAGCCCCGATCAGGACCCGTCGGCGGAATCGAGCCTGCCTGCAGAGCCGAGGGGCCACATCCACCGCAAGGCCCCGCCGCTTGCCCGCCCCGGGCATCGGTCCTCGCTATCCAGCGCACCGGATGTCCCCTGCGGCACCGCGTCCCCCTGCGCTCCAGGCAGGCCCCACCACCCCTACATAACCTGACGCCAAGGGGTTCACCCCGCCGCCGCAAGGCGCTAGAACCCCTGCAACCCGAGGCAGGAGCAAAGCATGAGCACCCCGAAACCCGTTGTCCTGTGCATTCTTGATGGCTGGGGCCTGTCGGACACGACCGAGGCCAACGCCCCGGCCTTGGCCAACACCCCCAATTTCGACCGCATCATGCAGACCTGCCCGCAGGCCACCCTCATCACCCACGGCCCCGACGTGGGCCTGCCCCGCGGGCAGATGGGCAATTCCGAGGTGGGGCACACCAACATCGGCGCGGGCCGGGTGGTGGCGATGGACCTTGGACAGATCGATCTGTCGATCGAGGATGGCTCCTTCTTCGACAATGAAAACCTGCAAGCCTTCGTGTCGAAGCTGCAAGAAACCGGCGGCACGGCGCATCTCATGGGGCTGATATCGGATGGCGGGGTGCATGGGCACCTCAACCACATCCTCGCCGCCGCCACGGCGATTGCCGGCGCGGGCGTGCCCGTGGCCCTGCATGCCATCACAGATGGGCGCGACGTGCTGCCCCGCTCCGCCCGTCCCTTCTTTGAAACATTGGAAGACGGCCTGCCCAATGGCGCCCATGTGGCTACCGTCACCGGGCGCTATTTCGCCATGGACCGCGACAACCGCTGGGACCGCGTGCAAGAAGCTTACGAGGCCATGGTGCACGGCAAAGGCATCCGCGCCAAGGACGCGCGAACGGCCGTGACCAACGCCTATGCCCGCTCCGAATCCGATGAATTCATCGCCGCCACCGTGATCGGTGACTATACCGGGGCCAAGGATGGCGACGGGGTCTTCTGCCTCAACTTCCGCGCCGACCGCGCCCGTGAAATCCTCCGCGCCGTGGGCGAGCCGGGGTTCGACGCCTTCGACGCGGGCCCGCGCCCCGACTGGGCCGCGCTTCTGGGTATGGTCGAATACTCCGACGCCCATAACCAATTCATGGATACGGTCTTTCCCGCCCGCGACATCGTCAATACCTTGGGCGAATGGGTGGCCAAACAGGGCAAAACACAGTTCCACCTGGCGGAAACCGAGAAATACCCGCATGTCACCTTCTTCCTGAACGGCGGCAAGGAAGAGCCCGAAACCGGCGAAGACCGCTACATGGCCGCCTCCCCCAAGGTGGCCACCTACGACCTGCAACCGGAAATGAGCGCGCCGGAAGTGACCGAACATTTCGTCGGCGCCATCGAAGACGGCTATGACCTGATTGTGGTCAATTACGCCAACCCCGACATGGTCGGCCACACCGGCGACCTGAAGGCCGCCATGGCCGCCTGCGAGGCGGTGGACGAGGGATTGGGCAAAGTCCTGACAGCCCTCGAAAAAGCCGATGGCGCGATGATCGTCACCGCCGATCACGGCAATTGCGAAGTGATGATCGACCCCGAAACCGGCGGGCCGCATACCGCCCATACCCTCAACCCGGTGCCCGTGGTGCTGGTGGGCGGGCCTTCGGGGGCCTCGCTTAACCCCGGTCGGCTGGCCGATCTTGCGCCCACCCTGCTGCACCTCATGGGGCTGCCGCAACCGCCCGAGATGACCGGGGAGTGCCTGATCGCATGAAACTGCTGGCCGCAGTCGCAGGGATCTTCTTTGCCGGTGCCCTCGCCGCACAGGAACCTGCGGCCACGCCAGACCCCGCCGAGGCCGCGCGCACCGCCGCCGACCGCCTGTCGCGTGCAGGCCGGATGCTGAACGACGCGCAGGGCGCGCGCAACCGGGTCAAGGCCCTGTCGGAAACCGTGCACGCCTACGAGGACGGGCTGGAAGCCATGCGCGAAGGCCTGCGCCGGGCGGCCATCCGCGAAGAAACCCTGACCCGTGAATTGCAGTCGCGCGAAGATGACATCGCCCGCCTTCTGGGCGTGCTGATGTCGATGGGCGATACACCCGCGCCGGTTCTCACGCTGCACCCCTCGGGGCCGGTGGGCACCGCGCGCTCGGGCATGATCCTGGCCGAGGTGACACCGGCCCTCAACAGCCGTGCCAGCGACCTGCGCGAAACCCTGAACGAGGTCGCCATCCTGCGCGGCCTGCAACAAACCGCCGCCGACAGGTTGGCCGAAGGCCTGCAAGGCGCACAGAAAGCCCGCACAGCCCTTAGCCAGGCCATGGCGGACCGTACCGACCTGCCGCGCCGCTTTACCGAAGACCCGGTGAAAACCGCGCTTCTGATCGCCTCGACCGAAACGCTGGAAGGCTTCGCAAGCGGCCTCAGCGAGATCGCCGTCGACGAAGCGCCGGGCAGCCTGCCGGGTATCGCCGAGCGCAAAGGGCAACTTCCCCTGCCCGTGCAGGGCCGCATATTGCGCCGCGCGGGCGAACAGGACGCCGCCGGAATCGCCCGGCCCGGCATTGTCATGGCCACCCGCCCCCGCGCCCTTGTCACGACGCCTGCACCGGCGACCGTCAGGTATCGCGGGCCGCTTCTGGATTACGGAAACGTGATCATCCTCGAACCGCAGGCCGGAATTCTGCTGGTGCTCGCGGGGTTGGACGTGGTCTATGGTCAAAGCGGACAGGTGCTTCCGGGCGGCAGCCCGGTGGGCCTGATGGGCGGTGCAGCCCCCGGTGCCGACCTGATAATTCCCGACGCGCCCCAACAGACGGGTGCCGAACGCAGCGAAACCCTCTATATTGAGGTCCGAGAAGACAACTCACCCGTGGACCCCGCCCAGTGGTTCAAGACAGACGAAGGATAACCGCACCATGAAGAAATTCCTGATGGCCGCAGTCGCCGGAATACTGGCTGGCATCGTCGTGACCACACAGGTCGCCGCCCCCCTTCTGGCGCAGGAGGCCGAGCGGCAAACCAATGTCTATGAACAGCTCGACCTGTTCGGGGATATTTTCGAGCGCATCCGCTCGCAATACGTCGAAGAGGTCGACGAAGCCGACCTGATCGAGGCCGCCATCAACGGCATGCTGACTTCGCTCGACCCGCACTCCAGCTACCTCAGCCCGCAAGACGCCGCCGACATGCGCGTCCAAACCCGCGGCGAATTCGGCGGCCTGGGCATCGAGGTCACGCAGGAAGACGGTTTCGTCAAGGTCGTCTCGCCCATCGACGGAACCCCGGCAGATAACGCCGGCGTCGAGGCGGGTGATTTCATCACCCATGTCGACGGCGAAAGCGTTCTGGGCCTGACCCTCGACGAAGCGGTCGAGAAGATGCGCGGCCCGGTCGGCAGCGAAATCGTCATCACCGTGGTCCGCGAAGGCGAAGCCGAACCTTTCGACCTGTCGATCATCCGCGATACCATCAAGCTGACGGCGGTGCGCGCACGGACCGAACAACAAACCGTGGTGCTGCGCGTGACAACCTTCAACGACCAGACCTATGACAACCTGACCGAGGGCCTGACCGAACAGTTCGAGGCCGCAGGCGGGGCCGACAAGGTCAACGGTATCGTGCTGGACCTGCGCAACAACCCCGGCGGGTTGCTGACACAGGCGATCAAGGTGTCGGACGCCTTCCTTGAAAAGGGCGAGATCGTCTCGACCCGGGGCCGCAACCCGGAAGACGGCGAACGCTTCAACGCCACCGCCGGAGACCTGATCGACGGCAAACCCATGGTCGTGCTGATCAACGGCGGCTCGGCCTCGGCCTCCGAAATCGTCGCCGGTGCGCTTCAGGATCACCGCCGCGCGGTGGTCGTGGGCACGAAAAGCTTCGGCAAGGGCTCGGTTCAAACGGTGATGCCGCTGCGCGGCGACGGCGCGATGCGCCTGACCACCTCGCGCTATTACACGCCGTCGGGCCGGTCGATCCAGGCGCTGGGCGTGTCGCCCGACATCGTGGTCGAACAACCCCGCCGCGCACCGGAAAGCGAGGAGGAGGAAGAGACCACGCCTCGCGCCCGTTTCGAAGCCGACCTGCGCGGCAGCCTCGACAACGACAGCCTGAGCGAGGACGAGATCCGCCAGATCGAAGATGAACAGGCCCGCGCCGAAGAGGTCGCGAAACTGCGCGAGGAGGATTATCAGCTGGCCTATGCCATCGACATCCTCAAGGGCCTGACCACCCTGAACGGCGACGGCAAGTAAGCGTTCCAACCACGCTTGTGTGACGGCCCGCCCCTCCCGGCGGGCCGTTTTCTTTTGGCTTTCGGGTATCTCGGTCTCCGCCTTCGGCGGGAACCTCGGCGCCTGCGGCGGGCGGGCCGCGATGCGCCGACCCCGGCGCGGGTGGCCGGCCCTGGATGCCTCCGGCGGGGATATTTATGAAAAGAAGAAGACCGGTGGCATTGAAAGGACGCGGCAGTTGCGAAAGACTGCCCATATGGTGGTTGAGAAAAGCCCAGAGGAGCCCGCGGTCGCCCCGCCCGCCCAACGCGCGTTGATCCTGATGCTTTGCGCGCTCGTCATTGGCGCGGCGGCCTCGCTTGCGGCGATTGGCCTGACCGATGCGGTTTCGTGGCTGAACGACGGTCTGCTGATCGCACCGCGGGCGCGGGTGCAATACGAGGCGGCGGGTTGGCTTGTGCCCCTGGCGACCGTCGCGGTCCCGGCCCTTGGCGGGCTGATCGTGGGCCTGATCTGGCGCTATGTCTCTTCTGCGCGCCGCCCGTTGGGGCCGCCGGATGTTATCGAAGCCGTGCAATTCGAACGCGCCTTGCCGGACCTGCGCAGCGGTGTCGCCTCGACGCTGGCGGCGATGGTGTCCCTGGGGTTCGGGGCCTCTGTCGGGCAATACGGGCCGATGGTGTATCTTGGCGCCATGCTTGGCGGTTTGGTGCGGCGGCTTCGGCTGGGTGTGCCGAACCTGCCCGCCATCGCCGTGGCCTGCGGCGTGGCGGCGGCCATCGCCACGGCCTTCAATGCACCGGTCGCGGGGCTGGTCTTTGCCCATGAGGTGGTGCTGCGGCACTACTCGACCCAGGCCTTTGCGCCGACGACCGTGTCGGCGGTTACCGGCTATGTGCTGGCCAATGTCGTCTTTGAGCGCCCGGCGCTGTTTCTGGTCCAGTTCGACGGCGTCGCGCATGGGTATGAATTCGTGCTTTTTGGCCTGTTGGGCCTGTTGTGCGC
Source organism: Roseovarius sp. MMSF_3281 (assembly GCF_030733685.1). GTDB lineage: Bacteria > Pseudomonadota > Alphaproteobacteria > Rhodobacterales > Rhodobacteraceae > Roseovarius. The sequence goes on from NZ_JASHIM010000003.1 coordinate 47,532, forward strand.
GGGCCTTGCCATGGGTTTCATGCGGCTGATCCTGCGCATCGCCACCCTGGCCGCGCAAAGCCGCCTGCCCGTGCTTTTGCGGCCCATGGCGGCGGGGCTGGCCCTTGGGGTCACCGCGCTTTGGCTGCCCGACGTGCTGGGCATCGGCAAGGAGGCCTTGCGTTTTGCCACCATCGAAGGGGCCTTCGGCGCGGGCGAACTGGCGGTGCTGGTCACCGCCAAGATCGCGCTGACCGCGCTGTGCATCGGCTTTGGCTTTGCCGGCGGGGTCTTCAGCCCCGCACTTTTGATCGGCATCCTTTTCGGGGCGCTGTTCTGGACAGCCATCGACAGCACCGGGCTTGCCCCCACCTCGGGCGTCGCGGTCTATGCGATCTGCGGCATGATGGCCCTGACCAGCCCGGTGATCGGCGCACCGCTCACCACCATCCTGATCGTCTTCGAACTGACCCGGAACTACGACCTGACCATCGCCGCCATGGTCGCCGTGGTGTTTTCCAACCTCATCGCACACCGCTTCTTCGGTCGCTCGCTGTTCGACGTGCAACTCGCCCGCCGCGGCACCGACCTTTCGGCAGGGCGCGACCGGGCCCGCCTGCAGGCCATGCCAATCACCACCTGCCTCACCCACGACATGATCCGCGCCACCCACGAAGAGCCCCTGAAGGACATCCAGAACCGCCTTGCCGCCTCCCCATGGTCCGAGGCCTATGTGACCGACGCCGAGGGGCGGTTCGTCGGCGTCTTGCCACAGGGCGCGGAAACCCCCGAACCCCCAAGCCTGCAATTCCACGACACCACCACCGTTCTGGAAGCCATGCAATCCTTGCGCGGCTTCATCGGCGATGCCATCCCGGTGGTCGATCGCGACACCGGGAAACTTATCGGCGTGGTCTCCGAGGCCTCGGTGATCGAAGCTTACCTCGACATCTCCCAAACCCTGAGGCGCGAAGAAAATGCGGTTCTTTAGCGCCCTCTTCGTTCTTCTCGCGGTCACGGCCCGGGCCGAGGAGCTGACAGTCGTCACATGGGGCGGCGCCTACGAGGCCGCACAGGCCAAGGCGGTCTTCGCCCCCTTCACCAAGGCCACCGGGATCAAGATCACCACCGCCCGCTACGACGGCAGCCTGACGGCCCTCACGGCCCGCGCGGACGCCGAAGGCTGGGATGTGATCGACATGCTGGAACCCACGGCGATCACCGCCTGCGACGCGGGGCTGCTTGCGCGGCTCGACCATGCCGCCCTCACCAAGGCGCCATCGGATTTCGCCCCGGCGAAACTGCGGCCCTGCTCGCTGCCGCAGAACGTCTTTGCCACGGTCATGGCCTATGCGCCGAACGCCTTCCCCGGCGTCAAACCCACAACGATCGCCGATTTCTTCGACACCGCCCGCTTTCCCGGCAAACGCGCCATCCGCAAAAGCCCCGACGACATCCTCGAATGGGCGCTGCTGGCCGAGGGCGTGCCGCCTTCGCAGGTCTATGACCTGCTCAGCACGGACCGCGGCCTGCGCCTTGCCTTCCGCAAACTCGACCAGATCCGCGACCATATCGTCTGGTGGGAAGATGCCGCCGACCCGCCCCGCCTGCTGGCCAAGGGCCGCGCCAGCATGGCAAGCGGTTACAACGGGCGTTTCTTCGCCGCGCAACAGGCGGGCGACCCGCTTAGCGTCGTCTGGCACGGCCGCATCATCGGGCACGAGGTCTGGGGCATCGCGAAAGGCACCGACGCCCCCGATGCCGCCCGCCGCTTCCTGCGCTTTGCAACCCGGCCCGATACCATGGCCCGCCTGTCCGAACGGATCCCCTATGGTCCGGCGCGGCAAAGCGCCCTGCCGCGCATCGGGTTGCAGCCGGGCACCGGCATCCCGATGCGTGACCACCTGCCAAACGCGCCGCAACACGGGCCCACCTACCTTGTCCGCGACAGCCTTTGGCACAGTCATACCGCCGATCTGCGCAAACGCCGCTTCGACGCATGGCTGGCACGCGGCGAGGATGATGGTTGACCCCGGGGATGGCACACCGCATGTAATGACCGAACGCTAAGCACGAGGCCGCCGATGACCCCCGAAGAAATCGCCAAACTGCCATACCGCCCCTGCGTGGGCGTCATGCTCGTCAACGAAAAAGGCATGGTTTTCGCCGGTCAACGCATCGACAGCGAGACCCCCGCCTGGCAAATGCCCCAAGGCGGAATCGACCCCGGCGAAGCCCCGCGTGACGCCGCCCTGCGCGAACTTTGGGAAGAAACCGGCGTGCCCGCCGACATGGTGAGCGTCGAGGCCGAAACCACCGAATGGGTGCCCTACGACCTGCCGCATGACATCGTGCCGCGCATCTGGAAGGGCCGCTTCAAGGGGCAAGAGCAGAAATGGTTCCTGCTGCGCTTCCACGGCACCGACAGCGATATCAACATCGAAACCGAGCACCCCGAGTTTTCCAAGTGGCACTGGATCGCGCCCAACGACATGTTAGAGCAGATCGTGCCCTTCAAACGCGCGGTCTATGAACATGTGCTGAACGAATTCCAAGCGCGGCTCTAGGCGGCGGCTGCATGTGTCAGGCCATCCTGCGTTATCCGAGCTTGCAATAGCCCCGCTATTCCTGTGCTCGGGTGCCTTGGGGCTGACGCAACCCGACAGAAGTCGGGGCGGCCTGACAAATGCAGACGCCCCCAAAAGCGTTTCGCGGAAACCTAAAGCGTACCGCCTTTAGCCCGAGATATCGGCTAATGGCGTAACGCGTGTAACGATTGAGCAAAACACTGCATTTCGCGAAAATCTGTGATTCAGGTTTTTGCGAAACGCAGTACACCGTACAATCCTTGCGCATGTTGCGCCTGTCGCTGATGTTTCAGGTTAAAGGCGAAACGCTTTAGGCAAAGGCCTATCGCCCTCAAAAGCGTTTCGCGGAAATCTGGACATGGCATTTCGCGAAACGCGGCACACCGGTCAATCGTTGCACGCGGTCCGCCTGTCGCTGATGGCTCAGGTGAAGGGCAGAACCTGTTAAGCCTTGGGCGATTGCGCCTTTCGCCGGGGCCTCCGGGTACGGGCGAACACCGCGTGGCCATCGACCGGCAAGCTCTTGCCAAGCGGCTTTCCTTGCCTGTCGCGCCGTGGCATCCTGACAGGATCAACCGTCAGAGGGCCTGTTATGAGTGATACCGCAACGTCGCAGCAACCACTTTACCCGAAAGGCGGTTTTCGCCATCGCCATCGCCTTCGCAATGCAATGTCCACGTTTGCCGCCATGCGGCTGGATGGCCTGAGGATAAAACCCGCGTTGCGGCCTGTCGCCGGTCTTGCCCTCCTGTCGCTATGCACCTTGCCCGTTGCCCCGGCCCATGCGCTCAGTTGCCTGCCCCATGATGTCGCCCGGACCTATGAACAGGCCGCCAAATCCGACAAGACCTATATCGTGGTCCATGGCACCCTGACCTTCGATGAGTCGCGCCTGCCGAAAACCGATTGGCAGAACCAGCAAAAGACACCGCCGAACACCCTGATCCCGGCACGGCTCAAGGGGAAGGCGCTGACACGGAACGGCTTTGTCGCGCGCTTCAACCGGCCGATCACGTTCAACGTCCAATGCCTTGGTCCATGGTGCGCCAGCGCCGAATCCGGCACACCCTACCTTGCCTTTCTACGCAGAACCGGCACGCCCTCGGGCTCGGGCGAAACAGGCCAATCCGCGTCCGGCGGCAGTTATCAACTCGATATCAACGCCTGTGGCGGCATGGGGTTTGCCGCCCCGTCGGGGCAAGCGCTTGAAACGGTCGTTGAGTGTTTCCGCGGCGGCCCCTGCAAACCGCAAGATCAACGGCCCTGAAAAACCTTATCGCCGCATCCTGTTCATCTCCTTTGCCTCCGTGGTTCCGAATCCTCGTATGACCACACTCGCAGGACAATCTTGCCAAAAGGTAAACCAAGGCGCGCGGCGGCCCGCCCCCCGTGTTTCGTACGAAACTTTTTCGGCACCCCCCGAGTTTCGTACAAAACTCGGGGGTAAAACGTACAAAACGTACAAAATTTTCAGCGGCGGCGCAGGTGCCCCAGAACCGTCTGGCTGGGATGGCCGTCCGCCGTCACCCCGATCGAGCGTTGGAACGCCTGAATCGCCCCCACCGTGTTCGGCCCGATCAGCCCGTCGATCTTTTCCACGGCAAAGCCCTTGCGTTTCAGGCGCCGCTGAAGTTCCTTTTTTTCGTCGAAACTCAATGGGTTATACCCACGGGGCCAGCTTGCCCTGATCGGTGGGCCACCCTTGATCCGGTCGGAAAGATGCCCCACCCCGATCACGTAGGCATCGGCGTTGTTATACCGTTCGATCACCCGGAAATTGTCGAAGACCATGAAGGCCGGCCCGTTCGTTCCAGCCGGCAACATGATCGAGGCCGGCCCAAAATCTCGTATGGGCCTCCCCTGCATATCCACAACACCTTGTGTCGCCCAGTAAGACGGCATCGCCGTGTTGCTGCGCTTGGCACGCCCCGGGCTAAACCCGCGCGGCACTTTCACCTCAACGCCCCAAGGCTGGCCCTTTGTCCAACCAAAGCGTTTCAGGTAAGCCGCCGTCGAAGCCAAAGCATCCGTAGGATCGTCCGACCAGATATCTCGTTTTCCATCACCCGTGAAATCCACCGCATAGGCTTCATAGGAGGTCGGAATAAACTGCGTGTGCCCCATGGCCCCGGCCCAAGACCCTTTCATGTTGCGCGGCGTCACATCCCCCGACTGCAGGATTTTCAAAGCGGCGATTAACTGCTTTTCAAAGAACGCCCCGCGCCGCCCGTCAAAGGCCAAGGTCGCCAGCGACTCGATCACCGGCAAGGTGCCGCGCCGATCCCCGTAGGAACTTTCCATTCCCCAAACCGCCAAAACCACTTCTTTTTCAACACCATAGCGCCGCTCAATCGCGTTGAGCGCCCGCCTGTGACGGCGCAACATTTTCTTCCCGTCACTTACCCGCACCGGGTTCGCGGCGCTATCAAGATAATCCCAGATCTTCTTGGTGAATTCCGATTGGTTACGGTCTTTTTCGACCACGCCGGTGTTGTAGCGCACACCGCGAAAGGCTTGGTCGAAAACCCGTGAACTGATGCCCTGCGCCCGTGCGCGGCCCCGAAACCCATCAATCCACCGTTGAAACGCCCGGTTCGAGGTCGAGACCTGAAGCACATTGGCGTCCGCCCCCAAATCCGAGGGCCGCACCACGGGGCGCAGGCTACTGACGGGCCCGTCCATCACGACAATCGCGGCCTCATGGAGCAGGCCCGATCCCGGCCGGGCCTGTGGCCGCAAGGATTCCGCCGGGCCCGCTTGTGCGGCCCCTATCGAAACCACTGCTAACAGTGCTGAAATCAATCCACCCATACGCATTGCTCGACCCCTTTGTTTCCGGGTTTTGAACAATGGTAGCGCGATTAGGCGTAAATCGAAAGAACTCTTAGCACCGGCTGCGAAAGCCCGCCTAGCGGCGGCTGCGCTTCACCTTGCGCTTAACCTTGTCGGATTTGCGTTTCGCCTTGGCCTGCTTGCGCCGGGGCGGCTTGCCCCGCCCCTTGGCCGGACCACGCGGCATTTTTTCGCCTTCGATGCTGATAAGCTCAAGCGCGATACCGCCCGTCACCGGTGCGGCCTCCGACAGTTTCACCGTCACCCGTTGGCCCAACTGGATGGTCAGCCCCGTATCGGCCCCCATCAAGGTGCCAGCGTCGCGGTCGAAATGGAAAAACTCCCGCCCCAGGGATCGGACCGGGATCAACCCGTCGGCCCCGGTTTCATCCAGCTTCACGAAAGCCCCGAACTTGGCGATGCCATTGATCCGCCCGGTAAATTCCTCGCCCACCCGTTCCGACAGAAAGGCGGCAAGGTAACGGTCGGTGGTGTCCCGTTCGGCGGTCATCGACCGGCGTTCGGTATCGGAAATATGCTGCGCCGTGGTCTCAAGCTTGTCGATATCCTGCGGTCGCAAGCCATCCTCGCCCCAGCCATGCGCCAGGATCAACGCCCGGTGCACCACCAAATCCGCATAGCGCCGGATGGGCGATGTGAAATGCGCATAGGCCTGCAGGGCAAGGCCGAAGTGCCCGAAATTGCTGGGCGCATAATAGGCCTGCGTCATGGCGCGCAGGGTCGACATGTTGATCACTTCCGAATGGTCGGTGTCCTCTGCCGCCTCCAAAAGCGCGTTGAGATGCGCGGTTTTCAAAACCTGCCCCTTGGCCAGCGTCAGGCCCGCCGCGTCTGCCACATCGCGCAGGGTATCCAGCTTCTCGGGCGAGGGTTCTTCGTGCACCCGGAACAGCAGCGGCGATTTCTTGGCGATCAGGGTTTCGGCAGCAGCCACATTGGCCAGCACCATGAATTCCTCGATCAACTTGTGGGCATCCAGACGGTCGGCGAAATTGACCGACAAAACCTTGCCTTCGTCGCTCAACACCACCTTGCGTTCCGGCAGGTCAAGATTCAACGGCTGCCGCCGCCCGCGCGCCTTTTCAAGCGCGGCATAGGCGCCGAAAAGCGGGCGGATCACGTCCTCCATCAGGGGGGTGCATTGGTCGTCCGGATACCCGTCCATGGCCGCCTGCACCTGCTGATAATTGAGCGAGGCCGCCGAGCGCATCAACCCGCGCACAAACCTGTGCCCCACCTTCTCACCATTCGCGGCAATCTGCATCCGCACCGCGATACAGGCGCGCGGCACCCCTTCGTGAAGCGAACACAGGTCGCCTGACAACCGGTCCGGCAGCATCGGCACCACCCGATCGGGGAAATAACTGGAATTGCCGCGCTTGCGCGCCTCGCCATCCAAGGCGCTGCCCGGCGTCACGTAATGCGCCACATCGGCAATCGCCACCCAGATCACATAACCGCCGTCGTTCTTGGGGTCGTCATCCTCATGCGCCCAAACCGCATCGTCGTGGTCGCGGGCATCGCTTGGGTCGATGGTGACAAGCGGCATCTCGCGCATATCCTCGCGGCCCTTCAGACCCGCAGGTTTCATGCGGTCGGCCTCGTCGATCACCTCGTCAGGGAAGTCATCGGGAATCCCGTGTTGATGAATGGCAATAAGCGAGACCGCCTTGGGCTCCGACGGATCGCCCAAACGCTCGACCACCCGCGCACGCGGCAGGCCCATCCGGCCCTTGGGGCCGGATTGTTCTGCCTCCACCAATTCGCCGTCCTTGGCCCCGCCCGTGGCACCATCGGGCACCTGCCACTCCTTGCCGTCGCCCTTGTCGATGGGCACGATCCGCCCACCTTCGGAGCGTTTGCGGAATATTCCCAGAACCTTGCGCGGGTTGGCCCCGATCCGCCGAATAAGCCGCGCCTCGTAGTGATGGCTCTCGCCCTTCACCTCTTGCAGCCGGGCCAGAATACGATCACCCTCGCCCAAAGCGGGATCACTGGCGCGCGGGATCATCAAGACAACGGGTTCCACGCCCTCGCCGTGCCACTCCAGCGGCTTGGCCAGAAGCTCTCCGTCATTGGTCATCCCCGAGATCTGCAAAACACTCACCGGCGGAAGCTTGTCCGGATCTCGATAGGTCTTCTTGCGCTTTTCAAGATGGCCCTCTTCCTCAAGCTCTTTGAGGATACGCTTAAGGTCGATCCGCGCAGCCCCCTTGATACCAAAGGCCTTGGCGATATCGCGTTTCGAGGTGAGGGTCGGGTTATCCGAAATCCATTGCAGGATATCGTCTTTGGAAGGCATCTGGCTCATGGCTTTGGCCTAACATGAAAGATAAGCAGGGGCCATTGCCGAAACGCATCACGCGGCCCGACCAAACAACCCGGTCAACGCGCGTTTGACCAAGCCGGTGACCGACGGCCGCTCGCCGCGCGTGAACGGCAAGGGGCGACAGACCTCCATCGCGGCCACGCCGACCCGCGCGGTCAGCGCCCCGTTCACCACGCCCTCGCCGAACCGGCGCGATATCTTTGACAAGACCCCGCCCCCCGCGACCGATCCGATCAGGTCATCGCCCACGGCAACGGCCCCGGTGGCCACCAGGTGGGTCATCACCGCGCGCGCCAAACGCCAGCTTCCCAAGGTGCCAGATCGCCCGCCGTAGATCTCGGCAATCCGCCGGATCATCCGCAGGTTCGCCGTCAATGCGGCCACCACATCGGCCATGGCCAGCGGCACCACTGCGGTGACTGTCGCCACCTGCCGGGCGGCGGCCTCGATCTCTCGCGCGGCGGCGGTATCCAAGGGGATCATGACCTCGACCTCGGCCAAGCCCAAAAGCCCCGAGGCATCGAATTGATCCGCTTGCAGCCCGGCCAGTTTATCCCGGCCCCAGCGGGTATCCTCCCGCCCCTTGTAAAGCGCGGTCAGGTCGCGCACCACGCCGCGCGCCTTGCCCAAATCCTCCTCGCCAAGCGCCTCTTCGGCCTGCCGATGCAGCCGGTCAATCCGCGACAGCCGCGAAAAGGCCGCCAGCTCATTCAGGGCAATCACGATCAGCACCAAGAGGAAGGCTGCGATCAAAGCGGTCACGACATAGCCAAAGATCGGCGCCCGTTCGATCAACCCGGTCACGAAATCCCACGCGGCCACCGAAACGACCGCGCCCAGAATGGTCAGCAACAAACCCCAAAACAGACGCGCCAAGCGCGATGGGCGGCGCGCCGCCAAGGTCGCCACCGTCTGCATCGCGCGCCCCTCGGGCGGTTCCGGCATCTCGGGGTCGGGCACAGGCGGGGCGCTATCCGGCCCCGGCGCGGTCTCTTTGCCTTCAAGATCAATCAGGATCGGCCCCTTGGTCATGTCAAAGCGCCTCCCGCGCGTGCCAGATCATGCGAATATCCGGCAGGTTTTCGTCATTGCCCGCGCCCGTGCCCCGGCCCGCCTCGGCAAAGCCTTCGCGGGCATAGAACGCCCAAGCCCTCCGGTTCTGCTGCAAAACAAAAAGATCCAACTGACGTGCCTGCGCCTTGGCCTCCTGCAAAAGCGCCCGGCCCACCCCACGGCCCCGCGCGTCTGGATGCACATAAAGCGCATGAATACGGCTGCCCTCGCGGGCGATAAAACCCACGGGCCACACCCCGTCAAAGGCCACCCGCACCCAGCCCCGCCGGATCACCGCGCACATCATGCGCAGGTCGGTGAAGGGCGAGCGCACCTTGGGCAACCACGCGGTGCGCCGTGTAAAAGCCCAAAGAATGCCCAGCAAACTTGGGGCATGACCGATATGCGCCTGCCCCAACCTCATAGCTTATCGCCAATCAGGAACTGCGCAGCCCGGTCCAGCCGGATATGCGGTGGCCCTTCCCCGGGCTTGAGCGACAGCTTGGCAGGCGCGAAATTCATTACCTCGTAATCCGCATCCAGCCATTTTTCCGCCCCCTCCCGCGCAGGCCCCAAAAGGCGCGCGGGGTCTTCTGGCAGGTCACCGGGATAGAACGCCGCCTGCTTGCCGCTGCTCAACAACCGCCCGCGCACACAATCCAAGGGTGTACCGTCGTGATCGATGGTTTCCTCGACCGTCGCGCGCAACGCGGCCAAGGCCATGGCCTGCGTCTCGGCCCCGGCGAAATCCGCCCGATCCCTCGCATCCCGCGTAAGCGCATTCATGATCCCCGTCAGGCGGGCGTGTTGGCCGTGATGCAAATGGTCGGCCTTGGTGGCGGCAAACAGGATTTTTTCAACCCGCTGCCCCAGCAAAAGCCGCGACAGAAAGGCGTTCTTGCCGGGCCGGAACGCCCCCAGAATCTCCGCCATGGCGCGGCGCATATCCTCGACCGCCTGCGGGCCGCTGTGAATGGCCCCAAGCGCATCGACCAACACCACCTGCCGGTCAATCCGCGCGAAATGATCCCGAAAGAAGGGTTTGACCACCTGCGCCTTGTAGGCCTCGAACCGCCGCTCCATTTCCCGCCAGAGCGATTTGCGCAGCGGGCTGTCAGGCGCGGGCAAAGGCGCAAAGGTAATCGCGGGGGAGCCCGCCAAATCCCCCGGCAAAAGAAACCGCCCCGGGGTGCAATCGTAAAACCCGGCCAGCCTTGCCTCCTGCAGATATTCGGTAAAGCCCTGCGCCAGGCCCTGCGCTACCGGCTCGTCCAGCTTTTCTGCCCCGTCCGTCGACTTGGCCTGCGCCAAATAAGCCTCTGCCTGTGGCCGCGCAGCGATCCGCTGCAAAACATCCTCGGACCACTGGGCATAGGTCTTGTCCAAGAGTGCCAGATCAAGTAACCACTCACCGGGGTAATCCACGATATCCAGGTGCACGGTGCGCGGGCCGGACAGCCCCCCCAGAAGCCCCGTGGGCTGCACCCGAAGCGAGAGCCGCAATTCCGACACCGCCCTCGTGCTTTCGGGCCACCGGGGCGTTTCCCCGGTCAAGGCCGCCAAATGCGCCTCGTAATCAAAGCGCGGCACGGTATCGTCGGGCTGGGGCTGCAAGAACGCCGCGCTGATCCGCCCGTCGGCGGCGGCCACCAACCCCGGCATCCGCCCACGATCCATCAGATTGGCCACAAGCGAGGTGATGAACACCGTCTTGCCCGCGCGCGACAGGCCGGTCACGCCCAAGCGAATAACCGGTTCAAAGAATGTCTCCGACAGGGTGTCGGTCACATTCTCCACACCCCGCGTCAGGCCATCGGCGATATCCGTGATGATCAAAAGACCTGTCCCCTTGCCCGTCTTACCCTGAAGATAGCCACGCAACCCCGGCGATACCAGAGGGGAGCTTTGGGGGATTGTTCCCCCACCCTCACCACGCTATTTGCCTCGCTATGCCCAGATACGCGCTCAAAGTCGAATACCACGGCGGCCCCTTTGCGGGTTGGCAACGGCAGGCCGATCAGCCTTCGGTGCAAGGCGCGATCGAGGCGGCTTTGGCCAAGCTTGAGCCGCGCGAGCATACCATCGCCGCCGCAGGGCGCACCGATGCAGGCGTTCATGCATTGGCGCAAGTGGCGCATTGCGACATGGAGAAAGACTGGACGCCCTTCAGGCTGTCCGAGGCGCTGAACTACCACCTCAAACCCGATCCCGTGGCCATCGTCGATTGCGCGCGCGTTGATGACGGTTGGCACGCCCGTTTTTCGGCGCTGGAACGGCGCTATTTCTTCCGCCTGTTGATGCGTCGCGCCCCCGCCACCCATGACAAGGGGCTGGTCTGGCAAGTATCGCAACCCCTGGATGCCGAGGCCATGCGCCAAGGGGCCGACCATCTTGTCGGGCACCACGATTTCACCACCTTCCGCTCGACCATCTGCCAGGCAAAAAGCCCTGTGAAAACGCTGGACGCGATTGAGATTGCCGAGGTGCAGGGCCTGTCAGGCCCCGAAATCCACTTCCACCTGCGCGCCCGCTCCTTCTTGCACAACCAAGTGCGCAGCTTCGTGGGCACGCTTGAACGCGTCGGTGCAGGTGCATGGGAACCCCAGGATGTGAAACGCGCGCTAGAAGCCCGCAACCGCGCCGCCTGCGGCCCGGTCTGCCCGCCATATGGCCTCTACCTCGCCGGTGTCGGTTACCCGGACGATCCCTTCGTCTGAGCTGCGGGCGATTTGCCTTTGATCTCCCGCCCCGACCCCGCTAAACGAAAACTCAGCGGTCCCGTAGCTCAACTGGATAGAGCAGCTGACTTCTAATCAGCAGGTTCGGGGTTCGAGTCCTCGCGGGATCGCCAATTTATTTATATTTTTCAATTCTTTGCGAGAAATGCTTCTTGCGTCGCTTCATCCCGCTGATCTGCCGGAAGCAATACGGAAGCACCATATCAATGAATAGTTCTGTTGCAGATATGAGGCACTATGCGAGTCGGTGAATGAATTGCAGGAATATCCGGCGGCTTTCAGTCGTTTTCTTCGGCCTGCACCAATGGTAGGTCGCAGGAACATCATTTCCAGTTTCCAGCGGTTCCTGACTGCAAGCCCATACTTGGCTACTTCACCAGAAAGAATTAGTGCCCATATCAGCTTGAGGTTGAATGCAGCCACTAAAGCACAGATATTGAAATCTGTCCGCACCACGCATTTTTTCTATTTTGGCGAAAAGGCATTCATCAATGGTTTCTTTTTTGGAAATTTCACCAGAACAAATCCAACGCCTAGATGAGCACTTGCTGGTAGAGTTACTCCGCAGGCTTTCCAAAGCTGAAATGCTGAAAAACGAAATCCCTTTGAGGGATGTGAATGTTCCAACGCAAATCCATATACCCGATGGGGGTGAAGACGGTCGCGTGTCATGGAGCGGAGGTTTAAACGAGACAGATTACCTACCTAGTAGGCATACTATTTTTCAATGTAAAAAAAGTGATCCTGGGCCCACGGGGTGCAAGAAGGAAACTTGGAAAAAGGGAACAGGAACCACAGACCATCCGGCAGAACTAAACGAGGCTTTGGATGAGGCTTTAGCCGCTAGCGGTTCCTACATCATCGTTACCGGCAGCGCCGTAGTCGGCACCAAGGTTACCGACCGGATCAGCAAAATCGAAGAAGGCATTAGGGATGCAGGTAAAAACCCTGATTTATTATCAAGTATCAGAATCTATGACGCAAATAAGTTATCTGACTGGACCTCCACCCACCCGGCAATTGCACTGTGGCTAAACAGCATTTTGCAAGAAGTCGATCTTGGGGGCCTGCAGTCTTTTGAATTATGGTCGCAAGATGGCGACATATCGCAAGTGGCCTTCCAGACCAGTGAAGAGCCGCGATTTCGCCTCACAGGAAACACAGCCCGAAATTTAATATCTGAGTTAGGGATCGATCAAAAAACGATCAATTTTGAACAACTTCAGGCAGTGATTGAGCATTTCTTCGCATCTGGTGGAAAGTCCGTTCGCGTTGTTGGTCCGTCTGGTTTTGGCAAGACGCGCGTCGTTCATGAATTATTCTCAAGAACAAATGATACATGCCCAACACTCGATTCTTCGTCAGTGGTTTTTTGTGACTTCGAAGATGTCTCGCAGCGCCTTGGCAGTCTTGCCTTGAACCTAGTCTCAAGCGGTGCCGAAAGCATTCTGATCGTCGATGATTGCCCAGACAATCTTCACAACGATCTGTTCAAAAAAGCTCAAAGAAATGGGTCCAAAGTTAGACTGATCACTTTGGATGTGGAAACTCGGTCTCAGGGCGTGTTTGGAAACCTTGTCATCGAACTACTTCCGGCTTCAGATGAGCTTATCAATGGGATTGTAGAAGGCAGCCCATATTCTAACGCAAAGAACGATGTCGGCTTCATTCGCGAACTAGCTCAAGGCTTTCCCAGAATGGCTCTGGTAGCAGCAGAAGCGGCGGAGAACGGCGACACAGAGCTGGTTTCGGTTGACGCATTGGTTAATCGGATTGTTTGGGGTAAAGAACAGGAAGATGCGGAAGCCCTTCGAGCGCTACAGTTCTTAAGCTTATTCACGTTTGTCGGCGTAGAAGGAGACAGGCAATTTGAGCTTGAGCAATTGGCAAGCTTTATGGAAACGCCGACCAAAGACATCTTTCGAGATTTGGCAGCATTTCGTGATCGTGGTGTTGTTGGAAGAGTGGGAGACTTTGCCGAAGCGCGTCCACAGCCACTGGCCGTAAGGCTAGCCGTTCAATTGCTCGACACTTCGCCGGAGGGTGAACTCATTCGGCTCTTCGAGAGGGTCGGCACAGACTTGCGTTTCAGATTGCTCAGTCGACTTAGGTGGCTAAGCTTCGATCATCGTGTTGCCGGTCTTGCATTGAGCATTGTCGAAACACTCATCCCAAGTATTGATGCACTCAACACAGACGAAGGCTCCAAATTCATGGATCGGCTCGTTCATCTGGAACCCGATCTAGCAATAGCTACACTTGAGGGCTTCCTTTCCCACTTATCAATCGATGAGCTCTTGGAGTTCAGAGGCGGTCGTCGCAATACGGTTTGGGCGTTAGAAAAGCTTGTTTTTCGGAATGACAGTTTTGAGCCCGCGGCCAATTTGTTGCTAAAACTGGCTGCAGCAGAAAACGAAAATTGGGGGAACAATGCTCACGCACAGTTTGTTGGACTGTTTCAACTACACCTATCAGGCACTGAGGTTGAACCTGCAAGACGACTAGAAATCTTAGATGCAGGGCTTAAGGATGAAGACTCCAGAATAAGGTCGGTTTGTATCGATGCGCTCGGAAGGATGCTGCAGACAGGACATTTTACTAGGTCAGGTGGCAATGAGCGGATTGGCGCAGACCCAGCCCTACAGGATTGGCAGCCCGAAATTTATAAAGATGTTTTCGAGTTCTACAATGCAGCTATAGATCGACTGACCGATATCGCGTTGGAAGCGAACGTCGAGAGCTACGAAAAGGCTACTTCGCATCTTGGAAGCAATATTCGTGGATTGCTTTCGTACCCCAATATTTTCGATAATCTACGAAAACAGGTAACGCGGGTTTTTGAGAGAAATCCTGCATGGACAGAGCCAATCAAGTCGATAAACCGATGGTTCTTTTTCGACAGCAAAGAGGCTCCGGCGGACTACGTCATTCAAGTGCGTGAATGGTATGACGAATTGTTTCCAGACTCCAAAGTGGACCAGATTTTGCTTTTGTCCGAAGGGTGGCCCGGAGACTTCCATGATATTGAAGTTCCGTACGACCCTCAGAACGACACAGACCATGAATATGCAATAACTTGCATTCGCGAGGCTGTCTCTACTCTTTCAAGAGATGCAAAAGATAACTCGGAGTTGGTTGGCAAGATTGTCCGTGGTGAATTCAACAGCGGTTGGGCTCTTGGATATGCGCTGGCTAATCATGTTGAGGATCCCGAAGCATTAATGGAATTAGCCTGTGAGGCTCTTCGCCTCCCGGAAGAAACTGTAATATGCCTTAAAACGTTTTGTGGCATTATATCTGGAAGCTTTGATCAATCTCGCGATGTCGGAATGGCCAACTTGGAGATTGCTTTGAGCACACCTGAGCTAGAAGCTTACGCCATTACATTGATTTCAGCCGCTCAAATGGATGCTGAAATTGCATCGCGCGTTGCCCAATTGGTTACTGACGGTCTATGCGATCCAAGACATGCCGCGACTCTAAGTTGTGGCCGTGGCTTTGACGATTATGACTTCGAGACTATTCTGCCACTTGCAGATGCTATCAAACAAACCGGACCGCTGGGAATATGGTCAGCCTTGGATTTGGTTTATATGTACAGATATGGACAACCCGAGAGCTCAGTAGAAAAAGCTTCATATTTAAAGGAACTTTGCTCTTGCCCAGACCTTTTCTCAGTTGAGGCGATCGGGGTAATGGACGCCCATCATTGGGAAAAAAGCATTGAAAAACTTGTCATTTCCAATCAGGTAGACGGAGCGTTCGTCGAAGCCATTTGTGATCGCTCGCTGGAACTGGCGACCGAAGCGGAGCATAATGTTCAACTGAAAATGGATGATGCAGCGTACAAGGTTTTGTTGCTTTGTGTGCAGTATGATCCCGCCGTGGTTTGGAACAGAGTTTTGGCAGCATTTGAGCACGCAGATGCCCTCACAAAGTGGCGGTTGCATAACCTTCTTAAAGGTTCGGATCGAACGCCCGGTCAGGCTGGAGTCCTAAACGATATCCCTGCAGAAATATATCTGAAATGGATAGGTGAAAAGCCCAACGAGCGGCTTGAGTTCGTGCTTGAATGGATCGAGTTGGTGGAACAAGATGAGGAAAGTCGTCTTTTTTGGACTTCTCAGTTTATATCGCTGATCGAAACCTATGCGTCCGACGTTTCTCAGCTTGAAGCAGTATATTGTAGACTGCACTCCGGCGTAAGTTGGGGTCCGTTCTCTGCTCGACTGAAGCCACTTGTTCCGCTGTTTCAGAGCCTTCGGAACAGCAAAAACCCAACAGTAAGAAAATGGTCCAGCGAATGCGTCCGGAGTCTAACTATTAGCATTGAGCAAGAAGAAAGAAGGGAAGCCAATCGGGAAGCAGAGCTACAAGGTTAACATCTTTTAGCTGTATCATGTCTGATTTAGGAGCCGCATAGGCTGCAGTCCCTGTGGTGATTAATCACACGAAAGGGCTCTGTATGATCTCTATATGATAATGCTGGTCCGAAGTGATGAGAACTTGCGCAGTCACCAAGGTCATTTATGCTGGCCTACATGGAGCTTATCTATCCAATAAACTTTGTAGGCCACGATGAGTGGATGGAAAGCGAATACGCACTCGATCTGGCAGGCGGCGACGTCATTACCCGTGACGGGGAAGTTCTTGGAAGCTGGCGCGTCGTGGAATATGACCCCGAAGATGATCAGAGCAGCGGGCGATACGAATTCGTCTTGGATGGGCAGGATGTCGTTTTGCTCACTGGGGAGTTTGCACATTTGGACTACAGGATCAGTAGAGGTCTTGTGCTTTCAACACTTACTCGTGAAATACGAGAATGGCACGAAGCCCAGCCAACCTGATACTCCGTTAGCGGTGACAATCTTCTTGTGACGGCGGCCAGCAGGTCTCAAGTACCCGCTAGTGGGAAAGTGGTGTCCAGCACCGTGTATAGGGGCGAATAGCATGAACCGAAACGCGAGAAACCGACGGTGTTTCCTGGCGAAAAATTAGTCATTTGATTTCTACGGCGGGCCAAGTGTACCACCAGCCCGCCGCATTACCGCAGACTATTGGTAAGTCTGACCCGGCGGCGCGTCTCGATTGGCCGGGTTGATAAAGGCATACCGATCCCGTGCATCCTGCAACTGTTTTGCGGTGCGTTCCGGGTCAGCCTTGGTCTGACCCGCCAGTTTCGAGGCCGTATCCTTGAAAAACCTTTCAAGGTCTTGCTCTTCCACGCCTTCAAGAGCGGCAAGGGTGATCGTGCTACCCTTGATGTTCTTTAATAGTACGCTGATGTGATGACTGCGCTGAATCTCTTTAACCGGGTTGGGGTCGGTGCCTTCGTACATCTCAATCAGGTCTGTATTGATCTCGCCCAGTGCGATTTCCCAGATTGGATGGTTGGGCCAGCGGGCGCGGTTGGTGTCATGGGTCGTAGGGACGGTGTAGCGGATCACTTGGCCCGTTTCATTGGTCAGATCGCCAAATCGTGTGAACAGGTCTTCCCACGTTCGGATATTCCAACGGTCTCGCAACAGGTGCTTGCCTGCCCGGAACTCAACACGCCAGATGCTCAGGTCGGGTGTATCCGGCCCGATGGTTGTTTGTGAGTTGGCGCGACGAGTCTGGTTCCAGAGATGCCACCAATGCGGCTTATGCTTCTGTATCACCTCGGCCCGCTTGTCATAGACGATGACCTGCCGCGCACGCGAGCTGCCGATGGTGACGGAGGTTGTACGCCCTGACTTGCCGCTGACCGCCATATCGGTATTCGCGATATGATCCCGGCGGTTCGTGCTGGAATGCATAATGACGGCCTCGGGATCGAGCACGAAGTCAAGCGGCGTGAGGATATCGACGCAGTAATCGACACGGGACATGCTGATATCCTCGGGCCGGGTTCGGATACCCAGCCGCTCCAATACGCTGTCGAGATGCGCCCGCGCCGCGCCAAGGCCCAGCGTTGCCAGAAAGGTTGAGCCAAAAATCACGCGGATGCCCCAAGGGTCTTTCGGGTTGGGCTTCTTGAAAGCCCATTGTGCACCCATAGGCCCGCCATTGGCCAGAATGCGATATCCTGACCCGCCATGCCCTTTGATATGGAATTGCACGCCATTGTAATCGGTCAGGGTGTCTTGCTGCTCTTTTTCGGCAAGGTCCTTTTGCGTTTCAAAATACTCGAACGCCTCGGGCGGTAAATTGACCTGAATGGCGATTGTTAGATTGTCGAAACCCTTGTGCAGAACCTGATAGGCGCCGGGGTGGTCTGTATTTCTGGAGAGGGGTGCTACTATCCCCCCTCTCCCGGTCCCGCCCGGATCGGAAACTGGGGTTTCTTGTGGCTGGTGTGCGCCTCCGGCGGGGTAGCTTCTGTTTTGGGGCCGGGGCGTGGCCCCGGCTTGGTTCAGTTTGAGTTTGTCAGCTTGCATTGGTTTTCCTCGAAATCCAGATTTCCGCGCGCTCGGCGCATTTTGCGATGTTGAGAAGGTCCGCGTGTGAAAAGGTCGTGGTGTTTTGCCAGTTCCCTTCCTTGTCGCGGTATGAGCGGGACAGATCGACGGAATAGAATCCTTCGTTGTCCCACACGGTGGCCGTGATCAGGCCAAGCCGCACTTTGAAGGCGGGTTGATTTGCCATGGTTTCCTTTCCTTGGCTGTCGGTTGTTGGCAGGCACAAGAAGGGCGCGAGGTGCGTTTACCCCGCGCCCCTTTTCGAGCCATCCGGCCCCAAAATCCCTTAAGGTGCTACCAACCCCTTAAGGGCAAAACTGGTTATTTGGTGGGTTCGGCTCCGGTGTTCGCAACACGCTTTGCGGCGATCCACTCTTGCAGGTCGCGGCGCGTGTAACGGACAGAACGCCCGGAAACTTTAATGAAGTGCGGACCGCCACCGCGTACGCGCCAGTTCTGCAACGCACGAACCGAATAACAGAGATAGCTGGCGGCTTCTTTCTCGTCGATCAAGCGATCAAAATAGTCTGGGTTTGTTTGGGTCTGCATCGTTTCACCTCGTTGCGTCTTAATGCTTTGAGGTGACTATGCAGCGTAAAGCCGGGTTTATTCTAATGGCGTAAATGTCCCGGATTTGAGCTATTTCCGCCATGACCTATTTTTTAAGGTCAAAAGCACGCCTCGCCGCATCTCCAAGCGCGTTGCCGCTCGGGTAAGCGCGATCATTCAAAGACCAGAAAACAGCATAAAGGAAGTCGAAAAACTGCCCTTGATATGGTTGCGAGCTATTTGATTCGTCATAGGTGTAAGTCTTCATTGGGGAATTGCCTGAGTATTTCTCGAAGATATCACCCAAATCCTTTATCGTGCTGGTCAACGTCGCATTTTGAGGCGGGCGCCCCCTTCCCCGGCTGAAATGCTTTTTTGCATCGTCCGTAATACTTGCAAAAGATTTCAATTCTTCGATCAATCGGCAGAGGCGAAATTCTCCGTAGGACAACCCCTCATACTCACCGGAATAGCATGGTTCGAAGCCTTCCGGCTCATTCTCAATGTTGTATGCAATTATCTCATGCTCAATATGATAATGTAGGTTTTCCAACTCAGTACGAAGCCGGCTAATTGATTTTTCCAGTTTGTTATAAGCTGAACTGCGTTCTTTCCACCCAAGGGCTGCTTTCCGATCTGGACCCGGCCTGTAGAAACGCAAAGCATCGCGCAGGTCTGATTTAAACTCGGCACATGGTTGCCCCTCGCGCCCACAGGTGGACCAAAGTTCATCAAGGTCCAGCCTCGA
This sequence comes from Roseovarius sp. MMSF_3281, assembly GCF_030733685.1. Classification (GTDB taxonomy): domain Bacteria; phylum Pseudomonadota; class Alphaproteobacteria; order Rhodobacterales; family Rhodobacteraceae; genus Roseovarius. The sequence continues at coordinate 66,809 of NZ_JASHIM010000003.1, forward strand.
AATTGCTTTCTCACTTTCCTCGTCGGTGACGAAACCCAAGGGCAACCTCCGTCTTGTCATATGTGTAAATTTACCGAGATCGGCGAAGCATGAATTTGGCTGATTTCTTACGCGTACGTTCGTACGTAGGAAATTAGAAGCGTGCAAATTCTCGTACGTAGACAGGCTTTTATTCGTACGTACGTACGCGTTACAGCAGTGGGCCAAGCATCCCTATATCTATAGGCCCCTATATAAAGGCCCTACATATACGTAAGGTAACGGGGTCACTTAACCGCGCGCAGCCGCCGTGGTTCGCCACCCCTCTTACCTATAGCTCCGGCCAAGCGACTTGCCACTGACCCGGCGGCACGCTGTACGGCGTCGTCCGCCAGATGTGCGTAGCGCAGGGTGGTTTGCAAATTCCGATGCCCCATGATTTCTTTAAGCGTGAAGGGATCGATACCGTTCTGCATCGCAACCGATGCATAGGTGTGTCGCAGATCATGCAACCGCACGTCCGGCAGCCCGGCCCGGCTTCGAATACGTCGCCAAGGCCGCTCCAAATCTGTCAGGTGTCCATCTTCGGTCAGCCCCCGGATCACATAGGGGTTTCCATCCTCTCGGGGCAGGTTCATGAGGATTTCATATGCCTCTCGCGGCAGGGGAATGCGCCTGCGGCCTGTCTTGCTGTCCGGCAGGTCCAAGTGCGTGTAATGCACATAGGTCCATTTCAGGGTGGTGATCTCATTGCGACGGCACCCGGTCAGCATCAAAAGCATGATGGCCGACACGACAAAGACGGTTTCGCTTCCGTCTTCGAGACACTCATTCAAAACACGGCCCAAGCGCATCTGTTCATCGTCGCTTAGGTAGCGCTTCTTTTCTTCCTCTCGGTTCTTCTTGATCCGTCGCGCGGGGTTGGTGCCTTCGTCACGCAATCCCCAATCCTCCGCCGTGTTGAACAGCTTAGACAGCAACGACAGAACCCGGTTGGCCTGATAGGGCGCGTCAGCACTCAGTTTCAGGTGCAACGCCGCTACATCTGCGCGGGTCACATCTTGGATCAGCATCGGGCCAAGTGCTGGCTTGATATGCAGCCGGATCAGCATTTCGTAGGACCGATTTGTTGATGGCTTGCAATGGATCGCCGCGTAGTATTCCAAAAACCGCTCACAGAGCGCCTTGACTGTCGGGGCCTGCCTTCGATCCTGCCGGGTTGCTGAAGGGTCTTCACCGCGCAACACATCGCCTAGAAGGCGCTTTGCTTCGGCGCGGGCCTGATCGGCGGTCAGCACACCATGCGATCCTATGGTGTAGCGCCGGGTGCGACGTCCGCTGCGGTATTGTACCAGATAGGCCTTCTTGCCCGATGGATAGATCCGCACCCCGAACCCGGCCACGTCGCGGTCCCATTCGATATAGTCCACGCCCCGCAATTCGAGGGCTTCAACAGAGCGTTTTGTGAGCCGGAACATTTGTGAACACCTCCAAGTTCATGACTGCCTGCCGGAAGCAATACGGAAGCACCGTGCAGCAAAATCTGGAGTCGTTTGTGATAGGCAGGCGCAACAGCCGTCAATCTAAATATCTGAAATAAAGTGATTTTTCGCAGTGCGGCGAAATCTGGCGCGATACGGCGAAACCAACTGACCGGGACTTCTAATCAGCAGGTTCGGGGTTCGAGTCCTCGCGGGATCGCCATAAAATCAAATCGACTTTGGGATGCCCCGTCCGATCAGCCACCGTTACGTCCAAGAATGATATCCGCCCCTCGGTCCGCCAGCATCATGACCGCCGCCTGCGTGTTGCCTGACACCATATCGGGCATAACCGAAGCATCCACAACGCGCAGGCCACTGACCCCGCGCACCCGCAAATCGGGGCTGACGACGGATTGCCCTTCGGGCCCCATCCGGCAGGTGCCTAGCGTGTGGTAAATCGTCTGTCCGTTACGGCGTGCGAAATCCAGCCAATCGGCATCGCTGCGGCACTCGGGGCCGGGGGCGATCTCATGCATCCTGTAGCGATCCATGGGGTCTTGTTCGATGATCCGGCGGCCGATCTTCATACCTTCGACCATGGCCCGCTGATCTTCGGAACTATCAAGAAAATTCGGGCGAATGGCGGGCGGTGTCATGGGGTCGTCCGAGGTGATATGGATACTGCCCCGTGATTCAGGACGCAGCTGCGTCACCCCCAAGGTCATGCCCGGTTCACGGTCCAGTTTTCGTTCTGCCGCATTTGCATAACTTGCGTGCATGAAGAAATACTGAACGTCTGGCCCTTCCAACCCGTCACGCGTGCGCACAAAGCCATGCGCCAGACCTGTTCCAAACGTCAGGACGCCGGTACGGTTGAAAGCGTATTTCAACACTTCGCCGACAAGGTGCAGGCCGCGTGTTTGCTCGTTAAGCGTTTCGGGTCGTGAGACCCGCCAGCTCATTCGCGTACAGAAATGATCAATATAGTTTTCACCCACATTCGGATTCGCCACCCGCACCGGGATTCCCGCCGCTTTGAGGATTTCCGGATCGCCTATACCGGCGAGTTCCAGAAGTTGCGGGGATTGTATCGCCCCGGCGCAAAGGATCACTTCGTGCCCGGCGCATATACTGCGTTCCTGCCCCTGTTGATTGAACGTGACCCCCGTTGCACGTTGGCCGTCAAGGTCCAGCCCCGTCACCATGGCCCTGGTAAAGACAGTCAGGTTGGATCGGTTTCGCACCGGCTTGAGCCAGGCATCTGCGGCACTTATGCGCCTGCCGTTCCGCTGGTTCACCTGATAATATCCGAATCCATCCTGTGAAGCGCCGTTATAGTCGGGATTGCGCCGGTAGCCGGCGGCGACGGCGGCGTCGATGAAGGCCTCGCCGATGCCGGGACGTTCGCGCACCTCGCACAGGGCAAGCGGCCCATGCTTGCCGCGCAGGTCGTCCGGGTCCGGCCCGTCATAGGCCTCGATACGCCGAAAAACAGGCGCGACATCGGCCCAGCCCCATCCGCTGGCCCCAAGCTGTGCCCAGCGGTCGTAATCCTGCGGTTGCCCGCGCACATAGATCATCCCGTTGATCAGGGTTGAACCGCCCAGCCCCTTGCCTCGGGGCACGGCGATTTCGCGCATGTGGGTCGCCTTTTCCGGTTCTGTATGAAACCCCCAATTGTAATGCGGGTCGGTCAGGAGCTTGTAAAATCCGGCCGGGATCTTCGTCCATGGGCTCACGGCCTCGCCCCCGGCTTCTAGCAGGGCAACCCTGTACCGCCCGTTCTCACTCAATCGGTTGGCGAGAATACACCCGGCCGTGCCCCCTCCGACGATGACATAGTCAAACACCTGTGCCTCGCGTTCACTCATGCCGCTTTGTGCTCCTTGATGGACAGGCCCTTGCCGGGATTCAGGATGCCCTGCGGATCAAGGGCCGTCTTGATGCGCCCCAAAAGCACCTGTTCGGCCCTTGCGGTCAGACGTTCCCATTCCGCAACCCGATATTGTCCCAGGCCATGCTCAGCCGAGATTGACCCGCCATGCGCATGAACCAGATCATGCACCAAACGCATCACCCCTGTACTGTCCGCCTCCTTGGGCAACAGGACATTGACGTGCAGGTTGCCGTCGCCCAGATGGCCAAAGACATTCGGGGTTGCTTCGGCTTCGACCTCTGGCAAGCGTGTGCCGAAAGCTTCCAGAAATGCGGGAAAGGCCGCGATAGGAAGCGAGACGTCATGTTTGACACTGCGCCCCGACTTGGCCTCGGCCTCGGTGATATGTTCGCGTAGCGCCCAGAGGTGATCGGCCTGCCCCGCAGAAGATGCCACAACGCCATCGGTCGCCCAGCCCTTTTCAAACACGTCTTCCAGCATGGCCTCGGAGGTTTCGGCAAGGCCGGACAACGTGCTGCCTGCTTCGATCAGCAAATACCACGCCCCGGACTGCACGGGCAGGGTCAGGTTAAAATGCGTCTCGACCCGCTCCAATGCCGCGGCTTCCATCAGTTCGAAAGCCGTCAAGGCATCGCCCAGCACTGTCTGTGCATGGCTGAATACGCTCAATGCAGTCTGCACATCAGGTACGGAAACGAGGGCAACAGACCTGTGCAAGGGCCGTGGCACCAATCGCAGGGTCGCTGCGGTCACGATGCCAAGCGCCCCTTCGGACCCGATGAAAAGTTGTTTCCAGTAGCGCGCGGCGTTGTCTTTTCGCAGCGGGCGCAGGGCGTCGATCACCGTGCCATCCGCCAAGACGACCTCAAGCCCCAGCACCAGATCGCGGGTCATGCCATATCGCAAGACATTCACCCCACCGGCATTGGTTGCGATGATCCCGCCGATGGTGGCGCTTCCTTCGGCGGCAAGACTGACGGGGAAAAGACGGTCCTCCGCCGTGGCAGCCTCGCGTACGGATTGCAAGATTGCCCCGGCTTCCGCCTCGATGCACAGGCCAACGGGATCGACCGATCGGATATTGTTCATGCGGGCGAGGCTCAGAATCACCTGCGGCGCATCCCCCTGAGGTGTGGCCCCGCCGGCAAGGCCGGTATTGCCCCCTTGGGGCACGATGGCGACACCTGCCTCGGCACAGAGCCGCACCAGTGCCGACACCTCTTGCGTCGACCCCGGGCGCAAGACGGCAATCGCCTGTCCGGTAAACATATGCCGCCAGTCGGTCAGGTAACCCGCCATCATATCAGGGTCGGTGACGACAGCCGCATCAGAGGTTGCCGCGCGCAGACGCTCCGGAAACTCGTCCCCGGCTGTCATCACAACGCCCCCATGTGCTGTGCCATCAGGCGGATTTGGCTTTGCAGCATGGGAAGGCCTGTATGGATACGGCATCCGGCAGCCTTCGCCGCCTTGAGAAGCGGCGTCATCTCGGGGTCCATGATCGCCTCGGCGACGATTTGCCCGGAATGGAGCTGGCCTGTGTCCAGCGGCAGCGCGTCGTCCGGCTTCATCCCCAAGGAGGTCGCGTTCATGATCAAATCCTGTTCGGCCAAATCCATTGGGTCCGTCGAGAGGGCAAGATCAGGATAAGTTTGCGCGATACGGGCACAAAGCGCCTCGGCCTTCGACCGGGTCCGGTTGGCCACGGTCAGGGATTTGACCCCCGCCCCGGCCAGCGCGAAGGCCACGGCAGAGGCCGCCCCCCCTGCCCCAGCCACGTAGGCGCGCATTCCTTCGGGGGAGATCCCTGCGCCGCGCAGCCCTTCGACAAAACCGATCCCGTCCAGCATGGCACCGACCATCCGGCCATCCGCCTCGCGCCGAACGCAGTTGACGGCGCCGACGCGGACGGCCTCGTCGGTGGCGGTATCGCAAAGGTCCAGAATCGTGGATTTATGGGGCACCGTGGCGATGAACCCGCCGAAGTTTTCCGCCGCCCGCAGCCCATCCATCAGGCGCGCCACCCCTTCGGGGCGCGCATGAAAGGGCACCAATACGGCATCAATGCCTTCGTCCCGCGCCAGGGCGTTGAACACCTGCGGCGTTTTGACGTGATGGATGGGATCGGCAAGAATACCGTAAACCCGCGTATGTCCGGTGATCGTGGTCATGGTCTTCAACTCAATGCGCTGTGTAGCCGGTCTTGACGGTGCTGTAGAATTCGCGCGCGTAAGCGCCCTGTTCACGCGGTCCATAGCTGGAGCCTTTCCGCCCTCCGAAGGGAACATGGTAATCGACACCAGCCGTCGGCAGGTTGACCATGACCATCCCCGCCTCGGCGTTGCGGCGGAAATCGGCGGCATGTTTCAGGCTTGTCGTCGCGATCCCTGCGGACAGACCGAAATCGGTATCATTGGCCACTGCCAGCGCCTCGTCGTAATCACGGACGCGGATCACCGAAGCAATAGGGCCGAATATTTCTTCGCGTGCGATCGCCATGTCGCTTTTCACTTCGGTAAACAGCGCCGGGGCAAAGTAATATCCCGGGGTGTTCACCCTTGGCTGACCGCCTCCCGCGAAAAGATGCGCGCCGTCGGATTGACCGCGCTCCAGGTATTCAAGGTCGGTGTCCAGTTGCGACTGATCAACAACAGGGCCGATCTGTGTTGCCTCGTCCAGGGCGTTTCCGACGCGCAGCGCCGTCATCCGTTGGCTCAGGGCTTCAATGAAACGGTCATGGATTCCTTCCGTCACAATAAGGCGTGACGACGCGGTACAACGCTGGCCCGTCGAGTAAAACGCCCCGTTCAAAGCGGCCTCAACGGCCACGTCAAGATCCGCGTCATCGAGAACCACGAAGGGGTTTTTCCCGCCCATCTCCATCTGGATTTTCTTCATCGGTTGCGAGCCGACGCATCCCGCGGCAATCCGTCGGCCGGTGCTGACCGAGCCGGTAAAGGACACCGCGTCGATGCCGGGGTGGCTCACCATCCGCTCCCCCACGACCGATCCACGCCCCATCACAAGGTTCAGCACGCCCTCGGGCAGCCCGGCCCGTACAAGGATATCGGTCAGCATCCAGGCGCTATGCGGCACCAGGTCGGCAGGTTTGAAAACAACGCAGTTGCCCCAGGCGAGAGCCGGTGCGATCTTCCATGCCGGAATGGCGATAGGGAAGTTCCACGGCGTGATCAGCCCGACCACCCCCACCCCTTCACGGGTGACCTCAACCCCGACTCCGGGGCGCACCGATGGTATGCTTTCGCCCCCGGTACGCAGGCATTCGCCAGCGAAAAAGCCAAGCACCTGACCGGCGCGGGTGGCTTCGCCAATCCCTTCCGCCAGCGTCTTGCCTTCTTCCCGCGACAGGATACGCCCAAGTTCATCAGCCCTTGTGATCACCTCGTCCGAAGCGCGTTTCAGGATGTCATGCCGTCGTTGCGGCGTGCTTCGCGACCATGCGGGAAACGCCGTGCGGGCCGCCTCGACCGCACGATCCACATCCTCGGCAGAGCCGCGGGCGAACTCTGCGATCACATCATTGGTATCCGAAGGATTGATATTTCGCGTGGCGTCGTTTCCATCGGCCCAGCTTCCCGCGATGAAGTTCTTGTAAACCATGTGTCTGTCTCTTGTTGTTGTGCTGTCAGGTCATCGCCAAGCCGCCAGCGACATCAATCGTCTGGCCGGTCACGAACCCGGATTCGGGCGATGTTAACCATAGCGCCACATCGGCCACTTCATCGGGCTGTCCAAGGCGTGACAGCGGGGTCAGGCGCACCTGTTCCTCGTTCACCTCAGGCGCAACCCCCCTGACCATCGGTGTTTCGATACGGCCCGGCGCCATGGCATTGACCCGGATACCGTGCGGCCCCAACTCACCTGCGAGATGCTTTGTGAAACCGATTACGGCCGATTTGGTCGCCGCATAATGGCACGCGACGATCGGGAAATAGGTTTTGCCCGCCACCGAGGAGGTATTGACGATCCAGCCGCGCCCGGCTTCGCGCATGGCCGGGGTCAACGCCCGGATGGTGTTGAAAGTGCCCGTCAGGTTTACATCGACAACCCGAGACCATTCAGCCGGGTCCATTTCCCAGACCCGATGTGCGCTACCGTCATGCTTGGGCGATATCCCGGCATTGTTGATGACCGTATCGAATGCCCCGCCCATCGTATCCGCGGCCTTGGCCAGCGCATTTTCAAGCGCGGCGTAGTCGGCAACATCCACTTTCATCGGAATCGCCCGGCCACGCCCTGCGGTCGTGATGGAATCGACGGTTTCGGCAATCGCCGCATCATCCATATCGGCCACGCCCACGGTTGCCCCGCGCAGAGCGAAGCCCTCGGCAATGGCGCGGCCAATCCCCTTGGCCGCCCCGGTTACCAGAACCCGGCGCCCTGCATGGCTGTCGCGGCGGATGAATTCGGGGTGGTTTTGCTCACGTATTCCCATGAATCATATCCCCAGATACGCGCGGCGGACGTGATCGTTCGAAAGCAGGGCCTCGGCCGTGTCCGACAGCGCGATTTCCCCGTTTTCAAGGACATATCCCCGGTCCGCAGATTGCAGCGTAGTGAAAACATTCTGCTCGACGATCAGAACCGTTGCCCCGCTGGCCGCGACTTTCTTGACCACCTCGAACACCTGCTCGACGATGATCGGTGCAAGCCCGAGCGAAGGTTCATCGAACATCAGGAGCCTCGGCTTGGCCATCATGCCACGCGCGATGGCGACCATCTGTTGTTCCCCACCGGAAAGGGACGACGCCATCTGATCCAGACGTTCGCTGACCCGCGGAAACAGGTCGAGCACATAGTCCAGTGTCTCGTTCTGCACACTGCGCGCCCCGCTGCGGAACGCCCCCAGCAAAAGGTTGTCCCGCACCGTCATATCCGGGAAAAGCTGCCGGCCTTCGGGGATCATGGTGATACCAAGATCCACCACGTCATGCGCCGCAAGCTTGGTGATGTCGCGACCCTCGAAGTATATGTGCCCCGAGGTCGGCGTGATTTGTCCGGCGATGGCACGTAACGTCGTCGTTTTACCCGCGCCGTTGGCGCCTACGATCGTCACGACCTCACCGGGTTGAACATCCAGGGATACGTCCTGAAGGATCGTCGTGGCGCCATAGCCTGCGTGAATATTTTCAAGAGTTAGCATCGGCAAACCCCTTTCCGAGATAAGCTTCGATCACATGCGGGTCGCGCACCACCTCTTGTGGATCGCCTTCGGCAACGATCTCACCCGAGTTGAGAACAATCACGCGGTCCGACAAGGACATGACCGCCTGCATGACATGCTCAATGGCGATGATGCTGACGCCGGTATCGCGGATCGACAACATTAGGTCGATGGCACGGCGAACATCGGTCTGGTTGATCCCTGCCATCACCTCGTCAAGCAGCAGGATACGCGGTTCCATCGCCATGACGCGGGCCACTTCCAGACGCTTGAGACCACCGATGGTCAACCCGTTCGCTTCGGCATTGAGCCATGGACCAAGGCCCATGCGGTGGGCGGTTTCGCGGGCGGCCTCGCGGGCATCATTCACATCGGGGTGGCGATAGAACGCGCCGACCATGATGTTTTCCTCGACGGTCATTGCCGCGAAGGGCTGAACGATCTGGAAGGTACGGCCCACGCCGATCGAGGCAAAATCCGCCGGGCTAACGGGCGCGCTAAAGTTGCCGGCACTGTCCGATACTGTCACTTTACCGCTATCGGGCTGCAAGAAGCCGGACAGCATATTGAAAAGTGTCGTCTTACCCGCCCCGTTGGGGCCGATCATTCCAAGGATTTCGCCTTCACGCAGATTGAAGCTGACATCCTTGGTCACATGCAAGCCACCGAAATGTTTGTCGAGGTTTTCCACCCGGAGAATCTCAGGGCCCATCTTGTGCTCGGGCTCGGCGCGGGGCACGGCAGCCACCGGAGCCGCCTGCGTTTGGCCGGTCTCCTCGTCCTCGTCGTCTTTTTGCAGGTAACGGTGCAGCACGCCCATGATCCCATTGGGCATGAACAGGACGGCCAGCACCAGCATCACACCATAGACGAACCCATGCAAACCAAGCGCCTCGGCCCCCAGCCAGCCACGGGCCAGTTCGGTAAGCGGCACCAGAAGCAAGGCCCCCAGAAGCGGCCCGTAAACCGTGCCGATCCCGCCGATTAGCGCAAACATGGCAATCTGGATCGAGAACGAAAGCGAGAACATCGACGAAGGTTCGATAAAGGTCAGGTACATGGCGTGGAACGTGCCCACCATCGAGGCCAGTGCCGCCGAAATCGCCACCGCGATCAGACGCACCTGTACGGTTCGCACGCCTGCGGCCTTGGCCGCGGACTCCCGCTCGCGTGTCGCCACGAGATAATAGCCCAGCTTGCCACTACGTATCCATTGCGCCACGGCCAGACAGAGTAGCAACATGCCAAAGGCGATGATCAGGGACGGCAGGCGTTCGCGGAAAACCATCCATTCCCACCCCATCTTGATCGGGATCATCAGGCCGGTCGCCCCGCCTGTCAGGTCACGGAAGTGAAGCGCAAGAACCCGGAACACCTCCAGAAACGCGATGGTGGCCAATGCAAAGAACGGACCATGCAAGCGGAAACAGGGATAGCTGATCACGACCGCCGCCAGCGCCGCGAAGGCCGCCCCGACGAACATGCCCAGCCATGGGCTGATGCCCATGTTCATCAGGATCACGCCGGCATAGGCACCGATCCCGTAGAAGATTGCATGCCCCAGCGAAAGTTGCCCGGCAAACCCGCCGACGATATTCCACGCCGTGGACAGTGCCGCGAAGATGCAGATCGTGACAAAGACGTGATAGACGAAGGCATCTCCGATCACGACAGGGGTGATGAACAGCGCCGCCAGGGTCGCCAGCAACGCGGGTGCCGCCCAAGAAGCTGTACGGGGCGAGCCAAGGGATAGAATGTGTTTCATGGCCCTCTCCTCAGCTAATATGTGAAAGTTTTTGCTTCGATCCGAAAAGCCCGGAAGGCCGCAAGATCAGGATGACAAGGAAAACCCCGAAGACGACAGCCTCGCGCAGGTCGGCCCCGATGTAGAATCCGGACAACGAGTCGATCAGCCCGATCACCATCGCACCGACGAAGGCGCCGGGGATCGACCCCCACCCGCCGAGGATGACGACGACAAAGGCGATCAGGACGAAATAGGTGCCGATGTTGCTTGAAGTCGGATAGAGCGGTGCCACCAGAACAGAGGCCATACCGACGCAGGCGGCCCCTAATCCGAAGCTGAGCACGTAAATCCAGTTGACGTTGATACCCATCAACTGGGCAGCGGTCCGGTTTTGTGCCACGGCACGAATGGCAAGGCCCGTGCGACTGCGGCGCAGGAAAAGTTCCATTCCGATCACGAGCAGGATCGCCGCGCCAAGAATGAACAACTGTCCCTCCAAGACCCGGATCGGCCCGAATTCCAACGGTGTACGCAGCCCGTAGGCAGGCGTATTCGCGATGTCGGCCCCGTAGATCAGAAGTGCAAGGTTGATCATCGCGGTCGAAAGACCGACCGTGGCGAATATCTGAATATGTTCGTCACGTGCATTCATCAGCGGCTGGATCAGCAGTTTCTGCGTCACCCCGCCCAGAACAAAGAGTGCGGGTGCGACGACAACCACAGCCGCATAGGGGTGCAGTCCCAGTTTCGTGGTGAACAGCCATGTCAGGAACATACCCGCCATCAGAAATTCGCCATGGGCGAAGTTCACGATCTTGATGATACCGAAGATCATGGTCAGGCCGATGCTGATGATCGCAAACAGACCGCCCAGCATCAGACCATTGACAACAACCTGAATAAAAGTTTCCAAAACGCGCCCTCCTATCGAGCGTGGCCCAAGAAAGTGGCTGGCAAGACTGCCAGCCACTTCTGACAGGGAAGTCAGTTACCGAGTTTCATCTCGGTCACGGCACCCGCGTCGGGATAGACCGTGACCAACTGGCCATCTTGCCATTGCATCCCCATCATGGAGGCGCGTTCGTTCTGGTTGTTCTCGCCGAACTTGATGCCGTATCCAGCGGCTGTATCGCCTTCCTGAACATCGATACCGGCCATGGCCTCGACGATGGTATCGGGTTCAAAATTCTCTGCGCCGTCAAGGGCTTCGAGAATCGCCATCGCACCGACATAGTTGTTCAGGGAGTGCCCCGAACGGGGGTTTTCGCCGTATTTTTCCTTGTAAGTTTCGACGAACGCCTCAAGACCGGGCGTATAGTCGGTATTCACCGCGTATTGCGTGAAATCGGCGTCCAGAACGCCCTCGATCACGTCGTTGCCCACGGCTTCCGCGGTTGGCAGCATCGAATAACCGCCGCCACCACCGATGATCGCGGCGGGCTCGAACCCTGCTTCGTTGGCCTGTTGCAGGAACAACACCGAGTCATTCTGATACGAGGTCTGGAACACGACATCGACGTCGCGCTGCTTGAGATCAAGCACGATGGAAGACATATCAACCGTCGAAGCCGGGTAGCCCTGTGTCGTGACGATGTTCAGGCCAGCCTCTTCACCATAGCGTTCCTGGTGCCCTGCAACCGAGGTTCCATAAGCCGAATCCTCATGGATGATCCCGATTTTCAGATCGCCGGGTTCCTTGCCAAGGCCCGGTGCGACCTTGTCGACCACCATTTGCACGATGAGTTCACCCATGTCTTCGGCGGTCGGGTTGGTCCGGAACAGGTACTGAAGCCCCCGGCCCGTCACATCGTCAGCAACCGCACCCAGTTCAAAATAGGGAATGCCAGACAATTCAGCGACCTGGCTGGCTGCAATCGACCGCGACGACGAGTAGGTACCGAAAATCGCCTTGACGCCAGCAACCGAGATCAACCGGCGGGCTTCGCCGATGGCCTGGTTGTTATCGACGGCATCGCCACGTTCCAGAACGATCTGCTCGCCCTGCACTCCTCCGTTGGCGTTCACTTCATCAACAGCGATCTCAAGCCCCCGCGCGCTTTCTTCGCCCAACAGGGCAAGCTGCCCACTGAACGGATAGAGCGCGCCGAACTTGATATCTGCCATGGCCTGTCCGGCCATGAGCGACAGTACAATTGCAGTACTGGTCAGGAATCCTTTGCGTGACATAGTATCTCCTCCTCTGGTTCATCGCAAAAAGTTGGTCTTAGTAATCGAGTGCGGCTTTCCCGTGGAACACGGTGACGGGCGGGTGTGCCCGTTCATCGGTCACGACATCAATCACGGTCACGCCATCGGCCTTCAACGCGTCGGACAACGCCGGAGCGAAACCCTCGGCCGTTTCCACGCGAACACCCGCACAGCCGCAGGCACGGGCAATGGCAGCGTGATCGACGGCTTCGAAATGGCAAACATCCGTATGGTCACCGAACAGGCTCAGTTCGGCGTGCTTCTGATATCCGAGAATCTGATTGTTCAGGACAACCACCACCATCGGCAGTTTCATCCGGCGGGCGGTTTCCAGTTCCGACCAGACATGGGCAAATCCGCCATCACCGGTCACACAGATCACCGGGGCATCGGGTTGCGCGCTTTTCGCGCCGATGGCATAGGGCAAACCCCAGCCCAACCCGGCCAGGCCACGCGGTGCCAAAAAACGCTGCCCGGACCTTGAGGCCGTCAAGCCATTCGCAATCCAGATCGACGAATAGCTCGCGTCAGCCACGACGATGGCATCATCGCTAAGCTGCTTGTCGATTTCGGCCATCATGCGCTCGGGACGCACGGGGGCCTGATCCATATCGACGATCTCCAGAAGTTCCTTCTGCGCCGCCTCGTGCCCCTCGGCAATCCGGGTTTCGATATCCGAACGGCGCGCGTCCAGCGCGGCGGTGTCCCGCGCATCAAGCGCATCGGCCAGCGCGTCGAGAGACAAGCGCGCATCCCCGACAAGACGTACCGCAGCCTCGTAGTTTCGGCCCACTTCAGTACCGTCCACATCCAGATGGATATACGTGGCGTTCTCGGGATAAAGCGACCAGCTATCGGTGCCGTTCTGGTTGGTCCGATTGCCGATCAACAGCACGACATCCGCCCCGGTCACAAGATCGCGCATATGCGAGGTTCGGCTGCCGGGGGCCATGAAATACCCGACCACACCAACCGAAAGCGGATCGGTTTCCGCCACCGCCCCTTTCCCCATGAGCGTGGTCGCCACCGGAATCCCAAGTGACTGCAACCGGCCAAGCGCATCATAGGCACGCGAGGAATGAATGCCCCCGCCGGCAATCACAAGCGGCGCTTTCGCACCGGCCAGAAGGTCCGCTGCCTCGGCGACGCGGGCCGGATCGGCACAGGTCCTGTCCAGCGGGTATTCCCCGAGGTTCGCGGCCCGACGCGGCGCGTCAGGGGTAAATTCCGGCGCTTCGTCCAGTACATCGACAGGTACCAACAGAACCGCAGGCCCGGCGCGGCCCGTCGCGGCATTGGTAAACGCCATGTCGACATAATCGTCGATGCGCGATGCATCCGGCACCCGCCGCACCCATTTGGCGACCCCGGAAAACAGAGCGACATGATCCAGCTCCTGAAAGGCGTTCTTGTCGGTAAAGTCGCGATGCACTTCCTGCACGATGGCCACCACGGGAATCGACGCCTTATGCGCTTCGGCAAGGCCGGGAACGAGCAACGTCGCCGCCGGGCCATTCTGCGCCGTCACCACAGGCACCTTGCCGGATATGCGGGCATAGGCATCGGCCATCGCCGCACCGGCATTCTCAGTACGGTAACCGACCTGCCGAATGCCATGGTCCGGCGCCGCGAGGATCAGTGCGGACGGTAGGGATTGCCCGAAGATTTCTGTCACGCCGTGGCGCGACAGGGCCGCCGCCATGATCTGCCCTCCGGACTGGTTACCCTTGGCAAAACCTTTGCTGTGCTTTGTCATGCTCAATTTCCTTGATTTCGTTTATTCTGTTGTCAGGACGATCTTGCCAATGTGCTGACTGCTATCCATCCGCGCATGGGCCTTGGCCACGTCTTCCAGTGCGAAGGTGCTGTCGATCAGCGGGCGCACCGCCCCCGAGGCCAGCATCGGACCGACGTTCTTTTCCACCGCCCGTGCAAGCCGTTCCTTCATCTCGATGGGGCGCGCCCTCAGTGTCGATCCGCTCAGCGTCAGCCGCTTGAAAAGAAGAGGCCCAAGGTCGAGGTCGGTCCGGCTTCCTGTCTGGAAGGCAATCTGCGATATGCGGCCATCTTCGGCCACGACATCGAGATTGCGTTGAAAATAATCCGCACCCACCATGTCGAGCACTACATCAGGCCCCCGCCCCCCGGTCAGGTCACGGGCCGCCGTGACGAAATCGTCCGACTTGTAATTGATCGCGTGATCAGCGCCGAGCTTGAGGCATGCTTTGCATTTCTCGTCCGACCCCGCGGTCACGATGACATTCGCGTCAATGGCCTTGGCCAGCATCGTCGCAGTCGTCCCGATCCCGGAGGTTCCGCCGTGGATCAAAATCGTCTCGCCGGATTGCAGCCCAGCCCGTTCAAAGACGTTGCTCCAGACGGTAAAGAATGTTTCGGGCACCGCCCCCGCTTCGACCATCGACAGATTATCGGGCACGGCGATTGCGGTCTGTTCGGGCAGGACGGCCCGGTCGGCATAAGCCCCCGACGCGACCAGCCCCATGACCCGATCACCGACGGCAAAATGCTGCACATCCGGCCCGACGGCCTCGACTTCTCCCGCCAGCTCCAGCCCAAGCACATCAGAGGCCCCCGGCGGCGGCGGATAATTCCCCTGGCGCTGCATGACATCCGGGCGGTTTACCCCGGCCGCCATAACGCGCACCAAAAGTTCCCGTGGACCGGGCTGCGCCAAAGGTGCCTCAGTCACTTCAAGAACCTCCGGGCCGCCGGCCCCCTTCGCGATTACGGCACGTGTTGTTTGCGTCATTGACCGTTTTCCTCCTCGGCATGGTCCGGCACCAGCATCACCTTGACCGCCGCGCCCCCCTTGGCGATTTCGAACCCTTCCGGGCCGCGACTGAACGGCAACTGGTGAGTGATCAACTGCGACAGAACACCCCCGTTGTCCGACAGAAGCGAAATGGCCTCCACGAACGCGGCGCGCGTCGTATCATGCGCACCCCGGATTTGTTTTTTCTCACGAACAAAACGGGTCAGGTCGATCTCGCAGGGCCGCGCATGTATGCCGGCCGCCACGAACACACCACCCGGCCGCAAAAGGCGCAGCCCCTGCGATACAGAATCGGGATGGCCCGTAGCCTCGATCACCATGTCGGCATCACGCCCGAAAACCCGGCGCGCCTCGGAGGCAAGATCGGCACGTGCCAAATCCACGACATGCTTCAAGTCCATGTCCTGCGCCGCCTTCAGGCGTGCATCATCGTTCAGCCCGGCCAGAAGGACCTGCGCGCCGCGATGTTGTGCGACCCATGCCGCACCAAGGCCGATCGGCCCCGGCCCCAGAACCACGACGGCATCCCCGGGGCCAGCCTCGGACAAATCAACGCTATTCACCGACACGGCCAGCGGCTCAGCAAGGGCCGCAATACGCGGGTCCAGATCATTCGGCACGATGAAGCAGCGACCTGCGGGCACATCCACCCATTCGGCGTACCCCCCGTCCCGGTGCAACCCTATGATGGAGCGGTCACGGCACTGTTCAGGGTGACCGCGCTTGCAGCCTTCACATTTCCCACAGGCGATGACGGGCCAACAAACCACCCGATGGCCTTCTGCGAAGTCATTCACTCCGGGGCCAACTGCATGTACTGTACCGCAAAACTCGTGCCCCAACGTGACCGGAAGACGTTCTTCCATGAACTCGTAGCCAGAGGACCATTCATAGGCATGCAAATCGCTTCCGCAGATCCCCGCCGCTTCGACCCGCACCCTAAGCATGCCCTGACCCGGCCGACCCTGAGGATCGGGAACGGTGCAAACGTCGATTCCCGGACGCGCACTGAGTTTTCTGACTGCTATCATCTGTCCCCTCCGAACGCGGGCAATTCAAGTGATGATGGCTCCTCAACATCATATCGCCTTGGCGCGTTATAACAAATAACGTAATATGTTATTACAGACGTGGCAACTGGTTAGTACGAAAAGGTGGAACTCGTGGAGAATAGCTCGGAAAAGCAAATGAAATCAGAAAGTTGGGTACAGCCAATCGTAAAGGAAAACCTTAGCGACAGAGCTTATAACGCCTTACGGAACGCCTTGATGAGAGGGCACTTGGAACCGGGTAACCAGCTTCCGCTTCGTCCGACATCGGCGCGATTCGGCATCAGCCCCACCCCCATGCGCGAAGCCCTGACCCGTCTTGTCGTCGAACGCGCCTTGACCCTCAACGGCCGTGGAACCGTCACGGTCCCGCACTTGACGAAGGATCAATTGCTGGAAATCCGAAATATCCGAATGGATCTGGAAGGCCGCTGCGCGGCCCAGGCCGCCCAAGCCGCAAGCGCAGACGAAATCAAGTCACTGGCTGACCTTCATGCACAATTTATGGAGGCACAAAAGAACAAGGACTACAAGGAAGCGGTGGACCTGAACACACAGTTCCACCTCCAGCTTGCCAAACTGGCCAAACTTCCCCTGACCTATGAAATCATTGAGGGCCTGTGGGTAAGGTGCGGGCCGATTCTAACCCACTTGTACGACTCAGGCTTGCCTGCAACCGGGGAACCCCATCCGCATCAGCGAGTTCTGGACGCGCTAGGCAAACAAGATTCCGCCGGTGCACGCGATGCAATTTCCCATGACATCGAGGAAGGGGGGCAAGGCCTTCTCGACTACGTGTCCCGCTAAAGGCTTTGCTTAACGGACAGTGACCGAAGAACGTGAAACTGGGCCGCCCCCGAAATTCTCCACCGTGTATTCAGCGACAATGACACGTCCGGTTTGGAAATCGAAGGCCTCGTGACGGAAGACTTCCTTGAACGAATTGATTTCGCCGTGTCCCATCGCTAGGGCCTGATGATCGAAATGCGCAGCGAGGCGTTGATCTCGCCGCGTTAGCCACTGACAAGCTTTGCCGGATCAACCACTTTTCGGCGGCGTTCTTGAAAGCGGAGGGATATTGACCGTTCTCCATGCCAACGATCGGGACCATTTCAATCAACAGACGATGTTGGGAATGACCGAGGAAACACGCCGGAAAACAGACTGCCTCAAAAAATGAACACGCGATCACTGGAAAGGCCAAGCACCCGCCTCGTGCGGGGCTTTTTTTGCCTTGTTTCACAAGGTGTGCATGTTTCTGGCTCTAATGTGCATACTCATACCATAGCTGCTTTCGCGGTTCCTGAGAAAATCTCTAAATAACAACAGGCTGGGAACTCTTGGTGGCATAACACCCAAGTATGCACTCATATGGCCGTTTCACAAAACGGAAAACCGCTCAACTATCCAAAGTCGTCAGGCGACGGACAGGTTCGTTTCGGGGCCGTATTCGCGCTTGCATTTGAATCTTCCATCCATCACTTTCCGTCGATGGGCTTTTCACCGTTTCACCGTTTTACAGCAAAAACAGCGCGATGCCTGGTCATTGCGATACTCTTCTTCGGGGCTTCGAACACGGCTCCGTCTTTCGCACAAGACTTTGACAAGGGCTATGAAGCGGCACTGGCCGAAGACTTCGACACCGCCCTAAAGGAATTACGCCCCCTGGCAGAGGCAGGCCACGCAGCAGCCCAGTATGTTCTGGGCTTTATCTACAAGAACGGCAAAACGGTGGCCGCGGACCCGGTTGAAGCCGCTCGCTGGTACCGGCGCGCGGCCGAGCAAGGGCATATGGAAGCCCAATACACCCTTGGGTTTCTGTATTCTCGGGGCGATGGCGTGCCAGAAGATTGGATTGAAGCTGCCAGTTGGTTCCAACACGCCGCCAAGCAGGGCCATATCACGGCCCAGTTCAGCCTGGGTTACATCTACAGGTTCGGCCAGAACGGCGTTCCCAAGGATGGGACCGAAGCGGTCAAATGGTACAGGCTTGCGGCTGAACAGGGCCATGTATCGTCACAGGAATCTATGGGCTACAGCTATTTCTTCGGTCACGGCGTTCCGCAGGATCTTGCGAAAGCCGCCAGATGGTATCGCCGGGCGGCAGAGCAAGGTAGCGCCAGTGCGCAATATTCACTTGGCGACATCTATCAACGGGGCAAAGGCGTTGCGACCGACGCGGCAAAGGCAGCCCATTGGTTCACTCTGGCCGCGAAACAAAACCACGCGGAGGCACAATTCGACCTAGGCTTCATGCTTTATCACGGGCGGGGCATAGCACAGCAGCCTGCAGAGGCCACGAAATGGTTCCACGCGGCTGCGGAACAGGGGCATGCACTTGCGCAGTCCAAGCTTGGTGCCATGTATGAATTCGGCGTGGCGGTCCCACAAGACCCGGCCGAGGCGTCGAAATGGTATGATCGGGCCGCGGCACAGGGCGTCACCGAAATACCAGAACGCGACCTTCTCCGCCTGACGGCCAAACTCGAGTCCGCCGAGCGCAAACACGGCATGGCCAGCCCGCAGGTGCTACACACCCTGCACGCGCTCGGCCACGTTTATCGCGCCAAGCTGTCTTTCCGCGACAAGGCCCGTGAAACCTACAGGCGGGGATACGGGATCAGCCGAAAGCTGAACGGGGCCAGCGACGCCAAGACGCTTGAATTCCTGGGCTTGTATGTGCTGGAACTGAACGACGGAGGCCAGGTCGAGACGGCATTGCCACTGGCCCGGGAGCTGGTCAAACTGTCCAGAACGACGTTGGGCCCGGCGCATGTTCGGACACTCTATCGAACCGGCACCCTTTCGGTGCTGCTTGCGAAATCCGACAAGCGCGAAGAGGCCAACCAGCTTTTGTTGGACGGCATGGCCGTTGCCGCCGCCGCCCATGGCGAAGACCACGCGCTTGTTACCAGTTCGCTCGGAACGCAGGTCGCGGTGATTGACACGAACGGTGCGAATCCTCGTCTGGTCGACACCCTTCGGAACGTGCTGAACAGGACACGGCAGGACAACGGAGAAACAAGCCCCAAGACACGCTACCTGATGACAAGCCTGTCCGAGGCACTTATTGCCGTGAATGAGCCCCTTCCGGCAATGGAAGTGCTGGGCGACCTGATATCGGCACACGAAGAGCGATTGCTGTTAGCCTCGGCGCTGGACGATATCACGCGAAAATCGGTCATCGCCGAAAGTCGGCAAGCGGGTATCCGATTTGCCCAGCAGGCGTGGTCGGCCCAAGCGACCAAGCAGGCGCCGGGCAGTTCACTCAACTACAAGGGCCGGCGCCAAACCCGGGCGGACCTGAACGAGACACTCGCCAAAGAGGCATTTCATGCCGCACAGATGGGGCAAAGCGGGGCCGCCTATGCCCTGGGCCGTGCCATGGCCAGGCTGGCACTTGACGACGCAGGGTTGCAGGCCACTTTCGCCGCCTACGAGGCCGCGCAGGAAAAGGCCTTGGCGATAACCGAGACACTCGGCCAGCAAATTCAGGACCAAGGCGGGCAAGTCCCGGACGCAACCGCCCAAATCGTTGCGCTGCAAAACGACAGAACCGCGGCGATTGAACAGGTCAGGACGCTCGAGGAACAGCTTGAAGCAGAATTTCCGCGCTTTTTCGAGTTTCTTGCACCACGTCCGGTCACGGCGGGCGAAGTTCGCGGCACTGCGGAAAAGCCACCACTGCTTGGGCCGAATGAGGCCTTGTTGCAGATAATGCCGCCCAAGGGTGGCACGCCCGGCCTGATTTGGGCGATTAGCCAAGACGGCTTCGCCTGGAGCCAAATCCCCGGGACCGAAGCGGAACTGCGTGAAGATTTAATGTACCTCCATTCCTTGCTTGATGGGGGCGGCGCAACCCAGACCCGGGGCGATGATGCCGACAGCCGCGGCGGGGTCAGCCTGGCCAAGGAAGCGCCCGAAGATGCCATAAGAGGCTTTGACCGTGCCTTCGCCCACGACCTGTTTCGCACCCTATTCGGCGACCCTGCCATTCAGAAGATCATCAAGTCCAAGCCCGAATGGATTCTCGCCCCGCAAGGTATGTTCCTAAGCTTGCCCTTTTCCACCCTGGTCACCACCGCACCACCCGGTGGACGGGACGGCGATGCCGACCCTGCGCAGCTCCGCAGGACCAGCTGGCTTGGCACCACGCACGCCCTGTCTGTCGTTCCCGCGGTTTCTTCGCTGCGCATGTTGCGTCGTGCCGCCAAGGACGGCGCACCGGAAAGGGGCAATGCCTTCTTCGGGCTCGGGGACCCCGATTTCAGCGGAAGCGCAAGCGCGGACCGCAGCGCCGCGCTTGTCGATACCCAACGGTTCTTTCGATCCGCCGTTGCCGACCCCGCCATGGTGAAACAGCTTTCCCGGCTTCCCGGCACCCGCCGGGAAATCGAACAGCTTGCCGCCGTTTTCAAATCTCCCGGGGACGCCATCTTGCTTGGCAAGGATGCATCCGAAACCGGACTCGCCAAGGCGCAAAGGTCTGGTGTACTTCAAGGGTCGCGGGTCATCATGCTGGCCACGCACGGTCTGATGGCCGGCGCTTTCGACGGGTTGGATGAACCGGCCCTGGCCATGACCCCGCCCGTTTGTGGGGTGCGACCGCTCAACCCGGATAACGAGACCGAAACAGGGGGAAAATGCCCCGCCCCCCTGCCGGACCCAGAACTCGATGCCGCGGTCTCTCAAGGAGCGTGGATCGAAGACGGGCTTCTAACCGCGTCGGATGTGACACATCTGAAGCTCAACGCGGATTGGGTGATCCTCTCGGCCTGCGACACTGCCGCCGGATCAGATCAGAGCCCGGACGCAGAGGGATTGTCAGGCCTCGCCAGATCGTTCTTCTTCGCGGGCGCGCGGTCACTGCTTGTCTCTCATTGGCCGGTGCGTGACGACGTTGCGGCACTGTTGACGCCAGAGGCGGTTTCGCAGGCCGCCACGGGATCGATTTCACGGGCCGAAGCGCTCCGTCAAGCCATGGAACAGCTCGTCAGCAACACTGGATCGGATGCCGCGGGCATGTCATTTGCCCATCCCGCGGCATGGGCCCCCTTCCAGGTCACCGGCGTGGACGCCCGGGGCAGATAACCCCGGATCCGGCCTCGGGGTGCATCTGTGCAGCTATGATCAAGTCAGCTGTGGAATGCTCGGTGCGGAATGTAGAGACAGACATCCAGCGGCAATAGGCTGTGCCGCCGGAATGCAACGATCATCGCTCCCTCCTCTATGCCGAGAACAGTTGATTGCACCTCCTCGGATTCCATTACAGCACCATCAATATGATCTCGTTTGTGTCTGACGTCAGCGCGAATGAAACAGTTTATGGCAGTTTTATAAGAGGAGGTTTCTGGCACATCGTAACCACCAAGGAGTGGAGATGAGACAGAACCCCTGAACGCGAAAGAGCCACGGCGTCGGGTCAGCAAGCGCAATTGCACCAGTATTGCATAGAACTGCAACCAGACGCAGGGAGTGTCAGCAAATAGAATATCTTTTGATGGTAATTTTGCTGGTAAAGATTTTAAAAAACCCAAATATATTTTAATAATAATGTTTTATTTGGGAAATAATGGCGGAGACGAAGGGATTCGAACCCTCGAGACGGTTTCCCGCCTACTCCCTTAGCAGGGGAGCGCCTTCGACCACTCGGCCACGTCTCCGCCGACGCGTTTATCGAAAGCGGCACGGGGGGGCAAGTCGGAATTGCCCCTTATGTCACTCAATTCCCGATTGGCATGGTGGATCGCCACCCGGCCCCCGGCCCGGGGCTTCGAAGCCGCCGGTCTATAAGGCTCGAAACATGCGTATGAGCCCAACAGCGCATTCATGTACACCGTTTCAGGCCGCCACCTTCGGCCAAATAGATCGACACGACAGCACCGTCTCACGGCAACGCCAAAACCCCGATCATTCACCAAGATACGCCGGCATGATTCGACGATGAGGCAGGCCGCCCCGGCTCAGGTGTTGAACAGGAAGTGCAAAACATCGCCATCCTTGACGACATAGGCCTTGCCCTCGGCGCGCATCTTGCCCGCTTCCTTCGCGCCCTGTTCGCCATTGCAAGCGACGAAATCGTCATAGGCGATGGTTTCGGCCCGGATGAAGCCCTTTTCGAAATCGCCGTGAATCACGCCCGCCGCCTTGGGCGCCGAGGTGCCGGTCTTGATGGTCCATGCACGGGCCTCTTTCGGGCCGACGGTGAAATAGGTTTCAAGGTGCAACAGCTCATAACCCGCCCGGATCAAACGCGCCAATCCGGCCTCGGCCAGCCCCAATTCCTCAAGAAATTCAACGGCTTCTTCGGCGTCCAACTGGCTGATCTCTTCCTCGATCTGGGCCGAGATCACCACGCTGGCCGCCCCTTGTTCGGCGGCCATGGCTTCCACCTTTGCCGAGAACGCGTTGCCCTCTGCCGCGCTGCCTTCATCCACGTTGCAGACATACAAGATCGGCTTGGTGGTCAGAAGTTGCAGCCCCTTCCAGGCCTTGACGTCGTCCTCGCTCACCTCGACAAGCCGGGCGGGCTTGCCCTCTTCCAGCATGGCCTGCGCCTCGGACAGCAAACGGTCCTGCTGAACCGCCTCCTTATCGTTGCCTTTCAGCTTGCGCACCAGACCCGCGCGCCGCTTTTCGATGCTTTCCAGATCGGCCAGCATCAATTCGGTCTCGATCACCTCGGCATCGGCCACCGGATCAACGCGCCCCTCAACGTGGGTCACATCGCCATCCTCGAAACAGCGCAGCACATGGGCGATGGCATCCACCTCGCGGATATTGGCCAGGAACTGGTTGCCCAGCCCCTCGCCCTGGCTGGCGCCCTTCACCAGCCCGGCGATGTCCACAAAGGTCATCCGCGTCGGGATGATCTGCTTTGAGCCGGCAATCTCCGCAAGTGTTTCAAGACGTTGGTCCGGCACGTTGACCTCGCCCACATTGGGCTCGATCGTGCAGAACGGGAAATTCGCCGCCTGCGCCGCGGCCGTCCTAGTGAGCGCGTTGAAGAGCGTGGATTTCCCCACGTTCGGCAAGCCCACGATACCCATCTTGAAACCCATCTCGCGCCCTCCATTACGGTAACGCGGCGCTTCTATGCCGCAAGCGGGCGCGTTGCAAGTCACCCCTTGCCGCAGGCCCGGCCAGCATGGCAAGCAAAGGTGGTCCGAGCATTAACGAACAGGAAACCTCGATGCCGTACCCGTATCTGCATTTCCAAGGTCACTGCGCCGATGCGATGACCTTCTATGCCGATGTGTTCGGCGGCGAGTTAACCATTATGAAATGGTCCGACGCGCCCGCCGACACGCCACAAAATATCGACAGCGACAGAGTAATGCATTCGCAGCTTGCCTTCCCCGACGGCTCGCGCCTTATGGCGGGCGATTTCCCCCCGGGAATGGAGGGCGATCCCCAAAAGGCTGTCTCGGTCACGCATGTCGTCTCCGACCCCGAGGAGGGCCGGACGCTTTACGACCGGCTGGCCGAGGGCGGCGACGTCATCGACGCATACAGCGCCAAATTCTTCTCATCTGGCTTCGGAATGGTCCGCGACCGCTACGGCACTCACTGGATAATCATGACCGAGGCATGATCGTTATTGCACTTGGGCGCGGATTGAGCGAAACCACCGGGAACCAGAATTCAGGATTCCCGCATGACCCGTATCGACGCCAAATTCGCCGCGCTGCACGCCGAAGGTAAGAAGGCCTTTGTCGCCTATATCATGGCCGGGGATCCTGATTACGAAACCTCGCTTGAGGTGGTCAAAGGCCTGCCCGGCGCCGGTGTCGACATCATCGAAATGGGCCTGCCCTTCACCGATCCGATGGCCGATGGCCCGACCATCCAATTGGCCGGTCAACGCGCGCTCGAAGGCGGCATGACGCTGGAACGCACCCTGCAAATGGCCCGTGAGTTCCGCGAAACCGATGACACCACGCCGATTGTCATGATGGGATATTACAACCCGATCTACAGCCGCGGGGTGGACAAATTCCTCGTCGATGCCAAAGAGGCGGGGATCGATGGGCTGATCGTGGTCGACCTGCCCCCCGAGGAAGACGAAGAACTGTGCATTCCCGCCCAAAAGGCCGGGCTCAACTTCATCCGCCTTGCCACTCCCACCACGGACGACAAGCGCCTGCCCAAGGTTCTGACGAACACCTCGGGCTTTGTTTACTATGTTTCTATCACCGGGATCACCGGCGCCGCCGCCGCCCAGGCCAGTGATGTCGGCCCCGAGGTCGCGCGCATCAAATCGCACACCGACCTGCCGGTGATCGTGGGCTTCGGCATCCGCACTCCCGACACCAGCCGTGAAATCGCCGGCGTCGCCGATGGCGCGGTCGTCGGCTCTGCCATCGTCGGCAAACTGGCCGAGGGCTTGAGCCCCGCAGAGGTCCTCGATTTCGTCAAAGGCTTGGCCGACGGCGCACATTCCGCCTGACCCTGCCTTTCTTCTGGCCCGAAATATCCCGGGGGTGAGGCCGCAGGCCGAGGGGGCAACGCCCCCTTGCCACGCCGCCAAGGGCGCATCAGCCTGTTTCTTGCGCGCACCCGCATGGATTGGTAATAAATATTTACCATTTTACGATTGGATACCCCATGCCCGTAATCACCTGCGTCGATGACCTCAAGCGCATCTACAAACGCCGCACCCCCAAGATGTTCTACGACTATGCCGAGTCGGGCAGTTGGACGGAACAAACGTTCCGCGAAAACACCAGTGATTTCAATGACATCTACCTGCGGCAACGGGTGGCCGTCGATATGGACGGGCGCAGCACCAAAACCCGGATGATCGGGCAGGACGTGGCGATGCCCGTGGGCCTTGCCCCCGTCGGCCTGACCGGCATGCAATGCGCCGACGGCGAGATCAAGGCCGCCCGCGCCGCCGAGAAATTCGGCGTGCCCTTCACGCTCTCGACCATGTCGATCTGCTCCATCGAAGACGTGGCCGAGAACACCACCAAACCCTTCTGGTTTCAGGTTTACACACTGAAAGACGATGATTTCATGCAGCGCCTCTTTGATCGCGCCAAAGCCGCCAAATGTTCGGCGGCGATGATCACCGTGGATTTGCAGGTGCTTGGCCAGCGGCACAAGGATCTCAAGAACGGGCTTTCCGCCCCGCCCAAGCTTACACCTTCCTCCATCGCCAACATGATGACCAAGGTACATTGGGGCCTTGGCATGCTGGGCACGAAACGCCGCTCCTTCGGCAATATCGTGGGCCACGCCAAAGGCGTGACCGACCCCTCCTCGCTTAGCACCTGGACTTCCGAAGCCTTTGATCCCTCCCTCAACTGGGACCGCATCCGCGAGTTTCGCAAGATGTGGGACGGCCCCCTCATCATCAAGGGTATCATGGACCCGCGCGACGCGCGTGAGGCGCTCAATGTGGGCGCCGATGCGATCATCGTGTCCAACCACGGCGGGCGACAGCTTGATGGCGCGCTCAGCGCCATTCGCGCCCTGCCGCCGATCCTTGACGCCGTGGGCGACAAGATCGAGGTGCATCTCGACAGCGGCATTCGCACCGGGCAGGATGTTTTGAAGGCCATGGCGCTTGGCGCAAAAGGCACCTACATCGGCCGCGCTTTCGTCTACGGCCTTGGCGCCATGGGCGAAGAGGGCGTGACCAAGGCATTGGAATGCATCCACAAGGAGCTGGACGTTTCCATGGGCCTCTGCGGGCGCACCGACGTGAAGACCCTTGACCGCGATATCCTGATGGTGCCCGAGGATTTCACGGGCCGCTGGGCTTAACCCTCAACGCGGGTGGGTGCGCCGGTGGCCATATTCGTCCCGATATAGGGCTGCTTGGCCTCTTTCCACGCGCCGAACCCGCCTTTCATGTGGGCAATCCGGTCAATCCCGGCCTCGATAGCCGCCCGCGCGATTTTTTCGGATCGCACGCCCGAACCACAGTGGAACACGATACGCTTGTCCTTTTGCCCCGGAAGCTTTTCGGCATTGAAAAACGGCATCGGTAGCAACAGCGCGCCCTCGATATGCTCGAACATGTATTCCTGCGGCGTGCGCACGTCGATCAGCACGATCTCGTTCCTGGCCCAGGCCTCGGCCACCTCCTCAACCGTCCATGTCTCGAAAGTGGCCCCACCGATGGTTTCGCTTTGCATGTCGTATCCTTTCGCGCGCTTCAGAACCGGTTGGCCGGTATCTTGTAATAAGCGTTGCCATCCGCCTCCGGCTCCGGCAATTGCCCGGCCCGCAGGTTCACCTGCAAGGCATAGAGCATCCGATCCGGCAGCCCAAGCGTGGCGTCCCGCTCATCCCGCAGCCTGGTAAAGGCTTCGCGCGTGGCCCCACCCCCGACATGCGGGTTATCGGCCTTGTGCCGCGCCACCGTGGCCTCCCATGCTGGTTCCTTTCGGTCTTTCACCGGCGGATAATCATGCCCGATGAACAGCCGCGTGTCCTCTGGCAGCGCCAGAATCGCCTGCAAACTGTCATACAGGTCATCCGACGACCCACCGGGGAAATCCGCCCTCGATGTGCCGACATCCACATGCATGAACGTGTCATGCACAAAGGCGGCATCCCCCATGACATAGGTGATCGACCCAAGCGTATGCCCGGGCGACAGCATCACCCGCACCTCCAGATTACCCAGCCTGAAGGTCTCGCCATCTTCGAAAAGCCGGTCGAAATCCCGGTCCGGGTCAAAGGCGCCGGGCGTGTTGTAAATCCGTTCCCACAGCCCGCCGATATCGCGCACCTTGGCACCGATCGCATTCGGCGCGCCGGTTTGTTCTTTCAGCCAACGGGACGCCATCAGGTGATCGGCATGGGGGTGGGTATCCAGCACCCACTCCACTTCAAGTCCCTTGTCCTTGACGAACTCAAGTATGACCGACGCACTGTCAAAGCGGCTGCGCGCTTCGGCAGGGTCAAAATCCTGCACCACGTCGATCAAAGCCGCTTTCCCGGTTTCCGGGCAAGCGGCAACATATTGTACGGACCCCGTGGCCGGATCGTAAAATCCGGTCACCTCGGGCGAATGTGGTCCGTTTGAAGCACTGGTGCGCGTGAACATCTGGGACTCCTCTCAAAGGGTTTTCATTCACATAATTGAATATTTACCAGTGCCAACCCAGACGCCGAAATTTCTTTTGCCAAATCCCCGCGCACAGCAAGCCTTCGCTGGCAGAATCGGGCCCACCCATGCTAGATATGCCCAGATGAACCAACCTGACCCCAAGATAAGCGCCGCACCCCCTATCATTCGGCAACTCGACGATGCCGCGATCAATCGTATCGCCGCCGGCGAAGTGGTCGAACGCCCCGCCTCGGCGGTCAAGGAACTGGTGGAAAACGCGCTCGATGCAGGCGCCCGCCGGATCGAGGTCAGCTATGCCGACGGCGGCAAGACCCTGATCCGGGTCAGCGACGATGGCTGCGGTATCGCGCCCGATGATTTGCCGCTGGCCCTGTCGCGCCATGCCACCTCCAAGATCGACGGCTCTGACCTTCTGAATATCCACACCTTCGGGTTTCGTGGTGAGGCCCTGCCAAGCCTTGGCGCGGTCGGGCGGCTGACCATCACCTCCCGCGCCCAAGCCCATGACGCCGCCGAGGTTGCAGTCAGCGGCGGTGAAATGAGTGGCGTCAAACCCGCTGCTCTCAACGCCGGCACCATCGTCACCCTGCGCGATCTTTTCCATGCCACGCCCGCCCGCCTGAAATTCATGCGCACCGACCGGGCCGAGGCGCAGGCGATCACCGACGTGGTCAAACGCCTCGCCATGGCCGAACCTTTCGTGGGCTTCACCCTGCGCGATGTCTCGGGCGGCGGCGAGGGGCGCGTCACCTTCCGGGCCGACCCGGAAACCGGCGACCTGTTCGATGCCCTGCACGGCCGCTTGGCCCGTATCTTGGGCACGGAGTTTGCCGAAAACGCCCTGCGCATCGACGCAACCCGCGAAGGCCTGCAGATGCGCGGCTACGCCGCTCTGCCCACCTATTCGCGCGGCAGTTCCGTGGCGCAATACCTTTTCGTCAACGCCCGCCCGGTGCGTGACAAGATGCTATACGGTGCCCTGCGCGCCGCTTATCACGACTTCCTCAGCCGTGAGCGTCACCCGGCTGCGGCCCTTTTCATCGAATGCGATCCCACGCTGGTTGACGTCAACGTCCACCCCGCCAAATCCGAGGTCCGCTTTCGCGATCCGGGCCTTGCGCGGGGCCTGATCGTGTCGGGCCTGCGCCATGCACTGGCCGAGGCCGGGCATCGCGCCTCGACCACCGTTGCCGGGGCCACCCTTGGCGCCATGCGCCCCGAACCCACCGGCGCGCCCCGCGTCTACCAGATGGACCGCCCCTCGGCCCAAGCCCGCGCCGCCAGCTATCAGGCACAAGCCCCCGGCTTTGCCGATATGCAATCGGAATGGTCCGCGCGGGTCGAGCCAACAGTCACGGAAGACGCCACGCCCGAGGCCCCGCCCCGCGAAGACCTGCCCCTTGGCGCCGCCCGCGCGCAGGTGCACGAAAACTACATCGTCGCCCAAACCGCCGATGGCATGGTCATCGTCGATCAACACGCCGCCCACGAACGTCTGGTTTATGAAAAACTCAAACACCAGATGGATGAAAACGGTGTCACCTCGCAGGCCCTTCTGATCCCCGAGATCATTGAAATGTCAGAGGGCGACGCCGCCCGGCTGCTCGAATTATCCGACGATCTGGCCCGTCTTGGCCTGCACATCGAAGGCTTCGGCCCCGGCACCATCGCCGTGCGCGAAACCCCGGCGATCCTCGGGCAATGCGATGCCCGCGCGCTGGTTCTCGACATCCTCGATGAACTGGCCGACCAAGGCGATAGCCTCACCCTACGCGCCCATATTGAGGCGATCCTCAGCCGCGTCGCCTGTCACGGCTCCATCCGCTCGGGCCGCCGCATGCAGGCCGAGGAAATGAACGCCCTCCTGCGCGAAATGGAGGCCACCCCCCATTCCGGCCAATGCAACCACGGCCGCCCCACTTATGTCGAGCTCAAGCTTGCAGACATCGAAAGGCTTTTCGGGCGCACATGATCCAGATCGGCGAAACAACCTATTCCTTCAGCGCCCCCCTGGTGCTGCTGATCTTGGCCGGTGCAGCGGTGCTGCTGCTCATCGTGATCCTGTTGATCATGGCCGTCCGCGCCGCCGGGCGCAGCGCCAGCATGACTGCCCCCCTGTCGCGGCAGGTGGGCGAATTGGGCCTGCGCGTTCAAAGCCTTAGCGATGGGCAACAACAGCTTGCGGGGGGCCTCAACCACGTCTCCGAGGCGCAAGCCGCCGCTCAATCCAACATGCTGCAACTGATGGAAAAGCGGCTGGCGCAGGTGTCGGGCCAGATGAACGAGAACCTGCAAGGCTCCGCCCGCCGCACCGCGCAAACCTTGGGCGATTTGCAACAGCGCCTCACCGCCATCGACAAGGCACAGGAGAATATCACCAAGCTCTCGGGCGATGTCCTGACCCTTCAGGACATCCTCAGTAACAAGCAGACCCGCGGCGCCTTCGGCGAAATCCAACTGCACGACATCGTGCAAAAGGCCCTGCCCTCTGACAGCTTCACGCTGCAACATACGCTATCGAACGGCAAACGGGCCGACTGCCTCATTCACTTGCCCAATCCCCCCGGCCCGATCTGCATCGACAGCAAGTTCCCGCTTGAGGCCTACGAGGCCCTGCGCAACGCCACCACCGATTGGGAGGTGAACGAGGCCGCCAAGTTCCTGCGCACATCCGTCAAGAAACACATCAAGGATATTTCCGAGAAATACATCCTCGACGGCGAAACCGCCGATGGCGCCTTGATGTTCTTACCATCCGAGGCGGTCTATGCCGAACTGCACGCCAATTTCCCCGAACTGGTGCGCGACGGCTTTGCCGCACGGGTCTGGATCGTGTCGCCCACCACCTGCATGGCCACCCTCAACACCATGCGCGCCATCCTCAAAGACGCCCGCATGCGCGAACAGGCCGGGGCCATCCGGCGCGAATTGGGCTTGCTTTTCGCCGATGTGGACCGCCTTGGAACCCGTGTCGAAAACCTCGACCGGCACTTCAATCAGGCGGCCAAGGATATTTCCGACATCAAGATTTCCGCCGACAAGGTCGGCCGCCGCGCCAAACGCCTTGATAACTTCGATTTCGAAGAACTCGCCCCGGAAACCGAACCGACCATCGTGAAACTGCCCAAGGGCAGTTAACCTACATCGTCTCCAGGCAATGCCGCCGGAAGGCGCGTTTGAGCATATCCAGCTCTTCTCGCAAAAGGTTCATTTCCGCGCGAATGTCATGGCTCAAGGCCTCCCCCGCCAGAAGCGAAAAACTTTCCAGGGTCTCGCCGCTTTTGACATCCTTGATCAGGAACGTCTGAACCCCGTCGGCAATCAGTTCCAAGGGCACCGGCACCCGGACAACCCATAGGCTCTCATCGGGTTTTTCGGTCACCTCGACCCCGCGAAGCACCCGTTCCAGATGCGTTACCTCGACTTGGGGTTGGTCGTTCCCCGCCCCCTTGCGGGTCAAGACCCCCTCCCAAACGCCTTCGATCAGCCGTGTTTTGGTCAGTGTGAAATCACTCATCGGCTCTCTCCGTCAAAACTCGGCCCGGGGGCGGCGGCTAAAGGTCAGGTCCCGCAGGACAACCTGGCTCATCTGCGGGTTCTCGAAGATCAGGTCGATCCAGGCCCGTTCGATCCGTTTTTCATTCAGGTCGGAATAGGCCAGATCGAATTCCACCATGATCTCATCGGAATTCAGGGGCAATTCCCGTACGATCTGTTCGGTATTAGGGCCGTGCTTGATGTTCAGCCGGGCAAAAATCTCAAGCGGCTTTTCCATCTCCACGATGGTATCCATGCGGATCAGGTGACGTCGCCCCAGCCCCTGCACCACCTCGGGCGGCATATCCAACACCAGCGACAGGAACGAGCCATCGAAACTGAATACATCCATGCGCAGGCCAAAGGGGGCCAGGTCGGCCTCTCTCAGGTTGCGCAACTGCCGAAGCGTCAACTCGGAATGTTGACAGTCGTGAAACAATGTCACTTCGCGCCCAAGCGTGGACTTGCTTTGCACCGCTGACATGCCCGGCGCGGCCAAGGGTTCGCGCCACAGCGCGGGCCGCCAGGCCCAATCGGTTCCATGCGGTTTGGAAAAGGTGTTTGACCCGATCATCGGCAAGGCCATCCGGCTATCGGCGACCGAGATCAATTCATTCAACCAATACCGCAATTTGCGCGCGCGCGCGCGCTCGGACCGCAGGTCGCTTATCCGCATGTCGTGCACGGATTGCGCGGCCTTCCTCCACCGTCGAAGCCCGCGCCGATCCGAGGCCCATTTCAGTAGCGATTTGCGCGACTGTGGCATGCATTTTCCCTGTATTCCGGTCCGACCCTTAACGGGTAAAAGTTAACGCCTCCATAGCATTAACCGGATTTTGGGAACAATCCACCCAAGAAACCGCCCAAGGGTTTTACGCGTGCCGGGGATTGCTCTGTCATGACCTCCACCGCCGAAGGCGCGGGCACTTACCCCGGTGCCGCCTTCGTACTTGCCGACCGCAAGGCTTCGGCCAGATCCAGCATCAAGCGCCGCCCTTCCGCCCCGGACAAACCACCATCCGTTCGCCCGTAAAGCGCCAGGCCAACGATATGGCCATTGACCTCCATCGCACCGCGCCAATAACGTGGGTCGCCTTCCGGAAGCCGTGTCTCACCGCCATTGGACACGCGCACAAGCGCGATACCGTCGCCATCCTCGGCGTTGCTGACCTCCACCGGGGCCAAAGAGGCGGCCAATTCCGCCGCCGTGGGCTGTTCCGCGCCGAACCGTTTCGGCAAAACCGAAACCGTCATCAGGGCAGGTTCCACCGGCACATAGCCTTCTCCGGTCAGGCTGCCGCAGGTTGCCAAGGGCACGACCGTTGCCGACGGCCCCCGCGTCACATGCGCGGCATCCACGCAATAACCATCCGGCGCGCGAACCACGACCGCGCCCCGAAAAAGCGGCAACTCACGAACCGCCTTTGCCTTGCCGCCGCCCGGGCCCGAAAGCCCGAAAGCACCGACATCCCCCATGCAGGCGGACAGGAAAAGCATGGCACTCAGGCTGACCGCCATGCGCATCCGCCCTGGCCTGTCAGAGGTCCATATAGACATGACGCTCGGCCTTGCCGCCCGGATGGGTCACCGCGCCCTTGTAGGTCTCGCCCACCAGCTTGGCATACTTGTAAAGCGCGCCGCTGGCATAGATGGTTTCCTTCGGCCCGGCCCAATCCTTCTTGCGCTCGGCCAGCTCCTCGTCGGAAAGGTCCACGCTCAACTCGCCCGAAACCGCGTCGATGGTGATCGTATCACCGTTGCGCAACAGGGCGATCGGGCCACAATGCGCCGCTTCCGGCCCCACGTGCCCCACGCAGAAACCCCGCGTCGCGCCCGAGAAACGGCCATCGGTGATCAGGGCCACTTTCTTGCCCATGCCCTGGCCCGAAAGCGCCGCGGTGGTGGCCAGCATCTCGCGCATCCCCGGCCCACCGGCGGGGCCTTCGTTGCGGATGACGATCACCTCGCCTTCTTCGTATTCACGCGCCTTCACGGCGGCAAAGGCCTCTTCCTCGCATTCGAACACGCGCGCCGGCCCGGTGAACCGCTGGTGCTGCGTCGGGATGCCCGCGACCTTCACGATGGCCCCATCGGGGGCAAGGTTGCCCTTCAGGCCGACAACACCGCCGGTCTTGGTCAGGGGCTGGTCGATAGGATAAATCACCTTGCCGTCGGCCTCGCGGTCGATGCGGTCCAACTCCTCGCCAATGCTGCGGCCCGAGGCCGTGACGCAATCCTCGTGGATCAGGCCCGCCTTGCGCAACTCCTTCATCACCACCGGGATACCGCCCGCCTCGTAGAGATCCTTGGCCACATATGTGCCACCGGGCTTGAGGTCGACGAAATAAGGCGTGTCGCGGAAAATCTCGCAGACATCATCAAGGAAAAACTCGATCCCCGCCTCATGCGCAATCGCCGGAAGGTGAAGCCCGGCATTGGTCGACCCGCCGGTGCAGGCCACGACGCGCGCGGCATTCTCAAGGCTCTTGCGGGTCACCACGTCACGCGCCCGGACATTGCTTGCCAACAGGTCCATGACCGCCCGACCCGAGGCCTCGCCATACTGGTCGCGGCTTTCATAGGGGGCGGGCATGCCGCTGGAATTCATCAGGGCAAGGCCAATCGCCTCGCTGACGCAAGCCATGGTATTGGCGGTGAACTGCCCGCCACAGGCCCCGGCCGACGGGCAGGCCACGCGCTCAAGTACATCCAGCGCCTTGTCCGACATCTCGCCGTTCTGGTGGCGGCCCACGGCCTCGAACATATCCTGCACCGTCAGGTCACGGGTGCGGAAATCCTCGGGGATATCGTCGATCTGCGGGGCCTTGCCGGGCAGGATCGAACCACCGTAGACAAAAACCGACGGCACGTTCAGGCGCACCATGGCCATCATCATGCCCGGCAGGGACTTGTCGCAACCCGCCAGACCGACAAGCGCGTCATAGCAATGGCCGCGCATGGTCAGTTCCACGGTATCGGCAATCGCCTCGCGGCTGGCAAGGCTCGAACGCATCCCCTCGTGGCCCATGGCGATCCCGTCGGTCACGGTGATCGTGGTGAATTCACGGGGCGAACCATGCGCCTCTTTCACGCCGCCCTTGACCGCCTGCGCCTGACGGCTCAGGGCGATGTTGCAGGGCGCCGCCTCGTTCCAGCAGGTCGCGACCCCGACCAAGGGCTGGTGAATCTCATCCTCGGTCATGCCCATGGCATAGTAATAGGACCGGTGCGGCGCGCGCGCCGGGCCTTCGGTCACATAACGGCTGGGTAGCTTGGATTTGTCGAATTTGGTCATGATGGGCCTCCCCGAAAATATTCCCCCTTGGAATAGGCGAGCGGCGGGGCGGACACAAGACACGCCCGCCCCAAGGCTCGGGATTTTCGCGCATCACACAGGTTCGGATTGCACGACCGCCGCCACCCCCCTAGCTATGAGGCATGAGATACGACGCCCATGAACGCCTTGTGGCCCCGGCACGGGCCAGCAACCAACCGCTATTGCTACTGGCAGGACTGGTCCTGATGGTGCTGATATTCATGGCGCTCAATCTGGGCTATTCCATCCTGCACAGCGCCCTTATCGGCCCCGAAGCCTGGGGGGTTCTGGCGGCGGAACTGGCCACCGGGGGCACGCCCCGCGCCGTGTTGATCAACCTGTTCCTGTTTATCTTCCTGATCGTGGCCCTCGCCGCCGCGCTGCGCGCGCTGCACAACCGGGGCCTGCTGTCGGTCATTGGCCCCCTGCCGCTGGCCATTCAACAGTTCCGGCAAGTGGGCCTTGCCGTTCTGGCGCTTTTTGCCGTGGTCAGCCTGCTTTTGCCCGCCGGCGAGGCCATGCAACCCGCTCCCAATCTCGCGCCCGGCACATGGATCATGCTCCTGCCCTTGGCGCTGCTGGCACTGCTCATCCAAACCGGGGCCGAAGAACTGGTCTTTCGCGGCTACCTTCAATCGCAATTGGCCGCGCGGTTTTCACACCCCCTTGTCTGGCTGGCCCTGCCCGCGCTGTGTTTTGCCGTGCTGCACTACGATCCCGCCACGCACGGCCAGAATACATGGCTGGTGGTGGGCTGGGCCGCGCTTTTCGGCCTCGCCGCCGCCGACCTGACGGCGCGCGCAGGCACCCTTGGCCCGGCCATCGCCCTGCACATGGTCAACAACCTCAGCGCCATCGTCCTCGTCGCGCCCGAAGGCAATTTCGATGGCCTCGCGCTTTATACCTATCCGTTCTCGCTGGATGATGCGGCGGCCATCTGGGCCTGGGCCCCGGTTGATATCATGGTGCTCTTTTGCGGCTGGCTCATCGCGCGCATTGCCTTGCGTCGCTGATTGCAATTCCCCTCGCGTCACCTTATCTCGGGGCGTGCAACAAACAGGGACCGAAGCGGTATGAACTGGATCACCAACTACGTGCGCCCACGCATCAACTCGATCTTCTCGCGCCGCGAGATGCCCGAGAACCTTTGGTCCAAATGCGATGACTGCGGCACCATGCTGTTTCACCGCGAACTCAGCCAGAACTTGAACGTCTGCACCAATTGCGGCCACCACATGGCGATCACGCCACGGGACCGTTTCAAAGCGCTCTTCGATGGCGGCATCTTTTCCGAGATCACCGTCCCCGCCCCCACACCGGACCCCCTGCACTTCCGCGATCAGAAAAAATACCCCGACCGCATGAAAGCCGCGCAACGATCCACCGGCGAGAAAGAGGCGATGCTCGTCGCCACCGGCGAGATCGGCCGCACCCCCATCGTTGCCGCGGCACAGGATTTCTCGTTCATGGGCGGCTCCATGGGCATGTACGTGGGCAACGCCATCATCGCCGCCGCCCAAGAGGCGGTGAAACTCAAACGCCCGCTGGTCCTGTTTTCCGCCGCCGGCGGCGCACGCATGCAGGAAGGCATCCTAAGCCTCATGCAAATGCCCCGCACCACCGTCGCCATCCAGATGCTCAAGGAAGCGGGCCTTCCCTATATCGTCGTGTTGACGCACCCCACCACCGGCGGGGTTACGGCCTCCTACGCCATGCTGGGCGATGTGCATATATCCGAGCCCAACGCCCTGATCTGTTTTGCCGGTCCCCGCGTGATCGAACAGACGATCCGCGAAAAGCTGCCCGAAGGCTTCCAGCGGGCCGAATACCTGCTGGATCACGGCATGCTCGACCGGGTGACACCGCGCACCAAGATGCGCGAGGAACTGATCACCATCACCCGTATGCTGATGGGCCTGCCGCCTGCCGTGCGCGGTGACCTGCCGGGCCCCGACCCGTCGGAAAGTGACACCACGTCCCAAGATGACACCCCGGCCGAAACCGACAAAGCGGAATGAGCGGCCCCACATCGGACATCATCCTTGACCGGATGATGTCGCTTCACCCGAAAATCATCGACCTCACCTTGGATCGCGTCTGGCGCCTGCTTGAGGCCCTGGGCAACCCGCAGGATTCCCTGCCACCGGTGATCCACCTTGCCGGAACCAACGGCAAAGGCAGCACACAGGCGATGATCCGCGCCGGGCTTGAGGCCGCGGGCAAAAGCGTCCACGCCTATACATCGCCGCATCTGGCGCGCTTCCACGAACGTATCCGGCTGGCCGGTGCGTTGATCTCGGAACCCGACCTGACGGCGGTGCTCGATGAATGCTATGCCGCCAACAACGGCGAAAACATCACCTATTTCGAAATAACCACCTGCGCCGCGCTTCTGGCGATGAGCCGGGTCAAGGCCGATTACACCCTGCTCGAAGTGGGCCTTGGCGGCAGGCTTGACGCCACCAACGTCATCGCCGAACCGGCGCTCAGCATCATCACGCCCATTTCCATCGACCACGAACAGTTCTTGGGCAACACGCTGTCCAAGATCGCGGGCGAAAAGGCCGGGATCATCAAGCGCGGCGTACCCTGCATTGTCGGCCCGCAAGAGGACGAAGCGCTAGAGGTGATCGAAGACATCGCCCGCCGCCTCGGTGCCCCGCTGTTCGCGCATGGCCAGCACTGGCACGTCACCCGCGAAAACGACCGGCTGATCTATCAGGATGAAACCGGGCTACGTGACCTGCCGCTGCCCAACCTGCCCGGAGACCACCAGGTTCAGAACGCCGGGGCCGCAATCGCCGCCCTGCGTTATCTTGAAATGGGCGACGCCGCGCTTGAAGGGGCCGTGACCGCCGCCCAATGGCCCGCCCGGATGCAGCGCCTCAAGACCGGCCCCTTGGTCAAGGCCGCACCACGGGCCGAACTGTGGCTCGACGGCGGCCACAACGCCGCCGCAGGGCAGGCGCTTGGCCGCCTTCTGGCCTCGCTGCCCGACCGCCCCACGCACCTGATCTGCGGGATGCTCAACACCAAGGACATCTCGGGCTACCTCGCCCCGCTTGCCCAACAGGCCGACAGCCTCACGGCAATCTCCATCCCCGACGAGGCCAATACCCTGCCAGCCGAGGAAACCGCCCAAGCCGCGCGCGCCCTGGGCCTGCCCGCGCAGTGCGCCGACGATGCCCTCTCCGCCATCACCCGGATCACCGCCCAAACACCCGGTGCACGGGTGCTGATTTGCGGCTCGCTCTATCTTGCCGGGGCGATCCTTCGGGAAAACGGCTAAAGACGCCTCCACCAACCCCTTGAAGTGATTCGAAAATCTCGGACGGCCTTGAAAAACAGGGGCAAAACGCGCTTTTCCGAATCACTTCATATTGACGATTTCGCCAAAAATCGCCTATATCTGGAACAACTAACTATAAGTTGTTGTCACATCGCGCAGTAAGCGGGTGTGTCTGGTGGGGGGCACCGCAACAGGACTGGCATCGCGAATCCATCGGGATGGATGCCAAGGGCGGACAAAGATCACCCCCGACACCCTGCCCATAGCCAAGGGCCCTGGTTGCATGATCCGTATCGTTTTGATTTCCGTCGGCTTCATCAGCATCACGATCGCATTGATCATGATGCAACCCTCTGCGCCACGGCAGGCCGGTATGGCTGCCCCTGCCGCCCAACCCGATCCGGCAGTCACCCGGCAAAAGACCGACATCCAAACCCTGCCACAGCCCAAGGTCGCCCCGGAACGCATTGCGCCCGAAAACCGGGACACCGCCGCGCGAACCGCGCAACAGCCCAGGGCGACAGCCGAAACAAGCGCCTCATCGCCCCGCCCCTTGCCCGCGGGGGATACCAAGCTCGAAACCATGGTGGTTGACGCCCTGAAACAGGGCCAGTCCAAGGATTACATCACCGCCCTGGTCGTGGACGCCGCCGAGAAGGGCAAGGTCGAGGTCCCCGAAAGCCTGATCACGCAGGATGGGCGGGTCGATACCTCGGCGCTTCTGGCCAACCTCTCGCAACCTGTCCAGCCCCGGCATGAGCTGCACACCGTGTCACCGGGCGATACGCTGGCCTCGATTTCCTACCGCTACTACGGTCGCACACACCACGGTTCCGAGATCCTGGCCGCCAACGCCGAAACCTTGCCCTCCGAGGCACATCTCACCATCGGCCAAGAGATCATGATCCCAAGGCTTCAATAGATATACAGTCAACATGGCAGGAGTGAATGAGGGGCCGGTTCAACGGCCCCCTTTCATTTCCAAGGGGGGCAAAAACGCCCCCCAACCGGATCGCATCGAAGGCAGGCAGCCAAGCGGTTTCGAAACCGCTTGCGCCAAGGATTTTCAAAATCCTTACCCGCGCGACGCATCGAACACGTTTACCAAACGCTTTCTGCTCAATGACACCGCCCCTGTGCATGCCACAGGCACGAACGCCATGCACCGGGGCACATGACGCCATCCCTCCTTGGCCACAGAAAAAAGGCCCGGATCATCGCATGATCCGGGCCTTTCCTATCCTGAAACGCTTGCGCCGCGTTAGTGCAACTTGGCGTCCACTTGGCTGATCGCGTCGTCAATCAGCTTGTTGCCCTCGGTCGCGGTCATCTGCTTGGCGACCACGTCCTTGGCGGCACCCACGGCAATGGCAACGGCCTTGTCGCGCACTTCCTTGACGGCATTGGCTTCAGCCGAGGCAATCTGGTCTTCGGCGGCCTGAATACGGCGCGCGATCGACACTTTCAGATCTTCCTTGGCTTGTTCCGCCGCCTCGGCGGCCTCTTCCTTGGCGTGGGTGACGATGCGGTCGGCCTGCTCCTGCACTTCCTTCTGCTTGCGCTCATAGCTGGCCAGCAGGGTCTGTGCTTCTTCACGCAGGGCGCGGGCTTCGTCCAACTCGGATTTGATGCCCTCGGCACGTTCGTCCAGTTTCTGACCCAGAAGGCCAGGCACCTTGAAGTAGAAGATGACGCCGACGAACACCAGGAAACCCAGCAGAACAACAAAGTCGGTGTTGCCCAGCGAAAAGAAAGGGCCAGTGGCGGCAAGTGCGGGGCTGGCCATGGTCATGGCGGCCATGAATGCGATGTATCGTGCCATATCGGTTACCCCTTCATCCGTGCGTTGATCGCCGCGGTGATGGATCTCGCGTCGGCCTTGCCACCCATGACACTGACCAGTTCCTTGGCGGTGTCCTTGGCAACATCCTTGACGCTTTCCATGGCATTGGCACGGATTTCGGCGATTTTCTCTTCGCCTTCCGCAGCCTTGGCCGCGATTTCGGCATCGGCCTTCGCGGTTGCATCGTCCAGTTCGGCTTTGATCTCTGCCTTGGTCTGGTTGACGATATCCTGCGCCTGCGCCCGGGCATCGGCCAAGGCCTTGTTATAGGCTTCCTCGGCCTCAACGGCTTTCGCCTTGAGATCCTCTGCGGCGGCCAGATCGTTGGTAATGGTCCCCTGACGCTCGGCCAGTACGGCGGCAATGCGCGGCAGCGCGATGCGCGACAGGAAGAAGAAGATCACGACGAGCGTGACAATGAGCCAGAAAATCTGGTTGGGCCACCAGTCAAAGCAAAGCTGCGGCATGCCGACGGCAGAGCCGTCAACGACACAGGTGCTTGTGCTAGCGGTGCCCGCTGTTGTTTCGGTCGCCATCGCGTCCTCCGTCGGAACTGTGTCTCACTATCGGGCGGCCCGCTCTACAGGCCGCCCGCGCGTAAGGATAAGGTTCCGTAGGCTTAGACGGCGAACATCAGCAGCAGAGCAACGAGGAACGAGAAGATCCCCAGGGCTTCTGCGAAAGCGATGCCGATGAACAGGGTCGCGGTTTGA
Organism: Roseovarius sp. MMSF_3281; assembly: GCF_030733685.1. Taxonomy (GTDB): domain Bacteria; phylum Pseudomonadota; class Alphaproteobacteria; order Rhodobacterales; family Rhodobacteraceae; genus Roseovarius. The sequence goes on from NZ_JASHIM010000003.1 coordinate 106,936, forward strand.
CCGGCAGCCGCCGACGGGTTGCGCAGGGCGCCCGACAGGAAGTTGCCTGCCACGTTGCCCACACCGATGGCAGCAGCGCCAGAACCGATTGCAGCCAGACCAGCGCCGATATGTGCGAGTTCGCCTTCCATGATGTATCTCCTTACGATTGGAAGTTAGTAATTCAGGTGTTGAGAGGGCCGGACCTTAGTGCGACGGATGCAGTGCATCCTTCAGGTACACACAGGTCAGAATGGTAAAGACATAGGCCTGGATGAAGGACACCAGCACCTCAAGGCCGTACATCGCGGTGATCGCCAGAACCGACACCGGGCTGACCACGGCAATCGCGGCAAAGCCCGCGAAAACCTTGATCACCGCGTGACCGGCCATCAGGTTGCCCGCCAGACGAATGGAGTGGCTGACAGGGCGCACGAAGTAGGAAATGATTTCGATCACGGCCAGGATCGGGCGAAGCGCAAGCGGCGCGCTCGACACCCAGAAAAGGCCAAGGAACCCGGCGCCGTTCTTGACGAAGCCCACGACCGTCACCGTCACGAACACCAGCAGCGCCAACAGCACGGTCACCGCGAAATGCGAGGTGGTGGTGAAGGACATCGGGATCAGGCCAAGGAAGTTGGCGAAAACGATGAACATGAACAGGGTCATGATATAGGGGAAAAAGCCCACGGCGTCCTTGCCGGCCACGTCTTCGACCATCTTGTAGATGAAGCCATAGGCCAGTTCACCCACCGATTGCATGCGCCCGGGGATGGTCGAACGTTTCGAAGTACCCAGAACCATGAGCAGGACAACCGCAACCACGGTCAGCGCCATCCAAAGCGTCACGTTGGTGATCGTGAACAGGCCCACCGGGCCGTCGCCAAACAAGGGCTTCACGATGAACTGATCCATCGGGTGGAATACCAGACCGCCTTCTTCGCCCTGCGCTTCAGTCGCCATCTTTCGTCCTCTCCTCGTCGCCCGTATCGGGCGCTGTAGTGTCGCCCGCGTCGGGCGCTGTATCGTCCCCGGCCGCTTCGGCCATATTTGCCTTCTGCATCTCGGCGGCACTGCGCATCATCGTCTGCACACCGGCCGCGAGGCCCAGAAATGTAAACAGCACCAGGAAAATCGGGATCGTCCCGAACAGGCTGTCCAGCCCGTACCCGATGCCAAAGCCGATCATCAGACCGGTCACAAGTTCGATCACCATCCGCCAGGCTTGCTGCGCCTGGCTATAGTGCTCTTCCTGGTGGGCTTTCGGCGGCTCCTTGTGCCTGAGCTTCGCGATCCTGCTCTCAAGCTCCTCAAGGCGCTTGCGCTGGTCCGGATCGCTCACCTTTCGCCCCTCCAAAACGGTTGGCCATGTGCTATGCCGCAGCGCGCCCCGAGTCAAGCACGCCCGCCGCCGGAGAGCGACGCACTCAAGGTATTGAAATTACTTCATATTTCAAAGCGCACAGCCGCCCCGGATATTCTGCCGCAGGCGTCGAACGCGCCATTCGGGCATGAACGCCATATTCAACCAAATGGTTGAGAATGGATAAGGGCCGCGCAGCGTCGCGCTGCACGGCCCTTCCCCATTTGACGTCCGCAACCCTCAGCGCACCACAAAAACCGAACACTTGGCATGCTGCGCGATATAGCCGCCATGGGACGAGAACACATGCTCCAGAACCCCCGGCTCATGGCTGGCCACGATCACCAGGTCGGCACCGGTGCGTTCGATCTCGCGCATCAAGGCCTTGGTCGTCTCGATCTCGGGGTCATGGCTGATCACCGGGTCACCTTCCACCGGCACGCCGAATTTCTCGGACAGCTCCTTGGCAAAGCCCCTTACGGTCTCGCCGAATTCCTCGGGCGTATGGCCCAGTTTCCCCGGAAGCGCGCCACCGACGCTGACCACCTCGATACCGGCCCCATGCCGTTTGGCCATGTCACCCGCCACCTCAAGCGCCTTGGCCAGACTGTCCTTGTGAACCAAATCCACCGGCACCATGATCTTGCTGAACATAAACGATCCTTTCGCATTTCCTGTTTCCATGTATCCACCCTAGAAACGCGGCCGCCTTCATGCTTTGCGACAGATCAAACGCATTCCACAGTTGACGCCGCGCCGCGCGCGGGGCTTAACAAGACCCATGGCCAAGGACCTCGATACCGTCTTTCACGCACTCGCCGATCCCACGCGGCGCGCCATTCTGGCCATGCTGCTGGAAGACGACATGGCCGTGACCGACGTCGCCGACCCTTTCGATAAAAGCCTCGCCGCCATCTCCAAGCACCTTGGCATCCTCACCCGCGCGGGCCTCATCAGCCAGGAACAACGCGGGCGCGTGAAATGGTGCAAGCTGGAACCGGACGCGCTGCGCGATGCCAGCATCTGGATGCAGGGCTTTGGACAATTCGAGGCCGTGAACCTTGATGCCTTCGAACGCTTTCTGGCCAAGGAACTGCCCGGGGATGGTTGACCCAAACGGCCCATTGCCCCCGGCACAGGTCGAAACCCTGCACGGGGCCACCGTCGTGCCCATGGCCGAGGACCCCGATCAGGCCTGCGGCGTGCTGCGCGCCGATGGCTCGTTTTGCGAAACCTCCGCCACCCGCCTGTCCGCGGGCCGCATGACAGGTATCCCGCAACCGCCCACAAACGCCAGCCCCCTGCCCGGCCGTCACCTCTATGCCGGGCTGGGGCGGCACCACTTCGGCCATTTCCTCGTGGAAACCATCACCCGGCTTTGGGCCTTGGATCATCAGGCGGTGCCGTACGACGGCATCGTCGTGATCCCCAAACACGGCATTGATTTCAATGCCGTGATGCGCCGCCGCTTGGGCGCCTTCTTCGATCTGCTTTCGGGGGGCCTGCCCGTGCATGTCGCCGATACCCCGCTCAAGGTCGAAACGCTTTGCGTGCCGACACAGGGGTTCGGGCATATGAACTGGCTTACCGGCACGCCCGAGTTTCGCAACCACACGCGTCAACGCCTGACGGCCCAGATCACGCCCGAAGGCCCCGAGAAACTCTATGTCGCGCGCACCGCGCTCAAGGATGCGGCCCAAGCCATGGATCAGGAAGACCGCGTCGTCACCATGATGAAACGCGCCGGCTACACCGTCTTTCACCCACAGGATCACTCCCTCGCCGAGCAATGCAGCCGCTACATGGCCGCAAGGCAAATCGTCGGTCCCGATGGTTCGGCCTTTCACCTTGCCCCGTTCGTCTTGCAAAAAGGCACCCGCGTCGGCCTCATCCAACGCCGCCACCGGCAGGACGTCTTCGATGCCCTCGTCGCGCAAATCCGGGCCTTCTGCGAGGCCGAGCTTGTCACCGTCAATCCGCTTTTGCCCCTCGGGCAGGGGCGCGAACCCGACAAGCCACAGGTTTTTGTCAGGCAGGCCAGACGCGGCCTCAGGGACTCAGGCTTCCTGTAATCCGTGCTCATCCTTCAAAAGCAGCACCAAGGCCAAGACGATCAACGCCACACCCGGCAACATCGCCATGGGCGGCAGGCCTTGGCCCAGGGCCACAAGCCAACAAATCACCCAGACCGGCGCCAGATAGGTATAGGCCATGACCTTCGCACTCGGCAGACGAAGCGAGGCATATTGCAACAACACAAAGGTCAGCGCCGTCGCCATGGCGCCCGTATAAGCAATGGTAATCCAGACGATCGGCGGCAGGGCGGCCCAATCCGTGGCCCGGATATCGCCCCATCCCGCGATCAGGATCATCCCGGCCGCCGCCACCAGGGCCCCGAAGGAAAAGGCAATCGGACTTTCACCCCGGTTCAGGCGCGGAACCAGGGGCGTGTAAAGCGCATGCCCCACGCAGCCGATGAAATAAATCGCCACGCCCCGGCCCACCTCGAATGCCAAAAGCGCATCGAGATCGGCACGGAAAATCACCCACAGCGCCCCCAAACCGCCGAAACTCAGCGCCATGGCCATGCGCCATGTCATCACTTGCCGCATCAGGATATACCCGAAAAATCCCGCCACCACCGGCATCAGGGTAAAGACCGCCGAAAGACTCACCGGCGAGGCGGTTTTCAACCCCTCGAACATGGTGACAAAGTAGAATCCCATCAGGCCGCCAAGCACCACGAACCGCCAAGGCGCGCGAAACTGGCCGGGATGCAGGCCAATCCGTGCCTGCGCCACGATGCCCAACAGCACGGCGGCCAGGGCAAAGCGCACCGCGTTCAGCGCGGTCGAGGCGATATAGGGGCTGGCCAATGATCCCAACGCGAAGGACCCCGCGATCAGGGCCGAGAAACACAGCATCGCCAGATGCCCACGGACCGCCGCGCTCATGCCTCGGCCCAAAGCGCGGCGCGTTCTTTGAGAAAGCTCAGGAAGGCCTGCACCTTGCTGGTGCGGTGCAGGTCCATATGGGTGACCAACCACAAGGCCGATGACCATTCCTTGCGCGGCGGCATGACCTCGGTCAGCCCGCCGATCTCACGGGCATGCAAACGCGACATGAAACCAATGCCCGCACCTTCCTGGATCGCCCGGCGCTGTGCATGAACATCGCCACTGCGGAAACTGATCCGCTCCAGGGGGATTGTCTCATACATCCAGCGGAAGAACGGCGCGCGCGAGGCCGGATCGTCCGCCCCGACAAACCAATGGTTCTGCAACTCGCTCTCATCCGTCGGCAGGCCGAAACGCGAAATATAGCCATCGCTGGCAAACAGCGTGAATTCCTGCGTCACGAAGGGTTGCACCACGTTATCCGGCTGATCGGGGGCGGCCCCCGCCCGTACCGCCACATGCGCCTCGCCATATTCCAGCCGGAACAGGCGGTCGCCGGTCAGGTAACGCACCACGATATCTGGGTGGGCCTGCTGAAATTCGGTCAACACCGGCACCAACAGGTGGCTCACGCTACCAAGCGAGGTCACCACCAGGTCGCCGGACACGTCGTTGCCCCGCCCCTTGATCCGGCCCGAAAGCTGCGCGAACTGATCGTCCGTGGCCTGCGCCACCCGCATCAGGTCTTCGCCCGCCTCGGTTGGCGTATAGCCCCGCGCATGGCGTTGAAACAGCCTCACACCAAGGCGGTCCTCCAACGCGTCGATATGGCGGATCACGGTGGCATGATGCACGCCCAGAACCTCCGCCGCGCCACTCACCGTACCAACCCGCGCCACGTTAAAGGCCGTGCGGATCTCGTCCCAGTTGTCCATGGTCATCTATCCGTCTTTGTGCAATTGCAAACATCACATGTTGATTTGGTGATATTGAGTTTATTTAAGCACAATGCAAAATGATCCTCAATATCCAAAAGCAACCCTACGAGGATCACAATGACAACCCTGCTCCGCATCGACAGTTCCGCCCGTACCCAAGGCTCGGTCACCCGCGACCTGACCGCCCGCATCACCAAGGCGTACCCCGACGCAAAGGTGATTCATCGCGACCTTGCGCAAACCCCGGTGCCGCAAATCACCGAAAGCTGGGTCACCGCCAATTTCACCCCGCCCGAGGACCGCACCGCGGCCCAGGTCGAAACCCTCGCTTTTTCCGAAGAGCTTCTGGCCGAGCTTGAGGCCGCCGATACCATCGTCATCGGCCTGCCGGTCTATAACTTCGCCCCCGCCGCCGCGCTCAAGGCCTGGATCGACAACGTCGCCCGCGTCGGCCGCAGCTTTCGCTACACCGCCGAGGGGCCCGAAGGCCTGCTGAAAGGCAAACGCGCGATCCTCGCCATGGCCTCGGGCGGCACCGGCGTTGGCTCCGAGATCGACTTCGCCACCACCTACATGCGGTTCATCCTTGGCTTCATCGGTATCACCGACGTCACCGTCGTGGCCGCCGATCAGATGGCCATGGATGCCGAATCCAGCCTCAGCCGCGCCAACGACCAGATCGCGCAACTCACCCAAGCCGCCTGAGCGCACCACCGGGCCCGCCCCCACGCGGGCCCGGCTTGACTCCGCCCCTCGCGCACAGTAAAGCCTCCTCAAATCTCCGGAAGTGCGCAAAACTTCCGGTCCCATGGGCACAGGCCCGGGATCGCCCCCCACCAGCGAGTTTCGCCCGTGGGGGCCTTTGTGATTTGAAACATGCTTCCTACCTTGGGGGCAGAACCTGAAACCGGCGAAGGAGGCCGCGACATGTTTGAAAATCTGTCCGAACGCCTGTCCGGTGTCTTCGACCGGCTGACGAAACAGGGCTCGCTCACCGAGGAAGACGTCAAAACCGCCCTGCGCGAGGTGCGCGTCGCCCTGCTTGAGGCCGACGTTTCGCTGCCCGTCGCCCGCGACTTCGTCAAGAAAGTGCAGGAACAGGCCACCGGCCAGGCGGTCACCAAATCGGTCACCCCCGGCCAACAGGTGGTCAAGATCGTCCACGACGCGCTTGTCGAAACCCTCACCGGCGCCGAAGACCCCGGCACCCTGAAAATCGACAACCCGCCGGCCCCCGTTCTCATGGTCGGCCTGCAGGGCGGCGGGAAAACCACCACCACCGCCAAGCTTGCCAAGCGGCTCAAGGAAAAAGACGGCAAGCGCGTGCTGATGGCCTCGCTCGACGTCAACCGCCCCGCGGCCATGGAACAGCTGGCGATCCTGGGCACCCAGATCGGCGTCGATACCCTGCCCATCGTCAAGGGCGAAAACCCGGTGGCCATCGCCAAACGCGCCAAGACGCAGGCCAGCCTCGGGGGCTATGACGTCTACATGCTCGACACCGCCGGTCGCCTGTCGATCGACGAGGAGTTGATGGCACAGGTCGAAGCGGTGCGCGATGTCGCCAACCCGCGCGAAACCCTGCTGGTGGTCGACGGCCTGACAGGTCAGGACGCCGTCAACACCGCCCAGAACTTCGATGACCGGATCGGCATCTCCGGCGTGGTTCTCACCCGGATGGATGGCGACGGGCGCGGCGGTGCCGCCCTTTCCATGCGCGCCGTCACCGGCAAGCCCATCCGCTTCGTCGGCTTGGGCGAGAAAATGGACGCGCTTGAGACGTTTGAGCCGGAGCGTATCGCCGGCCGCATCCTTGGCATGGGCGACATCGTCAGCCTTGTGGAAAAAGCCCAGGAAACCATCGAGGCCGAACAGGCCGAGAAGATGATGAAGCGCTTCCAGAAGGGGCAGTTCAACATGAACGACCTCAAGATGCAGCTGGAACAGATGCAAAAGATGGGCGGCATGGAAGGCGTGATGGGCATGATGCCCGGCATGGGCAAAATGGCCAAGCAGATGGAAGGCGCCGGGATCGACGACAAGATCATTTCGCGCCAGATCGCCCTGATCCAGTCGATGACCAGGAAAGAACGCGTCAACCCCAAGCTCTTGCAAGCCTCGCGCAAGAAACGCATCGCCAAGGGCGCAGGGCTAGAAGTGTCGGAACTCAACAAACTGCTCAAGATGCAGCGGCAGATGGGCGACATGATGAAGAAGATGGGCAAGGGCGGTATGCTCAAACAGGCCATGAAAGGCATGTTCGGCAAGGGCGACCCCTCCCCCGAGGACATGCAGGGCATGGACCCCAAGGCACTGGAACAAGCCGCCAAGCAGATGGGCGGCGGCTTGCCCGGCATGGGCGGCGGCAAGGGCCTCCCCCCCGGCCTCTCCGGTTTCGGCAAGAAGAAATAAGGCCCGGTCGCACCCCATGCTTTCATCTTTCCCCAAATACTCCCGCCGGAGGCTCCCCCGGCCGACACCCGCTCAGGCGGCGGGAAACGGGGTGCGCCCGTGACCGCAAGTCTCTCCATCCCCACGCTTGAGACCAAGCGCCTGATCCTCCGCGACCCCCGCGAAAGCGATTTCGAGGCCGAGCGCGATTTTTACGCCTCGGATGCCTCGCGCTTTGTCGGCGGCCCGCTGCCCGAACAACAGGTCTGGCGCAACCTCGCGATGCTCATGGGCCACTGGGCCTTCCGCGGCTATGGTTTCTGGGGTGTGGAAGACAAGAAAACCGGCACCTATCTGGGCCGCGTCGGCCTGTGGTTCCCGCATGGCTGGATGGAACGCGAAATCGGCTGGACGCTGATGCCCTACGCCACCGGCCAGGGCTATGCCACCGAAGCCGCCGAGACCGCCCGCGCCCATGCCTATGACATCTTGGGTTGGGACACCGCGATCAGCCAGATCGACCCGGCGAACGCTCCCTCCAAGGCCGTCGCCCGCCGCTTGGGCGCCCGCTTTGAACAAATGTACGACGATCCCATTTACGGGCCGGTCGAAATCTGGCGTCACCTTGCGCCCGCCGATCTGGAAAACGGTGGCATGGAGGCCTACGCCTGATGGCCACGCAAAACATCCCCACGCTGGAAACCCGGCGGCTCGTCCTGCGCGGGCCGGAACCGGATGACTACCCCAACTTCAAGGCGACCTTTTCCTCCTATCGTTCGCGTTTCATGGGCGGGCCGCTCAATGCCTACGAGACATGGATGCTCTATGCCGCCGAAATCGGCCATTGGAACATTCGCGGCTTCGGCATGTGGATGATCCACGACAAACAGACCGATGAAACCTACGGCATGGCCGGTGGCTGGTTCCCCGCCAAGTGGCCCGAACGCGAAATCGCCTGGATCATCTGGCCTGAAAAATCCGGGCACGGCTACGCGCTTGAGGCCACCGATGCCGCGCGCACCTATTTCTACGACAAGCTCGGCTGGGATGGCGCGGTCAGCTACATCGACCCCAAGAACCTCGATTCCATCCGTCTGGCCGAACGGCTCGGCGCGGTTAAGGATAAAGAGGCGGCCACGATTGACGGCAACGATGCGGTCTATCGCCACCCCTCGCCCGAAACCCTCAAGTCGGGGCAGATCGCCGACGGGATCGAGCTTGAGATCAGCCATTATTGCGACCCCTTGTTTCAACCGAAAGGGCTCCCGATTGACTGAGTTTCGCCGCCATATCACGCCGCATTCTGTACATTCTGTACAGAGCCACGCCGGACCCGGCCGAATTCTGTACAGAACCCGGGGTCTTTATGTACAATCTGTACAGCGCGGCCTTGCCTTCGGAGGGACCCATGTCTGATGACGCAACCGCCCGCGCCGCGGCCCTGCTCAAGGGGCACCGCGAAAGCATCGACCGCCTTGATGCGATCCTCGTCTATACCCTGGGCGAGCGTTTCAAGCACACCCAGGCCGTGGGGCAACTCAAGGCCGAACACGACCTTCCCCCGTCCGATCCGGCCCGCGAAGAGGCCCAGATCGCGCGGCTCGAAGATCTGGCAACCCGGGCCGACCTGGACCCGGAATTTGCCAAGAAGTTCCTGAACTTCATCATCGCCGAGGTGATCCGACATCACCGCCAACAGCAATCGTAAGCCGGGTATAAATCCGGCTAACCCACGCCATTCAAAGGAGAAATCACAATGGCCATGAAAATCCGCCTTGCCCGTGCAGGTAGCAAAAAGCGCCCCTTCTACCGCATTGTCGCCGCCGACAGCCGCATGCCGCGCGACGGTCGCTTCATCGAGAAACTGGGCACCTACAACCCGCTTCTGCCGAAAGACAGCGAAGAGCGCGTGAAGATGAACATGGAGCGCGTTCAATACTGGCTCGACCAAGGCGCACAGCCCTCGGACCGTATCTCGCGCATGCTGGAAGCCGCCGGTGTTGTCGCCAAGAAAGAGCGTAACAACCCCAACAAAGGCACCCCCGGCAAAAAAGCCCAGGAACGCGCCGAAGAGAAAGCCGCCAAGGCAGCAGAAGCCGCCGAAGCCGCTGCTGCCCCGGCTGAAGACGCGCCCGCCGAAGAGGCCGCCAGCGAAGAGTAAGCTGGTTAAGGTACTGGAATGTCTGACTTTTCACCTGACTTCCAGAACCGCCTTCGGGATCTGATGCGGTGGCGGCGCGACGTGCGCCGCTTCCGCTCGGACCCGGTGGACGAGGACGTGCTTGCCGCCTGCCTCGACACCTTTTGCCTCGCCCCCTCGGTGGGCTTAAGCGAGCCTTGGCGTGTTGTCCGCATCGAAAGTGCCGCGGCCCGCGCAGCCGCGCTTGAGAATTTCAGCCAAGCCAACGACGCGGCCCTTGCCGGATATGATGGCGAAAAAGCCAAACTTTACAGCAGCTTGAAACTTTCCGGCATGCAGGAAGCCCCGGTTCAACTGGCCATTTTCTGCGACGAAAGCACCGGCAAGGGCGCGGGTCTGGGCGCAGGCACAATGCCCGAGATGCGCCGCTATTCCGTCGTCGGGGCCATCACCCAATTCTGGCTTGCCGCCCGGGCCCATGGCCTTGGCGTCGGGTGGGTTTCGATCCTTGACCCCGACCGCCTGAATATAGACCTAAATATCTCGAAAGATTGGGTTTTGGTGGGATACCTATGCGTCGGCTGGCCGGAAGAAACCAGCGAAACACCCGAACTTGAAACAGCCGGCTGGGAAGACCGCCGTGGCCACCTGCCGATCGAGGGCCGCTAGGATGTTCCGAATTGTCCGCCTTGTCGTGCTTTGCCTCATTGCCTTTGTCGCGGGTATCCTCTTTGAACGCCAATCCCACGGCGAACGCTGCATAGCGCAGGGCGGCACCATGAATGGCCCCATCTGCACAGGAGCGGCCCAATGACCGATCAAATCTGCCTTGGTGCAATCGCCGGCGCCTTTGGCGTCAAAGGCGAAGTGCGCCTTAAAAGCTTCACCAGCCATCCCGAAGATGTGGCCGCCTATGGCGCCCTGACCACCGAAGACGGCAGCCGTGAGTTTACCGTCACTCTCAGCGGCCAAACCGCCAAAGGCGCTTTGGTTGTCAGGCTTTCGGATGTGCTGACCAAGGAACAGGCCGACGAATTGCGCGGTGTGCGCCTGTTCGTGCCGCGTGATCGCCTGCCCTCGCTTCCCGATGACGAGTTTTACCATGCCGACCTTATAGGCCTTGAGGTTTTTGATACCGCAGGCGGCAGCCTTGGCCGGGTCAAGGCCGTGCTCAACCACGGGGCGGGGGATTTGCTCGAAGTGCATGGTCCCGCGCTCAAATCCACGGTTCTTCTGCCCTTCACGCGTGAGGCCGTGCCGACCGTCGACCTTGGCCAAGGCAGGATCATCGCCGACCCGCCCGAGGGCCTTTTCCCCGCGCCGGAGGGGTCATGACGGACGCGCCCAAATCCCATGGCCGCAAATCCATCTCGGCCAGCCTGAAACCCCAGGACCTGATGGCGGAAACCCCGCGTCTGGCCAAGGCATGGCGCACACAGATCATCACGCTTTTCCCACAGGCGTTTCCCGGTGTTCTGGGCGAAAGCCTGACCGGGCGCGCCCTAAAGGACGGGCTTTGGCAGCTGGATACCGTTGATTTGCGCCGCTTCGGAGAAGGCAAGCACCGCAATGTCGATGACACGCCTACAGGCGGCGGCGCAGGTATGGTCCTGCGCCCCGATGTCATGGGGCGCGCCATCGACGAGGCCCGCGCCGCCATGCCCCCCGCCGCACCGCTTGTATACCTCAGCCCGCGGGGCCGCCGCTTTGATCAGGCCATGGCGCACAGCCTGTCCCAGACACCCGGCGTCACGTTGATTTGTGGCCGGTTCGAGGGCATGGATGAACGGGTAATCCAACACTACGGCATCCAAGAGGTCAGCCTTGGCGACTTCGTCCTGACCGGCGGGGAAATCGCCGCGCAAGCGTTGCTGGATGCCACCGTGCGCCTGATCCCCGGGGTTCTGGGCAATGCCGACTCGACCGAGGAAGAAAGCTTTTCCGAGGGCCTTCTGGAGCATCCGCAATACACCCGCCCTTCCGAATGGAAGGGCCACAAGATCCCCGATGTCCTGATGTCGGGCCATCACGGCGAGATCGCCAAATGGCGCCACGAGCAGGCCAAGCAGATCACCAAAACCCGCCGCCCCGACCTTTGGGCCGCGTACCAAAAACGCGACGCGGAATAAGGCGCCTCTGCCCTTGCCAGACAGGTAATTTTTGCCTAAAAGCCGTCCATCCCGCTCAGGATTCTGAGTCGGGCGTGTTTTCTGTCGCGCTTATGCCTTCGGGTTTCTTCATCCGAACAGGCAAGACCGCACCGAAACAGGCGACACGAAACAGCAGATAACGCCGATCTGATCTCTGGCGGGCGCGACATGCGGACCCGGACGAAGACCAAGAGCTCTCAGACCGCATCACACCTTTGCGGGCCAAACCGCAAGCAATGTTAGGAGATGATCAGATGGACCTGATCGCACAACTCGAAGCCGAGCAAATCGCAGAGCTCGGCAAGACGATCCCGGATTTCAAAGCCGGGGATACCGTCCGCGTCGGTTTCAAAGTGACCGAAGGTACGCGTACCCGTGTTCAGAACTTCGAAGGCGTCTGCATCAGCCGCAAGAACGGTTCGGGCATCGCCGGTACGTTCACCGTGCGCAAGATTTCCTTCGGTGAAGGCGTGGAACGTGTGTTCCCGCTCTACTCGACCAACATCGACAACATCACCGTGATACGCCGTGGCCGCGTGCGCCGCGCCAAGCTGTACTACCTGCGTTCGCGCCGCGGCAAGTCGGCCCGTATCGCCGAAGACACCACCTACAAGCCCAAGTCCGGCGCATCGGCATAAGGAGCGGCACGATGAGAAAAGACATCCACCCCGACTACCACTTCATCGACGTCAAACTGACCGATGGCACCGTTGTTCAAATGCGCTCGACCTATGGCGCAGAGGGCGACACGCTGTCCCTCGACATCGACCCCTCGGCACACCCAGCATGGACCGGTGGCGGCACCCGCCTGATGGATACCGGCGGCCGCGTGTCGAAGTTCAAAAACAAATACGCCGGTCTGGGCTTCTAATCACCCTTTCCGAAGTAATGCCAAAGGCGCCGTCCCCCCTGGGGCGGCGTCTTTTCGTTTGGCATGGCGGCGCGCAGCAATCGCTTGGCTTCACACCGCATGACGAAACCGACCGGGCCGCGAAGAACCCACCTCAAACGCATCATCTGGGGCTTTCCAATTCAGCACCCGGCATATACTGTAGCGCCACCGTCACGGGCTAACACGTGAGATGAAGGGGTTCGGGGGACATGGCGCATATTATTGTCGTCGGAAACGAAAAGGGCGGCGCGGGCAAATCCACCGTGTCCATGCATGTGGCAACCGCCCTTGCACGCATGGGCCACAAGGTCAGCGCGCTGGACTTGGACCTGCGCCAAAAGACCTTTGGTCGCTATGCCGAGAACCGTCGGAAATTCCTCGAAAAATCCGGGCTTGGACTTGCCAGCCCCTACTATCACGATCTTCCCGAGGTTGACCCCGAGACCCTGAAGCAGGGCGAAAACATCTATGACCGCAGACTTTCTGCCGCCGTGGCCGAATTGGAGCCTGACAGCGACTTCATCGTCATTGACTGTCCCGGCTCGCATACGCGGTTAAGCCAGGTGGCACACAGTCTGGCGGACACCTTGGTAACGCCTCTGAACGACAGCTTCGTCGATTTCGACCTTCTGGCGCATGTGGATGACGACGGAAAAAAGATCATCGGCCCCTCAGTCTATTCCGAAATGGTGTGGAATGCCAGACAGTTACGCGCCCAAGCCGGATTGAGGCCGATTGATTGGGTGGTGGTGCGGAACCGGTTGGGGGCGCAGCAGATGGTTAACAAGAAAAAGATGGGCGACGCGCTGGAAAACCTGGCCAAGCGCATCGGTTTCCGCACCGCGCCCGGTTTCAACGAACGGGTCATCTTCCGTGAGCTGTTCCCGCGTGGCCTGACCCTGCTGGACCTCAAGGACGTGGGCGTGAAGCAGCTCAATATCTCGAACGTGGCCGCGCGGCAGGAATTGCGCGACCTGATCAAGGCCTTGGACCTGCCCGGGGTCGAGGTGGATTTCTAAGCCGCCAAAAAACCTACAGTTTTCAACCTGTTAAACAGGCGGCCCCGTGCGCGGCTGTGGCCGGGTGTGCATCCGGCGGCGTTGCAGAAGCACCCAAAGATTGGACACGAACAGCACCCCGATGACCACAACCCCGCCCAGAAGCGCCCAAGGGCCGGGGTCTTCGCCCACGACATACCAAACAAGGATCGGGGCCAGCACCGATTCGAGCAAAATCAGCAACGCCACCTCGGCGGAACTGATGTAGCGCGGCCCAAGGGTTAATAGGGTGGTCGATCCGGTAATGAAGGCCCCGTGCGCCAAAATCAGGTTCCACTGCGCCTGCCACGCGGGCAGCGGATCGGCCAAGGGCCAGACCACCAATGAGGCCCCGATATAGGCCAGCGGAATGGCCGGAACCATAGATGTTGCGCGCACCTTGCGCACCGCGGTCATCGCGGCGGCAAAGCTGGCCGAGACACAAAGCGCCACCAAATCGCCCGACCAATGGGCGCCGTGGGTCTCGCCCGAGCCCTTGGCGATGATGCCAAGGCCCACGAAAACGCCCATCATCGTTAACACCATGCGGCGGCTGACCGTTTCACCCAGAAACACCCGGCTGAAAATCGCGGCGAAAACCGGCATCGAGGCGATGATGAAGACAACATTGGCAACGCTGGTCCAGGTCACCGCCAAAACGAAACCCGGCGCGGTGGCGGCAATCAGGACGGTGTATATCAGCCCCGGCACACCGGTTTTCAACACCGGCTTGAAACCGCTAACCCCTTGAAAAACCAACAGTCCCAAGAGGATCAAACCGCCCGAAACCACCCCGCGCCAAAAGGTGATCGTGGGCGCGCTGGCCTCGATCAGCCGGACGAAAAGCGAGTCCGGGACGACGAAGAGCACCCCAAGCGTGGTAATCAAAAGGCCTTTGACATGATCGTTCATGGCCCGCATCAGTTCAGGTTTTGGCAAGAAAAGTAAAGACGCCCGAAAAAAGAACCAGCGTACGAGTCGTACGTTTTAACCCCGAATTTCGTACGAAAACCGGGGGGTCGCTGACAACTATCGTACGAGTCGTACGTTTCGTACGAAACTCGGGGCCAAAGCCGCGTTGAAGGAGCACGCTCTCCTCTGCCGTGATCACGCGCAGGTTAACGCGATGGGGGATGAAAACTTAACGACGTGGGCGCAGAGCCAGTACATGATGGACGTGAGAGCCCTTGCCGGACATTGAGATAATGAGCCGCGCGGGGGTAATATCCGCTGTGGGCCGCGCGGGTTTTGAAATCTTCAAACCGGCTTGGCCTCGGGCTTGGGCTTGAGGACGTCCAGCGGCCGCCGCACGGTTTCGCGCAAACCCGGGCCTGAGGGCGCTTGCACCCGCTTGGTCGCCTCGACCATCAGCACCCCGCCCGCCGCCACCGGCGACAGTTGCGTGCCCAGCCGTTCCCACATTCCGGAGGTCTTGCGCCAGAAGCGGCGCGACGATGGCGGTTGATAGAGCGTCGTGCGATGGCGCAACGGCATGAATTGATGCGCTTTGAGCTGATTTTCCAACTGCGATTGCGAATAGGGGCGGCCAAAGCCGAACGGCGTGGCATCGCTGCGCGACCAAAGGCCCGCACGGTTGGGCACGATAAACAGGACCGAGCCGCCGGGGCCAAGCACGCGCCAGCATTCTTCCAGAAGCGGCGAGGGCTGTTCGCTGGTCTCAAGCCCATGCACGACGAGCAGCTTATCGACATGCCCGGTTTCCAAGGGCCAGCGGGTTTCCTCGCAAAGGACCGAGACGTTTTCCATCCCCTGGGGCCAGCCAATCACCCCCTGCGGCCCCGGCATCAACCCGATGATCCGCCGCGCATCGGGCAGGTAGGGGCGCAAGAATGGCACGGCAAAGCCATAGCCCACCACGGTCTGTCCCTGTGCCTCGGGCCACAATCCAAGCACGGCTTCGCGCACGGTTTTCTGGGCCGCACGGCCCAGTTGGCTGCGGTAATAGAAATTCCTGAGGTCTTGCACATCGAGATGCATTGCAGCCGGGCCCATGATCCGTCACTCTTGAACGTAACAATAACCGGCAAATGGGGAAACACCATGACATTAGAGTTTGAGACCGTACCCTGCCTCTCGGACAATTATGCCTACCTGGTGCATGATCCCGCGACCGGGGCGACGGCGGCCGTGGATGTGCCCGAGGCCGCGCCGATCCTTGAGGCGCTGACGCGGCGGGGCTGGACCTTAACGGACGTTTTGCTGACGCATCACCATTGGGATCACGTGGACGGCTTGGCCGAACTTTTGGATGCGGCCCCGGCGCGGGTGATCGGGGCCAAGGCCGATGAACATCGCCTGCCGCCCCTGAACCTGGCGGTGAGTGAAGGCGACAGCGTGACGATCGGTGACGAAACCGGGGTGGTCATGGATGTCTCGGGGCACACCGTGGGCCATATCGCCTTTCATTTCCCCGACTCGAAACTGGCCTTTACCGCCGACAGCCTGATGGCCCTTGGCTGTGGCCGCGTGTTCGAGGGGACCATGCCGCAGATGTGGAAAAGCCTGTCGAAGCTGGCCGCCCTTCCGCCCGAGACAGTGATCTGTTCGGGCCATGAATATACCGCCGCCAATGCAAAATTCGCGCTGAGCATTGATCCGGACAATCCGCGGCTTATATCGAGGGCTGAGGCGGTTGAGGCCGCAAGAACCAAGGGGCAGCCGACCGTGCCTTCGGTCCTTTCCGAAGAATTGGCAACCAATCCGTTCCTGCGCGCCGGTGATCCGGGCCTTCAGGCCGGGCTTGGCATGGCCGGGGCCGACCCCGGGGATGTCTTTGCCGAAATTCGCGCCCGCAAGGACCGGTTTTGACCTGCTGCCTGACGCAAAATGCGCATCCGTCACGAAAAGTGAGCGGGTGTGACCAGAAAATCCTTGAAGCCATGGCAATATCGACCAAACTTTAAGGTTATGAGGCCAAGGTTGGTGGGCACCCGCCCATCGACCCCAGATCAGAAGGAGCACCAAAGTGCCTTCATTCTCGAACACATTGGAGCAAGCAATTCACGCGGCCCTGGCGCTGGCCAATGCGCGGCAGCATGAATTCGCAACACTGGAACATCTGCTTCTGGCGTTGATTGACGAACCCGACGCGGCCCGCGTGATGAAGGCATGCAGCGTCGATACCGAGGAATTGCGCGGCACGCTTGTGGAATTCATCGACGAGGACCTGTCGAACCTCGTGACCGAGATCGAAGGCTCAGAAGCGGTGCCGACGGCGGCCTTCCAGCGGGTTATTCAGCGCGCGGCGATCCATGTGCAAAGCTCGGGCCGGACCGAGGTGACCGGGGCGAATGTGCTGGTCGCGATCTTTGCCGAGCGCGAAAGCAACGCCGCCTATTTCCTGCAAGAACAGGACATGACGCGCTATGACGCGGTGAATTTCATCGCCCATGGCGTGGCCAAGGACCCCGCCTTTGGCGAGGCGCGCCCGGTGCAGGGGGCCGATGGCATGGGCGACGACAACGAAAGTGCCGCGCAAGAGTCGGACGCGGTGGAAGCCGGGGAATCGGCGCTGGCAAAGTATTGCGTGGATTTGAACGAGAAGGCCCGCGCGGGGGACGTGGACCCGCTGATCGGTCGCGACTCGGAGGTGGAGCGCTGTATCCAGGTGCTGTGCCGCAGGCGCAAGAACAACCCGCTTCTGGTGGGCGATCCGGGCGTGGGCAAGACGGCGATTGCCGAGGGGCTGGCGCATAAGATCATCAAGGGGCAAACGCCCGAGGTGCTGTCGAAAACCACGATTTTCAGCCTTGATATGGGCGCGCTGCTGGCCGGCACGCGCTATCGCGGGGATTTCGAGGAGCGTTTGAAGGCCGTGGTGACGGAATTGGAGGATCACCCCGACGCGGTTCTGTTCATCGACGAGATTCACACGGTGATCGGGGCCGGGGCCACATCGGGCGGGGCGATGGATGCCTCGAACCTTTTGAAGCCCGCGTTGCAGGGCGGCAAGCTGCGCTGCATGGGATCGACCACCTTCAAGGAGTTCCGCCAGCATTTCGAGAAGGACCGCGCGCTGAGCCGCCGGTTCCAGAAAATCGACGTGGTCGAACCCACCACCGACGATGCGATCAAGATCCTCAAGGGCCTGAAACCCTATTTCGAGGAGCATCACAGCGTCAAATACACCAATGACGCCATCAAGTCGGCGGTGGACCTTTCGGCGCGTTACATCAACGACCGCAAACTGCCCGACAAGGCGATCGACGTGATCGACGAGGCGGGTGCGGCGCAACACCTGATGGCGGCCTCGAAACGCCGCAAGAGCATCGGGGCCAAGGAAATCGAAGCCGTGGTCGCCAAGATCGCGCGCATCCCGCCGAAGAACGTCAGCAAGGACGACGCCGAGGTTCTGAAAGACTTGGAAACCTCGCTCAAGCGGACGGTCTTCGGGCAGGACACGGCGATCGAGGCGCTGTCGGCCTCGATCAAGCTGGCGCGCGCGGGCCTGCGGGAGCCGGAAAAACCCATCGGCAACTACCTGTTTGCCGGGCCGACGGGCGTGGGCAAAACCGAGGTGGCCAAGCAATTGGCCGACCTTCTGGGCGTGGAACTGCTGCGCTTCGACATGTCGGAGTACATGGAAAAACACGCGGTCAGCCGGTTGATCGGTGCGCCGCCGGGATACGTGGGCTTTGACCAAGGCGGCCTGTTGACCGATGGCGTCGATCAGCACCCGCATTGCGTGCTGCTTCTGGACGAGATCGAAAAGGCGCACCCGGATGTCTTCAACATCCTGTTGCAGGTGATGGACCACGGCAGCCTGACCGACCATAACGGGCGCACGGTGAACTTCCGCAACGTGGTCTTGATCATGACCTCGAACGCGGGCGCGACCGAGCTTGCGAAATCGGCTGTCGGCTTTGGCCGTGAAAGCCGCGAGGGTGAGGATACCGCCGCCATCGAACGGACCTTCACGCCGGAATTCCGCAACCGCCTGGATGCGGTGATCTCCTTCGGGCCGCTACCGAAAGAGGTTATCCTGCAGGTGGTCGAGAAGTTCGTGCTGCAACTTGAAGCGCAACTGATGGATCGCAACGTGACCATCGAGCTGACCAACCCCGCCGCCGAATGGCTGGCCGAAAAGGGCTATGACAGCAAGATGGGCGCACGGCCACTTGGCCGGGTCATCCAAGAGCACATCAAGAAGCCACTGGCCGAGGAACTGCTGTTCGGCAAACTGGCCAAGGGCGGTGTGGTCAAGGTGGGCGTCAAGGACGGCAAGATCGACCTGAAAATGTCGGGCCCCGACCGCCCGCGCCTTTCGGGCAAGAAACCCCCGCTTCTGACCGCGGATTGATGCGGGCGCTTGTCGCGCTGATATTGACGGTCGCCGCCCCGGCGGCGGCCGATCCCCCTGCCCTGAGCCTGCCGATTGACTGCACGCCGGGCAAATCCTGTTACATCGAAGATTACGTTGACGCGCGTCCCGGCGAAGGGCAGCGTGATTATACCTGCGGCCTGAAATCGCGCGACGGGCATCGCGGCACCGATATCGTGCTGTTGTCCTTCGAAGATATGCAACGCGGCGTCGATGTTCTGGCCGCCGCGCCGGGCGTGGTGGATGCCACCCGCGACGGTATGGCCGACGTGGCGGTGACGTCCGAGACCCGCGATGCCATTCGCGGGCGCGAATGTGGCAACGCGGTGCGGATCGACCACGGCGACGGCTGGCAGACGCTTTATTGTCATTTGCAAGACGGCAGTTTGCAGGTGGAAAACGGCACGCGGGTCGAGGCCGGGGATGTTCTGGCGCGCGTGGGCTTGAGCGGGCTGACCAACGTGCCGCATGTGCATCTGAGCGTTTTGAAAGACGGCGAGGTGGTGGACCCTTTCAACCCCGAAACCAGCGAGACCTGTGGCACGGCACAAGGCGATGGCTTGTGGCAGGATGCGCCGGACTATGACCGCGCGGGCCTGTTCACCGCCGGATTTTCCGGCGATGTCCCGAGTTTCGACGCGGTGAAATCGGGCCGTGCGCGGTTTGAAAGCGCGCGGGGTGGGTCGAACCTCGTGCTCTATGGACTCGTGTTTTACGCACAGGCCGGGGACAGGCTGAACTTTGTGATCAGCGGGCCGGAGGGCGAGGTCTTTCGCAACGAAATCGCCCTGGACGCCCCGCAAGAACAGCTTTTCCGCGCCATGGGCCGCAAGGCGCCCGAGGGCGGCTGGCCCGCCGGGGATTACCGGGGATACGTGACCCTATCGCGGGAGGGGCGCATCCTTGCGGTGCGGCATGCGGATGTCGAGGTGATGCGATAGCGACGCGGGGCACGTCGGGACGAAGCGGGCGCTCCATCAAGTGTGACAAGCCGCGACAGCGACGGGCCGCGGCGCGGCGAACCAACCCCGGTTCGGCAGGGCTTTATCCAAGTTACTGGCGCGCGATGAATAATCTGCTTACCAAGGCCGACCCAATCGCCGGGCCGAGGGTGCGGCCCGACGATGGCGCGGCGGCCTTCGGCCTTGAGTCCGCGCCTTGGGTTTCTGCCGAATGCCGTTGTCAGTAAACTCGGGAATGCCCCGCAAGGGCTTGCAAAGGGCGAATTATAACGCGGAAGGGCAAATGCCCTGATTATCGACAGTTGCCCAAAAGCCGCCGCGTCCAGGGCGCGGCGCAGGTTATTTCCCGGTGAATTTCAATTCGATCCGCCGGTTTTGCGCGCGGGCATCCGGCGTGTCGGCACCGTTCACCGGCTGGTACTGACCAAAGCCATTGGCCGAAAGCCGTTCGGGCGGCAGGCCAAGGAAGTTGATCATGTAGCGCACCACCGACAGGGCGCGCGCCTGGCTGAGTTCCCAGTTGTCGGCGAATTCCGCGCCGGCGCGCACCGGCACGTTATCGGTATGACCATCCACTTGCAGCACCCAGTCGATACCCTCGGGAATCTCGCTGATCACGTTGCGCAGGATGTCGGCCACCTTGGCGATTTCACGTTCCCCGCTGGTCGAAAGTTCGGCCTCGCCGGGGGCGAAAAGCACCTCGGAGGAAAAGACGAAACGGTCGCCGACGATGCGCACGCCTTCCTGCGCGCCCAGAAGGTCACGCAGGCGGCCAAAGAATTCCGAGCGGTATTTTTCGAGATTCTGGTTTTGCTCTTCCAGAAGCTTGGCGCGGGCGCGTTCCTCGGCGGCGACACGGGCAAGGGCGGCGTTGAGATCCCGGCCCAGTGATTGAATTTGGACATCCTGCGCCGCTTCGCGCGCCTTGGCATCGTCCAGCAGCGCCTGTAGCTGGCCCAGTTGGTCGCGCAGGGCCGAGACCTGACGGTTGAGCAGGGCCTGCTGTTTCTGGGCCTCGCTGGCGATTTCCTCTTGCTCGGCCAGTTCGGCGCGGGCTTGGGCCAGAAGGGCGGCGCGTTCCTCGGCCTCGGTCATTGTTTCGGCGGCTTGGGCTTCGGCAGCTTCCTTGGCGGCAAGGGCGCGGGTCAGCTGGGCGCGCACCTCCTCGGCCTCAAGGGCCTGGGTTTCGGCGATGGTGCTTTGCGCGACAACTTCGGCAAGGCGCGCCTTGGTGGCGTCCAGTTCGGCGCGCAGGGTTGCAAGATCGGCGTTGGCCTCGCTTGCGCCGGTTTCGGCCTTGCGCAACTCTTCCTCCAAAGCGGCGATGCGGGCGTCGCGGTCGGCAAGGCTTTGGCTGGTTTCCTCCTGGTCCAGAAGGGCGGCGGCCAGCCGGGTATCAAGATCCTCCTGCGCGTCGCGGGCGGCGGCCAGAAGGGTCAGGGTTTCCTCGGCGCGTTTGCGCTGTTCTTCCAGTGCCAGCGTCATCGCGGAGAGTTCGCTATCGGCGTTTTGCAGCTTTTCGCGCAGGGCTTCGGCGGCGGCGGCCTCGGCCAGGCGGGTCTTTTCGGCCTCGGAAAGCTCGGATTCGAGGGTTTCGATCTGGGCGGCCATCTCGTTTTGGGTCTCTTCCGAGGATTGGCGCAGATCGGCCACGAGGGCCTCAAGCGCCTCGCGGCGGGCGGCGGCAAGGCGGGCGGCCTCGGATTGGGCGTCGACCTCCTCGCGCAGGGAGGCAAGGGTAAGTTCCAGCGCCTCTTGCTCGGACAAAAGCGCGTCACGCTCGCCTTCCAGCTCGGCCACCTGGCCAAGGGCGGTGTCACGCTCGGACAACAGGCCCGCGACCTGTTCCTCGAAGCTGGCGATACGAGACTGTGCGGCGCTGAGGGCCTCGGCCTGCTGGGCGGTCTGGTTTTGCAATTGCGCGATCAGGGCGGCCTGTTGCTGTTCGCGTTCGCGGGCATCGCCAAGGGTGCTGGTCAATTCGCCCACCCGGTCGGTGAGCGTGGCGTTGCGATCCTGTTCCAGCCCGAGGGCCTGCGCCAGGGCGGCCACTTCGGCGGACAGTTCATCCAGTTTGCTGGCCTGCCCGGTGATGGTTTCGCGCAGGACGAATTGCACCACCATGAAGATCGTCAGCACGAACATCAGCACCAGCAGAAGGCCGGTCATCGCATCGACGAACCCGGGCCAGATCGAGGCTTGAAACCGTGTGCCTGTGCGCCGCGAAAGGGCCATGGATCAGCCCTCCTGCGTTGGGGGCGTATGGCGCGATGATTGCCCGGTGCCGCGGGCGCGTTGCGGGCCGCCGCCACGCGGCAAGGAGCGGATCGCGGAGGACAGCGCGGCAATATCGGTGCGCAACTCGGTCATGGTTTCCTGACGGCCGGCGCTGATTTCTTCGAGGATGCGCAGCATCTGCACGTCGATCGAGCGCAGGCGCATCCGGCTTTCGGCATCCAACCCGGCCTCGCCCGCGTGTTCGCCTTGGCGTTCCATCAGGTCGATCAGGCGCTCCTGCCCCTCGGCAACGCGGGTCAGCGCGTTGTTCACCGGGTTTGCGTCGCTCATCCGGTGGGTCAGGCGTTCGACGGAATCGGCCAGAACGCCCAGCTTCTCATCGACCATCGAGCGGCTGACATCCGATTGCGTCAGCATCATTTGCAGGCTTTCCATCTGCTCGGCCATGTAATCGACGACCGGGGCCATCGCCGCCGCCTCGCCCGAGGCGTCGCCATCGCTGCCGGCAAAGCCGACGCGGGTGATGGTGGACATCCATTCCTCAAGCTCGCGGTAGAACCGGTTTTGTCCGTGACCCGCGAAAAGCTCCAACAGCCCCACGACAAGCGACCCGGCCAAGCCCAGAAGCGAGGAGGCAAAGGCCACGCCCATGCCGCCAAGCTGTGCCTCAAGCCCGGTCATCAGGCGGTTGAACACCTCGACCCCGCCTTCGCCGTCTTGCGGTGCGAGGCTGCGGATGGTGTCGACCACGGCAGGCACGGTGGTTGCCAAGCCGTAAAAGGTGCCCAACAGCCCCAGGAAGATCAGCATGTTGACGATATAGCGGGTGATCTCGCGCGCCTCGTCGATCCTTTGGGCGACGGAATCGAGGATCGAGCGCGCCGAGGTCTGGGCGATCTGCAGCCGCTGTTTGCCGCGTTGCCGCAAAAGCGAGGCCAAGGGCGCCAGAAGCTGTGGCGCCTTGGTCATCTCGTGGCCCGGGGTTTCGGCGGCGAAACCTTCGATCCAGCGGACCGACCCGATCAGTTGAAAGACCTGCCAGAAACAGGCGACCACCCCGATCAGGAAGACAAAGACGATAAAGCCATTGAGATAGGGGTTTGCCTGAAAGACGGGCAGCACCCTTGGCAGCGCCAAGAAGGCCCCGAAACATGTCAGCCCCAGCACGATCAGCATCAGCATGATCTGGCGGAAGGGATGTGAAAACTTGGGCTCGACCTCACGGTCCGGCTGCGCCATTGGCACGGGCTCCCGGCGGTGGTTTTTTGTTGCGCCAACCCTACGCGTCAAAACTCCTCAAGCCAAGGTTTTATGCGCATAAATGCCGGACACGCGCGGCCAGCCAATCGAGTTCCGCATCACGAATGCCCAACTCGTGCAAATGGGCGGCAGTATTGTAAAGGTATTCGGTATTCGGGCCGCGCCCGCCGACGGCATTTGCGATGATCCGGGCCTGTTCCTCGAGGTCCAGACCACCGCAATATTGCACATGGTCGGCGTCGATCACATAGGTCACCGCCTCGACCACCCGGCCATCGGCCAGTTCGATATCCAGCATCCTTTCCAGATAGGCCGCCGAGACGAGTTCACGCTCGCGCAAATAGTCCAGGGTCGCCGCCTCCTCGCCCTTGGCCACTGAAAGCGCCACGCCGTGACAGCGCGCCCCTTCCATCGCATCGAGCGCCAGCACAAGGCCCGGGTCCTTTTCGGTGCCGCGATGGTGAATCGAGCGCATGCAAAAGCTACGGTGATAATCCGGCAAGGTGGCAATCACCCGCTCCGCGACATTGAACCCCGGATTCCACACCAAAGAGCCATAGCCGAAAACCCACATCGTCATTTTACTGTTCCTTGTGTCATAGAGGCCTTAAACACCAACCCGAGAGAGCAGAAAAGGGGGCCTGCGCCCATGCGTTTACTGGGGACACTTTTGATCGCGGTTGTCGCGCTCTGGTCGGGGTACTGGTTCATCGGATCAAGCGGCGTGCAATCGGGGTTTGCCACGTGGTTCGAGGAACGGCGCACCGAAGGTTGGGTGGCCGAATACAGCGACCTGACCGTGCAGGGCTTTCCCAGCCGTTTTGACACGGTGATCGCGGATCTGGCGCTGGCCGATCCCGACACCGGGCTGGCATGGGAGGCCCCGCGGTTCCAGATCAATGCGCTAAGCTATAACCCCGGGCATGTGATCGCCGTCTGGCCCGAGACACAATTGATCGCCACACCCATGGAAAAATACAATCTGGAAAGCCGCGACATGCGTGCCAGCGTGGTTGTGGGCGTCAATTCGCAGCTTCCGCTTGAGCGCAGCACCTTGACGGCGGAGGCTTTGGAAATCTCCCCCACCCGCCGGGACGAACCAACACGGGTTGCCGCCTTGAGCCTTGCGATTGAAACCGTGCCGGCCAGTGACGACCCGGTGTATCGTCTGGGCCTGCGGGCCGATGGGGTGGCGCCTTCGGTACCGGTGCGTGCGCGGCTGGATCCGCGCGGCAGCCTGCCCGAAACACTTGAGGCCTTGCAGGCCGACATGGTGGTGGAGTTCGACAAACCCTGGGATCGCAGCGCCATCGAAGAGGCCCGCCCGCAACCCCGCCGGGTCAAGGTGAAACTGGCGCAGGCGCGTTGGGGGCGGCTGGAGCTTCAGGCGGCAGGCGAGGTGACGGTGGACGCGCGCGGCGTGCCCACCGGCGAGATCACCGTGAAAGCGCGCAACTGGCGCGAAATTCTGGAATTGGCGGTGACGGCGGGGGCGATCCCGGAAGGCTTTGCCGGGACGCTGGAGGATGGGCTTTCCCTGCTGTCGCAGATGGCGGGCAACCCCAAGACGCTGGATATTCCGCTTGGTTTTCGCGGGGGCCGCGTGATGCTGGGGCCGGTGCCGATTGGCCCCGCGCCGGTCATTCGGTTGCGGTAGGGGATTGGGGGCTTTGCCCCCGACGTTGAAAATCACGATTTTCAACGCCTCCCCCAGGATATTTTTGAAAAGAAGAAAGCCGGAATGGCGGGATTGTAGGGTGCGCATTACTGCGCACCGCAGACCTCAGCGGCAATAGGGCCCATAGCCGTGTTCTGCCGTGTCGAAGTGAAAGTGATCCTGGTGGTGGCGGTCGGAATTCGGGCCGAGCACCGTGCCGAAGGGGCCGCAGGCGCTTTTGTGCAACTGGCGCAGGATGCGGCCCTTGTGGCCGCTGTTCCAGTCGCCGAGGACGGTGATGTCATCGCCGTCGCGCAACTGGATCGCGGCGATGTCGATGGCATTGCCCTTGGCGTGTTCCGACAGGCGCGCGCCGGGTTGGTGGTTACGGGTGCGGCAGGCGTAATGCGCCGCCACCTTGAGCCCGGAGACGCCGCCGCCCATCTTGCCGACGGCGGGGGTCAGGCCGGTATCGACCCAGCCCTTGAGGGTGCGCGCGGTGCGGCAGTTCATCAATGACGATTGGCTGAGCGTAATCCCGCCCACCGAGGTTACGCGCACCGCCGCGTCGATGCCGCAGGCCCCGTTTCCGGGCACCGATCCGACGACCACGCCCTTGATCGTGGGATCGCCGCAGACCGAGCCCTTGGAGGAAACGACCGGCTTTTCCGAGCCTCCGCCAATCAGGGAACATCCCATTAGAATCAAGGGGATAAGGAAAGCTACACGCATGGATCAGCCCTTTTTCACACGTCCGAAATCAGGGGCATCGGTATCCTGCCCCGCCTCGATGATACCGCGCCGGATGGCGCGCGTGCGGGTAAAGTAATCGAACAGGTGGTCGCCGTCACCCGTGCGGATGGCACGTTGCAGGGCAAAGAGTTCCTCGGTGAAGCGCCCGAGGATTTCCAGCGTCGCCTCCCTGTTGGTCAGGAAGACGTCGCGCCACATGGTGGGGTCGCTGGCGGCGATGCGGGTGAAGTCGCGAAAGCCCGCGGCGGAGTACTTGATCACCTCGCTGTCGGTCACGCGGCGCAGGTCATCGGCCACGCCGACCATCGTGTAGGCGATCAGGTGCGGCGCGTGGGAGGTGACGGCAAGCACGAGGTCATGGTGTTCGGCGTCCATCTCATCGGTGAGTGCGCCCATGCCCTGCCAAAGCTGCTCGACCCGCTCCACCGCCGCGCGGTCGCTGCCCTCGACCGGGACGATCAGGGACCAGCGGTTTTCGAAAAGTTCGGCAAAGCCCGAGGTGGGGCCGGAATGTTCGGTACCCGCCAGCGGGTGGGCGGGAACGAAATGCACGCCTTCGGGCAGATGCGGGCCGACGGCCTCGATCACCGCTTTCTTGACCGAACCGACATCGGACACCGTGGCGCCGGGTTTCAGGGCCGGGGCAATCTCGGAGGCGACACCGCCCATAGCCCCCACCGGGACGCAAAGCACCACCAGATCGGCGCCTTCCACGGCGTCAAGCGCGCTGTCGCAGACGCGATCACACAGGCCGATCTCGCGCGCCGTGGCGCGGGTTTCCTGGGAACGGGCAAAGCCCGTGACCTCACCGGCCAGCCCATGTCGCTTCATCGCCCAGTACATCGACGAGGCAATGAGGCCCAGACCGATCAGCGCGACGCGTTTGTATATCGGTGCGCCGCTCATCTTGCGTTGCCCATGAACTGACCCACCGCGTGGGCCACGCGGCGGCAGCTTGCCTCGTCGCCCACAGTGATCCGCAGGCAATGGGGCAGGTTGTAGCCCGCCACCGGCCGCACGATCAGGCCTTCGGACTTGAGGTGGGCGTCACAGCCTTCGGCCTCTTCGCGGCTGGCAAAGCGGGCAAGGATGAAATTCGCGGTCGAGGTGTCCGAGGGCACGCCGTGTTCGGCCAGGGCCTCGGCCAGCCATGCGCGCAGGCGGGTGTTGTCCTCGCGGCACTTGGTGGCCCATGACTCATCGCGCACCGCCGCTTCGGCGGTGACGAGGGCCGCTTGGGAAAGGTTGAAGGGGCCGCGCATGCGGTTCAGAACATCGACGACATGCTGCGGGCCATAGCCCCAGCCGACGCGCAAACCGCCCAGCCCGTAAAGCTTGGAAAAGGTGCGGGTCATGACCACGTTCTCGCGACTGTCCACAAGACCCGCGCCGCCATCGTAGCCTTCGACATATTCGGCATAGGCCCCATCAAGGACCAAAAGCACGTGATCGGGCAGGTTTTCGGCCAGACGCGCGACCTCGCCCTCTCCGATCATTGTGCCGGTGGGGTTGTTGGGGTTGGCGATGAAGACCAGCTTGGTGTTCTTGTTACAGGCGGCAAGGATCGCGTCCACATCGGTGACGCGCTCGCGCTCGGGCACTTCGACGGGCGTGGCGCCATTGGCCTTGGCGCTGATCTTGTACATGGCAAAGCCGTGTTCGGTGTGGATCACCTCGTCGCCCGGGCCGGCGTAGGCCTGGCACAGGAAGGCGATGATCTCGTCGCTGCCCACGCCGCAAACCACGCGCGCCGGGTCAAGCCCATGCACCTCGCCAATCGCCTCGCGCAGGGCGCGGTGGTCGGTGGGGGGGTAGCGGTGCAGGTCATAGGCGGCCTTGCGGAACGCCTCCTTCGCGGCCTCGCTGGGGCCGAAAGGGTTTTCATTCGAGCTGAGTTTCACCACGTTCGAAAGGCCCGCCACGTGGCTGGCCCCGCCTTGGTAAAGCTCAATATCCATGATCCCCGGCTGGGGTGTGATCTTGGTCATGTGGACATCTCCCTTGGCGAGGTTCTAGCCCTGCCCCTTGGCCTTGACCAGAAGCAAAAACCTATGGCTGATAATGTGTCGCCTTGCTGCATCCATTGGGTGGCTCGACACCCTGATCAATCGTGAGGCAGATTGGATTTAATCATCTCAAGCAGCTCAGCGGCATTCGGAACTTGCTCGAACGCGACTGGCACGGTGATCTTCCCCCAATGAACCGGTTGACCGAGATGCGATAGCCCAAATCCAAATGGATTAAGCTCCTGTTGATCCATCAACGCCCCTATTTTCAGGGATGGGTGGGGCCGGGTCAAAAGGACTTCATACGGGTAGGTCGCGGAATGCGCATTCGACACCACGTAAAGCCGGATGCCAGCGTGCCAGTTGCGCCCACGGCGACAAACAATGGAGCGTTTATTGGTCACAAAATAGACCAAGGTACAAAGAACAGTTTGCCTTTCATGGGCCGACCACATCGCGGCAAATATGAAAGCAAGGGACGCCGCGCCATACACCCATATGGCATCAACCCGCCCGAAGAGCGCCTTATCCGGGATGAAAGGCAAGGTACTCCACATTGCCAGGGCTCCGAATACCATCGAGATAAGGAGAGTCCGCTCGGTGCCGATAGGCTGAAAGAACCGGCGTCCATATTCGGGCCGTCCTGTCCAGACCACGCGTTCATCGGCATCCAGAATGGTGTTAAGCTCACCATGCGGAAAAACGTCGATTGAAACACCACTCATTCTGCAAAACATCCATTAACCGAAGCACAGACCAGACGTGCCACAAATCCGTAAGCAACTACGTCGTTTATACTACATCCCCAACACCAAAAAGAAAAAGCCGCGGCGGGTTTCCCCGTCGCGGCCTTGGATCCTGTGGCGCAGAGGTCTTAGTTCTGCGCGTAGAATTCGATGACGAGGTTCGGTTCCATCTGCACGGGATAAGGCACATCGCCCAGACCCGGGGTGCGAACGAATTTCGCGGTCATTTTCGAATGGTCGGCCTCGATATAGTCGGGCACGTCACGCTCGGGCAGTTGGGTGGCTTCGAGAAGCGCGGTCATCTGCTTGGAACGGTCGCGGACCTCGACAACGTCGCCCTCTTTCACACGGTAGGAGGGGATGTTGACCTTCTTGCCGTTCACACGGACATGGCCGTGGTTCACGAATTGACGGGCGGCAAAGACGGTGGCCACGAACTTGGCACGGTAAACAACCGCGTCCAGGCGGCTTTCCAGCAGGCCGATCAGTTGCTCACCGGTGTCGCCGCGCAGACGCTCGGCCTCGGCAAAGATGCGGCGGAACTGTTTTTCCGTCAGGTCGCCGTAGTAGCCTTTCAGCTTCTGCTTGGCACGAAGCTGCAGGCCGAAGTCGGACATCTTGCCCTTGCGGCGCTGACCGTGTTGGCCGGGGCCGTATTCACGGCGGTTGACGGGGGATTTCGGACGACCCCAGATGTTTTCGCCCATCCGGCGGTCAATCTTGTACTTGGCAGACGTGCGTTTGGTCACGGCTGATCTCCTTTATGGTGGCAGTTCAGCTTGATCCGAAAACCGGTTCCCACTTTTCGGGCTGAAATCGCGTTTCAGCTTGAACCATGGGGCCGTCAGGCGGATCGCCTCGTGCCGTTGCTAAAGGGCGTTGTCCTTTGGTCTTACCCGGTTGCCCGGCGCCCGACAGGCATCCCCTTGCGGGGGCCGCCAACACCAATGAAGCCGCGCTTATACGCGCGTCATGTGCAGAGTCAACCGCACAAATGCCACTGTCTCAGGCCGCGTCGTGCAGCAGGATGGCCGCCTCGGAACTGTTCAGGCTGCGCCGTGCGAAACTGCCGTAGGTATGCGGCTCGGATTCTAGGTGCGGGTTGAGGCCCAGAAGCCTTGCGCGATCCTCGTCCGCCAGGGTGGCCAAGGATGTGCTGGCGGGGTGGAAGCTTTCGGTTTCCACGCCATTGGCCCAAAGCACCTGGTGGCGCGGGAGCATGAGGTGGATATAGGTCACCTCGCGCAGGGCGGCATCCACCGTTACCGTGGACTGGTTCACCAGATCGCGGGCGGTGACCAGAACCTCGGGCGTGTTGAACAGCGCGCGGGCCTCGTCACCGTCCAGAAGCATGCGGTGACTGGGCGAGACCAGCAGTTCCTCGTCCGGGCGGTCGCCGCCAAAGGCCCCGGCCTTGATCCGGATGGGCCGCAGGTAGGGCATGGCAAAGAGCCGCGCACCACTCATCCGGCGGCTGCCGATCCACTGGATTTCCTCGGCCCCGTTGTCCTTGGTTTGCACCATGTCGCCTTCGCGCAGGTCCTCGACAAGGCGCGGCCCGTCGGGGGTATGGATGCGCGTGCCGAGGGTAAAACAGATCACCCCGCCGGTTTCCGGCCCGGTCGAGGGATGCCGCAACCCTTCCAGCGATTGGTGCACCACCCACATTTCCGTATCGCGCGGAGGGATTTCATCCACGAACAGCAAAAGCGGCGGTGCCCCGCCGCCCACTTCGATCAAGGTTACGGTGAAGCTGCGCGCGCCGTCGGTGACAACGAAACCGCTGTCCATCAAAGGCTCGTTCACCTCGACGCTGTGAATATCCTTGGTGTTGGTTCGCGCCGCCCCCACGAGGCGCCGCACAAGTCGTGCCGCCCGTTTGCGGCAATTTGTTTCGTCGTCTGCCCGTTCCAGTCGCAGGACCTCGCTGGGTCCGTCGACGCGTACTGCATCGCCACGCCAAGACCACGCGGCCCCCACACTGAGTGCTTGTACGGGGCCGGATTCGAGTCCGTCCACTTCCGTCTGCGACCAGGAGATGACAAACGCGCCACGAAAGCCCGTCTTCATTACCCGTATGCCTGCCTATTTTATTTTTTTATTAACCAATAATTTAACAAAAACGAATCACCCTGAGAAGCCCTCAAGAATCACTTTTGGTTAGAATTTCAGGTCTAAACGTATAGATCCTACAACCTGTGATTGGCGTTGGGCCTTGAATTCCTTGTCAAGCCACGTCACGCCATAGAACAGCTTGCTGCCCCCGGCCCCCTCCCAATGGACGCCCGCACGCAGGCGGTTGCGCGTATCGGTCAGGCGATAGCCACGGGATGAGGGCAGGAAGATACTGTCGGCCACATAGGCCAGGTCGCCGCCCAGAACGAATTTCAGGCCCTCGGTTTCATCGTCAATCCCCTTGTAGAGGTGCCCGGTCACCGGCTCGCGCAGCATCAGCCCCCCTGCCCCGAGGCCGTCGAACATCACGTCCGCCCCGGCGCGCAGCATGGACTCGGCCCCAAGCCGCGCTTCGACAAAGGGGCGCAGGGCGGTGCCGCCCGATCCAAGCCGATAGGTCCGGCCCAGTTCCATCACCGCCGTGGCGTGAACATCGTTGCCGATCTGCGCCGCCTTGGTGGCGGGCGCAGGGTCCAGCCCGCCCAGCGCATCGTGCAGCGCCTCCTGCACCGTATCCAGGCCCAGTTGCGGCCCCGTCACCGTCACATCAGCGCCCAGCGCCACCTCGGAGGCCCCCGCCATGAAATGGCTGTGCAGGCCCATGGTCAGCATCTGCGCATAGGGCCGGTCGCCCGCGGCGGGGGCGGCAAGGTTTTCCGGCCCCATGATTTCGGCGTTGAAGCGCAATTCCAGCATCCGGCCGAAGGCATCGGGGCGCTGCCCCTGCCATTCCGGCCCCCAAAGATAACTGAGCGCAATCGAGCCTGTGCGCCACCTGTCATAGCCATCGCCGATCACGTCATTGGTGATCAGGCGGCCATGGCCCAGATACCCGCGCCCCTCGGCCTGTGCGGAGTTTACGGCAAAGCCGGCCAAGGCAAGGGCCGTGGCCAGCACGGCGGCGAAAAGGCGCGTCATTGTAATCCATCCCGAATTCATCGCCCCCCGGCACAGGCCGGGATACCATCCTGCCGGGGATCTGACCAGTTGGCAGATGACACTCGCCTGCCGGGTGTGTCCGGTTTGCGCCGCTTCAGGCGATATGCGGGCCGGTCGGCGTGGTGGTCAGGCATTCCGCCCCGTCCGGCCCCAAAAGCACGGTGTTGGAAACAAAGAAATTGCCGCGCCCGGTTTCGGTGAACCATGACATCAGGTGGAAGGTCATGCCCGCTTCCATCAGCAGATCGGAATCATGCCGCAGGCCGGTCACCCGTGGCCCACCCGTCCACGAGGGCGGAAAGCCGATGCCCACCAGGTAGCCGCAGTGATGGCGGCGATACTCGGGCATGCCTGCCGCATCCACCACCGCCTGCCAGCCGTTGTAAACATCCTTGGCCGTGACCCCTGGCTTGAGCGCCGCCAGCGTGGCGGCAAAGGCGCGTTGCGCAAGATCGGCCATCTCGGCGTCCTCATCGGAGATTCCGCCGATATTCACCAGCCGCCCCATGGGCGCGTTATAGCGCGCGACACATCCGGCGATTTCCAGGAACACCGCCTCGCGATGCACCCCCTCGCCCCAGCTTGTGTGCTCTTCGGCCATCCGCGCGGCGGGGCGCAGGAAGGGGCCAAAGCCGGGCGGCGTTCCGCCCGCGCGGGTCATGGCGGAGAGGCATTCGGCAGCCACATCGGCCTCGGCCGCGCCATCGTGCACGGCGGCAATCGCGGCTTGCGTGCCTGCATCGGCGGCCTTGGCCGCGCGCCGCATGAAGCCCTGCTCCTCGGGCGATTTGACCAGCCGCAGGTGATCGACCATGCCGGTGATGTCCTGCCACGCGCCCACCTCAAGCCCCGCCTTGATCCGTGCGCCCATGCCATAGGCAAGGCCCGGGGACATTTCCTCGACCCCCACGGTCTTGCCCGCCGCCCTGCCCGCCATATGGCGCAGCAAAACGTCTGCGGCAGACTCGGAATCGCTGTGGCCCAGGAAGGCGGCATTGCGCACCATGTTGCGAATGGCCACGTGCTCCATCTGTCGTGTGATCAGGGTCATATCGCCCGTCGCCGGTACGATCAGGACATGCGGCGCGAAATACCCCCAGTGGTCCAGCCCGATCAGGTAAAAGATATTCTCGGGCGAGGACAAAAGCGCGATATCAACGCCCCTTTCCGCCATGGCCTTGCGCGTCGCGGCGAGGCGGCGATCCAATTCGGCGTCACAGAACGGGTTGCTGTGCATGCTGCTGATCCTTCCTGTTTCGCGGGAAATGGTCGGCGGGGGCCTGCGGCAGACCTGTCCTGATTGCGCCTTTTCCCGGCCACTTCGCGACAAAGTACAAGCGCATTTACAAATGGCTTCACCCGTCGGAATATAGCCCCATGGCCAAGGATCTTGATCAGGCAGAACGCGAGGCCATCCTCGCACAGCCACGCTTTGACGACGGGTTGAACGCCCGCGCCAAGATCGGCTTTGTCCTCATTCCCAACGAACAGACCACCGAGGCCGAGATGACGCGCCTCGTGCCCGAAGGTGTCGGCACCTATTTTTCCCGCGTGGTCATGCCGCGCGAGATTTCCACCGAAAGCTTGGGCCAGGTGCGCGGGTCGCTGGCCGAAACGGCGGCCCGTATCCTGCCCGACGATGGGCTGGACGTGGTGGCCTATGCCTGCACCTCTGGCACCGTGGCCTTGGGCGAGGATGTCACCCACGCCGAACTTGCCCGCGCGGTGCCGGGGGCCAAACCCACTTCGCTTGCGGGGGCGGTGCGCAAGGCGCTTTCGGCGATGGGGGTCAAGCGGTTGGTCCTTGGCAGCCCCTATATCCCCGAGTTGAACGCCAACGTGGTGCGCTATCTCGAAGGGGCCGGGTTCGAGGTGCTGGCCGCCCATGGCATGGGCTTGCATTACGACACCGAGATGACCCGCGTAGCACCCGATTACATCGCCGATTACGCCCGCGCCATCGACCGCGCAGAGGCCGACGCCGTACTGCTGAGTTGCGGTGCCCTGCGCAGTATCGAGGTGGTGGACCGTATCGAGCAGGATCTGGGCAAGCCGGTGATCTGCTCCAATCAGGCCCTTCTCTGGGATTGCCTGCGGCTGGCCGGGATAGGTGATGCCCTACCCGGTTTGGGGCGGCTCTTTCGGGAACATTGACCGGCCCCCGGGGTGCGCGGGGCATGTTTGGTCATGAGGGAGAATTTTTAGCTTCATCCCGCCTTGTTTGCTCCGCAAGGGGTGTTCGACCACCCGGCGCTTTGAGCAAGGTGGAGGCCCTGCTGAAGGCGACCCACGGCAAGCGGCGCAGGCATCAAGGCAAGATATGTCGGATACCCGGCGTCCTCACCATTCTCACCGTGCAAACAGGGGGGTTCGCCGCGGTCTCGCTTCAGAACTCATTGCCTTTGTCAGCCACTTCATGGCCCCATCGCGCTCACCTTCGCGCGCCAGGACGAGGTGTTCACAAAACTCCTCGAAGATGCGCCTTTCCGCAAAGACATCTCCGCCGGGCTTCTGGGCGAAGGCATACAGGCCTTCGCCATTCAGGCCCTCGCCCTGGACTTCTGCACGATCAACAATGAAATGCCCTTGGAAGACCGGCTGTCGGTTTATCTGGAGGCTTGGTTACTGCCCCAAACCTGATGTCATTCGGCCGCGAGGGGCGTCGATTTCGGGCTGCCGATCTGGACCAATTCCGCGATCACCCCTTCCAGCAATCGCTTGAAGCCTTCGAAATTGCCGTTCGGGCGGATCAACTGCTCGTTCATGTAAAGCGCCCTGTCAATCTCGATCTGCACGGCATGGCGACCGCGCGAGGGGCGGCCATAACGCTGCGTGATATAGGCACCGGCAAAGGGCGTGTTACGCACCACGATAAGCCCCGCCGCCTGAAAGGCCGCCTCGATCCGGCTGACCACCTCGTCACTGGCCGAGGCGCCGAAACGATCGCCCAAGACCACTTCGGGCCGCCTGGCCCCCATGCGCACCACCGAATCCATCGCCTCGTGCGGCATCGAATGACAATCCAGAAGAACCGACTGCCCAAAAATCGTTTGCGCCTGATCCAGTTGCCCGGCCAAGGCCTCGTGGTAGGGCCGCCAATAGGTGTCAATACGCCGCTCGGCCTCGGCGCGTTGCAGTTTGCCGGTATAAATCGCGCGACCGTTGGCCACGACGCGCGGGATCACCCCCAGCCCCGAGGCAACGCGCGGATTATGCCGTAACTTGCCAACCCCTTCGATCAGTGCCGGGTCCAGTTCATCGGCGCTCCGGTTCAAATCCACGTAAGCGCGCGGCGCTCCTGCCTTCAGCAAAGGCGCACCGAAACGGGGCGCCGCCTCAAACAGGTCATCCACGAAAGCATCTTCCGATGACCGCACCTGGTGCTGATCAAGGGCCGTCTTGCGCAGGAAAGACCATGGATAATCCCGCCCGCTGTGGGGCGAGGCAAAGACCACGCTGGTGGTCCGTCGCTCGGGGTGCGTCAGATGAAATGCGGCCTTTGGCATCCGTCCCTCCTGTTGCATTGCATCATAGACTGAAAATGTGTTTCTAAAAGCCCTTGATCCCCCCGCCGACTCCTTTTATAGACCCGGCCTACTGGCGCGGGATTCCGCGCCCCTATTCGTTGGGGCGGATCCGCAAAGGTATTCATGGGCGATTAGCTCAGCGGTAGAGCACTTCGTTGACATCGAAGGGGTCACTAGTTCGAACCTAGTATCGCCCACCATGAATTCACTGTTTCGCCTCTCGCGCGGAACGCCCGTAACCCCAGGCGCTGGCCCGCGCCGCGACAAAGTAGGAGAAGACCATGAAGGTCAAGAACTCGCTCCGCTCGCTGAAGAACCGGCACCGTGACTGCCGGGTCGTGCGCCGCAAAGGCCGCGTCTATGTCATCAACAAGACTCAGCGTCGGTTCAAAGCCCGTCAGGGCTGATCCGGACGGATCCGAATTTCAAGGCCTCGCCACCCGGCGGGGCCTTTTCTTTTGGCGATGATAACGTGATCGCCCGCAACTCCGAACAGCAATCAGACGGTATTGCCGATTCCGTACTTGCGCGACGCGCTGCGCCGACCGTACCTTGACAACATGGAGCCATCACAGGGACGCGTCATGTATTTGCGGGCCTCAGCCATCCCCGCAACACTTGTCGCCACTGGCGGGGCGATATGGGCACTTGCCGAAGGTGGCGGGTATATTCGTGGGAAACTCAATCCTACCGGGCCAGGAGTTGCTTGATGAAACACGTGAAAGTCATGGCGCTGATCCTTGGTGTCATCTGGGCCGGAAATGCCACGGCGCAAGAGGCCACGAAACTTCCGCAAATCGCGCTGATCGAAGCATTTGCCGAGTATGAAGCACTGTACCAGGACGATCCACAGGCCGCGTTTGCCATGGCCGACACCATCTTGGCACAGGCGGATGATCCTGATCTCAGGCTGATCTTTGGCCGTGCTGCCCTGGATGCCGGCGAGGGATTGCGCGCAAAAGACTATCTGGACCCGTTGGCCGATCAACTTGCGCAAACCGATCCGAGGTTGACGCAGGCCCTGGACTTGTTGGTCGCGGTGCACGATCTGCTTGGGCAAGAAGCCGAGGCGCTGACATATGCCTTGCTGGCCTTTGACACGGCTGCGGCGCGATTGGGCGAGGAAAACCCGGCTTTGCTGGCGCGGTTGGAAAACCTGGAGCCGCGTGCGGAAAAACTGCGGCCCAACTTGCTGCCACGCATTGCCGATTTTCGTGCCGCGATACTGGCGGGGCCACGGCAACTCCGGGACGTTCCGAACAAACGTGAACCAACTGCGATTGACCTTTGGTACGGGACCAACCGGGTGGCAACCGGTTCAACCGACCCCTCGCAGTTTTACGGCACGGATCTGGGCG
The DNA here is from genome assembly GCF_030733685.1 of Roseovarius sp. MMSF_3281. GTDB lineage: Bacteria > Pseudomonadota > Alphaproteobacteria > Rhodobacterales > Rhodobacteraceae > Roseovarius. The sequence goes on from NZ_JASHIM010000003.1 coordinate 143,685, forward strand.
GTTTGAGCCTCGGCAAGCTCACTGTTACGATTCCCCCGGGGCATCTGGCAGGGCTTATCGAGCGGCCGTCGGGTTGGTTTTTTACGGACCATCTTGATCCGAACAAGCACGTCGTTCTGGCCAAGCTGGAAGAACTGACCAATGATGCCTTTGCCGAAGGCTGTTGTGACGAGGCCGACCGGTTGCTGTTTGTGCACGGGTATAATGTGTCGTTTCACGATGGCGCGTTGCGCGCGGCGCAACTGGCCTTTGACCTCGAATTTCCGGGGCAGGCGATGTACTATAGCTGGCCGTCGAAATCTTCGATCTATGGCTACCTCAACGATGCCAACAACGTGGTGCCCTCGCGCTCGGCCATGGAAGAATTTCTTGAGATCGCCACGCGCGGCGAAGGTAAGCTTCACATCATCGCGCACTCCATGGGCAATCGCTACGCCCTGGAGGCGCTGGAAACCTTTCTTTTGCGCAATCCGGATCGGCGGATCGGGCAACTGATCCTCGCTGCACCGGATGTCGATCGCGCGGGGTTCCAGGCACGTTTCAGCAGCATTCGTGACAATGCGGATGGCATCACCCTCTATGCCTCGCGCCATGATTTGGCGTTGCAGGTCTCGCGGCGGCTAAACGGGGGGTATAGATTGGGTGATGCCAATGGCGAGATCATGCACTTGGCCGGGCTCGACACGGTGGACGCCTCGCAGATCGAAGCCGACGCGCTTGGGCATTCCTATTTCGGCGATGCCCCCCAGTTGCTGGGCGATATCCTTGGGGTTGTACGGCTTGGTTGGGCGCCACAGGAACGCTGTAGCGTGGCAATGCGCAACACCGGCGAGGCCAGCAATATCTGGGAGGTCCGCGAGGATGGATGCCCGGTGGAACAAGTCCGCGTTGCAGGTGACCTGATCCGCAAATTCGGCGGCAAGGCCCTGTCCGAGGCGCAACAGCGCTTCAACAAAGCATCGGACGACCAGGTGGATTTCTGGCTGGGGGTACTCGACGTGGTGGAATCGCGCCTCGAAAAGTGACGTCGGCAAGGGGTTTTCCCGTTAAAGCAATGACTTACCCCCGATGGCCACTTCCCCGCTTGCCGTGCCTTGCAACCTCCGCTTAGATGCCCCCGAACCACCACCCCGAGGGCCCATGACCCACCCAAAGAAAATCGTCGTCATCGGCGCAGGTATCTGCGGCCTCAGTTCCGCCATCTGGCTGCGCCGCGCGGGCCATGAGGTTACTTTGGTGGATCGGGACCACCCCGGGGCCGGGGCCTCCTTTGGCAACGCGGGGCTTCTGGCACAATGGGCCGTGGTGCCCGTCAACACGCCCGACATCATCACGACGGGCCTGAAATACCTCGCGAACCCCGACTCTCCATTGTTCATGCAATGGTCCTACCTGCCTCGTATGCTGCCGTGGCTGGCACGCTTTGTGGCCAAGTCGCGCGATTGCGATCACATGGTCCAAAGCCTGATCCCACTTTTGACCGACAGCGTTGACCAACACCGCGCCCTGACGCGCGGCACCCGCGCCGAACACTGGATCGCCAGCAGCAATTTCAGCTATGCCTATGAAACCAAGGCAGATTTTGAGGCTGACAAGTTTGGCTGGGACTACAAGCGCAAGGCCGGTTTCATCCCCGAGGTTCTGGAAGGCCCCGCCGTGCAAGAGGCCGAACCGATCCTCGGCCCCCGCATCCAGTGCCTTGCCACCCTAAAGGGCCACGGCCATATCCTTAATCCGGGCGCCTACATGGCCGATCTTGCGCGCGTGCTGGAGGATGAGGGCGGCACATATGCCCGTGCCAAAGTTACTGATATCACTTTGGAAAATGGCCACATCACCCAAGTGGAAACCGATACCGCCCCCCTGATTTGCGATGCCGCGGTGCTGGCCGCCGGCATCTGGTCCAAGCCCATACTGCGCAAGCTGGGGATCAAGGTGCCGCTAGAGGCCGAGCGCGGCTATCACCTGCATTTTTCGAACCCCTCGCAGATGGTCCGCAACCCGATGACGGTGGCCAAGGGCAAGTTCGCGGTAAACCCCATGGAAAACGGCCTGCGCTGCGCTGGCACGGTTGAACTGGGCGGGATCGAGAAAGGCCCTTCCAAGGCCCCCCTCGCACTGATTCACCAGCACGTCAAACGCGCCTTCCCGAATCTCAGCTATGACCATGTCGAGGAATGGATGGGCTTCCGCCCGTCCACGCCCGACAGCCTGCCCTTGATCGGGGAAATCGGCCAAACCGGGGTGCATGCGGCCTTCGGGCATCAGCACATCGGCCTGACGGCCGGCCCCAAGACGGGCCGTCTTCTGGCCGACCGCCTCGGCGGGCGACACCCCAATATCGACATGGCGCCCTACGACGCCAACCGCTTCTGATTAAAGGCTTTTCCTGGTTCAGTCGTAGCTGCGCTGATCCTCGATCACCTTGCCGTCATTGGGCAGGCTTCCGGGGGCCACGACCTCGATCTTGCCTTTCAACTTCAGGGCATCGGCCACCGACCCGGCATAGCACTCCGCATCGCCCCCCGCGGCCTCGATCTGCACGATCATCACGTCCATCTCGCCTTCGCGGCTGGCAATGACCCGCGCCTTGGCAATCTCGTCATGCTTGGCCACAAGCGCCGCCACCTGCTCGGGGCGTACGAACATGCCCTTGATCTTGGTGGTCTGATCGGCCCGGCCCATCCAGCCCTTGATGCGGGTATTGGTACGGCCACAGGGGCTTTCGCCTTCCATGATCGCACTCAAATCCCCCGTCGCAAAACGAATGAGCGGATAATCGGGGTTCAGCGTGGTCACCACGACCTCGCCCACCTCGCCGGGGGCGACGGGATCACCGGTGCCGGGGGTCACGATTTCGACGATCACACCCTCGTCGATGATCAACCCTTCCTGCGCCTCGCTTTCGTAGGCGATATTGCCAAGATCGGCGGTGGCATAACATTGCAGACAGGCGATTCCCCGGTCCGCGTATTCCTGCCGCAACGACGGGAACAGCGCCCCGCCGCCCACGGCGGCCTTGGTAATCCCAAGCGGCAGGCCCATCGCATCGGCCTTGTCCAGAATGATCTTCAGGTAATCGGGCGTCCCCGCATAGGCGGTCACGCCAATATCATGCGCCGCCCGCGCCTGAAGCTCGGTCTGGCCAGTGCCGGCAGGCAGAACAGCGGCGCCGACAGCGCGCGCGCCATTCTCGAAAATCATCCCCGCCGGCGTCAGGTGGTAACCGAAACAGTTCTGCACGATGTCGCCCTTGCCCACGCCACAGGCGTGCAGGAAACGGCCCATACGCCACCAGTCATGGCTGTCACCACCCGGTTCGTAAATCGGGCCAGGCGATTGAAAAATATGGGCAAACTGCGATGCCGCCCGCGTGGTCAGCCCGCCGAAGGGCGCCGAGGCCCCCTGCGCCTGGCCAAGGTCGGATTTGCGCAACACGGGCAACGCGGCCAAGTCAGCCACGCCCTTGACCGCCGCCGGATCAACCGCTTTCAACCGGTCGCCATAGCCCGCCAAGCCCTTGGCGCGCTCGATCTGTTCCGGCAGGGCGCGGGCATGGCTTGCGGCCCGCTCATCCGCGCTGCGACGTTCCAGTTCATCAAAATATTTGCTCATACCGTCATCCCCCAAGTGCCACTCTGCTCCACGTGGCGGAAACTTGACCTATTGATGTAAGGCACCTCATCGGCCCCCTTTCGAAATCCAGTTCAGCCTGGCCCACCCACGGCGACCGCCCCTGCACGGTAGCCACCGTTCGGCGCCCTTAGCTCAGCCACCGCTTGCGGCGGCGGTAGCTGCGCACATCGCGGAACGATTTGCGCCCCTCGTCCGACATGCCCAGATAAAACTCCTTCACGTCGGGGTTTTCGCGCAGGTCCTTGGCCGGGCCATCCATCACAACGCGACCCGACTCTAGGATGTACCCATAGTGTGCAAAACGCAGGGCGACGTTCGTGTTCTGCTCGGCCAACAGGAAGGTATATCCCTCTTCCTCGTTAAGCTTTTTCACGATGTTGAAAATCTGCTCCACAAGCTGCGGGGCAAGGCCCATGCTGGGTTCGTCCAGAAGGATGGTCTCGGGGCGGCTCATGAGCGCCCGACCGATGGCCACCATCTGCTGCTCCCCGCCCGAAGTATAGCCCGCCTGTGAGCGGCGGCGCTCTTTCAAGCGCGGGAAATATTCGTAAACCATGTTCAGATCGGCGTCGATCTCACCCCGGCTCGATCCGCGGGTATAAGCGCCTGTCAACAGGTTTTCCTCGACGGTCAGGTGCTCAAAGCAATGCCGCCCTTCCATGACCTGAATGACGCCCTTCTTCACCAGATCCGAAGGCACAAGGTCTTGCACCCGCGCGCCGCGATAGGTGATCGACCCCTTCGTCACCTCGCCGCGTTCCGATTTCAGAAGGTTGGAAACCGCCTTGAGCGTGGTTGTCTTGCCCGCGCCGTTGCCCCCCAGAAGCGCGGTGATCCCGCCCTTCGGCACGCTCAGGCTGACACCCTTCAGCACAAGGATCACGTGGTTATAGATCACCTCGATATTGTTGACCTCAAGCAGTGTCTCTTCTGTGCGTCCTGCGTCGAGCATGGTGTATCTCCGTCATGGTCCCCTGACCGGAACCTTGGTGTTTTAAGCTGTGGGTGCGGCGGCCGACCCGCCGCACCCGATCTCGTCACAACCTGATCAGTTGCAGCGCATTTCGATGCCGTTTTCCTCGGCAAAGGCTTTCGAGTCTTCCTCGACCAGCGGCGCAAGCACGTCTTGATCCGACTGGAAATACTCGGTGATGAGTTCGAACTCACCCGCCTCGGCATTCCACTGCGACACCGCGCCAAAGCCGTTCCCGCCGTGGTTTTCACAGCTCACCTTGAACTCGGGGCCAAAGTTCGGAAGGCCAAGTGCGGCCATCTTCTCTTCGGTCATTTCAAGGTTTTCCATGCCGTCGCGCATCTGGGCGGCATTGATCGCCGAAGTGCCGTGCATCTCCTGCGCGGTCTTGATCGCCTCGGCGGCCAGCATCGCGGCATACATCCCGCGGTTATACAGAACCGACCCGATCTGATCGCCCGCACCGGCGGCATTGCCGGTTTCGACGACGTGTTTCTGGATGTCGTCATAAACCGGGTAGTCGCTGCCGATGTTGTGGAAGGTCAGCGCCTTGTAGCCATCGGCACGCTCGCCCGCGGGTTTCACGTCGTTTTCCGACCCCGACCACCACACGCCGATGAAGTTTTCCATCGGATAGCGGATGTTCACGGCTTCCTGGATCGCAACCTGGTTCATCACGCCCCACCCCCACATGATCACGTAATCGGGCTTTTCACGGCGGATTTGCAGCCACTGGGATTTCTGCTCCTGACCGGGGTGATCCACCGGCAGCAGGGTCAGGTCGAAGCCATGCTTTTCGGACAGGCCCTCAAGGGTCCGGATCGGCTCCTTGCCGTACGCCGAGTTGTGATAGACAAGCGCGATGGTCTTATCGCTGATGTCGCCGTCGTTCTCTTCCACGATGTGGGTCACGGCATGGCTTGCCCCATCCCAGTAGTTCGCGGGATAGTTGAAGACCCACTCGAAGACCTTGCCGTTCTTGGCCGAAGTCCGGCCATAGCCCATGGTGTGAAGCGGGATGCCATCAGCAGTCGCTTTCGGGATCAGCTGATAGGTGATGCCGGTCGAAAGCGGCTGGTACACGAGCGCGTCTTCGCCCTTGGTCGACTCGTAGCATTCCACACCCTTCTCGGTGTTATAGCCGGTCTCGCATTCCACGAGGTTGATCATCTCGCCACCGATGCCGCCATCACGCTGGTTCAGCAGGGTGAAGTAATCCTGATAACCGTCCGAGAACGGGATACCGTTCGCGGCATAAGGCCCGGTGCGATAGCTGGTATCGACGATCGTCAGATCCGCCAGCGCCGGGGCTGCGGCCATCACGGCCGCCACGGCTGTGCCAAAGATTGTCTTTTTCATCGGTTCATTTCCTCCCTTGGTGTTGTTCCGATGTTGCGATGTGCCGGGGTTTCGCGCCCCCGATCCATTTTCTCCTCTCGGGCCCGTCCTAGTGCGGGAAGGGCCAAAGCCTCAGTTTCTCTTTCGCCACGCGCCAAAGCTGCGCAAGGCCATGGGGCTCGGCGATCAGGAAGATCACGATAAGGCCCCCGACGATCATGAATTCCAGATGTGCCGCCAAATCCGTGGGCCAGCCAAGCGTGCCGACCAGAAGGTTTTTCAAGAGCACCGGCAAAAGCACGAGAAAGGCCGCCCCGGCAAAGCTGCCAAAGATCGACCCAAGCCCGCCGATGATCACCATGAACAGAACAAGGAACGACTTGGTGATGCCAAAGGCCTCGCCGACCTCGACCGCGCCAAGATAGACGGCGAAAAACAAGGCCCCCGCGATCCCGACGAAAAAGCCCGAGATGCCAAAGGCGCTTAGCTTTGCACGCAGCGGGTTCACCCCGATAATCTCGGCGGCAATGTCCATATCCCGAATGGCCATCCACTTGCGGCCCGCCATGCCCCGCGTCAGGTTTCGCGCCAGGATCGCGCAAGCCACGGTAAAGACAAGACAGAACAGGTAGGCCGCCCAAGGTGCCGTTTCCGCGCCGGTCACAGCCGTGCCAAACACAGTACGTTCCGGCGCGTTGATCTGCCCCGAGGCCGAATAGTTGTAGAACCACGACACCCGGTTGAACATCCAAACAAGGAAGAACTGCGCCGCCAGCGTCGCCACGGCAAGATAGAACCCCTTGATCCGCAAGCTGGGCAGGCCGAACAGCACGCAGACTCCGGCGGTGATCCCGCCCGCGCATATGACATGAAAGAAGATGTTTACTTCGGGAAAGGCCGTCATCAACTTGTAACAGGCATAAGCCCCCACGGCCATGAACCCCCCGGTCCCAAGGCTCACCTGCCCGCAATAGCCGACAAGGATATTCAGGCCAATCGCCGCGATCGAGTAGATCAGGAACGGCAGGAAGACCGCGTTCACCCAATAGTCATTGATGATAAAGGGCACCACGGCAAAGGCCGCGATCAGAACCGCGTAATACCGGTAACGGTCGAATTTGATCGGGAAGGTCTGGCCGTCCTCGACATAGGAGGTTTTGAAATCCCCCGCCTCACGATAGAACATTACAGAACCTCCCCATGAATTTCGTCGTCATCCTCGCGCTTTTCCGCGCGGTTTGCGGGCTTGGCATATCCCGTCTGCTCCGAGTGGCGCACCAGCCAGAAGAAGGCCAGCATCCCCACCCCGCCACCAAAGGCGGCCAAAATCGCGGCCGTCACCATCTGGCCGGTCTGGTCCACACCCGCCGTCAGGGCGAGATACCCAAAGGCCCAGAACCCCGACCACGCGATGACATTGGCAATCGCAATCAGCTTTTGCATCGCTACACCCTCTCGATGATCTTCTCACCGAACAGGCCCTGCGGCCGGAACACGAGGAAGATCAGCGCCAGAACATAAGCAAACCAGTTCTCGGTCGCCCCGCCCAGCATCTGGCCGAACGAGAACTCGAACAGCTTCTCACCAACCCCGATGATCAGGCCACCCACGATGGCCCCGGGGATCGAGGTAAAGCCGCCCAGCATCAGAACCGGCAGCGCCTTCAGGGCGATCAGCGACAGGCTGAACTGCACACCCGATTTCGTGCCCCACATGATGCCCGCGACCAGCGCCACGAAGCCGGCCAGCGACCAGACCATCACCCAGATGAAGTTCAGGCTGATACCAACCGAAAGCGCCGCCTGGTGGTCATCGGCAACGGCCCGCATGGCGCGGCCCTGTTTGCTGTACTGCGCGAACACCACCAGCGAGAACACCAGCGCCGCCGCGATCGCCGTGGCAAAGAGGTCAAGATTGTCGATGAAGAAACCGTAGTCGAAAATCTGGTAGGTGAACTCGTCAATGCTGGTGTTAATGCCCTGCGGCAGGCCCACGTCCAGATTCTTGATGTCACTGCCCCACATCATGTCGCCAAAACCTTCAAGGAAATAGGCAAGGCCAATGGTCGCCATGAACAGGATGATCGGCTCTTGGTTCACCAGGTGGCGGAACACGAACTGGTTCACCGCCCAAGCCAGTAAGACCATCACCGCCATGGTAAACAGGATCGCCAACACCGCTGGCACGTGCCAGCCAAAGTGGTGAATCTCGGTACCCAGAACGGCGTTGATCAGGTGACTGAAAGGCACTTGCCCTTCCATGATCCCCACCAAGGTCAGCGCCGCGAACAGCGCCATGACCCCTTGGGCATAATTGAAGATACCGGACGCCTTGTAGATCAGGACGAACCCGAGCGCGACGAGGGCATAAAGAACGCCCGCCATCAGGCCATTCAGGAAGACCTCCATTCCCCAGACAAACTGTTCAGGCATGGCTCAAGCCTCCGTTTTGCGTGTTTCCCTGCGGCACTGGCGCCATACCGGCGCGATACCGACGTGTTTCCGAAATTGAAAAATCAATCATGCGCCACCCCCAGATAAGCGTCGATCACGGCCTGGTTGTTGCGCACTTCATCGGGCGTTCCGTCACCGATTTTCTTGCCGTAATCCATCACGACCACCCGGTCGGAAAGGTCCATGACCACGCCCATGTCATGCTCGATCAGGGCAATCGTGGTGCCGAACTCGTCGTTCACGTCCAGGATAAAGCGGCTCATGTCTTCTTTTTCCTCGACGTTCATACCCGCCATCGGCTCGTCCAAAAGCAGGATCGACGGCTCGGCGGCCAGCGCCCGTGCCAGCTCAACCCGTTTTTTCAAACCATAGGGCAACCGGCCCACGGGGGTTTTGCGGATGTGCTGGATTTCCAAGAAATCAATAATCTTTTCAACGGTTTCGCGGTTCTCAACCTCTTCGCGCTCGGCCTTACCCTTCCAGATCGCCTGCGCGAAAATACCGGCATCCATTTGCCGAATACGGCCGGTCATGATGTTGTCCAGCACAGACATACCGTCAAACAGCGCGATGTTCTGGAAGGTCCGCGCGATCCCTTGGCGCGCCACTTGGTACGGCTTCATCTGCGGGCGCAATGCCCCCTTGTAGAAAACCTGACCGTCTTGCGGGTTGTAGAACCCGCTGATCACGTTCAGCATCGAAGATTTCCCGGCCCCGTTCGGCCCGATGATGGCGCGGATCTCGCCCTCGCGAATATCGAAACTGATATCCTTGATCGCCACCACGCCGCCAAATCGCAGCGTGATGTTCTTCATCTCCATCACCACCCCGCCGATCTTGCGGCCATCCTCGGTGGTATACCCTTCTGAGGCGTCAAGCATTTGTTCTCTCCTTCGGCGAGGATGCGTTCATCACGCCCATCCGGGCTTTCTTCACGAAGAAGGCCGTCAGGCCTGATAAGTGGTGCGGGCGCAACTGCATCATTCCGCAGCCACCTTGCCCGGGGCCTCCACGGGCACCACCTCGGCGTCGATGATTTTCAAGGTCGCGCTGATAGACCCCTTGCGCCCATCCTCATAAGTCACTTCGGTCGTGGTAAATATCTCGTCCGACCCATCGTAAAGCGCCCCCAGAAGATCCTCGAACTTCTCGGCAATCACCCCTCGGCGCACCTTGCGTGTGCGGGTCATTTCGCCATCGTCGGCGTCCAACTCCTTGTGCAGCACCAGGAAGCGATGCACTTGGCAATGCGCCAGCATCGGATCGTCCGAGAGGCTGCGGTTCACTTCCTCGACATGCTCTTTCACGGTTTCAAGAACACGCGGATGACCGGCCAGTTCCTGGTACGAGGCATAGCCGATGTTGTTCCGCTCGGCCCAGTTGCCAACCGCCGTCAGGTCGATGTTGATAAAGGCCGTGCATTGCTCCCGCTGGTTGCCGAACACCACCGCTTCCAGAATGTTGGGGAAGAACTTTAGCTTGTTTTCCACGTACTTGGGCGCGAACATCCGGCCATCGGCCATTTTGCCCACGTCCTTGGCGCGGTCGATGATCCGCAAATGCCCGCTGCCTTCTTCGAAAAAGCCCGCATCGCCCGTGGCAACCCATCCTTCGGGGTCCTTGGTGCTCTTGGTGCTTTCCTCGTTCTTGTAGTAATATTCGAAGGTGCCGGGGCTGCGATAGAAAACCTCGCCGCGCTCATCAATCCTGATCTCGACCCCGGGGGCCGGAACGCCGACGGTATCGTTGCGCACCTCCCCATCGGGTTGAACGGTGATAAAGACGCTGGCCTCGGTCTGGCCGTAAAGCTGCTTCAGGTTGATCCCCAGCGAGCGGTAGAATTCAAAAATTTCCGGCCCGATCGCCTCGCCCGCGGTATAGCCCACACGCACGTTGCCAAACCCAAGCGTATCCTTGAGCGGCCCGTAAACCAACAGATTGCCAAGGGAATACTTCAAACGGTCCCAACCACCCACGGCTTTTCCGTCCAGAATGGCCGGGCCCACCTTGCGGGCATGCTCCATGAAGTGGTGGAACAGCCATTTCTTGAAACGGCCGGCATCTTCCATCCGGATCATCACGTTGGTCAACTGCGTTTCGAACACACGCGGCGGGGCAAAGTAATAGGTCGGCCCGATCTCGCGCAGGTCGGTCTGCATCGTATCGGCACTTTCCGGGCAGTTCACGCAAAAGCCTGTCCAATAGGCCTGCCCGATGGAAAAGATGAAATCGCCCACCCATGCCATCGGCAGATAGGCCAGAACCTCGTCATCCTTGTTCAGGTTGTCGAACTCGGCCGAGGATTTCGAGGCCTCGATGATATTGCGGTTCGACAATACAACGCCCTTGGGCTTGCCCGTCGTCCCCGAGGTATAAAGCATCACGCAAACGCTGTCATACGTCAGCTTCTCGCGCCGTTCCCTGAGGTCCTCGATGAACTCCCAATAGGCCGCGCGCCCCTGTTCCTGAACGCCGGTGAAGGTGTGCAGCTTGTGGTGATCGTATTTCCGCAAACCACGCGGATCGACATAGATCATATGCTCGAACTGATGCAGGTCGTCCTGAATATCGATCAGTTTATCGACCTGCTCCTGATCCTCGACAATCGCAAACCGCGCGCCGCAGTGATCCATGACATAGGCCATCTCCTCGGCGGCCGAGTCCTGATACAACGGCACCGGGATCGCCCCAACCGATTGCGCGGCCACCATCGACCAATAGAAATGCGGGCGGTTACGCCCGATCACGGCGACGAAATCGCCTTCCTTGATGCCCAGATTGATGAATCCAAGCGCAAGCGCCTCGATCTCTTTCTCGGTTTCCGCCCAGGTCCAGCACTGCCAGATGCCGTATTCCTTTTCGCGATACGCCATCTTGGATGCGTATTGCGTGGCGTTGCGTTGCAATAGCGCCGGAATGGACGCAAGTCCTTCCGCCGCCTGAGACGACTGTACCAAGTTTTCTCCTCCCATTGTCCGCCAAGCGAACCGCGCGCCCTATGCTTGGGCGATTCTTGCGTCCCTTAAGGGTGCTGACGGAAACCTTGCCGTCAACTTTTACCTGATGTTTTCGCAATCCTTTCGAATTGTAACAGCGGCGGAAACGGCTTTGCGCCACCCCTTTATGGTGCTAGCCAGTTTTCGAAGGAAAACCCGATGAGTTCGCACAAGACAGATACCAATGCCATGACAATGGCGGGCCTGAACCTGATCCAGCAGGCCATCTCGATCTATGATGCGGACCTGCAACTGGCTGTCTGCAATCATCGGTTTCAGGAAATGTTCGATCTGCCCGACTGGCTGGTGACACCGGGGGCCGCCTTTGCCGATACCATCCATTTTCTGGCCAAACGTGGCGATTACGGCAAAGTGACGGACCTGGACGAATTCGTGCGCACCCGTGTCGAACAGGCCCGCGCGTTCGAGCCGCATTACATGGAACGCACCCGCGCCAATGGCCGGACAATCAGCGTCGAAGGCACCCCATTGCCGCAAGGCGGCTGGGTGACTGTCTATACTGACATCACCCGCACCAAACGGCAGGAAAGCCTGCTGCGCGCCCGGTCCGAGGAACTGTCGGGCCAGCTCCTGACCTATTCCGAAGAAATCGCCGCCACCAACCGCGAACTCTCCTCCACCATCACAGCGCTGGAAGAAACCAAGCGGCAGCTGACCGCGTCTGAGGCGCGCACACGCCTGACCACCGAGATGATGCCGGCCCACATCGCGCATGTCGGGGCCGACCGGCGCTATACCTATTCAAACCGACGGCTCAGCGCCGTCATGCCCGGCAGCAAATCCGACATCATCGGCCTGCCCATCGAGGAGGTTCTGGGCGCGCAACCCTATGCCACGATCAGGCCCTATCTCGACGATGCCTTCTCCGGCAAAGCTTCGGTCTTCGAATTCACCCACGAGCCCAGTTCCCGCCGCATCCGCGTGGCCCTTACCCCCGAGGATGCCCAGGGCGGGATCTACATCCTGTCGATGGACATTACCGAAGAGGTGCAGACACGCTCGGCCCTGCAACAGACACGCCGCCGCGAAATGGCCGCGCAGCTGACCAGCGGGCTGGCGCATGATTTCTCCAACCTGCTGACCATCATCCTCGGGATGCAATCGAAACTGCAACGCATGGATTTGGGAGAAGAGGCCGAAACCCTGATCTCTGCCACCCTGGGCGCGGCACGGCGCGGCGGCGGGTTGCTCAACCGCATTGCCGATATGACCGGCCCGCGTGAACACACCCCGGCGGCCACCGATCTATCGGCCTTCCTGAACGATCTGGAAACTCTGGCCCGCTCCACCCTGCCCGACGACGTGGAGTTTACCATCAACAATCTCGCTCATCCGGGCCATTACTTGCTGGATGCGGGCATGTTGCAGGATTCACTGCTGAACCTGGTGATCAACGCCCGCGATGCCGTGGGCCCGAACGGGGCGATCAGGCTCACCACCACCTGTTTGCAGGATACCTGGCTGGAATTCACCGTCACCGATACCGGCCCCGGGTTTTCGAAATCCGCGCTGACTCATGCGCTTGATCCCTTCTATACCACCAAGGGCGGCGAAGGCTCTGGCCTTGGCCTGTCGATGGTTTATGACATGACCAAATTGGCCGGCGGTCGCGTGAAGCTGTCGAACACCGACACCGGCGGGCGCGTATCGCTCCGGTTGCCCATGCGCCGCGCCGAAGCCGTGGACACCACGGGAATGGTCCTTCTGGTGGAAGACAGCCCCGATTTGCGGGACACCATCCGCGACATGCTCCGCAATCGGGGCCACACGGTGATCGAGGCCAGCTCCGCCGACGAAGCCGCCGCGCTCTTGCAAGAACTGCCCGAGATATCCGCGCTGCTGTCCGATATTTCGCTGGAAGGCGACAAGACCGGCCTTGACCTGATCAAAGCCTTGCCCAAGGGGCATTGCCCGGCTTACCTGATGACCTCGCTGCCCCCGGGCGACCCGCTCTACGAGGCTGCCTGCAAAACCGCGCCAGTCCTCCGAAAGCCCTTCGACGCGGCGCGCCTTGATGCCTTTCTCAATCCGGATGCCCCACAATGACACAACCGCTTGTCGCCATCCTCGATGACGAACCGGCCATTCGCACCATGCTTGCGGATGCACTCGAAGAGGCCGGGTTTCAAACCATGGCCTTTGGCCGCGCCACCGAGTTCGAAGCCGCCCTGCGCAGCGCAACGCCCGATGTCTGCCTTGTGGACCTCTCGCTGCCCGACCGCGACGGGCTGACGCTGGTTCACCGGCTCGCGCTGGAACAAGGCGCCACCGTGATCATCATATCGGGCCGCGCCGAGGTGCAGGACAAGATCACCGGGCTGGAACTGGGGGCCGACGATTACATCATCAAACCCTTCGATCCGGCCGAGGTGGTGGCCCGCATCCGCGCCCGCCTGCGCCGCGAAAGCAGCACGCCGCAAACCGGCGAAACCGCCCGCTTCAACGGCTGGACCGCGCATTTCGACCGCTACGTGCTTGAGGATGAGACCGGCGCGGAAACCCCCTTTTCCCACGCCGAGGGCGAGGTGCTGCGCCTGTTCCTGGAGCGCCCCAAGCGCCTGATTTCGCGCAATGCGATGCAAGAGGCACTTGGCGGCGCGGCGGGCGAAAGCTTTGACCGCGCGATGGACGTACGCATCTCGCGCCTGCGCACCAAGCTGCGCGAAGACCCGAAAAACCCGCGCCTGATCAAGACGATCTACGGCGCAGGCTATATTTTCCTGGGCGATATAAGCTGGACCTGACAGGTGTCACCCGCCCCGATATTCCGCAGAGACAGGGGAATTCGCCAGACATTCCCCTGCCCCTAAATCACCTGCTTCACCGCGGCGCGCCGCCTTCACCGACATCCCAGAAAAGGCCGGCCATCAACCTGAGTGCATCGCGGCACACCGGCTTGAGTACATGTTCGTCGGGCGCGTGCTGTGAGCATCCTCGATAAGAATGGGGCACCCACACGGTGGGCAGGCCAAGGATGTCGACAAAGGCGTCATTGGGCAGTGATCCGGCGAGGTTCGGCAGGATATGCGGATTCTGTCCCGAGGTTTCTTCAAGCGAGTTGGCGACGAATGTCACCCAAGGGTGATCCGGGGCAAGCCGGGTCGCGCGAAAGAAACCACGGTCGTGCGGTATGATCTTCACGGCCTCGAACCCCAGTGCATCAAGGTGGCGTCGCAGCGCAGGAATGATGTCTTCCGGGTCGGTTCCGACGACATAGCGAAGTTGACAGGTGGCGCGGGCGTGGGCCGATATCGCGTTGACCGGCGCCTCGGGCACGCCGCTTTTCATGGCGAGGATGGCAAAGCTGTTCCAGCCATAGGCGCGTTCTGTCGGGGTCAGGCTTTCTTCGCCCCAATCCTCGTCGATCGTGGGACCATCGCCCCCGGCGATCGGCAAGCCGTCAAGGGCGGCGCGTACATCATCGGTAAGGCTATCCGGACGCCATTCGGGGATGCGTATCTGACCGCGCGCATCTGTAATGGTGGCCAAGGCCTGCGCCAGGATCATCGCAGGGTCCGCCAGAAGCCCCCCCCAGTTGCCCGAGTGATGCGCGCCGTCACGCAGGTCAACGACCAGATCAAAGCTTACACCACCGCGCGAGCCCATGAACATCGTGGGGGTCTCAGGCTGCAGGCGCGGCCCGTCCGAGGCAATCAGGACATCGGCGGATAGGTCATCCTTATGCGCCTCGAAGAACTCGGCCAATCCGGGGGATCCGGTCTCTTCACCGGTTTCGATCACCACCCGACAGTTGAAGCCAAGTTTGCCACGGGTCTGCAAGACCGCATCAAGGGCCGCGATATTGATTAGGTGCTGCCCCTTGTTGTCGGCGCTTCCTCGCCCATACAGGCGGTCACCCTCTTCGATCAGTTTGAAGGGATGCAAGCCTTCTCGCCACTGGTCGGTCTGGGCACGGATCACGTCACCATGCCCATAGGTCAGAACGGTGGTCAGGTCATCGCCCTCGTGGCGTTCGGCCACAAGGATCGGCCCCGCGCCCTCGACCGGGTTGGGGTGTATTTCACAAGCAAAGCCCATGGCGGTCAGGCGTGCGGTCATCGCCTTATCGAGATAACGCGCCAATTCCGGGGCCTGATCGGGGTTTTGGCTTTCTGTTTCGTAGGCAACCAGGTCACCCAATTCGGCCTGAAAGCGGCCGTCGTCGAAATATGCGGAAACGGTGTCGATGGCGGAATTGCGTGTCATGGTTTACCTGTCTGGTTCTTCACAAATGGCATCGCCCCAAGGCGACATGATTTCGGTGCAGCCGCTGTTGATGCGGCCTTGGCGCATCACACCTGCCGGGCAGGCAAAGGCATAGGGGAACGGACTGCGGCGTGTGGTGACAACCGGGTGCCGGGCTTTCAGGGCGTCTGTCACCTCGGCTGGCAGCGTGTCGTCCGCGACAATGGTATCGCCCCCCGAGACATCTATACGCGGGTGGTGGAACGCGGCCTCGGCATCCATTCCGAAATCGGCAACGAACGAGGCCATCTGCGCCATGGCCGAAACGATCTTGCGACCACCCGAAGCCCCGAATGCAAAACGCGTATCGCCCGTTTCGCCCAGAACTGGACAGACATTCATCAAGCAGCGCTTGCCCGCCTCAAGCGAATTGGGACGCCCCTGAACCGGATCGAACCACATGATCCCATTGTTCATCAGAAAGCCGGTCGAAGGCGAAATTATGCGTGCCCCGAAGATGGATAGAAGAGTCTGGGTTTGGCTCACCATGTTGCCGTCCCGGTCCACGACCGAGAAATGCGTGGTACAGCCTGCATGGGTTTCAGTCTCGCCAGTGTCACCCATGGTTTGAAGGCGGGCCTCATAGGCATTGAACAGCCCCTCGGAGGCCGCCACGAAGGAGGTCGCATCGGGTGCGCTGCCAAACTCCGTAGCTTCCATGGTGGCAAGCGCCTGGCGGAAAGTCGGCCCGGCTGTCAGGCCGGGAACGGCATGAAGCCGCGCGTTGCGATAGTCAAAGCTGAGCGGTTCGGAAAACTCCGCGCGATAGGCGCGCAAATCCTCGTGGCTCAGGCTGCCGCCCTTGGCCTGTATATCCGCGGCCATGGCGGCGCCAAGGTCACCGTCATAAAACTCCCGCGCCCCTTTGAAAGCCAGACGCTCAAGGCTGTCGGCCATTTGTGACTGATCCAGACGTTGTTCCGCCAGTGCGGTCCAGCCGCTGATCTTGGGCCATTGCCCATCGTCCAGAAATAGCGCGGCGGCGTCCGTATCCTTGGCCAGTTCGCGGGTTGCCGAGGCAATCACAAGTGCCGCGTACCAATCCACGAGAAGCCCTTCCCGCGCATAATCCACGGCGGGCGACAGCAGATCGGCCCAGGGCAACCGGCCATAGCGTTCATGCATCTGGCCCATACCATCCACGACACCCGGCACGGCAACTGCGGTTGCGCCTTGCACATTGCGGTTGCCCTCGACCTCTTGCCACGGAAACAGGTCTCCCGCGACGCCGTTGCCGGTCAAAGGATAATCCGCCGGGTTCAGGCCTGCCGGGGCACGCATCCCATAGTTCAGGGCCTCGGCCCGGTCCTCATCAGCACGCCAGAGCATCAGCGCCCCGCCCCCCGCCGGGCCACTCATCCAGGGTTCCAGCACACCGATAGCAAAAGAGGTTGCAATCGCCGCATCCACGGCATCGCCGCCCGCGGCAAGAACATCCGCCCCGGCCTGGGCGGCCAGCCTGTGCTGGGCCGCGACAACGCCGTGTTCGGTTTCAATAACGGTTTTCCGGGTCTTCGCAGTGCGCGAAAGGTTTACCGACATCTCAGGCCACCTTCGCGTCATGCATGGGGCTTTGCGGATCAAACAGATGGCACTCCACCCGGCCGCGCGCGGTTTCGACAGGGCGCGGCGCCACGCGCTTGCAGTGATCCGTGGCCACGGGACAACGCGGATGGAACTGGCATCCCGAAGGTGGGGCGATCGGGTTGGGATAGGCCATGCCAAGCTGTGTATCGGGAACGCCCAGTCCCGGTTCGGGTGTCAGGACCGATTTCAGCAACGCTTGGGTATATGGATGCCCCGCCTCGTCGAAGAGGCCGGCCACATCCGATTCCTCGACGATCCGGCCAAGATACATCACCGCGACACGTGTCGCGAGATGCTCGACGACGGCAAGGTCGTGGCTGATGAACAGATAGGTCAGGCCGAATTCACGGCGCAAGTCGCCAAGCAGGTTCAGAATCTGGCTTTGCACCGACACGTCCAACGCCGATGTGGGTTCGTCGCAGATCACGATTTCGGGCTTCATGATAAGGGCCCTTGCAATCGCAACGCGTTGGCGTTGCCCGCCCGACATCTGGCTGGGGTAAGTGTTCATAACCCGTGCCGGCAATCCGACAATATCGAGAATTTCGCGCACCTTGCGGTCCCACTCCTGCGGGTCGCCTACGCCATGGACGCGCAAAGGCAACGATACGATGTCGAAGATGCTCTTGCGCGGGTTCAGCGAGGAATAGGGATCCTGAAAGATCGGCTGAATGCGGCGCGCAAGGCTAAGCCTGTCTTGTGCCAGGATTTCCTTACCGTCGATCAAGACCTGACCGCTTGTCGGCGTTTCCAGCCCCAGCAATATCTTGGCGAGGGTGGATTTGCCGCAACCCGATTCCCCCACAAGCCCAAGGACTTCGCCACGAGGCAGGGACAACGAGACATCGTTGACGGCTGTCAGGGGCTTTGCCTTGCCGAAAATACCCTGTTTGACGCGGTAGGTCTTGGTAACGTTACGCAGTTCCAGAACGGGGGCTGAGGTCTCAGGGCTCATGCGGGCACCTCCTCTTCGGCGTGGCGTTTGCCGTCTGCATGGATGCAGCGGAATTCGTGGCTGTCATCGCCATGCATCGGGATCGTGTCCTGACAGGCGGCTTCGGCATAGGGGCACCGGGTCCGGAAGGCGCATCCATGCACATCGCCGACCAAGGAAGGGACGATGCCCGGTATCGTGCCAAGCTCGCTGCCACGCTCGGTCTTGCCGGGCAATGGAATGCAGCGCAAAAGGCCCCGGGTGTAGGGGTGCGAGGGCGTGTTGAAAACCTCGGCGGCCGGTCCGGTCTCGACCAGTTCACCGGCATACATCACCGCGACCTTGTCGGCCACGCGCGCCACCACGCCCAGGTCATGGGTGATCAGGATCATCGCCATGTTCATTTCGCGGCCCAGATCGTACAGCAGCCGCAGGATTTGGGCCTGAATGGTCACGTCAAGCGCGGTGGTCGGCTCGTCGGCGATGATCAATTCGGGCTCACACATCAGGGCCATGGCGATCATCACCCGCTGGCGCAACCCACCCGAAAGCTGGTGGGGATATTGCGACAGGCGGCTTTCGGCGGCGGTGATCCCGACCTTCTCCAGCAGTTCCACGGCACGGGCGCGGGCCGCTTTGCGGCCAACGGGCTTGTGCAGCAAAAGTGCCTCAACAAGTTGATCCCCGATCGTGTATGCCGGGTTGAGCGAGGTCATCGGCTCCTGGAAAATCATCGACATCCGCCCGCCACGCAGCGCGCGCATGGTGCGCGGGCTGGCGGTGGTCAGGTCGGTCCCGTCGAACTCAAGTTGGTCGGCGCTGCGGCGGATGTTGTTTCCCAACAGGCCCATCACCGCCAAAGACGTCAGCGATTTTCCCGATCCGCTTTCACCGACGATGCAAAGAGTTTCGCCGCGATCGAGGTCAAAGTCGATTCCGCGCACAGCATGAAGCGTGCCAGATCCGACCGGGATGTCGATTGTAAGATTGCGGACGCTCAGCAAGGGTTTGCTCATTGTGTCAGCTCCGGTTTTCCGGGGCGGTCACGTCACGCAGACCGTCCCCCATGAGATTGATCGCCAGCACCAGCAGGAAAAGCACTGCCCCGGGGATAAGCACCATCCACGGTTCAAACAGCATCATGTTCTTGCCCTCCGAGACCATGAGGCCCCAGCTTGGTGTCGGTGGCTGAACGCCCAGGCCCAGGAAGGACAAGGCCGCTTCAAGCAGGATGGCATGCGCCATCTCCAGCGTGACCACGACGATCAGGTTGTTGGCGATATTCGGCATGATTTCGGACAGGATCACCCGTGGCGTCGAAGCCCCGATGGCCCGGGCGGCGGCAACGTATTCACGGCCCCGCACCTGAAGCGTCGAGGCGCGCATGACCACGGCGAACCGATCCCACAAAAGAAGCCCGAGAACGACGATAACCACCTGCAACGATCCACCAAGGATCGCCACGACCGCAAGGGCCACCAGAACCACGGGCATGGCCAGCCGCACGTTGATCAGGAAGGTCACCACCATATCGACACGGCCACCGAAATACCCGGCGGCCACGCCCATCGCGGTGCCGATCACCCCCGAGATAAGCGCCGCAATGGCCCCGATCATCAACGAGACACGCGCACCGTAGATCAGGCGCGACAGGTAGTCCCGCCCAAGATGGTCGGTGCCCAAGGGATGCTCCCAGCTTCCGCCAAGGAACACGGGCGGCTCCATCCGGCTCATCAGGCTTTGCGCATAAGGGTCATGCGGTGCTAGAAGCGGCGCGAAGATCGCCACGAAAAGCAGAACGCCCAACACGCCTGCGCCGATCAACAGGCCCTGGTGCCCGAAAACGCGCTTGCGCAGCATCTGTGCAGGCGTCGGGCCGGTGATCTCCTGCAAAAGAGGGTCATTTGTTTCGGTCGTCGCCATGTCAGCTACTCCGCATCCGGGGGTCCAGCCACGCGTTCAACACGTCTGCCAGAAAGGTGAAAACGATGTAGAACATCGAGAAAACGAGGATCAGCGCCTGCACCGTGGGCAGGTCATTCCGTGCGATGCTTTCCCATGCCAGATAGCCGGCCCCGTGCAGGGCAAAGATCGATTCAACGACGATCGAACCGCCCAGCATGAAACCCATCTGAACAGCGGCCAGCGAAACCACCGGAATGATGGCATTACGCAGGGCGTGCCGGAACAGCACTCTGCCCTCGGACGCCCCCTTGGCGCGTGCCGTCCGGATATACTCGGACGACAAGACCTCAAGCATCCCGGCCCGTGTCAGGCGCATGATGGCGGGCATGGCATAGTAGCCCAGAACGATGGTCGGCATGATGAAATGCATGGGCGACGATGCACCCGAAGGCGGCAGCCATCCAAGTTGAATGGCAAAAATCACGATCAGGATCAGGCCGAACCAGAAGCTGGGCATCGCCTGTCCGGCGACCGACAGGAACAGGGCCATCCGGTCAATCAGGGAATTCGGCCGGATCGCGGCAGCCACACCAAGCGGCACTGCCGTGAGCAGGGCAAAGGTAATCCCGCAGACACCCAGCGTCATGGTCACGCTGAGGCGCTCCACGATCAACGACGACACGGGCAAGCGGAAGTAATAACTTTCGCCAAAGTCGCCCTGGACCGCCGAGAGCAACCAGTCGAGGTATTGCACCAGCATGGGGCGGTCAAAGCCGTAAAGCTTTCGGATGGCTTCGATGTCTTCGCCACTGGCGGTTTCACCGGCCAAAGCCGCGGCCGGATCGCCCGCGAGAAAGAGAAGCGTGAAGCTGATGAAGGAGACGGTGAAGGCCACAACAATGGCCAACCCCAGTCGTTTGGCAATAAAAATGAGCACGGGCAAACCCTTTATGCATTGCTCGCACCAGTGCGAGGAGTCTGTCAGGTGTCAGGCTGTTCGGAAGAGTGTGGCGGGGGGGGGGGGGCGCGGGGTTATCCCGCGCCCGGTCAGGTCACTTCCAGGACATGGTCGTGAAACGCAGGACCTCGTCGGCCGTCGGCGTATACTCGACTTCTTTGGTGAACACGTAGTTCGTATTGTACGAGAACATCGGTGCCCAGTAGGCCTGTTCGGTGATGCGCTTGATCGCCTTGGAATAGTGCTCGATCCGCTCTTCGGGGTCGGTCGAGCTGTCAGCCACGTTCAGATCCGCCAGCACCTGATCGTCTCGCGCATCGTCCAGCGAGCCATGCTTGAAGAACTGGCTGACCATGGCAGACGCGTCGTTGATCGAGAAGCTGCCCCAGGTCAGGAAGGCCAGCGGCACCTCGCCCTTCATGTTCATTTCACGCAAAGCGGAATACTGAAGGAATTTGAAGTCCGTCTTGATGCCGACCGCGTTCAGGTAGCTGATGATGGCCTCGGCGTACTCGCGGTTGCGATAGGCGTAAAGCTCGGTTGTGAAACCGTCGGAATACCCGGCCTCGGCCAGAAGCGCCTTGGCTTTCTCGGGGTCGTACTCATAGGTCTGCGCCGCGTCTTCGTCGCAACCGAACTGGCTGGGGAAACACGGTGTCCAGACGACTTTCGACTTCCCTTGCAAAAGCGCGTCGACCAACTCCTGACGATTGATCGCGTGGTTCACGGCCTGCCGCACACGCAGATCCGAGAACGGCGTATCGCCCGACCGGCTGGCCGCATCCATCGACAGATAACCGACCCGCATCGTGGATTCGTTCTTCACGGTGAACTGGCCCATCTCGGACAGCTTCTCGGCCTGATCGGCAGGCACTTGCCAGATCACGTCGAGAGAGCCGCTGAACAGTTCGGCCATCTGCGTGTTCACGTCGGGGATTGTCCGAATATCGACATTGCCAATTTCGGGCTGCCCCTTGGGGCTGTCGTGGTAGTTCTCGTTTTTCTCAAGCACAAAATGCTGCCCGGGCACGACCGAGACAACCTTGTAGGGGCCGGTCCCTACCGGCTCAAGGCCCATGCCGCTGGGTCCGACTTCGGCATAGTACTGATCGGGGTACATCGACACCGGGCCGGACAGGAATTCGATGGCCGCCGGGAACTTTTCCTTCAGGTTGATGCGAACGGTGTAGTCGTCGACCTTCTCGGCTGATTCCATCCAGTTCACGTTGCGCTGTGTCTTAACGCCGTTTTCCTCTTTCGAGACGAAATTGACGGTATAGACGACGTCGTCGGCGTTGAACGGCTCACCGTTGTGAAAGGTGACGCCCTCGCGCAGCTTGAGTTCCAGCGTGGTGTCGTCAATCCATTCCCAGGACGTTGCCAGGTTGCCGGTATATTCGTTGGTCACCGGATCGCGATAGATCAGGCCGTCCCAGATGGCGCGCTGCAGAACAACGCCTTCGCGCGACGAGTTGAAAAAGCTGTCGACATTCTCAAGCTCCTTCGTGAAAGCAACGCGCAGCGTGTCATTGGCCTTTTCAGCCGACGCAGCGCCCGCCACGGCGCACAGCGCGAGGCCAGCGATTGAGGATTTCAACCAGGATGTTTGCATTGTTGTCTCCCTGTAGTCTGTTGTGCCCATTTTTGTTGCGGGCAGTGGATTTGCTTCTTGATCATTGTATTACATTACAATACGAATAACCTTTATATGATCCATTAACGCGTTTCGTCATAAAACCGTCAACCCTTTTCCGCTGTTTCGCGGTAAGCTTTTTGGTAATTGCATGAAATCAAAACAGAACACGCTCTATGTCGCTTCGGTTGCCAAGGGGTTGCGCCTTTTGCAGGCATTTGACGAAGGTCATACCGAACTCTCCTTGGGCGAGCTGGCACAGCGCAGCGGCCTTGACAAAAGCGCGACTCAGCGTCTGGCGAATACGCTTCACATGGAAGGAATGCTGGACAAGGATCCCGATACACGGCGCTTCCGGCCATCCCACGCATGGCTGCAATTGGCCTATGCCTATTACTGGTCGGACCCCCTTGTCGGACAAGCGATGCCCAAGCTGATCGACCTGTCACAGGATTTGGGCGAAACGATCAACCTTGCCGAACTGTCCGGTGATCACATTGTTTATGTCAGCCGCCTGCCGTGCAAACGCACGTATTTTGCCGCCACGGTCATCGGCCGCCGTCTTCCGGCACTGTCCACCTCGGCAGGGCGCGCGATGCTATCGACTTTTCCGGAAAACGAACGCAAGCACGCGGTTGAAAACTGGCCGATCAAGCGCTTCACGCCAAGCACGACGACAGATCGTGTCAAGATACGCGAAAAAGTTGAGCAGGCCGTTGTTGATGGTTTCGCGATCTCGACGGGGCAGATGATCCTAAACGAAATCGGGATCGCAACCCCGATTACCAGTCATGACGGCCGCGCCTACGCGGCGGTGCAATGCTCAGTTTCCGCTCACACCTATACCCAAGAGAAAATCGAGAAAGACCTGCTCCCCAAGCTTCAGGATGCTGCAAACTCGATTTCTCCCTCTTTCCAACTAAATCGCGAAAATCACACCAAACCACCGGTTGGAAGTTAAGGTACCAGAACCGTCGATTGCAGAGCACCGAACTGAATCGACGCCCCCCGCAGCAGAGATTTAAAATGGGCCAAGTCCATCGGACTCGGCCCAACGTCTTTCCAACGCATTCAACACCGATGACCGGTGCAGGCGGCAGGTTATTGCGCCGCCATCTGCGCCCCTGCCGCCTCGACCCGGACAGCCGAGTATTTGAACTCGGGGATTTTGCCATAGGGGTCCAGCGCGGGGTTGGTCAGGATATTGGCCGCCGCTTCAACATAGGCAAAGGGCAGGAAGACCATGTCGGGGGCCACGGCGCGGTCGGCGCGGGCCATGACATTGACGCTGCCGCGCTTGGTGGTCAGGCGCACCATGCCGCCCGGCTCTACCCCCAGCCTGCGCAGGGTCGAGGGGTGCAGGGAACAGTTCGCCTCGGGCTCCACCGCGTCCAGCACGCTGGCGCGGCGCGTCATCGACCCGGTGTGCCAATGCTCCAACTGCCGCCCCGTGGTCAGAACCATGGGATAGTCCTCATCGGGCATGTCATCGGGCGGAATGACACTGGCGGGCGTGAACCGCGCACGCCCTTCGGGCCGCGGGAAGCCATCGCCGAAGACCACCGGCTCGCCCGGCCCTTCGGGATCGTTGCAGGGGTAGGTCACAGCGTTTTCACGCTCCAGCCGCGCCCAGGAGATATTGTTGAGCGATTTCATGTTCAGCTTCATCTCGGCAAAAACGTCCGCCGGGCTGTCGTAGAACCAGTGCAGGCCCATCCGGTTGGCAAGCTCCACCGTGATCACCCAATCCTCACGCGCCTCGCCCGGGGGCGTCACGGCGGGGCGGCCCATCTGGACCTGCCGGTTGGTGTTCGTGACCGTGCCGGATTTTTCGTAAAAGGCCGAAGCAGGCAGGATCACGTCGGCATAGTTCGCGGTTTCGGTGATGAAGATATCCTGCACCACCAAGTGATCGAGCTTGGCCAAGGCATCGCGGGCATGTTCTACATCCGGGTCCGACATGGCCGGGTTTTCACCAAGGATATACATCCCCTTGATCTGATCGTCGTGCACCGCATCCATGATTTCGGTCACGGTCAGGCCCTTCTCATCCGAGAAATCGCCCGACTTCCAGACCTCGGTAAAGGCATTGCGCACGCCATCGTCGGTGACCGACTGGTAATCGGGCAGGAACATCGGAACCAACCCCGCGTCAGAGGCCCCTTGCACGTTGTTCTGCCCGCGCAGCGGGTGCAGCCCTGCACCGGGCCGCCCAACCTGCCCCGTCATCAGCGCAAGACTGATAAGGCAGCGCGAATTGTCGGTGCCGTGGATGTGCTGGCTCACGCCCATCCCCCAAAAGATCATCGCGGCCTTGGCCCCGGCGAATTCGCGCGCCACCTCCCGCAGGGTTTCGGCGGGAATGCCGCAAAGCTCTTGCATCTTCTCGGGCGGGAACTGCGCCAGATGCTCTTTCTCGGCCTCCCAGTTCTCGGTGAAGGCCTCGATATATTGCTGATCGTACAGCCTCTCTTCGACGATCACATGCATGATCGCGTTGAGCATCGAAACATCCGCGCCCGGCTTGAACTGCAACATATGGCTGGCGAACCGGCGCAGGCCCACACCCCGCGGGTCCATCACGATCAGCTTGCCACCGCGCTTGGTGAACTGCTTGAAATAGGTCGCCGCGACGGGATGGTTCTCAATCGGGTTGGCGCCGATGACAATCGCCACATCGGCGTTTTCGATCTCGTTGAAGGTCGCGGTCACCGCGCCCGAGCCGACGTTTTCCATCAGTGCCGCAACCGATGACGCGTGGCAAAGCCGCGTACAGTGGTCGACGTTGTTATGGCCAAAGCCTTGCCGGATGAACTTCTGGAACAGGTACGCCTCTTCGTTGGTGCATTTCGCACTGCCGAAGCCCGCCACGGATTTGCCGCCGTGGTCGTCTTTCAGGCGCTTGAGGCCCCCGGCAGCCACGTCCAGCGCCTCGTCCCACTCCGCCTCGCGGAAGAACTGATGCCAGTTGCCCGGGTCCACGTTCAGCCCCTTGGCCGGCGCATCCTCGCGCCGGATAAGCGGCTTGGTCAGGCGGTGATCGTGGTGAATATAGTCAAAGCCAAAGCGGCCCTTCACGCACAAACGGCCTTCGTTCGCGGGGCCATTGATCCCCTCGACGTATTTCACCTTGCCATCCTTGACCTTCAGGCTGACTTGGCAGCCAACGCCGCAGAAGGGGCAGACGCTTTCGACTTCGCTGTCGTAATCGGCGCTATCGCCCACTTGCGCGTCATCCACCACCGTCGCGGGCATCAGGGCCCCGGTCGGACAGGCCTGCACACATTCGCCACAGGCCACACAGGTACTTTCCCCCATCGGGTCGTCAAAATCGAACACCGGATAGGCATCATGCCCCCGGCCGGCCATGCCGATCACGTCGTTGACCTGCACATCGCGGCAGGCACGCACGCAAAGGTTACACTGAATGCAGGCGTCCAGATTGACACGCATCGCCACGTGGCTGTCATCCAGAAGCGGCACGCGGTCTTGTTCCAGCTTGGGAAAGCGGCTTGTCGTGACGCCGTTCAACGCGGCCATATCCCAAAGGTGGCTGGATTGGTCATGCGACGCGTCACGCTCGGGCTGATCGGCCAGCAACAGCTCCATCACCATCTTGCGCGAGGTCTCGGCCCGGGCCGAATCCGTGGTCACCACCATGCCGTCGGCGGCCTCGCGGATGCAGGACGCCACAAGCGTGCGTTCGCCCTCAACCTCGACCATGCAGGCCCGGCAGTTGCCATCGGGCTTATAGCCCGGCGCAGGCTTGTGACACAGATGCGGAATCTTCAGCCCCCGACCATTGGCCACTTCCCAAAGGGTCATGCCTTTCTCGGCTTCTACTTCCTTGCCGTTCAGGGTCAGTTTGATGGTCTCGGACATGGCGGGCCTCCTTGCTCAGGCATGGTAAAGCATGTGCGACAAATTGGGAGTCTTACAATCCCGACACCTCGCCGCGAATTTGCGCCGTACTCCGGCGATAAAGTTTCCGATCAGCAACAGGTTGCGCCTTCGGAAAAATCCCGCGCCCCGCCTTCCAAGTGGCGGCACCCTGTCCTATGCATATGCGCAGGAGGACGCGCATGACCGAAATCACACTGGTCCGGCACGGGCAGGCCAACGCCGCCGCCAAGGATCCCGACAGCTATGATTACCTGTCCGGTCTGGGCCACGATCAGGCCCGGTGGCTAGGCGAATATGTCGCCCCGCTGGCCCGGTATGACCGCGTCGTATCCGGCACCCTGCGCCGCCAGTTGGGCACCGCCGAAGGGGCCAATCCAACCGGCCTGCCGCATGGCACCGACGCGCGCCTCAATGAACTGGATTACTACGGGCTTGCCCATTCCCTGCGCGACAGCCACGGCATCCCCTTCCCCGACAGTCCCGAAGGTTTCGCCGCCCATGTGCCGCATGTTCTGGCTGTCTGGCGGTCGGGCGGCATGTCGCCCGACCTGGAAAGCTACGAGGGTTTTCGCACCCGTATCATGGAGGCCCTGCAAGACATCGCCAAGGATGGCCCCGGCGCCTTGGTCGTCACTTCCACGGGCGTGATTGCCACGCTGACGGCGATTGCCCTAGGGCTGGACACCTCGGCAAAGACCAAGATGTTCCTGACCGTGGCCCACACCTCCATGCATAAATTCGAATTGCGCCGCGACGGGGTATACCTCACCCAATACGGGGCCACCCCGCATCTTGACCCCCCTGAGCGGGCCTTTGCCCGCACTTTCGTATGAAAGGCCTGAAACCGATGAAGTTCTTCTACGCCCCCAAAACCATCGCGGTCGCCACCGCCGTCATGCTCGAAGAAACCGGCCTGCCCTACGAGGGCATCAAGGTCGATTTCGCCAATCAAGAGCAAACCAGCCCCGAGTATCTGGCCATCAACCCCAAGGGCCGCGTGCCCTCCATCGTGACCGAGGATGGAATCCTTACCGAAACCGGCGCGATCCTTGAATATCTTGCCACCCAGGCCCCCGACAAGGTGACCATCCCCACTGCCCCCTGGGCCGCCGCGCAACTGCGCAGCGTGATGTACTATCTCGCCTCCACCTTCCACGTGAACCACGGCCACCTGCGCCGCGGTCATCGCTGGGCGAACGAGGAAAGCTCGTTCCGCGACATGGCCGCGAAGGTGCCCGAAACCATGGCCGCCTCGGCCCGGTTCATCGAGGAAAACTGCGCCCTGTCCCCCTTCGTCATGGGCGCGGCAATCACCCCCGCCGACCCATGGCTTTTCGCCATCTGCACATGGCTTGAAGGCGATGGCGTGGACATCGCCAAAACCCCCAAACTCGCCGCTCATTTCGACATGATGAACGCCCGCCCTTCGGTTGCCGCCGTGCGCGAAATGGGCATTCTCGACTAAGGAAAACCGCATGACACACCTCTGGGTCCGATCCGAGCAACGCCCAAACGAAGACCGCACCGGCCTGACACCCGAAGGCGCGGGTAAACTCATCGCCAAGGGCCTGCGCGTCACCGTCGAGGAAAGCAGCAGCCGCATCATCCCGATTGACGGCTACCGCAACGCGGGATGCGAAATAGCCCCCGAAAATTCATGGCCCGACGCCCCGCGCGATGCCATCATCTTCGGCCTCAAGGAACTGCCCGACGACGGCACGCCCCTGCCGCATCGCCACATCATGTTCGGCCATGCCTTCAAGGGCCAACACGCGGGCCGCCGCCTTCTGGAACGTTTCAAGGCCGGGGGCGGCACGCTTTATGACCTCGAATACCTCGTCGACCCCGAGGGTCGCCGCGTTGCCGCCTTCGGCTACTGGGCCGGCTACGCGGGGGCGGCGGTCAGCCTCATGGCATGGGCCGCGCAGAAATCCGGCGGCCTTTGCGGCCCGGTCTCGGCCTACCCCGACAAACACGCCATGCAAAAAGACCTCGGCCAACAACTCGACGCCACCGGCCTGCCGCGCCCCTCGGCCATCGTGATCGGCGCAATGGGGCGCGTCGGATCAGGTGCCGCCGACCTTTGCACCGCTATGGGCGTCACCCCCACCCGTTGGGACATGGAGGAAACCGCCCACGGCGGCCCCTTCCCCGAAATCCTGCAACACGACATCTTCCTCAACTGCATCTTCGCACGCCCCGGCACGCCGGTCTTCGTGCCGAAAGACGCGCTCACGGCGGATCGTAATCTCTCGGTCATCGGCGATGTCGCCTGCGACCCCGACAGCGATTACAACCCCGTGCCGGTTTATTCGGAAGCCACCACTTGGGATGCCCCCGCAACCCGCGTGCATGACACACCCCCGCTCGACGTGATGGCAATCGACAACCTGCCCTCCCTGCTGCCGCTGGAATCCTCCCAGGATTACGCGGCACAACTCTTGCCCTCCCTGCTGACCTTGGACAGGTTAGATCAAGATGTCTGGGCGCGGGCCGAGGCCACATTCAACGACAACATGAAAGGGATCTGAGCGATGACAATTCACTGGTGCGGCACTGGCCTTTCGGCCATCCCCGGACTTCGCCGCCTGATCAAGGCGGGCCACGACATCTGCGTCTGGAACCGCTCGACCGACAAGGCGCAAAGCGCCGTGGGCGACCTCACTGACAAGATCAAGGCCTTCGATTTCGATAGCCTCTCGGGCGAGGTTTCCGAGGGTGATCTGGTGGTGTCCATGCTGCCGGGCGACTGGCACGTACCACTGGCCGAAATGTGCATCAACAAGGGCGCGCATTTCGTCTCAAGCTCCTACATCGCGCCGGAAATGCGTGACCTGCACGCAAAGGCCGTCGTGCGCGGCATCTGCGCGGTCAATGAAATCGGGCTTGATCCGGGTATCGACCACCTGATGGCGCATCACCTCGTGGCCGAGTACAAGGCCTCCGACGCCTACGACCCCGAAAATGACCTCAGCTTCACTTCCTACTGCGGCGGCATCCCGAAAACCCCCAATCCGTTTCGGTACAAGTTCAGCTGGTCACCTTTGGGCGTGCTCAAGGCGCTACGCTCCCCCTCGCGCTCGATCCGCGATTTCGAAGAACTCAACGTCGCCCGCCCATGGGACGCGATCAGCAGCTACACCGCACCCTTGCCCGAGGCGGAAACCTTCGAGGTCTACCCCAACCGCGATTCCATCCCCTTCATCGAGGACTACCAATTTGCCCCCGACTGGCGGGTCAAGCAATTCGTCCGCGGCACCCTGCGCCTCAACGGCTGGACCGACGCCTGGGCCGACGTCTTCCGCGAAATCGAAACGCTGGAAGGCGAAGCCGGCGAAGCTCGGCTCAAGGAAATGTCCGATCAGTTCTGGCGCGACAACGCCTATGACGAGGGCGAACCGGACCGCGTCGTGCTTTGTGTCTCGCTCAAGGCCGAACGCGGGGGCGAAACCGTCTGGCACAAGACCTACGTCATGGACGCATGGGGCGACGAGAACGGCACCGCCATGGCGCGGCTTGTCTCGATTCCCGTATCACTTGCCATCGAATCCGTCCTCAATGGCGAGATCGAACCGGGCGTTTCCCCCGCCCCGCACGACCCCAAACTGGTCGAACGCTACTTGGGCGAAGTCGGCAAACTCGCCCAACATTTGGCAGTGGTCGACCATCTTGCCTAACATATGAACCAAGACGCCCCGGGCCTCGTCCGGGGCGTCTTGGCACTATCGCCACACCAGTCAGCCTGCCGCCCGGACGGAACAAACCGGCCAGCGCTGCGTTTCTTTCCCAAGATGATGAAACAGAAAGGAGTTCGTCATGAATTGGGAACAAGTCCAAGGCAAATGGGATCAAGTCAAAGGCAGCGCACGTATCGAATGGGCCAAGCTCACCGATCAGGATGTCGAGAAAATCGCCGGTGAGCGCGATAAGCTCGTGGGGCTCATCGAGGAAAAATACGGCCGCACCAAGGAAGAAGCCGAGGAAGAAGTTGACAGCTGGAGCCGGAGGGTGGCCTGATGGCGGATATCGCAGACCTCAAACGCGAATTCTGGCGTCGCCTTGAAGACCAGACCGCTGGCATGATGGGCGTTGAGGGAACGCAGATGCACATGCGCCCCATGACGCCCTATGTCGATCCTGAAAAGAACTCGGTTTGGTTTCTTTGTGCGCCCGACAACCAATTGGCGCAAGCTGAAGACACGGGCAAAGCGCATTTCACCATGCAAAGCCCGGACGAAAAGTTCTACGCCTGCGTCAGCGGCAGACTTGATGTAAGCCGAGATGAAAAGAAACTTGGTGAGTTGTGGAATATCTTCGCCTCGGCCTTTTTCGAGGGCGGCCCAGACGACTCCGACGCGATCCTGCTCGAATTCAAAGTCGAAGAGGCAGAAGTCTGGACCGTCGAAGCAGGCGGCATGCAATTCGCGGCCGAAATCGCGCGCTCGGCATTCGGAGACAAAGACCACCCGGACCTTGGAACGCACGAGGTGATCCGGCTGAATTGATACGGCATGGCGCGATCATGGAACCAAACGCCCGCTTGGGCGTTTGGCCTTCATGTCTGCTGCCATCCGATTGCTTATCATCGCCGCCACGGTCCTGTTTTCCTCAGGCGCGACAGCGCAGGAGAATTCTGACGCATGGTATGCCGCCGAGGTCTTGAACGAAGGCCTCGGGCCGGCCCCCGAGGACATGACACTCGCCACGCCACGCTCCGCGATGCGGAGCTTCGTCGAATTAGGCCAGGACGAACGCTTCGATGACGCGGGCCACGTTCTGAACCTGGAAAATATCCCCCCCGCCGAACAGCCCGACACGGCCGAACAGATCGCCCGGCAACTTTATCAGGTCATTGATCGCCGCGTTTGGGTCGATTGGTCGGGCTTGCCTTCCCGTCCGGATGCAAAGCGCGAACAATCCGCAGGCGGCAGCAATAGCGCCTCCGAGGTGCGGCGCGATCTGGGCATCAAGCTTTTCGAGTTGAACGGCCGCGCCTATGAAATCCGCATCGCCCGCTACAAGGCAGGCGAAAACAGCGAAGCGGTTTGGCTTTTCACCCCGCAAACGGTTGAAGACGTCCCCGCCCTGCACGACGCTTACGGTCCCCGTGCCTTCGAAAAATTCATCCCGCGCGAGATGAAACAGCAAATCGGCGCGTTGCGTATCTGGGAATGGGTCGGCCTGCCCATCATGCTTGGCGTGATGATCGCGATCGGCTGGTCGGTCAACGCCATCGTCACCATCCTGTCGCGCAAGGCCCCCTATGCCTTCCTGCAATACGCCTTTTCCCGCGCGGGGTTTCCCCTTGCGCTTTTTGCCGTGGCCGTGGTCGCGCAACTTGTCCTAAGCCTTGCGGTCTCTTTTTCCGGCCCTGTCACAAGTATCGTCCAACCCGTCTTGATCATCATCATGGCCTCGGGTGTGGGGGTGGCGGCCCTGCGCATCGTTGACGCGATCCTCGATCGCGTCACACAGCGCTACGTCGGCGAGATCGACGATACCCGCAACCTCGACAAACGCGAGCTTTATACCTCGATCTACGCCCTGCGCCGCATCATCGTCTTGTTGATGGTCGGGTTCGCCGTGATTTACGTCCTCAGCCGCCTCAACCTCTTTGCATCCATCGGCATGACCCTGCTTGCATCCGCCGGTGTTCTCACGGTGCTACTGGGTATCGCCGGGCAAGCGGTCCTCGGCAACATCCTTGCCTCGCTGCAAATCGCCTTGGCCAAACCCGTGCGCATCGGCGACAGCGTCCTTTTCGAAGGCGATTGGGCCTACGTGGAGAGTATCTTTTACACCTTCATGCGCCTGCGCACATGGGATGAACGGCGCATCATCGTACCCGTCCGCCATTTCGTCTCGCGTCCTTTTGAAAACTGGTCGGTAAAAGATGCCCGGATCATGCGCGCGGTGCACCTTCACCTGGATCACAGCGCCGATCCGGACATCCTGCGCGACAAGTTCATCGAGATCGCCAAAGCCGACGAAGGCGTCATCGAATACGCACAACTCGCTTGCTACGTCACCGCACATACCGACCAGGGGCAGGTGATAACCTTTTATGCCATGTCGCCCGACCCCTCGACCGGATGGCAGACGGAAATGCGCCTGCGCGAGGGGCTCTTGGGCTTCATTCGTGCAAACCACCCCGACTGGTGGCCGCGCGAACGCATCGCCGGGTCCGATGCCGGAACAACACCCCTCCCGGAATGATCACGGCCTCAGATCAAGGGCCGCTGCATCACGCCCTCGTCGCTGTCCAGATGCGCAAACTCGCAAAGCCGGTCGTGATCCACGATCGTCAGCGTGCCGTTGCGCCATTCTGCCACACCCTCGTCGCGCAACCGCTTGAGCGTCTTGTTGGTATGCACAAGTGAAAGACCAAGCGCATCGGCCAAATCCTGTTGTTTATAGGGCAAAGGCATCTGCGCGCCCTCCGCCAAACCCAGTGATGAGGCACGCGCGAAAAGCAGCACAAAGGCGCGTGCAATGCGTTCGATCCCGCCCAAATGCCCCAAAACAGCAAGGCTTTCACCCAGCATATGCTCCTCAACAGCGGCAAGCCAGGTCAGGTCGTAGGCACGTTCCGGATGATCGCGAAACAGGCTCCACAGGTTCTTGCGATCAAAGACACAAAGCTTCATCGCCGTCGTGGCTTCGGCGGAATGCTTCATTTCCTGCATCACGCCGGCCTGCAAACCGATAAAATCACCCGGCAACACGATGTTGATCACCTGCCGCTCTCCCGAGGGCAAGGTCTTGTATCGCAGCCCCATTCCCTCCAATACGGTAAATAACTGAGGGCTGTTCGATCCCTCCAACATCAATGTCGCGCCCGCCTCCACGTCAAGCTCGCCCACCTTGAAGGTCGCCATGAAGTCGACTTCACGATCCGACATTGGCGAGAAAACGGGTAACTCGCGCAAAGGACAGTTTCGGCAGGATTTCACCATGAAAATTTTCCTCTACAACATGTCTTAGTTTAATGCGCGATGCTGCTTTATGCTTCAAGAAGACCCCATGTTAGACAAAGACGTTAAGAGCGGCAATGTGACCTACCCGAACCCAAGCATTCCCCAGGCAAATCCGGTTTTTCTGGTGCTTGAACGCGATATACTGATCGCCGAGGACATCGTCGCTTCCCTAAAGGACATAGGCCCTTGCCAAACTGTCCACGTAAGCGATCCTCAGGCACTGATTGAGCACTTGAGCGATTACACTCGCATTTCCGCTGCCTTTCTCGAAATGCGATTTGACCAGATGGTGGAACTCGGACTTGATCGGCGTTTGGCCGACATGGGCGCGCGTGTCGTACTCACGATCGGGGAAGACGACGAATCCCTCGCGCTTGCCCACGGATGGTCCATGCTTGTTCGTCCGTTTACAGATGAAATGATCCGCGCAACCCTCGCGAATACCACGTCAAAGGCTTAATCGCCACGCTCACGCATCGCACGACCGGCTTGCATGCCAACCGCGAATCCCTCGGCCATCCGAACGATCGGATCTTTGTCTTCACCGGATCTACCATGTTCGGGCGGATCACCAGGCTTTGGGTCGGGTTCGCGCCCTGATTGCGCGCCAAGCGCCATCAGGCCAAAGCCCAAAACGACATAAAGCGCGCCGATGGTCGTATAAGCCACCAGTGCGCTTTCGTATGCGGCCACGACTATCCATAGCGCAACGGTCAAGAAGCCAAGCCCGGCAAGACCGAAGATCACGCCCATGACGCTGAACACCGTGGCACGCGCGGCGGCGCGCACCCGGTGTTTGGTTGCGGTAACAAGATCAGGCATCGGTTACTTCCGCCCGGTCATGAAACCCAGAAGAAAGCCAAGGCCAACCGCCAATCCAACGGCCGCAGCAGGCTGATTGCGCACGGTATCAGCGGCTTGCTGACCCAGTTCTTCGGCCTTGTGTTGGGCCGAATACAAATGCTCTTGCCCCGCGTCGCGCATATGTGCCGCTTGCTGGCGCACATGGTCGCCGGCGGCTTGGCTCGACGACTTGCCAAGCCCCGAAAGCGTTTGCGATATCTCGGCAATATCCTGTTTCAGTGCCGCGACCTGCTCACCCAGCTGGTCAATGTCTTCTTTTGGCGACGCGTTGCTGGTTTTGGCTTGTGCCATGATCAACTCCTTCAATTGCAAGACTTGCGTATACAACGCGCCCGCGAAGGGGTTGTTCCAAGGGCGGGGGAAAAAGCCTGTGCAAGATGCGCACCGCAAATTGTCGGGAACTTTTCGGCGCATTCGCGGGTTCTCTTAACAATCGCAATCAACCATTGGAGGCACGCTATGCTTTACTGGGCACTTCTTTTCTTCATCGTTGCACTGGTCGCCGGTGTTTTCGGATTTGGCGGCATCGCATCTGCATCGGCCGGGATTGCGCAAATTCTTTTCGTGATCTTCCTGGTGCTGTTCGTCGCGGCACTCGTGATGCGCGCGGTACGAGGGTGATCGCCCGAAAACCGCAACAGACAAGCCTGCCACGCAAAGTGGCTTAAAGCGTTTCACGGACGGCGCGGCACGCATGCTTTGGGCCGCGCCGTCCGAAGAATACACCGATTTGAAGACTCGACTTGGCCCGCGCAAAAATTGCGCGGGCCTTTTGCCTACCCGTTAAGCAATGTCTCGGTACTGGTGAAAAACATCGCTTGGCTTACCGCGGACAGCACCTGATCCTCGGAATAAGGCTTGGTGATCAGGAAAGCAGGCTCAGACCGCTCCCCTGTCAAAAGGCGTTCCGGGAACGCGGTGATGAAGACCACCGGGACATCGCCAATCTCGTCAAGAATATCCTTCACCGCATCAATGCCCGAGGATTTATCGGCCAGCTGAATGTCGGCAAGGATCATATCCGGCGGGTCTTTGCGTGCCAATGCCACGGCCTCGTTGCGGGTGCGGGCATTGCCGGTCACGCTGTGGCCCATGCTTTCGACGATGGCCGTGATATCCATCGCGATAATCGCCTCATCCTCGATCACCATGACACGCCCACGAATATCGCCCGACATCTCGCGCCGTGCGATCGACAAAAGCTCGCTGGCCTCTTCCCGGTCCACATCCAGGATGGCCGCGATCTCGCTGGTTTGAAACCCCTCGACACTATGCAAAAGCAATGCCTCGCGGGTGTTCGGCGTTAGCCTGGACAACCGAAGCTGCGCTTGCGATTCCGCGCCGCCCTCGCCGGGTTCGTCCTCAACCGGGGCACCGGACGACACCCAGATGCGGTGAAAGGCCCGAAAGAGCGCCGCACGCGGGCCCAGATCCTGGCGGAAATCCCCCTGATCGACCAAAAGCGCCTCCAGCGTCGCAGCCGCGTAATGATCCCCGGTTTTCTGACTTCCTGTCAGAGCACGCGCATAGCGGCGCAAAAACGGCAACTCATCGCCAACGGCTTGCGCAAGATCTGGGGTGGTGTGGGTCTCTGTCATGACAGTCCTCAAAAAAATGCTGCTTTCTATGGAACCAAACGCCGACAAGCGTGTTAGGTTCCCGGACAGGCGCAAAAATTACGCATGTTCAAGGATGGCAGAAAAATCGGTTCAATGGCAAACAAACGCAGGACTTCCCGCTTGGAGCAACAAATAGACGATAACCTTCGGCGCGTCTACGCCGACACGGCGAACGAACCCTTGCCCGAGCGGTTCACGCAGTTGCTCGATAGATTGCGCGATCAAGAACAAGACAAATCCGACAAGTCGTCGGAGGATGACGCGTGACCAAATCCACAGATCCTAAAGAAGAAATTGTTGAGCATTTGCCAGCCATGCGCGCCTTCGCCATGAGCCTGACACATAACTCTGCCACGGCCGACGACCTGGTTCAGGATGCGATCGTGAAGGCATGGGGCAATCTCGACAAGTTCCAGCCCGGTACCAATTTGCGGGCCTGGCTTTTCACGATCCTGCGGAACACATATTATTCGCTCTACCGCAAGCGCCGCCGCGAGGTAGAAGACCCCGATGGAACGATGGCCGGGCAAATGTCGGAAAAACCCGAACACGATGGCCACCTTGCGATGACTGATTTCCGCCAGGCCTTCGCGAAACTGACGGACGAACAGCGCGAAGTTCTGGTTCTGGTCGGGGCCGAAGGATTCAGCTACGAAGATGCCGCTGAAATGTGCGGATGTGCTGTCGGGACCATCAAAAGCCGCACCAACCGCGCCCGCAAACGCCTTGCTGAATTGATGCAGATTGACGACGACGATGAACTCGAAATGACGGATGCCGCCACCATGGCCGTCGTTCAAGGCACCTCTTCTGCATGACAACACCACCCGCTCCACCGCGGCGCAGACTGCGGCCGGGATTGGCGATACAGCTCGCCTTCGTCCTTAGCATGGCGATACTTCCGCTCGGCCTGATCTCGGTTTACCAAACCAACAAGGTTTTGGAGGACCGCAAGGAACAGTCCAAGGCCGCCCTCTTGGAACGCACCCAAGAGGCCGCTTCCGAAAGCCGCGAATTGATCCGCGCGGCCGTGGGGGCAGCCGAAACTCTTGCCGTGCAAATGCCGACATTACTGTCCCAGGCCGAAACCTGCGCAACCATTATGTCAAAGCTCGTCGAGCGCTCCGAAAGCTTTGCTTTCGCCGGTTACCGGGACAATGAACAAGGCGTTATCTGTGCCTCCGAACAATTCGGCACCGACGACGGCAACAAACTGGATGCCCTGCCGGCGCTCGAAAAGAACCAACAGGAAGTTCTTATGCTGCCGCTGGAATTTCTTGGCGGCATCGCAACCTTTAGCGTAACAGTGCCCGTCGTCGAACAGGGCCGCTTTCTCGGGACAGTCTGGATCGTGGTCCCCGTTTCGGCGCTCAATAGCGCGCTGTCGCGCACCGGTGAAAACGTCGATCTCGTCCTGTTTCAAAACCAAGGCGAAATCATCGCGACCGAAGATTTTTCCGAAGAGCGGCGCTCGGTCCTGCCAGCCGACATGAACCTTCAAGATCTCGCCATCATCGGGCGTCAGACCTTTCGCACCCAGAACCGCGAGGGCCAGCAACGCGATTTCGCAGTCTCCGCCATCCTCAATGACCGCGTCTTCGCCTTGGGAAGCTGGATGCCCCAGGGCCAGGGTATCGCCCTGCCCGCCTATCAACACCTTTTGGCCCTGTACTTCCCTATCGCGATCTGGATCATCGCCATCATCGCGGCCTATGTCGGGGTGCACCGTCTGGTCATCCGGCATCTCCGGCGGCTTCGCCTGTGGATGCGCGCCTATGCCAGTGACAGCGGCGCCAACCTCGACAAGGCCCGCCTCAGGGGGGCACCCGAAGAAATCGAAGTGCTTGCCGAAACCCTGCGCGCCATGACCCGCCGCCTGTCCGAACAGGATCGCCGCCGCGAAGAGGACCTGCAGGAAAAAACCGTCCTTCTGCGCGAGGTCCACCACCGGGTCAAGAACAACCTGCAACTGATCTCCAGCATGATGAACATGCAAATCCGCGCCACGGATAGCGACGAGGCCAAGAATGTCCTGCGCCGGGTGCAGGATCGGGTCATGGCCCTTTCGGCCATTCACCGCTACCTCTACCTTGCGCGCAAACTGTCGATGCTGCGTGCCGATAAGCTACTCGAAGAGATCATCCAGCAACTCGTGATCGTCGGCACACTGGAAGAATCCGACCAGAAAATCAGTGTCTCGACCCAACTCGACAAGGTGGAAATCAATCCGGACCAATCCGTGCCGCTTTCGCTTTTGGCCACCGAGGCGGCGATGAACGCGGTCAAATACTGCGGCGTGACCTCCGAAGGGGAAGCATGGGTAAACATCGCCCTGAAACTTCAAGAAAACGGCGACCTTTGCCTAAGCATCGTCAATTCCTGCGCACAGGCCGACAACCCGGAGACCCGGATCGAAAGCTCTGGCCTCGGCTCGCGCCTCATTCGCTCCTTTGCCACGCAGTTGAACGGCACACTCGAAACCAGGGACTTGCCCAACCGCTACGAGCTTCACGTGGTTTTCCCCTTGGCATGGCATGACGACTCCAGCGACGATTGATGTGATTTTCGCGGAACCTTCGCGCGCGTTGCACGTTGAACCAACAGCAACAATTGTGGAGGTTCCCATGCTACGCACTCGTATTTCCCTACTTTCGCTTTTGGCCTTTGCCTTCGTTTCCGCATGCGAGACGATTGAAGGCGCGGGCCAAGACATCGAAAACGCCGGCGAGTCGATTTCCGACACCGCTGAAGAGGCCGACAGCTAAGGTCAGGCCCTGCCCGAAGGTGCGCTTCGGGCAGCCATCTCATGGGAAGATCCATCGCTATGCCCGCAAAATCCGAAGCCCAACAAAAGGCAGCCGGGGCCGCGCTCGCCGCCAAGCGCGGCGAGACCGGCGTGTCGGACCTGCAAGGCGCCGCAAAGGGGATGTACGACAGCCTGACCGAGGAAGAACTCGAAAAGCTGGCGTCAACCTCGCATGACGATATTCCCGAAAACAAAAGCAATTAGGGTCTGGGCGGATCTGCATTTGTCAGGCCGCCTAAAGCGTTTCGCGAAAAACCTGAATCACAGATTTTCGCGAAACGCAGTGCTCGGCTCAATCGTGGCACGCGTTCCGCCTTTCGCTGATGCCTCAGGTTAAAGGCGGAACGCTTTAGAACAACACGACAAGACCCCCGGCAATGGCCGCTGCAACAAGCAGCCCGATCATGACCAACAGGCCGTCGCCCATGAATATACCGGTCGTAAGAACCGCGATGATCGCTCCGGCAATGGACGATGAAAACGGGATTACTTCCAACACCGGCATGATCGCCCCAAGGCCAAAGCAAATCCCTTGCGGAAATCGCACCACGGGCGGCGTTACCAGTCCGTGAAGCCTCCTTTGGGTCACCCGGTCCAAGCACCGCACGGGCCGCATCAGCCATGACATGCCTTTGCGCGCCTTATGTGTTGCGACGCTTGCCCGACGCACCCATCCCGGCAACCAAAGCTTTGGACGTTCCATCATTTGCTGAAGGCTGACGATGGCGATCATGAGACCGCAGACAGTGGTAAACCCCGGCACCCCGCTCAGCGGTGAGACCAACGCCAAAGCCGGCAACAGGACAAGCGGCGTATAACTGGCAACACCCAGCGCCTCGACCAGTTCACCAATGCTCATCGTGTCGCCGTTCAACGCGCGCTGCGCGTCACGAAGGACATCACTCGCCGTTTGAGGATGAACTGTGGCTGTCAAAGAAAACTCCGGTCGGCTTGGAACGTCATCCTTGCACAACGCCTTCGCCGCAGATTGGTTCCCCCGCCCGTCTCCGCGTCACATAATGGGTCCACGGCAAAACGTACAAAACTCGCGTACAAAACGTACGTTTCGTACAGAACGCCTTGTTGACGGAATCGGGCCGTGGCGACCGACCTCACCTTCCATCCCGCCACCGATTGACGATCGGATACCGTCGGTCCAACCAAAACGCCCTCTTTGACAACCGCGTTCCCGGCGCTGACTGAAAGCGTTTGTATTCAGAGATATAAAGTAGATGTTCCACCCGCCTAGCGTCATCCCGATCATAGCCTGCGGCCACGCAATCGGCGATACTGCCATCCTGGTCCACGAGAATTTCAAGGATTCCATCCAGCACTGCATATTCGGGCAGGCTGTCCTGGTCTTTCTGGTCCGGGGCCAGTTCGGCACTTGGCGGGCGGTCGATAATCCGCTGTGGGATGACCTCCCCCACGGGGCCATGCATCCAGTCCCGGTGCTGTTCATTGCGCCAGCGACAAGTCTCGAAAACGCGGGTTTTATACATGTCTTTCAATGGGTTATATCCGCCCGACATATCACCGTAAATGGTCGCGTAGCCCACGGCGACCTCGGATTTGTTACCCGTCGTCAGCAGCATTTCCCCGAACTTGTTGCTTAGCGCCATAAGCAGCAGGCCGCGAAGACGCGACTGGATATTCTCTTCGGTGACATCAGGTTCGGTACCCTCAAAAAGCGGTGCAAGCGTGTTCGTAATCGCCTGCCGTCCTTCGGCAATCGGCACGAAGTCATAGCGACAACCAAGGTTTTCCGCCAAGGCCTGGGCATCCTTCAGCGAAATATCGGCGGTGTACTCCGAGGGCAGCATTACACAGCGCACATTCTGCGCGCCCAATGCATCCACCGCCACCGTGGCCACCAGCGCCGAGTCGATACCGCCCGATAACCCCAGCAAAACCTTGGAAAATCCGGTTTTGCGCATGTAATCCCGCAGCGCCAGAACCATGGCGTGATAGTCCTGCTCATGGGCATCAGGGACGGAGGCAAGATTGCCTTTTTCGATGCGCCACCCCTCGGGTCCACGCTCCATAACAAGATGCGCGACCCCCTCTTCCATCAAGGGCATTTGCAAGGCCAATTCACCACCGGGGTTCACGGCGAAGGTCCCGCCATCGAACACCTGGTCATCCTGCCCGCCCACGAGGTTGAGGTAAATCAGCGGCAAACCGGTCTCGATCACCCGTGCCACCATTAACTGATGCCGCACCGCGAGTTTGTCACGGTAATAGGGTGAACCATTTGGAACCAAAAGAAACTCCGCGCCGGTTTCCGCCAGGGTTTCGGACACGTCCTCGTACCAGCTATCCTCACATATGGGTGAGCCGATCCGCACACCATCCACTGTGTAAGGTCCGTTCACGGGGCCGGATTCATACAGGCGTTCTTCGTCGAACACGGTTTCATTGGGCAAGTGATGCTTGAGTACCCGGGCGGTGATTTCACCGCCCTTGAGGATGTAATAAGCGTTATAAAGATCCACGCCTTCCAAGGCTGGGCCACCGATACCAAGCGCCGGACCATCGGCACAGTCCTGCGCCAAAGCCTCGATCGCGGCAATCGCTTCTTGATGAAAAGCAGGTTTTAAAACAAGATCTTGGGTGTTGTATCCGGTGATGAACATCTCGGGAAGCGCAACCAGATTAGCCCCTGCTTTCCTACCAGCCTCCCAAGCCGAGCGCGCCTGTTCCGCGTTACCGCCGATATCCCCCACCGTCGGATTCAGCTGTGCCAGTGTCAGACGAAAGCGATCAGACATGCCCATACCCCCGCGGTTGCATTCTGCGCCAGATTTAGCAGATCGTCGCGCAAGGGAAAGCCGATTTACCCAAAACCCGTTGTCAGCCCCGCGTACCTCCTTTAAATTTCCATTGACCCGCC
Source organism: Roseovarius sp. MMSF_3281 (assembly GCF_030733685.1). GTDB lineage: Bacteria > Pseudomonadota > Alphaproteobacteria > Rhodobacterales > Rhodobacteraceae > Roseovarius. The sequence continues at coordinate 185,426 of NZ_JASHIM010000003.1, forward strand.
ATATGGGGCGTGCCGGGGTATTGAGGGCAGTTTATGACGAAATCGCTGATAACTTCCGCCATTCTTGGGATATCACTTGCCAGTTTTGCCGCCGCGCAAGACGGCGAGGTGCAGACCAAACAATATGACGATGGCGGGGTCTATGAAGGCACCTTCAAAAATGGCCTGCAACATGGCACGGGCACTTATACGCTCCCCAATGGCTATGAGTATGTGGGCGAGTGGGTCAATGGCGAAATCAAGGGCAAGGGCATCGCACGCTTCCCCAATGGTTCGGTCTATGAAGGCGAGTTCGAAAAGGGCAAACCCAACGGTGTTGGCAAGATCGTATTCACCGATGGCGGCACCTATGAGGGGACTTGGGCCGATGGCAAGATCACCGGACAGGGCGTTGCCGTCTATGCCAACGGCACCCGCTACGAAGGTGGTTTTCGAAACGCGATGCACCACGGCCAAGGCCGCATGGAAAGCGCGGGCGGCTATGTTTACGAAGGCGAATGGGTCAATGGCGTAAAAGAAGGTCAAGCCACGATCACCTACCCTGATGAGGCGGTTTACGAAGGCGCCGTGCAACGCGGCGCACGGCATGGCGAAGGTAAGCTGACCATGCCCGATGGCCTGATCTATGAAGGCCTGTGGAAAGACGGCCAGATCGACGGCGAAGGGCGTTTGACCCAACCCAATGGCGATGTCTACGAAGGACAGCTTGTCAGCGGACGGCGCGAGGGCAAGGGCACTGTGACTTACGAGAACGGCGATGTTTACAAGGGCGACTTTGAGGATGACCGCCGCCACGGTCAGGGCGTATTCACCGGGGTCGATGGATACCGATACGAAGGGTCATGGGTCGCGGGTAAAATCTCGGGTCAGGGCAAGGTAACCTACCCCGATGGGTCGGTCTATGAAGGCGAATTTCGCGATGATCTGGCCAATGGCCAAGGCATGATCACCTATCCCGATGGCTCCACCTATGAAGGGGAATGGAGCGGTGGTGTCATTGATGGCCAAGGCAAGGCAACTTATCCAAATGGCCTTGTCTATGAAGGGGAGTTCGAGAATGCCAAGAACCACGGCTATGGCGTGATGACCTATGCCGATGGCTATCGCTATGAAGGCGAGTGGCAGGATGGGCAACGCCACGGCCAAGGCACGGCCACTTATCCTGACGGCACGATTTATGAAGGGCAGTTCGCCAATGGGCAGCGCCACGGGCAGGGCAAGATCACCATGCCGGATGGCTTTACCTACGAAGGCGAGTGGCAGCAGGGCGAGATTTCGGGGCAAGGTGTGGCCACTTACGTCAACGGCGACGTCTATGAAGGCACCTTTCTGAACGGCAAGCGTCAGGGGGAAGGCACAATGCGCTATTCCACCGGCGAAGAAGCCACGGGCCGCTGGCAAGATGGGGCCTTGGCCGAAGCCACGAGTACCAGTGAGGACGCCACCACCGACACCACTGAATAAACAAGGGCCGGTCGAAACCGGCCCTTTGTAGTTTAGTGTCTGGGTCTATTCCTCGATCTGGGCATCTTCCAGCCACTCCCAAGGCCGCACGAACTGCCCCAATATATCTGATACGGCGCTGTCTTCGACATCCCCCGTCTTTTCAACCAAGGCGACCAAGCCGCGTTTCTTGGTATCGGCCACGCTGACAACGCGGGCATTAACCCCGGCCTCTTCAAGAGCGGCGTTGTAGATGCGGGAGATGGCGCGTTTGCGCAGATCGGGCTTGAAGACCTTGCCCACGGCGGTCTTGGGCAATTCGTCCATAACCTCGACGAACTTCGGCACGGCTGCGCGCTCGTGGACATGCACCTTGCAATGCTCGCGCAACTCCTCGCCGGTGACGGTGCCGCCTTCCACCAGTTCCACATATGCGCAAGGGATTTCGCCGGCATGCGCGTCGGGCTGTCCAATTGCGCCCGCCATGGCCACATCGTGATGCGCCATAAGCGCCTCTTCGATATCAGCGGGGTCGATATTGTGGCCACCGCGAATGATCAAGTCCTTGGCGCGACCTGTGATCCAGAGGTATCCATCCGGGTCGATCCGGCCCAAATCGCCGGTGCGCAGGTGGGTACCATAGTGGTAGAGATCATGGTTTTTCTCAGCCTCGGTATAGGTGTTACCCGCAAAAACCCCGGGATTTGAAATGCAGATTTCGCCCACCTCATCGGCGGCACATTCCACGGGGTTGCCATCCGGCCCGACATTAATGATGCGAATATCAGTATAGGGAAACGGAACACCGACCGACCCGACTTTTTTCTCCCCTTCCGGCGGATTACAAGAAACAAGACAGGTGGCCTCGGTCAGTCCATATCCTTCGATCACGGTCATGCCGGTTGCGCTTTCGAACCGTTTGAACAACTCCAAAGGCATGGGCGCCGAGCCGGAAAACGCGTTCTTCACAGTGGAAATATCGGCATCCACCGAACGCTGCATCAGCGCCGAAACCGCTGTGGGCACGGTAATGACAAAGGTGGTTTTCCAACGTTCGAGCAATTTCCAGAAATTGTCGAACACCCCATCCCCGCGATAACCCGCAGGTGTCGGGAACACCACATGCGCGCCCGATTTGATCATCGCCATGAGGATCACGTGACAGGCAAAGACGTGGAACAAAGGCAGCGGGCACATCACGCTGTCGTTTTCGGTGAACAGCAGGCGATGCCCTAGCCAACCGTTATAAACCATGCCCGAGTAGCGGTGTTGCGCAACCTTGGGCATCCCCGTGGTCCCGCCAGTGTGGAAATAGGCCGCCACCCGGTCACCTGCACTGTCGTCGAAAGACAGGGTCACCGGATATTTCGCCATCTCTTTGGAAAAGCACTTCACATCCGCGTGGTGATTGCCCGGGTTCTTGGGGCGCACCAAGGGCACGATCCAGCTTTTGGGGGGCGTCAGATAGCGGTTCAGGTCAATCTCAAGCACGGTATGCACATTGGCCGCATGGCGCACTGCCTCGGCGGTTTTCTGGGCGATATCTGTTTTCGGGAACGCCTTCAGCGTGACAACCACTTTTGCGTTTGTTTCCCGCAGGATCGCGCCGATCTGCTCGGGCTCAAGAAGCGGGTTGATGGGATTCACGATCCCGGCAATCGCCCCGCCTATGGTGGCCACGGCGGTTTCCAGAGAGTTGGGCAAAACAAGCGCCACAACATCGTTTTCACCCACCTTGAGATCCCGAAACAGGTTGGCCGCGCGGCAAATCTGATCGTGGAATTGCTGCCACGTCATGGTTTCTGCCTTGTCGGTCGCGCCGGACAACAACTGGTAACTTACCGCTGAACGATCGGGAAAAGCATCGACCGTTTCACGTAGCATGGCATAGAGCGTTTCCGGACGCTCACGATCTTCCCATGACATTTCATTCTGAATATCAAGCGCATCCTGCCGCGAGGCAAAACTCATCTTCAATCCTCCCCGAAACGCGCCTCGGATCGCGGGCGCGGTTTTCTTCCCTGCGGGGCAGCATGGTCAGCTTTCCCCGCCCACGCAAGCTTTACGCTGCGTTTCGGAGATTTTCAGCCTGTGACGGCAGGGCCGAAAAATTCCAACTTGCCGTACTGCCAAGGCGCGCGATGATAATAATTAGCCAGCGGCCGGTTAAACGAAAAGACCACGACGGATCAAATTCATACCCGCGACCAGCAAGACCAGCAAAGTCACCCTTTTGAAGGTCGTTTGGTCAATGCGATCCTGAACCACGAACCCAAGACCGATACCGATGACGGCGGGCAAAATGAGTAGCGCGGACAATGGCGCAGTCTCTGACCGCAGCACACCCGACGCCATGTGGGCAAACATCAACGCCACAGCCCCCAGACCGTAAATCACCCCCTGAATACGCATCTGCTCGGCTTTATCCACGTTCTGTGCTGTCAGCATTGCAACCGTCGTCGCCCCCCAGACGCCCGAGATACCCCCGAAAAAGCCGGTCACACCGCCTATGATGGCTTCGGTCAAGGAACTTGGGTTGTTTGGCAGGCGCAGAGGCTGCCCCAAAAGCGATGAGATGGCAAAAAGCGTGATCGGAACCCCGATGATCAGCAGCGTAATATGCTGCGGCAGTACCGCCACCAATTGCGCAGCAAACAATAGAACAACGACCCCGGCCGACAAAAACACCCGAAATCGCCGAATCGCATCCCATGCGGCCTTGGGCCCTTGCCGCAAGGCCTGCCACAGGTTGGTGACAAGTGCGGGTAGAATCATCCCGGCAATGGCCATTTCCGCCGAGATAACAGACCCGAGGCCCGACACCATGACCATTGGCATGGAAAATCCGACAACCCCTTTTACGACACCCGCAAAGAACGCCACGAAAAACATCACGACCCAAGCTGACGGTGCGCCGATTTGCATTAGGTATTCCATCCGAGTCTTCTAGCAGGTTGCGCAAGCGCTGCAGTGCAAAAATCAACGCGCAACTTTTGAACAATAGTGACGCAGTTTAGGCATAATAGTTGCGCTGCACCTGCGAAATAGCTAGGTAAGGGCAACTCGGAAAAGGATATGATTCATGGCACATGACGGACAGGACATCGCAATGGCAGAGTCGATCATTCTGGATAACCTCCTGGAGCTGACGGGCAAAGCCGTCGCTCCGGCGGAATCGGTACTGGAGCAAGCACGCGAAAAGCTGCGCGAAGACGTGGTTGTCGATGGCCGTGTTTCGGGTGGCCTCGTGGAAGCCAACCAAACCGCCGCACATGGTTTGGCGTGGTTGGCCACCTACGTTGAATCGCTGCGCCAGATGCAGAATTGGGCCACGCGCCTGCAAGGGGACGGCAAGTTCGGCGAGGTCGAGCAACTGATTCATCAAATCGCCTTTGGCGAATACCTGCAGCAGATCGCGGGTGGTATTCCGATGAACCAAGGTGAAATGGTCCGGGTACAAGATCTTGGCCTTGGCTGGGACGCCCTGAGCGGGTTCCAAGCGCCCGAGGTGCAAACCCTGATCGCCCACGGCAATACCCAAGCTGCCCGCACCCGTCTTGTGGACCTCATGCAGGAACGCAGCGCCGAGGTCACGGTTGGCAACACCGGCCTTGATGATGAGCTGGAAATGATCCGTGAGCAGTTCCGCCGTTTCGCCGTCGAAAAGGTAGAGCCGCACGCCCATGAATGGCACCTCAAGGATGAGTTGATCCCGATGGAAATCATCGAGGAACTCGCTGAAATGGGTGTCTTTGGCCTGACAATCCCCGAAGAGTACGGCGGACTCGGCCTGTCCAAAGCCTCGATGTGCGTCGTCTCCGAGGAACTTAGCCGCGGTTATATCGGGGTTGGCAGCCTTGGCACCCGTTCCGAAATCGCCGCCGAACTGATCATCGCCGGCGGCACCGCGGAACAAAAGCAAAAATGGCTACCGCGTCTGGCCAGTGCCGAAACCCTGCCCACGGCGGTCTTTACTGAGCCCAACACCGGATCGGACCTTGGCAGCCTGCGCACCCGCGCGGTGCAGGACGAAAACGGCGACTGGAAGGTGACCGGCAACAAGACATGGATCACCCATGCGGCGCGGACCCATGTGATGACCCTTCTGGCCCGGACCAAGCCCGACACCACAGATCACCGGGGCCTGTCGATGTTCCTGGCGGAAAAGACCCCCGGTACCGATGAAAACCCCTTCCCCACCGAAGGCATGACCGGCGGCGAGATCGAGGTTTTGGGCTATCGCGGGATGAAGGAATACGAACTGGGCTTCGACAACTTCCATGTGAAAGGTGAAAACCTGCTTGGCGCGGAGGAGGGCAAGGGTTTCAAACAGCTTATGGAGACCTTTGAATCCGCCCGCATTCAAACCGCCGCCCGTGCAATCGGCGTGGCGCAATCGGCGCTTGATATCGGCATGCAATACGCACAGGACCGCAAGCAATTCGGCAAATCCCTGATCGAATTCCCGCGCGTCAGCGGCAAGCTGGCAATGATGGCCGTGGAAATCATGATCGCCCGTCAGTTGACCTATTATAGCGCTTGGGAAAAAGACAACGGCCACCGTTGTGACCTTGAGGCCGGGATGGCCAAGCTGCTTGGTGCCCGCGTGGCATGGGCTGCTGCCGACAATGGCCTGCAAATCCACGGCGGCAACGGTTTTGCCATGGAATACGCTATCAGCCGTGTGCTGTGTGATGCGCGTATCCTGAACATCTTTGAAGGTGCCGCCGAAATTCAGGCGCAGGTGATTGCCCGCCGCTTGCTTGGCTAAGCGTTCAAGTTTCAAAACATCAACCAGACATCAAAAGGGCCGCCTGATTGGCGGCCCTTCTCTTGTGGCGTCATACCACTTCAGAAACTCAAAACCGTGGTATCGTCGGCCATGAGGGCCGCCGCCATCACAGGGGGTTTTGCGGCGCTCACACCGTCAAGAAGGGCCGAGGCATCGACGCCCTTGTTCGGAAGGTAGATCGCGCAGACCTCAACTTTGGTACCAGTCTTGTCCATGATCATCTTCATCAAGCCCTGAGGGCTCATGCCCTTTGGCTTCTGTGGGGCTGTGGCAGTCTCGGGTGCGTCTTTCAAGGCTATGTCAGCCGCGGGACCGCACAGCAGGATTTGCGCCTTGGCGCCTTGTTGCACCGATTGCATGGTCAACACCATCGACATCAACTGTGTCTGGGCATCCGGCGAGGTGACCACGGTCACCAGCTTCTTGCCATCCTCCGCCTGGAGGGGGCCGGCGAAAACGGCAGTTGCGGCAAGTGTCAGGGCAGTTAGCGTTTTACGCATGGTAAGTCCTCTTTGGTTTGAAGTGGGAATTTGGGTGACAGGTTATTCAGGTTGAAAGACCGCACCGGATGTCACCGCGCGCAAGGTACGCAGTAGTAGTCCGGCAAGGGTTACAGTCAGGATCGAAAGCAAGGCCAACCCGGCCAAACGGTGCACATCCGATCCCGTCGCCTCCGCATAATGCAGGCTGGCAATCGTGAGCGCCGCCAGTGGAAAGCTGAGCGCCCAGAATGACATGGCAAAGGGAAGGCGCAGGATACGCGGCAATTGCACCGCCACGATCAAGGCAAAGAAATAACCACTGTTCAGTAGAATTCGGGCAAAAGGATCAATCCCACCGGTCAGGGTGACCCAAGCCAGGAACCCGACGGCGGGTGGCGCGATAAGGATCACCAAGGTCGGCTGTAGGCGCTCGGGCAAGGGATCGTGAAACACCAGTCGGTTGATGACCAAGGTCAAGAGAACAATCCAGAAGATTAGCCCGACAGACAGGAAGAACCAGCTTAGTTCAACAAAGCCCAATTCCGCCCCGGCGATTGGCACGATGACATTACCCACTGCCGGGATGAACCAAGCCGGTGACAAATGCCCATGCAGGAAAGCGCGCGCGCCGATCCAGCCCGAGATCACGGCCAGCGTCAAAATCCCCTGCCCCGCAGCGCCCGCCAGCCACATGACATGCGCGACAGGCCGGGAGATTGGCAACGTGGCTGTCGCCAAAAGCAGTAAGCCGATTGAGATTGCCGGAAAGAACGCCAATTTTACAGGATGCGACCATTCCGAGCGTACGGCATTTGGAAAGCGAATTACCTTGGCTGTGTACCCGGCGGCGATGACAACGAAAACTGCAAGGGTGACAAGGTAAACAACACCCGAGGCAAGACTGGTGAGTCCCAAAGTTTGTTCACCCGCACGCAACGCAAGCGCCAGCCCCGCCATCCCCATCACGATGGTGAACAGCGTTACGGGATAATGCTCAAGTACCGAATGGTTGTCAGGGTCCATGGAATGCCTCTTGAAAAGATACATTCCACATTCAGCATATGACTCAGCCGCCCTCGTTGATCCAGATCAAGCGGAGGAAAAAATACACCCAAGTAAATCATTCCTTGGGGGCGACCGTAATGTGAACCGCTTCCAGGTCCTCGATCTCACCCAGCAGCTCACTACCCGGCATGATTGGCCCAACACCCGCGGGCGTGCCGGTGTAAATCAAGTCACCGGGACGTAGGTGATAAAACTGCGAAAGATGCGCAATCAGTTCAGGCACCGACCAGACCATATCGGACAACAGCGCCTCCTGAACCCTTTCGCCATTATGGCTTAGCGTAATGGGTTGTGGCCCGGGCGTACCAAAGGCACCGGCCTTGGTGATCGGCGCGATGATCGCGGCATTCTCAAAATCCTTGCCCAAATCCCATGGCCTGCGCTTGTCCTTTGCCGCGGCCTGCAAATCACGGCGGGTCAGGTCTATGCCACAGGCATAACCAAAGATCGCATCCAAGGCACGTTCCTTGCTGATATGAAACGCATCGCCGCCCATGGCCACAACGAGCTCCATCTCGTAGTGGCAGTCCTGCGTACCAAGCGGGTAGGCGATTTGCGCCCCGGAGAGACACAAGGCATGCGCGGATTTGGTGAAATAAAATGGCGCTTCGCGATCTACTTCATTGCCCATTTCCGCCGCATGTGCCGCATAATTGCGCCCCACGCAGAATATCCGCCGAACCGGAAACGCCCGCGCCTCCCCTTTGATGGGAATGACGGGCGGCATCGGGGCATCAAATAGCAAGTTCTGAGTCATGGTTTGCTTATGCGGCTATATTCAAGCCAAGTCAAAACCTCACGCCACCCGCGCACCTTTGGACCAGACCGAGCGCAGCGCCGGTGCCCCCCCGCGCACCGCGAACTGGATCAAATCGGCACGTTTGCCAATGGCAATCTCGCCCCGATCCTCCAACCCCACGGCACGCGCGGGATTGGCCGAAACCGTGGCCAATCCCTTGGCCCAATCGCCCCAAATCTCGGACAGGCGCACTGCCGCAAGCAACAATGCGGCGGGCACATAATCGGAAGACAGGATATCCAGATACCCCGCCTCCGCCAGATCATGTGCCGCCACATTGCCCGAATGTGATCCGCCCCGGATCAGGTTCGGTGCCCCCATGATGACCGGAATGTCATGGGCATGACAGGCGCGCGCCGCTTCGAGGGTGGTGGGAAATTCCGCCATCTGTATCCCGTAAGCCGCCGAAGCGGCGACCTGACCTTCGGTCGTGTCGTCATGACTGGCCAAAACTGCCCCATAGCGTTTCGCCGCAGCAACGGCTTCGGCTTCGTGATGGTCTCCGTGTCGCGCACGCAAATCCTTAAGCTGAGCAACATGTTCGGTGAATTCGTCATCCGTCATCGAAAGCTTGCCCTTCACATAGGCCTCAAGCTTCGAAATATCCCGGAACTGCCGCTGCCCCGGCGTGTGGTCCATCAGGCTGACGATTCCCACACGATCCTGTGGCCCGAATTCTTCCATCTCTTCCACCAAGGTCTCCGAGCATACTTCGGCCCGCAGGTGTAGAAAGTGGCTGATTTTCAAAGCGTCATCGGCACGCAGGGCCAAAAGCTCACTGGCCAGTTCCCGTGCGTACTTCAGGTAACGCCCTTTACCGGAGGGGATCGACCCCACACGCATAGCGTCGAAAACCGTGGTAATCCCGGTACTGGCCAATTCTGCGTCATGCGCAAGGATTGCCGCGTTGTGCGGCCAATCCACTTTGGGGCGCGGCTGAATGTGGCGCTCCAGATTGTCGGTGTGCAACTCGATCAATCCGGGCGCCACGACATCGCCGCCGCAATCGACTGCCCCCGTCGGCACATTGGGTCCGGTGGCGATGTCATTGATGACCCCGTCTTGCACGACAAGGGAGCCGATCACGGTTTCCCCCGGCAAAACGAGGCTGGCATTGGCGAGAATGAAGTCTTGTGTCATGGGAAGGTCACACTGTCTTGGCATGCGGTGATGCGGTTTCGGAGGCATCCATGGAATTCAAAAGATACGCGATATATTTCACGCCCGCGCCGGGGCCTTTGGCCGATTTTGGCGCGACGTGGCTGGGGTGGGGTCCGGTGCAGGGTATCACCGTGGCGCATCCCAACATTGGCGATCTGCCCCGGCCGATATCCGAAATCACCCAAACCCCGCGCAAATACGGGCTTCATGCGACGATCAAACCGCCCTTTCGACCGGCGGCACCTACCACGGAAGACGCGCTGTGCGCGGCGCTTGAAAAGTTTTGCACGGTTCAGCCGGTGATCGCCTTGGACGGTCTCGTCGTGGCTCAGCTTGGCCGCTTTCTTGCCCTGCGGCCCGTCGGGGACGAAACCAAGCTCAATACCATGGCCGCAAATGCCGTGCGTGCTTTCGACCCGTTTCGCGCGCCACTGACCGAGGCGGAACTGGCCAAACGCCGCGCCGGCGGCCTGACCCCAAAGCAGGATGATTTGTTGCAGAGCTGGGGCTACCCCTACGTGATGGAGGAATTTCGGTTTCACATCACGCTTACCGGGAAGCTGCCCAAAGCCGAAGGCAAGGCACTGGTCCCCCGGCTGCAAGCGCTCCTGAACCCGTTTGTGCCACACCCATACCTGATCGACGGCTTGGCTTTGATGGGGGAAGACGGTGCCGGACAATTTCATCAAATCACCCGGCGCACGTTTTCAGGATAAAGCGCCGCAAGCGCCGCGTTTACCGTTCCATCAAGATCGCCGTCGTTGTGGACCTCTATCACGCGCTCCAATCCCTCTGGCAGCGCGAAGTCTCGCCGCGCCAATCGGTCTTCAACCTCGGCCTCGCTTTCGCGTCCACGCTGCATCAGTCGCGCGCGCAGCACGTCTTCCGAGGCGGTCAAAAGCAGCGTCACGAACCCGGGAAAGCCTGCCTGCGCCCGCGCCAAGACCGACCGTGACAGATTGACCAACAGATCGTGCCCTTCGGCCAATTGCCCCCCGATCGCCTGCGTCACCCCATAACTCATGCCATGGGCTTGCCAATGCAGGGCAAACGCACCGACCTCGCGCCGCACTTCAAATTCTTGCGGGGTGACCACATCGCAGTCTTCGCCCACGGCGCTGCCAGCCCGGGTGATCACCCGCCGCACCAGGCGCAAACCCGGACGCGCCTCGGACAAAGCACGCATCACGGTGTCCTTGCCCACACCAGATGGCCCGACAACCCCGATAAGGCGGCCCTGTTCCGTCATGCCGCCACCGGGGTAAAGCCGGTTACGTCGATCTCGCGGTTGCAAACCCTCTGGCGGGCGGCCTCGTCATGGAAAATTCCGACGATGGCGGCCCCGCGATCCTTTGCCTCTTCCACCAGCGACAACACCGTGTCTCGATTTTGGGCATCAAGACTGGCTGTCGGTTCGTCCAGCAAAAGCGCAGGATAGGTATGGGCAAAGCCCCGGGCAATATTCACGCGCTGCTGTTCGCCCCCGGAAAAGGTGGTCGGGCTCAACCCCCAAAGGCGTTCGGGGATATTGAGCCGGGTCAGCAAATCCCCGGCACGGGCAAGCGCCGAATCCCGGTTTTCGCCCACCAACAAGAGCGGCTCTGCGACCACCTCCAATGTCGGCACGCGGGGCACCACACGCAAGAACTGACTGACATAACCAAGGGTCTGTCGGCGTAGGGCCAGAATATCGCGCGGCTTGGCCTGGGCCACGTCGATGCCGCCCACCATGATACGGCCCGAGGCCGCAAGGTAATTGCCGTAAATCATGCGCATCAGTGTGGATTTACCCGCCCCCGACGCCCCGATCAGCGCCACGCATTCGCCCGGCTGAACACTCAGGGTCGCGCCTTCCATCACAGGGATCACCGCACTGCCCTGATTGTGCAGGGTGAAGGTCTTGCTGACGTTTTCGATCTCGATCATCTCATAAATCCCCCGTCAAACCTGCAACACGCTAGACACCAGGAGCTGCGTGTAGCCATGCTGCGGATCATCCAGCACCTGGTCGGTCAGGCCGCTTTCCACCACATGGCCGTCTTTCATCACCATCAGCCGATCCGCCAAAAGGCGCACCACGGCCAAATCATGGGTCACGATGATGGCCGAAAGGCCCATCTCACGTACAAGCCCACGCAGCAAATCCAACAGACGCGCCTGCACGCTGACATCCAAGCCCCCGGTCGGTTCATCCATGAACACCAAGCGCGGCCCGGTGACGAGGTTCCGGGCAATCTGCAACCGTTGCTGCATACCACCGGAAAACGCCGTGGGTTTGTCATCAACCCGATCCTCGGAAATCTCGACCCGGTCCAGCCAATCAATGGCTTGCCCGCGAATATCGCCGTAGTGTCGCGCACCAACGGCCATCAGGCGCTCGCCCACGTTACCGCCCGCACTGACCCCCATGCGCAGACCTTCCCGCGCATGTTGATGCACAAAGGCCCAGTCGGTGCGCGCCAGCATCCGGCGCTCGGGCTCGGACATGGTCAGCGTGTCGCGCGGCCCCTCGCCGCGTGTATCGAACAAAACCTCGCCGGTATCAGGAGCTAACTGACCGGCGAGGCAGCCGAGAAGAGTGGATTTCCCCGAGCCACTCTCCCCGACAATTCCCATGACCTCTCCGGGGTAAAGGTCAAAGCCCACGTCGCGACAGCCAAGCCGCGCGCCGTAGAATTTCGAAATATCGCGGACCTGCAAAAGCGGTGTCATGCGCCTGCCTCCTCTTCCATGACCGCGGCTTGCGCGCCTAGGTGGCCCGCCTCACGCCGCGCGCGGCAATAATCGGTATCCGAGCAGACAAACATGCGCCCGCCCGCGTCATCGGTGATCACCTCGTCGAGATAGCTTTCCCCGGCCCCGCACAGATCACAGGCGTGATCCGCCTTGCTGGGATCAAAGGGGTGATCTTCGAAATCGAGGCTGACCACCTTTGTATAGGGCGGCAGGGCGTAGATCCTTTGCTCGCGCCCTGCGCCGAACAACTGTATCGCCGGGCAATCGGCCATCTTCGGGTTGTCGAACTTCGGGATCGGCGACGGATCCATCACATAGCGGCCTTCCACCTTCACCGGATAGGCATACGATGTGGCAATCGCGCCATGTTGGCTGATGTCCTCGTAAAGCTTCACATGCATCAGCCCGTATTCCTCAAGGCTATGCATCTTGCGTGTCTCTGTCTCGCGCGGCTCCAGAAAGCGCAGCGGTTCGGGAATCGGCACCTGATAGACAAGCACCTGATCCTCGCCAAGCGGGGTTTCCGGAATGCGGTGCCGGGTCTGGATAACGGTGGCCTTATCGGTCTCTTCGGTGGTTGCAACACCCGCCGTTCTCTGAAAGAACTTACGGATTGACACCGCGTTCGTGGTGTCATCGGCCCCTTGGTCGATCACCTTGAAAGTATCCTCGGGCGTCAGGGTGGCGGCACTTACCTGCACCCCGCCCGTGCCCCAGCCATAGGGCATCGGCATCTCGCGACTGGCAAATGGCACCTGATAGCCGGGGATGGCCAGCCCTTTCAGGATCGCACGGCGGATCATGCGCTTGGTCTGTTCATCCAGATAGGCAAAGTTATAGGCTTGATCGGTCATTCCGCGACCTCCGGCATGGATTGGGTTTCGGCCTCGCGCCGCAGCTTTCGCACCAGTTCCAGCTCGGATTGGAAATCGACGTAATGCGGCAGCTTGATATGCTCCAGGAAGCCGGTTGCCTGAATATTATCGGCATGCATCAGGACGAATTCCTCGTCCTGTGCCGGGGCGCCTTGATCCTCTTCGCCAAGTTCATTCCAGCGTAGCGCGCGATCAACCAGTGCCATGGAAATCGCCTTGCGTTCGGTCTGCCCAAAGACAAGACCGTACCCGCGCGTGAACTGTGGCGGTTCGGTTTTCGAGCCCGTGAACTGGTTTACCGTTTCGCATTCCGTCAGGGTTATCTCGCCAATCTCTATGGCAAAACCAAGCTCCGGCACCTCCATCTCGACCGGGACACTGCCAATGCGCAGTTCACCGACGAAGGCGTGGTTGCGGGCGTACCCGCGTTGCGTGGAATAGGCCATCGACAGGATGAACCCTTCATCCCCGCGGCTGAGCGATTGCAGACGCAAGGCCCGATCAGCGGGAAGTTCCATCGGCTCGCGCGTCAGGTCGGGCGGGGTTTCGTCGCTCTCGGGCTCGCTCTGGATCAATCCCTCACGGTTCAAAAACCCCGTAATATGAGGGGTTTGACCCTTGGCCGGCTCGGCCTCGGATGCTTGGGGCGCCTCGCTTTCAGCGGCCAGTTTGAAATCCAGCAAACGGTGCGTGTAATCGAAGGTCGGACCCAGAACCTGCCCGCCCGGCGCATCCTTGAAGGTTGCCGAAATCCGCCGTTCACAAGCCATATCGGCGGTTTTCACAGGCTCCGACGCGCCCAGCCGGGGCAGCGTAGTGCGATAGGCCCGGATCAGGAAAATCGCCTCGATCAAATCGCCCCGCGCCTGCTTGATGGCCAAGGCCGCAAGGTCCGGATCATAAAGCGAGCCTTCAGCCATCACCCGATTGACCGCCAGCGAAAGCTGCTCGCGGATCTGGGCCACCGACAGCTCGGCCACCGAGGTATCGCCACGCCGTTCTTCGGCCAGCCATGCATGGGCATTGTCGATGGCGCGCTCGCCGCCTTTCACCGCAACATACATCAGGTGCCCTCCACTTTGGTCGATCTCGGGAGTGCTGCGACTTGCGAGTCGCAGGTGAAAAAGAAATCCAGACCCAAGGGGTAAAGCGTTGCGTTTTGTTGGAACGGGGCCACCTCGGGTAATGAAAACAATGTGGTCTCTTGGATGCCCGGCCCCGAAAGCACTGCGCCTTCGGTACGCAACTCGGGGACTTCGACGATCAAGGTGGCCGAGCGATCCGGGTATTCCGCCGTGCCGCTTCGGAACTGGGCGATGGGTTGCAATGCGGCCCAATCGCCCAAGGCAAAGGCTGCCATTTCCGGCCCGACAAGGGGTGCCCCGGTATGAAAGGTGATCCAATCGCGAATGGCCGGGGTATCGTGTGAATTTCCAAGAAAAACAGGAGTTTCCGGATCACAGAGCGTCAGGATCAGGGTGCCCGCCGCGCGCGACACCGGGTTCGGGGGCGTGGCGGCATCAAGGGTTTCGGCCCGCCCCGGTCGCGCCATGGCATTCATCGCCGCGCGGAAAGCCTGTGCGGATTGCACCGGGGCATCGGTAAAGCCTCCTTGCAAGGCATCGCTTTGCATCAATCTTCCCCTCTAACCATGGTAAAGAAATCGACCTTCGTGGCCGCCGCCTTGGACGCCCGGGCCGTGCGGGCCTGTACCTGTGACTGTTCCAAAGGCGCCAGGACCGCGAGGCGTAAACGCTCGGCCTCGGGGGTCTGCATCAGGGCATCGATGAGTGCGGCCTGCGTGGCGTGCGCCTTGTCGCGGCCCTGCACATAGGCATGCCCAACCTCACCCTCGGCAAGCTGCACCGAACAGCGCGTGACGGTCATCTCACCAAGGTTGAACGGCGCGCCCGTGGCACCGGCACGGCCCTGCACCATCACGCCGCCCACTTCCGGCGCGCGCAGATACGTAAATTCAGGGTTAAGCGTGACGTCCTCGAAAAGGGCCGCAACATCTTGTGGCTTGGCCTTCGCCAGCAACCCCATCCAGTGTTTTCGCGTTTCAATTTCGGTCATCTAGACACCTTGCGGATTTGTCTATTATCCTATACAACTAGACAAATAATTACGCGATTCTTGTTTTTTCGGCAATCCCCACTGGCGTGAAGTTTTCATGACATGACCAAAGCACCCCCGATCTGGAAATCCATCTACACGAGCCTGAACACCGATATCGGCAGCGGGCATTACCAACCCGGTGACAAGCTGCCGACCGAGGCGGCGCTTGCGAAACGCTTCGGGGTGAACCGGCACACGGTCAGGCGGGCCTTGGGGCAGTTGGCGGAGGATGGGATCGTGCATGCCAGACGGGGGGCCGGGGTGTTCGTGGCGATGGTGCCGGCGGAGTATCCGATTGGACGCAGGGTGCGGTTTCATCGGAACCTGCGGGCCGCTGGGCGGATGCCGGCCAAGGAAATCCTGTCGCTTGAAACCCGGGCCTGCGATGCGCGCGAGGCCGAGGCACTGCACCTGAACAAGGGCGATATGGTGCATGTCTACGACGGCCTGTCACTGGCCGACGCGCAACCGATTGCGCTGTTTCGCAGCGTCTTTCCGGCCGCGAGGCTTCCAGATCTGCCCCGGCTTCTGGACCGGGAACGATCTGTCACCGCTGCCCTTAAAGCATTGGGAATAAAAGATTATACCCGAAAATCAACGCAGCTTACCGCGAAGCTTGCCAGCGCAACGCAGGCGCTGCACCTCAGGGTCAGGGATGGTGCACCGATCTTGCGGAGCGTGGGTATCAACGTGGATGAACACGGCCATCCCATCGAGTACGGGCGCACTTGGTTTGCCGGAGACAAGGTAACCCTGACCTTGAACGAGGACGATCTGTCATGATTCTGTTTCAGATTCGGCCTATTACAACGGGTATTCCGTATCCCCATTTTTTTGAGCACCTAAACCGGGGGTGACCGCAGGGTCACCCCCTATTGGGTGTCGTACGACTCGTACGATTACCCCCCGGTTTTCGTACGAAAATCGACGGGGCTGGCCGGGGTTTCGTACGAGTCGTACGAAACTGTACAGATTGAACATTTTGCACTGGCGTTCTGTACAGACATCGGCGAGTGACAGAGGGCTTTTGTACAGATTGTAAAATCCTACCCAAGAACGCCCCCCCCCCGCACGCTGCCTTGAGCCGTTGTTAACCCTTGGATGGGAAGGTTGCCCCCCGACACAGAGCCACACCGACAGCCACGCCGAAGGATGCCCGACAATGCAGTGCCAAGCCAAACAAGCCGTTCATCAGCCGCCGTATTTTTCCAAGAAGGCCTCGGCGGTCAATTTGCGAAAGTCATCAAGGGCCGCGCGCAGGCGGGCGTGATCCCAATCCCACCAGCCAAGCGCGACGAGGCGGTCGGCAAGGCCGCGCGGCAAGCGATCCCGCACCGGTTTGGCGGGAAGGCCTGCAACGATGGTATAGGGCGCCACATCGCGGATCACCACGGCCCCGGAGGCGACGACAGCGCCATGGCCGATGGTCACCTCGGGCTTGATCTGCGCGTTGTGGCCGATCCACGTGTCATGGCCGATATGGGCCAATCGGCTGCGGCGATGATCGAACCAATCGGTATCGTCCTGGACATCGTCCCAATAGCTGGCGGACCGGTACATGAAGTGGTGCAGGCTGGCGCGGTCAAGCGGATGGTCGGTGGCCCCGATACGGGTGAAGCTGGCGATATTGGCGAACTTGCCGATCCGGGCATTGGCGATATCGCAATAGCGATCACAATAGGAATAATCTCCCACCACCGAATGGGCCACACGACTGCCGCGCCCGATTTCGGTATAGGCCCCGAAACTGGTATCGGTGATCTCGCAATCGGGGTGGATGGTGGGGGTTTCGGCGGAAAGTCTGGGCATTGGCATTGGTCCTTTTCCCGCCGCCCTTAGCCCGCCTTTATGACAGTTTCGTAATGCACCACGAAAAACCCCCGCAGGCGGGTCTGCGGGGGTCAATCCGTTTGATATCGGGGCGAACCCTTAGCTGGTTTTCTTGCCCTTGACCGGGGCCCAGATACGCTTGTTCGTGAGATAAAGCAGCACTGTCAGCACGGTCAGGAAGATCACACCGGTCAGGCCGGCCTGCTTGCGCGCCATCATCTTGGGCTCGGCCGTCCACATCAGGAAAGCGGCGACATCCTCGGCCTCGCTCTGCATGCTGTTGGAGTGACCATCGGCATAGTCGACATCCTCACCGTAGAGCGGCGGGGCCATCGAAATCCAGCCACCCGGGAAGGCGGTGTTTTCATAGAGGGTCACGCCAGCCTGGGTTTTGGTTTCACCGGTGTAGCCGACCAGCAGCGATACGATGTATTCCGGACCACCCATACCTTTGAACAGTTGGTTCAGACCGGTACCATAGGGGCCGCTGAAACCGGCGCGGGCCTTTGCCATCATGCTCAGGTCGGGCGCGGCTTCGAGGTTGGAGCCGGGGAAGTGATCGGTGGGCTTGGCGGTGCGGAACTCGTCAAGCTCAGCGTCATAAACATCGTACCCGGCCGCGTAGGCGCGCACCTGGTCTTCGGGCAGGTGCGGGCCACCTTCATCGCCCAGCGTGCGCAGCGGCACGTATTTCAGGCCGTGGCAGGCCGCGCAGACCTCGGTATAGACCTGAAGGCCGCGTTGCAGCTGGTTCTGATCGAAGGCCCCGAAGGGACCTTCGAAGGAGAAATCAACGTCTTCGACTTGGCCCGCGCCGCCCGCGGCCATGGCGGCCCCCGTCGAAAGGGTCAGGGCGGCAACTGCGGAAATCGCGAGTTTCTTGAACATTATCCCGTTTCCTTTCTTATTCAGCCGGGGTGGCCGAGGGTGCCCCCGCGCCGCCATCGGATTTCTTGGCATGATTGACCGCGAAGTCTTCCTCAATCGTCGCCGGCTGTGGTTGCGGTTTCTCGATCACGCCGAGCAGCGGCAGGATCACGAGGAAATAGGCAAACCAGTAGGCCGAGCCAATCAGCGAGATCGTCGAGTAGGGCGGCTCGGCGGGCATGGCACCGGCCCACATCAGCACGACGAAGTCGATGCAGAGCAGCGCGAACCACCATTTGAACATCGGACGATAGCGACCCGAGCGGACCGACGAGGTGTCGAGCCAGGGGGCCAGCGCCATCACGATGATCGCGCCGAACATCGCCAGCACGCCGAAGAACTTGGCGTCGATGATGCCGCCGGTAATCCAGCTTGCGAACATCACAACCCAGACATCCGAGGTGAAGGCGCGCAGGATCGCGTAGAACGGCAGGAAGTACCATTCGGGCACGATGAATGCGGGGGTCACCAGAGGGTTGGCCTCGATGTAGTTGTCGGGGTGGCCCAGATAGTTGGGCATGAACCCGACGATGGCAAAGAAGATCACCATGATCAGGGCCAGTGCGAAGAGGTCCTTGATCACGAAGTAGGGCCAGAAGGGTACGGTATCTTTCTCGGCCTCGGCCTTGGAGCCGCGGCGCACTTCGACACCGGTGGGGTTGTTGTTGCCCGTGGTGTGGAAGGCCCAGATGTGTACGGCAACAAGCGCCGCGATCACGAAGGGCAGCAGGTAGTGCAGCGAGAAGAAGCGGTTCAGCGTGGCGTTATCCACCGCCGGTCCGCCCAGCAGCCATGTCTGGATCGATTCGCCGATGAAGGGGATCGCGCCGAAGAGGCCGGTAATCACCGTGGCGCCCCAGAAGGACATCTGACCCCAGGGCAGAACGTAGCCCATGAAGGCGGTGCCCATCATCATCAGGTAGATCAGCATGCCGATGATCCATGTCACCTCGCGCGGGGCCTTGTAGGAGCCGTAGTAGAGGCCGCGGAAGATGTGCAGGTAAACGGCAAGGAAGAACAGCGATGCCCCGTTCATGTGCAGGTAGCGGATCATGTGGCCGCCGTTCACGTTGCGCATGATGTGTTCGATGCTGGCGAAGGCCAGGTCGACATGCGGCGTGTAGTGCATCACCAGGATGATGCCTGTGACGATCTGCAAGGCAAGGCAGAAGGTGAGGACGATCCCCCAGATCCACATCCAGTTCAGGTTCTTGGGTGTGGGGATCATGATGGTGTCATAGAGCAGGCCGACGATGGGCAGGCGCGAATGGAGCCATTTCTCGCCGCCCGTCTTGGGCTCGTAATGATCGTGCGGAATTCCGGACATGTGCGCGTTTCCTTATCCCAGTTGGATCGTCGTTTCGTCGACGAATTCGGCCACCGGTACCGGCAGGTTTTCCGGCGCGGGCCCTTTGCGGATGCGGCCGGCGCTGTCGTAGTGCGAGCCGTGGCAGGGGCAGAACCAGCCGCCCACGCCCTCGGGGCCGACGTAATCGCCCGCATCGTTGAGCGGAACGCAGCCAAGGTGGGTGCAAACGCCCATCTGGACCAGCCATTCGCCGCTTTCGTCCAGCGCGCGGTTCTCATCGGTGGCGGGGACTTCGCCGCTGATGTTGTTGTTGCGCGCGATCTTGTCGGGCAGGTCGTCCAGCGACACGGCGCGGGCCTGCTCGATCTCGGCGGGGGTGCGGCGGCGGATGAACACCGGCTTGCCCAGCCATTTCACCGTGACCTGGGTGCCTTCCGACAGGCCCGACACGTCAACCCGGATCGAGCTGAGCGCCTGAACGTCGGCGGAGGGGTTCATTTGATTGACCAGAGGCCAGACGGCAGCCCCTGCGGTTACGGCACCTGCACCGGCGGTGGCATAGTAGAGGAAATCCCTACGGGTGCCTTCGTGATCTTCTGCGTGGGACACGAGGTTTTCTCCATTCTCAAAGCCGGGACCGGCCACATACGGATTCGCAGGCCCCTCCAAATGGAAAAGCCATCTGGCGGGCTATTTAGCCGGGGTTTGAAGGGCAGTCCAGTGTGCATTGCCGCGGAATCGGGAGTGGTGCGGATGTGTCGCGCTTGTGCAATCGCGCGCGCGTGCCCATGTGTCGCGCTTGCCGCCCCCCTTCGGCGGGTGTAAGCACGCGCAAAGATAACCGTTTGAATGGAAGGGTCACACCCATGAAACGCCTTGCCAAAACCGCGATCGCGGCTGTCGCCGCAGGCCTTGTCGCCGCCCCCGCCGCCGCCGAGTTGGAACTGAGCTTCTACATGGGTGTGCAAAGCGTGCAGGACAGCACGGCCTCTGGCACCCTGCCGGGCGGCGCAGCCGTCAGCCAATCGGTGGACTGGCAGGGTAAACCGCTGGAAAACCCCTTCTATTACGGGGCGCGCGGCACGTGGTGGACGGCCAACAACCTTGGTTTCGGCCTGGAAGTGACCCATGCGAAGGCCTATGCCGATGCCGCATCCATGGCGGCGATTGGCGTGAGCCGTCTTGAGCTGTCGGACGGTCACAACATCATCACCGCCAACGTCATGAAACGCTGGCCCGGGGCCTTCAAGAAAACCCCGAAGTTCACGCCCTACGTGGGCGCGGGCCTTGGGATCGCCATGCCGCATGTCGATGCACAGCCGCTGGCCGCCGGGTCGGTTCGCACGTTCGGCTATGAGACCACGGGCCTTGCCGCACGCGGGATCGCGGGCCTGAAATACGAGTTGAACCAGGACTGGGCGCTGTTCGGCGAATACCAGGTGACATGGTCGGACAACGACCTGACCATCGACGGGCCGGCCGGCACCGCGCCCGGCGAACTGAGCACCGAGCTTGTCACCCACGCGGTGAACTTCGGCGTCAGCTACAGCTTTTAAGACCGTCGGCGGCGGGGCAGCCGCCCCTTGCGAGGCGCAAGCCCGAGGAATCGCCCCGCCGTCACGGCCACAAGCCAGGCATCAAGGCCGATCCCCTGATGTCGTTGATACAAAAGGTCGATATGCGCCTTTCGCGGGATGCAGCGCCGTTCATAGGTGCGGTCGGTTTCCTCGGGCGTTTTGCAGGCGCGCAGCAGCTTTTCCTCATGCGCGGCAAAGACCAGGCTGGCCAGCCCCGTCACCCCGGGCTGTGATTCAAGCACCTTGCCGTAGACCTGCGGGAAACGCTCGACATAGATGCGCAGGGGCGGGCGCGGGCCGACGAAACTGATGTCGCCGCGCAGGATATTCCACATTTGCGGCAATTCATCCATGCGCCTGCGCCTGAGCCGGTGGCCCAAGGGCGTGATCCGATCGCGTTTGTCGCCGCCCGAAACACCGCTGTCATTGCCGGCGGGCGTCATGGTGCGGATTTTCCACAGGGTGAACCCCCGTTCGGGGCAGCGCATGCGTTCGGCCCCGTAGAACACCGGGCGTTCGCCCCGGGCCAGCATCAGGGCGACGACAACGAGCAGGATGGGAATCAGGAAAACCGACAACAGCAGCAAGAGCACAAGATCGAAAACACGTTTTGACAGGGTCATGCGAGGCGTCTCTTGCCGAGGTGGGCGCGGGCATGGGGGCCATCGGCGCAAAGACCGCGCCCGCGTCATGAAAAGCGCAGCTATCCCCAGCGGCGCCATTCTGTCAACTCTGCCCCCGGATCGCGCAAGATGGACCAAGGCCCCCCCATGCGCTAGAGGCTGTGGGGCACACTCACCCCCGCCTGCGCATGAGGAGGCCCGCCGCGTGACCCGCCGCCAAGACATCGAAGGCCCGCTTATCCTTGGCGCGACCGGCAAGGTCGGGCAGGCCTTGGCGCGGCTTTGGCCCAAGGCCGCGGGGGCGGGCCTGTGGCAATATCGCCCCGGCACATCCGACGATGTCATCAACGGGTTTCCGGGGCCGTCGGTGGCATGGGATATCCTGAGCGCGCCGCCCCCGGCCCTGCCCCGTGGCCTGAGCGGTGCGATCGTTCTGGCCGGGGTGACGGGCGTGGACGAGCGCGCCCTTGCCCGGAACACCGACCTGGCGCTGGCCGGGGTCAAGGCGGCGCGGAACGCGGGCATCGCGCGGGTCTTGGTGGCCTCGTCTCAGGCGGTTTATGGCAATGAGCGCGCCACGGTTGAAGAAACCACCCCCTGCAACCCGACCACCCCTTATGGCAAGGCGAAGCTGGCCATGGAGCGCGCGCTTGCAGGCGTGCCGGGGGTGACCTGTTTGCGGCTGGGCAACGTGGCCGGGGCCGACAGCCTGTTCGGCGCCGCCGCGCGGGGGCCTGTGACCCTTGACCGTTTTGCCGATGGCAGCAGCCCGCAGCGCAGCTATATCGGGCCGGAAACGCTGGCCCATGTCGTGCAGCGGTTGCTTGACCCGGCCCTGCCCCTGCCGCCGGTGTTGAATGTCGCCAATCCCGGCCTTGTGGCCATGGACGAGATATTGGCGGCGGCGGGCCTTGAGCATGTCACGCGGCCAGCCCCGGCGACGGCGCTGCCGAAACTGCAACTGGATGTCACGCGCCTTTGCGAGCTGGTGCCCCTTCCGGGCGCCGAGGCGCGCGGATTGGTGGCCGAGGCGCGGCGCGGCGGTTGGCGAGCCTGAGGCGGAAGGACAGCCTTGCAGGGGGTCAGCAGGCGGCGCGCACCTGTGTGACGATACCGTCCATGACGTCTTCGAGCAGGGAGATATCCTCGGCCTCGCCCATGACGCGAATCAAGGGCTCGGTCCCCGATTTGCGAATCAGCAGCCGCCCGGCACGGCCAAGCCGCTTTTCGGCCTCGGAAATCGCGGTTTGCACCGCGTCGGTTTCCAACGGGGCTTTGTCCGACGCGTAGCGCAGGTTGACCAGCTTTTGCGGGATCGGGGTGAAGACATGGGTCAGTTTGCTGGCCTTGTCACCGGTTTCGACCATGGCCGAGAGGAATTGCAGCGCGCCGATCAGCCCATCGCCGGTGGTGGCGTAATCGGTCATCACGATATGGCCGGATTGTTCGCCCCCGAGGTTGAAGCCGCCTTCGCGCATCCGTTCGACGACGTAACGGTCGCCGACCTTGGTGCGTTCAAGGCCGATACCGCGGGTTTCGAGGTAGCGTTCCAGCCCGAGATTGGACATCACCGTCGCGACAAGGGCATTGCCCGAAAGCCGCCCTTCCTCGGCCCAGCGCGCGGCGATCAGGCCCATGATCTGATCGCCATCGGCAATCTTGCCTTTCTCGTCGATCAGGATCACCCGGTCGGCATCGCCGTCAAGGCAAATGCCAAGGTCGGCGCGGGTTTCGCGCACCCTTTGGGCGGCCAGTTGCGGATGGGTGGAGCCGCATTTTTCGTTGATGTTGAACCCATCGGGCGACACGCCGATGGGGATTACCTCGGCGCCCAGTTCCCAAAGCACCTTGGGCGCGGCGTTATAGGCCGCGCCATTGGCGCAATCCAGAACGATGCGCAGCCCATCGAGGCGCTGACGGCGGGGGAAGGTTGTCTTGGCGTATTCGACGTAGCGCCCGCGTGCATCCTCGAGCCGCCGGGCACGCCCGATGGCCTCGGGCTTGGCCAGCGACACCCCTTCGCGGTAAAGGCGCATGATTTCGGCCTCGGCCTCGTCCGAGAGCTTGAAGCCGTCGGGGCCGAAAAACTTGATCCCGTTGTCGGTGGCCGGGTTGTGGCTGGCCGAGATCATCACGCCGACATCGGCGCGCATCGAATGCGTCAGGTAGCCGATGGCCGGTGTCGGCACCGGCCCCAGGAGGAACACGTTCATCCCTGTCGAGGTGAAGCCCGCCGTCAGCGCGTTTTCGATCATGTAGCCCGAAAGCCGCGTGTCCTTGCCGATGACCACCCGGTGGTCCTGATGGTCGCGCCGGAAATAGCGCCCTGCCGCGGCGGCGAGTTTCATGGCCACCTCGGCGGTCATCGGCCATGAATTGGCCTCGCCCCGCACCCCGTCGGTTCCAAACAGCGTCTTATCGCTCATCGCGGCATCCTCTTGTACAGACTGCCGATTTCAATACAGCATGGCCCGCGGTGCAACAACACATCGCACAGCGCAAAAGCAAAACGGCCCGGGCGACGCGCGCACCGGGCCGTTTTTCGCCGATGGGGGCGGGTTCAGATGCGGCCCTTCCACGGCACCAGCCATGCCTCGGCCTTGCGCATCAGGATGTCGATGCCATAGCCGATGATCCCGATCAGGATGATGCCCATGATCACGATATCGGTGTTCTGGAAGCGGCTGGCGACCATCACCATCATGCCCGCGCCCTTTTCGGCGGCGACCAGTTCGGCGGCGACCACGGTGCCCCAACAGACCCCCATGGCAACCCGCGCGCCGGTGAAGATCTCGGGCAGGGAGTTCGGCATGATCACGTGGCGCATCAACTGCCATTTGCTGGCCCCCAGCGAATAGGCCGCGTGAACCTTGGAGATCGCCACGCCCGACACGCCGGCCCGCGCCGAGATGGTCATGATCCAGAGTGCGGCGAGGAACAGCAGGATGATCTTGCCCGACTCGCCGATGCCCGCCCAGATGATCACCAGCGGGATCAAGGCCAAGGGCGGCACCGGGCGCATGAATTCGACGATCGGGTCGAACCAGCCGCGGAACCAGTCCGACAGGCCCATGGCATAGCCCAGCGGAATACCCACCGCCGCGCCGATGATGAAGCCCACGATCACCCGGAAGAGCGACCAGAAGAGGTGCTGCCAGAGGGTAAAGTTCTGGTAGCCTTCGCTGGCGATCTCGCCGACGCGGGCGACCACGGCCTCGGGCGCGGGCAGCCAGATGGGTTCCATCTGCATGCCCTTGGCGGGGCTGAAGTTGATCGAGCCCTTGCCGGTCAGGGCAACCTGACCGTCGGCCACGCGCACGCTTTCGCCCGGGGCGATGGGCTGTCCGTCAATCGCGACGATCCTGGCGCCTTCCTTGCGCTTCACATCGTCGTTCTTGTCCATAATCAGAAGCTCGGACCGCCACGCGCCCACCTTGATCGCGTCGTTCTTGGCAAAGCCCTCGCCGGGGTCCACCTCGGGCACCTCGGCATCCTGGCCCACGTTGAAGACCCGTGCATAGACCGTGGCATCGTCGCGCGCGCCGTCGGGGGCCTCCATCGTGTAGGTGAACTCGGTCTCGCCCACGAAGGGGCCGGGGGCATGGACAGGCACCCATTTGGAGCCGGTAAAGGCGCCCCAAAGCAGAAAGATCGTGACCACCGAGATCACGCTGGCCCACCGGTCGGGGCGCACCGCGCTTTCATCGCCGAAGGTCACTGTCTTGAGCGAGGTGAAATCCTGCATCTGGCGGAATTTGCTGACGCCCATGCGGACGATGAAAAAGGCCGCCACGAAGATCGCGGTATAGATAAACAGGATAATCATGCCGAAGCCTCCTCGGTGCGGCCCATGATCTCTTCTTCCATGTCCCAGATCATCGACAGGATTTCCTCGCGCTTCTGGCCGAACTCGGGGTTCTTCTTGACCTCGCGCAGATCCTTGCCGACGCCGTCATCGGCAAAGGGCAGGCGATATTCCTTGTGGATACGCCCCGGGCGCGGGGCCATCACCAGCAGGCGTTCCCCCAGCAAAAGCGCCTCTTCGACCGAGTGGGTGATCAGGATGATCGTCTTGCCGGTTTCCTTCCACAGCTTGAGAACCAGGCCTTGCATCTTTTCGCGGGTCAGCGCGTCCAGCGCGCCCAAGGGTTCGTCCATCAGGATCACGTCGGGATCATTGGCAAGGCAGCGGGCCAGGGCCACACGTTGCTGCATGCCACCCGACAATTCGTAGACGGCCTTTTCCTTGAAGTCCTGAAGGCCCACCACGTCCAGCAGGTGATCGACCGTTTCGGCCCATTCCTTTTCACGCTTGCCGGCCATGCGCGGCCCGAAACTGACGTTGTCGCGCACGCTCATCCATTCGAAGAGCGCGCCTTGCTGGAACACCATGCCGCGTTCGGCATCCGGGCCGGTGACCAGATGATCGTTGAGCATGATCCTACCCTCGGTCGGGGCCAGAAACCCCGCCACGATGTTCAAAAGCGTGGTCTTGCCACAGCCCGATGGCCCAAGCACGCTCATCAATTCGCCGGTCTTGATTTCAAGACTGACGTCTTTCAAGGCCTGCACGTGCCCGCCATTCGGCAGGTCAAAGCGCATCGAGATATTTTCGATGGATAGCGTCGACATCCCCGCCCCCGTTGTTGATTTTTGAAATTATGGATGGCGCGGGCCGATCCTTCGGGCCCGCGCCGCGTGAAAGCGGGGATTACATCCCGCTGGCCTGCTCAAGCGGGCCGATGTTCACGTTGTTTTCATAGGTGTCCAATGCGGCGTCGATGCTGCCGGCTTCGACAAAGACATCGGCCACGCCCTTCATGAACTCCTGTGCGCCGCCGCCCATCCATTTCTCGGTCAGTTGCTCGTCAACCGGCGGGAAAACAAAGGTGTCGATGGTGGCCGCCGTGGCATCCACGTCCATGCCGCTATCCTTGGCGATCACCGGCAGCATCTTGTCGCGGTTGGCATCGTCGGCCCACATGGCGTTGGCATCTGCCGTCACCTTGAGGAAGGTGGCGACGACCTCGGGGTTCTCGGCGATGAAATCCGCCGGGCCGCTGGTGACGTCAAACACCAGAATGCCCAGGTCTTCCTTTTCCGCCCCGGTCAACAGGACATTGCCGTGCTCAAGCGCGCGGCGCAGGCTGCCGCCCCAGCCGCAGAACATGTCAACCGCGCCCTGCGCGATGGCCGCCGCGCCCTCGGGCGGGGCCATGTTAACGATATCCATGCTGGCCAGATCGACACCGAAATGGTTCATCTGCTTGAGGAACCCGTAATGTGCCGCCGTGCCGAGCGGCACCGCCACCTTCTTGCCCGCCAGTTCCCCGGCGTTGGTCTTGTCGATCTCAAGCGCCTCGGCCACGACGCAGTTGTCGTTATCGGCATAGGACACGGCCACATCCACGGCCTGCAAATCCTGACCGGCGCTGGTGGCAACCACGAAGGGCGGCACGCCCTGGCTGACCGAAAGCTGCACATCGCCCGAGGCCATGGCCGCGCTCATGGCCGTGCCGGTATCGAAGGCGCGCCAGTTGACTGTCATGCCCAGCGCCTCTTCGTACATGCCTTCGACCTTGGCGTATTGGAAGGGCATCGGCCATTCGAGGAAATAGCCCACGGTGATTTCCTGCGCGCTGGCGGCACTTGCGCCGGCCAGCATGGCCGCGCCAGCCACAGCCGACATCAGTTTGGTTTTCAGCGTCATGATCTTGATTCTCCCGTTGATTCCTGGTCCGGGCCTTTGCAGGCCCTGTTGTTATAGTTGCGCGGGCAGCTGGCCAGCCGCTTGGGTTGGGCGCAGCGCTCCGATGCAGGTGCATCCGAGACCAAATTGCAATTTCATTCAATGCTTTTGTCGGGCTGCGCCCGGCATTTTGCGCTTCGTGAAGGCAAATTTCGGGAAATCGCAAAGGAAAACGGCACAATTTGCTACAATATATCTGAATGGGCGAATCGCGCGGTTATCCTGGCCTTAATCAAAGGTGATATCTGGCCCTATCGGATTCATGGGATTCGGGGCTGATATGCCAGTCAGACTGTACCGGGCCAAAGCCCGCCCCCCGGCATGCGAAACCCGGGCTCAACAGATGGAGACCCACCATGGATGGCACCCTGAGTAACGATATCGAGAAGGTCGTCGATGCCGACCGCGCCCACGTCTGGCACCACCTGATCCAACACAAGCCGTTCGAGACCGGCGCACCACGTATCATCGTGGAAGGCAAAGGCATGCGCGTCTGGGACCAGCACGGCAAGGAACACCTTGATGCCGTTTCGGGCGGGGTCTGGACCGTCAACGTCGGCTATGGCCGCGAGCGCATCGCCAACGCCGTGCGCGACCAGTTGATCAAGCTGAATTACTTCGCGGGCACCACCGGGTCCATTCCCGGGGCGCTGTTTTCCGAGCGGTTGATCGAGAAGATGCCGGGCATGAGCCGGGTGTATTACACCAACTCGGGCTCGGAGGCGAACGAGAAGGCCTTCAAGATGGTTCGCCAGATCGCGCACAAGCGTTACGGCGGCAAGAAATACAAGATCCTGTATCGCGACCGCGATTACCATGGTTCGACCCTCGCCACGATGTCGGCGGGCGGCCAGGATGAGCGTAACGCCCAATACGGCCCCTTCGCGCCGGGGTTCGTGCGTGTCCCGCACTGCATGGAATACCGCGCGCAGTGGGATCTTTCGGGCGAGGAATACGGCGTGGCCGCGGCCAACGCGATCGAAGAGGTGATCCTTGCCGAAGGCCCCGATACCGTCGGCGCGCTGTGCCTTGAGCCCGTGACCGCCGGTGGTGGCGTGATCACCCCGCCGCCGGGCTATTGGCCGCGCGTGCAGGAGATTTGCCGCAAGTACGATATCCTGCTGCATATCGACGAAGTGGTCTGTGGCGTGGGCCGCACCGGCACATGGTTCGGCTATCAGCACTATGGAATCGAGCCTGATTTCGTGACCATGGCCAAGGGGGTCGCCTCGGGCTATGCGGCGATTGCCTGCTGTGTGACCAATGAAAAGGTCTTCGACATGTTCAAGGAAACGCCCGAGGACCCGCTGGATTACTTCCGCGATATCTCGACCTTCGGGGGCTGCACCGCGGGCCCGGCGGCGGCGCTGGAAAACATGGCGATCATCGAGGAAGAGGGCCTGCTGGATAACACGAACAAGATGGGCGACTACATGCTTGACCAGTTGCGCGCGCTGCAGGACAAGCACGCCGCTATCGGCGAGGTGCGCGGCAAGGGCCTGTTCCTTGGGATCGAACTGGTCGCTGACCGCGACAGCCGCGAGCCGGTGGACGAGAAGCTGGCACAGGCCGTGGTGGGCGATTGCAACGCCCAGGGGGTGATCATCGGTGTCACCAACCGGTCGATCCCGGGGTTCAACAACACGCTGTGCTATTCGCCCGCCCTGATTTCGACCAAGGACGACATCGACCAGATCGTCGAGGCCACCGACAAGGCCCTGACCAAGGTATTCGGCTGATCGCTCTCCCAAGGATCAGCGGCTTCCCTACTCCCCGGCGCGCGGCGCCGGGGTTTTTTCGTTCATCCGCTTGCATTGTGGCGCAGGGGCAGGCCATCTGGCGCAAGGCGCGACTCACCCCGAGGCGCTGGCAGACCAAAACGAGGACCACATGAAAAAGACCCCCGCGATCGCCGCCATGGCCATGCTCACCGCCACCCCCGCCGCCGCGCATTTGCCGCCCGGCGAATACGGCTCGTTCATGGCCGGGGTCACCCACCCGCTTTTCGGGCTTGACCACGTGCTGGCCATGATTGCCG
Organism: Roseovarius sp. MMSF_3281; assembly: GCF_030733685.1. Classification (GTDB taxonomy): domain Bacteria; phylum Pseudomonadota; class Alphaproteobacteria; order Rhodobacterales; family Rhodobacteraceae; genus Roseovarius. The sequence goes on from NZ_JASHIM010000003.1 coordinate 214,950, forward strand.
TCGGCCTTTGGGCCGCGCAGATCGGCGGGCGGGCGCTTTGGCAAGTGCCCACGGCCTTCGTTGTGGCGATGCTGACAGGGTTCGCGCTGGCATTGACCGGCCTGCCGCTGCCTTTCGTCGAACCGGCGATCCTGGCGTCGATCATCATACTGGGCCTTGTCGTGGCGATGGCGCTGCGCCCCGCCGCGCATTGGGCCATGGCGCTGGTCGCGGTTTTCGCCCTTTTCCACGGTCACGCCCACGGGGGCGAGCTTGGCACCGCGCAGGCCCTGCAGTTCGGCGCGGGCTTTGCCCTGGCCACGGCGGGCCTGCATGCCATCGGCCTTGTGATCGCGGTGATCTTTGCCCGCGCGCTACGGGCCGGCTCGGGCCTTGTTCTGCGTGTGATGGGCGGGGCCACGGCCCTTGCCGGGGCGGCCATCGCCTTTGGCTGATCCACTTTTGCGCCCCGGGCCTGCGCCCGGGGTGTCTTGACGCAGGGGCCGGTGCGCGCCCCGCCCGGGGCATGACTGCGATGTCTTTTCGCGCACAAGCGAAAGGCCTATGACGGCGGTATGAAACAGGTCGATCTGGTCATCCTGGGCGCAGGCCCCGCAGGGAGCGCCGCCGCCGTCACCGCCCGGCGGGCCGGACTGAGCGTTGCGCTGATCGACAAGGCGCGCTTTCCAAGGGACAAGCTGTGCGGCGGGTTGATCACCGGCCGCTGCGCCGGGCATCTGGCACGGGTCTTTGGGCAGGAGATCACCGCCGACCTGTTCGAAACCCGCCATCATTTCGAGTTTTACATGCAAGGCCGTGACCTTGGCAGATTGACGGATGTGCCGCCCCTGCATCTGACCACGCGCCGCGCGTTCGACGCACGGCTGTTGGGCCATGCGCTTGCAGCCGGGGCCGAGGATTACACCGGCCAGCGCGTGACGCGTTTCGACCCCGCGCAGAACCAAGTGACACTGGATAGCGGCGCCACCCTTGCCTTCAAGGTTCTGATCGGCGCCGACGGGGTGCAAAGCCCGGTGGCCAAGGCCCTGTTTGGCCGGGCCTTTGACCCCGCGCGGGTGGGGTTCGCGCTTGAAGTCGAGGCCCCCGCGCGGCCCCCAGACGAGGCCATGCCGATCAGGATCGACTTCGCCGCGGCCCATTGGGGCTATGGATGGTCTTTTCCCAAGAGCGGATCAACCACCGTTGGGCTTGGCGGTTTGCATCACGAGAACCCGGATATGAACGCGCACCTAGCGGCCTACCTCGATCTGCTCGGGGTTGGCCATGACGCCCGGGTCAAGGGCCATTTCCTGCCTTTTGGCGAGGCCAAGTCACACCCTGGCCGGGCCAATATCCTGCTGGCGGGCGACGCGGCGGGCCTTGTCGATCCGATCACCGGCGAGGGCATCGGCCATGCCATCCATTCGGGCGAATTGGCCGCCCTCGCGGCCGCCCATGCCATCGCAACCGGCGCGCCGGAAACGGCATTGAGGCACTATCGGCGCGCCAGCCGCCCGATCCGGCGCGCGGTGGCGCAAGCCCGCTGGCTTCGCCCGCTGATTTTCACGGCGCGCCTACAGCCCTTTTTCGCCCGCGGCTTCGCCAATTCCCGCCGTTTGAAACATGACTACATGCAGCTTCTGTCCGGCAAGAGCGACTATCCGGACCTGCTTTGGCGGGTGGTCACGCATCTGCCGGCGGCGATTCTGCGCAACATCCGCGGAAAAAATCGTTAAACTCAATCACTTGATTTTGATTTTTCCCTTGGCCGGTGGCAACATAGGTGGCCTGTGCAACAAGGGGAACGCACCAAATGATCAAACGCCGCCACTTCATGGCCACCGGTATGGCCGCCCTCGCCGCACCCGCGATCGTGCCGGGCGCCGCCCATGCCTTCGAGGTCGCCGATAAATTCAAGCCCACCAAGGTGCGGGTTCGCGCGCCCTATGAACCGGGTCAGTTGCTGATCCTGCCGCGGGCGCATTTCCTGTATTTCCTGACCGGCGAGCAAGAGGCGCTGCGCTATGGCGTGGGCGTTGGCAAGGCAGGGCTGCAATTCACCGGCACCGCGACCATCGACGTCAAGAAAAAGTGGCCCACGTGGCGCCCCACCAACGAGATGATCGAACGCGAGCCGCGCACCTATGCCAAGTTCGTGGATAACGATTATGTCCAGCCGGGCGGCCCGGACAACCCCTTGGGCGCGCGGGCGCTGTACCTGTTCCAGAACGGGCGCGACACCTATTTCCGCATCCACGGAACCACCGCGCCCCGCTCGATCGGGCGTTCGGTCTCGAACGGGTGTATCCGGATGCTGAACGCGCATGTGAAGGACCTTTATGAGCGCGTGCCGATCGGCACCACGGTCACGGTTCTTTAAGCGCGGCCCTGACCGGCCCGATGCACGCCCGGGGCGACCTGGGCGTTTTCAGGGCCATGCCGAATCCTTGAAATCGGTTTTGGCTTGGCCCATATTTTTCACTGCGACGTTACCTCTATCGACTACCTGCTCCTCTACGGCTCAGTCACTCGATCTAGCACTGACTACGCCGGGCTGCCGCACTACCGCGGGCAGCATAAGACAACAAGGAGACTGACGGATGGCTTCAGGTACCGTCAAATGGTTCAACACCACCAAAGGCTATGGCTTTATCGCGCCCGAGGGCGGCGGCAAGGACGTTTTCGTTCACATTTCCGCCGTTGAGCGCGCCGGTCTGACCGGTCTGGCCGACAACCAGAAAGTGACCTTCGACATCGAAGCAGGCCGCGATGGCCGCGAGGCGGCGTCGAACATCGCGCTGGCCTAAAAGGCCCTTTCGGTGAAAGATTTTCAGGGCCCCATCGGGGCCCTGTTTTACGTTGGCCGCAGGCCTCTCAGTATAGACCGCGCCAAGGGCCAAGCCCGTTCGAACGGGCTTGTCAAACGCGGTTTTTAAACCGCGTCGAAAGCGCCTTGAAAGGCGCTTGTTCCAAGCCGTTTCGAAACGGCTTGGCTGGCGGTTCGGCAGAAGGTTTCAGGCTCCCGGCCCCTCGACCCGGTCGATCAACGCCATCACTTTCGGCCCCAACCCTTCGACGATCTTCTTGACCCCTTCGGCGTTGGGGTGAATCCCGTCGTCCTGAAAATACTCCCGCGCCTTGGCGGGGTCGGCGGTGCCTATCCCGGCAAAGAAGCTTTCGGCGTAAAGCGTGCCATAGGCCGTGGCCAGTTCGGGGTAAAGGCTGTCGAAATCCTGCTTGTACTCGGGCCCGTAGTTGCCCGGGGCCTGCATCCCGACCAAAAGCACCTCGACCGATTTCGCCTGTGCTACCTTCAGGATCTGCTCGATATTCGCCCGCGTCACGCCCGGATCAATCCCGCGCAACAGGTCATTGCCGCCCAGCGTCACGATCATCGCGTCGACATCGGGTGTCAGGCTCCAGTCCACGCGCGCGGCCCCTCCGGCGCTGGTATCGCCCGAGACACCGCCATTGATCACCGCCACGTCGGCCCCCTGCGCTTCAAGCCATGCGTCCAGTTGCGGAACGAACCCGTTCTCTTCGATCAGGCCGTAGCCCTGGGTCAGGCTATCGCCCAGCGCCAGAACGCGGATATCGTCGGCCATGGCGGCAAAAGGCATCAGGGCACAAAGAATAGCCGCCGCCACCTTGCCCCTTGGCCAAGCCATGCCATATCTGACCCATCGTCTTTGTCCCAGGTGCTTTCGCATGTCCAATCCCGTCTTGTCGCTTACCGATGCCGCGCTTACCCTTGAGGGGAACGCGGGCCCTGTTCAGATACTTGATGCGATCACGCTCAATGTCCACAGGGGCGAGACACTTGGCCTGATCGGGCCGTCGGGGTCCGGCAAATCTTCGCTTTTGATGCTGATGGGCGGATTGGAGCGCGCCACGGGTGGGCAGGTGACCGCCCTTGGCCATGACCTGTCGGCCATGAGCGAGGATGCTCTGGCCCGCCTGCGCCGCGATCATTTCGGGGTGGTCTTCCAATCCTTCCACCTGATCCCGACGATGACCGCGCTGGAAAACGTGGCGACGCCGCTGGAACTGGCCGGCAAGCCCGATGCGCAAACCCGCGCGCGGGAAGAGCTTGAGGCCGTGGGGCTTGCCTCGCGCATGAACCACTATCCCTCGCAGCTTTCGGGTGGGGAGCAACAGCGCGTGGCGCTGGCCCGCGCCGCCGCGCCGCGGCCCGAGATCGTGCTGGCCGATGAACCCACCGGCAACCTTGACAGCCGCACGGGCGCGGGCATCATCGACCTGCTTTTCGGGTTGCGCAACCGGCATGGCGCCACCCTGATCATGGTCACCCACGCGCCCGAACTGGCCGAGCGGTGCGACCGGGTGATCGCCCTTGGCGACGGGCGCATTGCCCCGGAAAGCACCGAGGCCCCGGCATGCGCCTGATCACGGCCGCCCGCATTGCCCGGCGGGAGTTGCGCGGCGGGTTGCGCGGCTTTCGCATCTTCCTGGCCTGCGTCATCCTTGGGGTGGCGGCCATCGCCGCCGTGGGCACGGTGCGCGAAAGCATCACCCAAGGGCTGGCCCGCGAAGGGGCGACGCTTCTGGGGGGCGATGCCGAGATCGAGATCACCTATCGTTTCGCCTCTGAGGCCGAGCGCGCATGGATGGAGGACACCGCCCTTCGGGTTTCCGAAGTGGTCGATTTCCGTTCCATGGTGACCACGCCCGAGGGCGAACGCGGGTTGACCCAGGTGAAGGCCGTCGATGATACCTATCCTTTATTGGGACAGGTCACGCTTGACCCGCCCATGCCGCTGGCGCAGGCACTGGACGGGGCCAACGGCCTGCCCGGCGTGGTGATGCACCCGGTTCTGATGGATCGGCTGGGCCTGAGCCCCGGCGAGACCGTCCGCCTTGGCAGCAAGGAATTTCACCTTTCCGCCCGCCTGACCGGCGAGCCGGACAATGCCACCGCGGGCTTTGGCCTTGGGCCGCGCACCATTCTGCGCACCTCGGCCCTCGACGGTTCGGGCCTTCTTGCCCCCGGCACGCTTTACAGCAGCGATTACCGGCTGGACCTGCCCGACGATGCCGATCTTTCGGCCATGGAAGAGGCCGCGCAGGACGCCTTTCCCGACAGCGGCTTTCGCTGGCGCGATGCGCGCAACGGCGCGCCCAACGTGGCCGAATTCGTGGAACGGCTGGGGGCTTTCCTTGTGCTGGTGGGCCTTTCGGGGCTGGCCGTGGGGGGCGTGGGTATCTCGGCGGCCCTGCGCGCCTATCTTGCCACCAAGACCGAAACCATCGCCACCCTGCGCACCTTGGGGGCCGACCGTCAGACCGTGTTCCTGACCTACCTTTTGCAGACCGGCACATTGGCGCTTTTCGGCCTTGTCGTCGGCCTTGCGCTTGGCGTCGGCCTGCCCGTCCTGCTGGCCCCGCTGCTTGAGGCCCGCCTGCCGGTGCCCGCCGCCTTCGCCCCCTACCCCGGCCCGATGGCCGAAGCCGCGCTTTACAGCATCCTGACGGTGCTTATTTTCACCCTCTGGCCACTGGCCCGGGCGCAGGAAACCCGCGCCGCCAGCCTGTTTCGCGAGGCGCTTTCCGGCGCGCGCAGCCTGCCGCGCTGGCCCTACTTGTCAGCCATCGCCCTGCTGACCGCGCTGCTTGTCACCGCCGCCGCGTTTTTCTCGGGCAACCTGCCGCTGACCCTCTGGACGGCGGGCGGCATTGCCGGGGCCTTGGCGCTTCTGGCGCTGGCCGCTTGGGGCATCCGGCACGCGGCACGGCGCCTGAAGCCGCTGGCCCGGGGCCGCCCCGCTTTGGGCTGGGCCTTGGCGGCCATTGGCGGGCCGGGCACAACGGCGGGGCCGGTTGTCCTGTCGCTGGGGCTTGGGCTGTCGGTGCTGGCGGCCGTGGGGCAGATCGACAGCAACCTGCGCGGCGCCATCGCCCGCGATCTGCCCACCCGCGCGCCATCCTATTTCTTCGTCGATATCCAGAAGGATCAAATGCCGCAGGTGCGCGACCGCCTTGAGAACGACCCGGCGGTGAGTGGTCTTGACAGCGCGCCGATGCTGCGCGGCATCCTGTCCAAGATCAACGGGGAACCAGCAACCGAGGTGGCCCCCGGCCATTGGGTTGTCGAAGGGGATCGCGGCATCACCTATGCCGCCACCCTGCCCGAGCGTACGCGGCTGGTCGCGGGCGAATGGTGGGACCCGGACAACCAAGGCAAACCGCAAGTCAGCTTTGCCGCCGAAGAGGCCGAGGAAATGGGCCTCAAGCTTGGTGATATGCTGACGCTGAATATTCTTGGCCGCGATATCGAGGCGGAAATCACCTCGCTTCGCGAGGTGGATTTTTCCACCGCCGGGATGGGGTTCATCATGGTGATGAACCCCGCCGCGATCGAGGCCGCGCCGCATACTTTCATCGCCACCGTCTATGCCGAGCGCGAGGCCGAGGCGCAGATTCTGCGCGATCTGGCCGGGCGTTTCCCCAATATCACCGCGATCCGCGTGCGCGATGCGATTGCCCAGGTCTCGGACCTTCTGGCCGGGCTTGCCTCGGCCACCACATGGGGGGCGGCGGCCACCCTGCTGACCGGATTTCTGGTGCTGATCGGGGCGGCGGCGGCCGATCAATCCGCCCGCACCCGCGAGGCGGCGATTCTGAAAACGCTTGGGGCCACCCGGGCCCGCCTGCTGGGCAGTCTTGCCTTGCGCGCCGCCCTTCTGGGCGGGGCGGCGGGCCTTGTGGCATTGGCGGCGGGCCTGACCGGCGGCTGGGCCGTCAGCCATTTCGTCATGGAAACCGATTTCGAGATTGCATGGATCTCGGCGGCGGCCATCATCATCGGTGGCGCGCTTATCAGCCTGTTGGCGGGCTTGGGGTTTGCATGGGCGCCACTCCGCGCACGGCCCGCCCGTATCCTGCGGGCGCGCGATTGACCGCGTTGCACATCACGACCTAAGCTGGCACCCCTTCGCACAACAGCCCCCAAGCCCGCGGATACCGCCATGACCGATTCCCTGCCCATTCCCCTTACCTCGCTCAGCACCGCGCAGAAGACCGCGTTGATCAACCTTGTGCGGCGCACCGCCAAGGCCGAGATCATGCCGCGGTTTCGCAACCTTGGGCATGCCGACATCTCGGCCAAATCCTCGCCCTACGACCTGGTGACCGAGGCCGATCTGGCCGCCGAGGCCATGCTGGCGCGCGGCATCCAGGGCATGTTTCCCCATGCCCTCGTGGTCGGCGAAGAAGCCAGCAGCACCGACCCCGAGTTGCGCGGCAAGATCGACGAGGCCGAGCTTGCCTTTATCCTCGACCCGGTGGACGGCACGTGGAATTTCGCCCATGGGCTGCCGCTTTTCGGGGTGATCCTTGCCGCCACCCGTTTCGGCAAGCCGGTTTTCGGCCTGCTTTACGATCCGGTGATGGACGATTGGATTACCGCCGATCTGGAGACCGCCGCGCATCTGTCGCGCAGCATGGGGGCGGCGCGGCCCCTTTCGGTGTCGCGCGGGGGCGATATCGACTCGCTTTCGGGGTATGTCCACCTTTACCTGATGCCGCAGGAGGTGCAGGCGCAAATGGCCAGCCGCCTGCCCGACTTTGCCCGCACCCTGATGTTGCGTTGCTCGTGCCACGAATACCGGACGCTGGCGCAAGGCGGGATGGATTTTGCCCTGTCCAGCGTGCCCAACCCGTGGGATCACGCCGCGGGCCTGTTGATTTGCCAACAGGCGGGCGGGGTGGCGCGGATGCTGGATGGCCGCGATTATAACGCCGGGATCACCGAGGGGCATATCCTGACCGCGCCGGACGAGGACACATGGAACCGCCTGCGCAATCACTTCGCTTTCTTGCTGGACGACTAAAAAGGGGTGGCTTTCCGACGAAAGCCACCCCGCGATGCATCGCCCTAGATTGGTCAGGGCCTATTCCGCCGCTTCGGCATAATCCTCCATCGGCGGGCAGGTGCAGACCAGGTGCCGGTCGCCATAGACGTTATCGACCCGGTTCACCGGCGGCCAGTATTTATCCACCCGGAAGGCCCCCGGCGGGAAGCAGGCCTGTTCGCGGCTATAGGGCCGATCCCAGTCCTTGACCAAATCCTCCATGGTGTGCGGCGCGTGCTTGAGCGGGTTGTTGTCGCGGTCGATATTGCCCTCTTCGATCTCGCGGATTTCCTTGCGGATCGACAACATCGCATCGCAGAATCGGTCCAATTCGGCCTTGGTCTCGGATTCCGTCGGCTCGATCATCAGCGTCCCGGCCACCGGCCAACTCATGGTTGGCGCGTGAAACCCGTTGTCCATCAGGCGCTTGGCGATATCGTCCACCGTCACGCCCGCGCTTTCGGCGAAGGGGCGGGTGTCGACGATGCATTCATGCGCCACGCGGCCATTGCGGCCCTTGTAAAGAACGTCATAGGAGCCTTCGAGGCGCTTGGCGATATAGTTGGCATTGAGGATGGCGACCCGCGTTGCCTGTGTCAGGCCCTCACCGCCCATAAGCAGGCAATAGGCCCAACTGATCGGCAGGATCGAGGGCGATCCGAAAGGCGCGGCACTTACCGGCCCTTCCGCGCCGCCGGTTTGCGGGTGCCCCGGCAGATGCGGCGCCAGATGCGCCTTCACGCCGATCGGCCCCATGCCCGGGCCGCCGCCGCCATGCGGGATGCAGAAGGTCTTGTGCAGGTTCAAATGGCTTACGTCGCCGCCAAGATCGCCGGGGCGGCTTAGCCCGACCATGGCATTAAGGTTGGCCCCGTCGATATAGACCTGCCCGCCGTGGTCATGGGTGATCTGGCAAATCTCTTTCACGCCTTCCTCGAACACGCCATGGGTGCTGGGATAGGTGATCATGCAGCCCGCCAGGTTCTCGGAATGCTGCTCGGCCTTGGCGCGGAAATCCGCGATGTCGATGTCGCCGTTTTCATCCGACTTCACCGGCACGACCTTCCAGCCCACCATTTGCGCACTGGCCGGGTTGGTGCCATGGGCGCTCATCGGGATAAGACAGATATTGCGATGCCCTTCGCCATTGGCCCGGTGATAGGCGGCAATGGTCAGAAGGCCCGCGTATTCCCCCTGTGCGCCCGAATTGGGCTGCATCGACAGGTCGTCATAGCCGGTGATCTCGCACAGCTTGGCCGACAAATCGCGGATCATCTCAAGATAGCCCTCGGCCTGATCTTCCGGGCAGAAGGGGTGCAGCCGCGAAAACTCGCGCCAACTCACCGGCATCATCTCGGCCGCTGAATTCAGCTTCATCGTGCAAGACCCCAGCGGGATCATCGCCCGGTCCAACGCCAGATCCCGATCCGCCAAGCGCCGCATGTAGCGCATCATCTCGGTCTCGGCCCGGTTCATGTGGAAAATCGGGTGGGTCAGGTACTCGGACGCGCGGTGCATATCCTCGGGGATGCGATACTCGGGCGTGAAATCATCGTCCTGCTGTTTGATCCCGAAAGCTCGCCAGACGGCCTCGACCGTTGCCGGGCGCGCGGCTTCGTCCATGGAAATGCCGACCCGGCGCTCGCCCACGCGGCGCAGGTTCACGCCCTCGTCCACAGCCGATTTCAGAACCGCCGATTGCAGCGGCCCCACGTCCACGGTGATCGTGTCGAAAAACACCTTCGGATCCACCTTGAAGCCCGCCGCCTCAAGCCCCTTGGCCAGACGCACGGTCTTGCGGTGAATCCGCTGCGCGATGGCCTTGAGGCCCTTGGGCCCATGAAACACCCCGTACATCGACGCCATGACCGCCAGCAGCGCCTGCGCGGTGCAGACATTGCTGGTCGCCTTCTCGCGCCGGATATGCTGTTCGCGGGTTTGCAGGGACAGCCGGTACGCCTTGTTGCCGTGGCTATCCACCGAAACACCCACGATCCGCCCCGGCATCGACCGCTTGTAGGCATCGCGACAGGCCATGTAGGCCGCGTGCGGCCCGCCGTACCCCATCGGCACGCCGAAGCGCTGCGTGCTGCCCACGGCCATATCGGCATCCATGGCACCGGGTTCTTTCAACAGGGTCAGGGCCAGGGGATCGGCGGCCAGGATGCCAATCGCCTTGTGTTCGTGCAGGGCGGCAATATGGCTGGTGAAATCGCGCACATGCCCATAGGTGCCGGGATACTGGAAGATCGCGCCAAAGACCTTGTCGGCCTCCAGCTTGTCGGGGTTGCCGACGATCACCTCGATGCCCAGCGGTTCGGCCCGGGTTTTCATCACCGCGATATTCTGCGGATGGCAATCACGATCCACGAAAAACGCCTTGGCCTTCGATTTGGCCACCCGCTGTGCCATGGTCATCGCCTCGGCACAGGCCGTCGCCTCGTCCAGCAACGAGGCATTGGCAATCTCAAGCCCGGTAAGGTCGCTGATCATGGTCTGGTAATTCAACAGCGCCTCAAGCCGCCCTTGGCTGATCTCGGGCTGATAGGGGGTATAGGCGGTGTACCACGCGGGGTTTTCAAGAATATTGCGCTGAATCGCCGGGGGCGTCACGGTACCGTAGTACCCTTGCCCGATCAGCGAGGTCAGAACCTTGTTCTTGCCCGCCGTCATCCGCATCTTGTGCATCAACTCGCGCTCGGACAGCGGTTTGCCGAAATCAAGCGCTGCGTCCTGACGGATGGATTTCGGAACGGTCTCGTCGACCAGCCCCTCAAGGCTTTTCGCCCCCAAGACCTCCAGCATCTCGCCCATTTCCTCGGGCGAGGGGCCGATATGGCGGCGGTTGGCGAAATCATACGGCAGGTAATCCGTTGGTTCGAACGGCATCTTTCATGCTCCCCGGGCGGGCTTCCACCGCCCCTGTTTCATCTTTCCAAAAAGCGTTTCGCCGTTAACCTGTGACATCAGATGAAGGCGAAACGCGCGCACCGATCAAGTGCTGCACGGCATTTCACGAAAAGCTGCGTTCAGGTTTTTCGTGAAACGCTTTAAATACTCTCGCCGGAGGCATCCCCGGGCGGCCAGAGGCGTCAGCCCACGAAGTCCTTATAGGCCGCTTCATCCATGTAATCGTCCATCTGGCTGAGGTCGCTGGGCTTGATCTTGAAGAACCACGCATCGCCCGTGGGATCATCGTTCACCTTGCCTGGCTCATCGACCAGCGCCTCGTTCACCTCGGTGATCTCGCCGTCCAGCGGGGCCAGGATATCGCTGGCGGCCTTGACGCTTTCGATCACCACGATCTCGTCGTCCTTGGCCACCTCGCCGCCCACTTCGGGCAGTTCCACGAAGACCACATCGCCCAGTTGCTCGCTGGCGTGCTCGGTGATGCCCACGACCACGACGTCACCCTCAACGCGCAGCCATTCGTGTTCTTCGGTAAATTTCATTGCTGTCTCTCCCTGTGTGTCAGCGTTTGAAGTTGGCCGGGGTAAAGGGCAGGGCCGCCACCGTCACCGGCTGTCGTTTGCCCCGAACCTCCCCGAAAAGCTTTGTACCTTCGGCGGCTTGGTCACCGGGGACATACCCCATCGACATCGGCCCGCCAATCGTCGGCCCGAAGGCGCCCGATGTGACCGCGCCTATCGGCGCACCACCCTCAGGCCCGGCGTAAATCTCGGTGCCTTCGCGCATCGGCGCGCGCCCCTCGGGGCGCAGGCCCACGCGGCGGCGCGGTGCGCCGTTTTCCAACTGGTCAAGAATCACGTCAGCGCCCGGGAAACCGCCCTCGCGCTCGCCGCCCTTGCGGCGCGTTTTTTGAATGGCCCAGGACAGGGCCGCTTCCACCGGTGTCGTGCTTTCGTCGATGTCATGGCCATAAAGGCAAAGCCCGCCTTCCAACCGCAGGCTATCGCGCGCGCCAAGGCCGATGGGTTCCACCTCTTCCTCGGCCAACAGGGCGCGGGCAAGGCCCTCGGCCTGATCTGCCGTGACGGACACTTCATAGCCATCTTCGCCGGTATAGCCCGAACGTGAAATCCAAAGCTCGCCAAAGGGGCTTTCCATCACGGCCACATCCATGAAACGCATCCCGGCCACGCCCGGCACCAGCCGCGCCAGAACCGCCTCGGCCTGTGGGCCTTGCAAAGCCAGAAGCGCGCGGTCGGTGATCTCTTCCACCTCGCAGCCCGGCAGGCCCGCACGCATGTGGGCGATATCGGCCTTTTTGCAGGCCGCGTTGACCACCACGAACAGATGATCGTCCCGGTTGGCCAGCATCAGGTCGTCCAGAATTCCGCCCTGGTCGTTGGTGAACATCGCGTATCGCTGCCGCCCCTCGGCCAAACCCAGCACGCTGACCGGCACAAGACCCTCCATCGCGCGGGCTGCCTCGTCATAGCCGCCCGGCGCCCGTACGATCACCTGCCCCATGTGGCTGACGTCGAACAGGCCCGCCGCCGCGCGACAGTGCAGATGTTCCTTCATCACGCCCAGCGTGTACTGAACCGGCATATCATAGCCCGCGAAGGGCACCATCTTGGCCCCCAACTCCACATGCAGGTCGTGAAGGGGCGTTTGGCGCAAGGCGTCGGTCATCGGGTCGTCTCCCAAGTCTGCGCCGTTTGATGAGGTATCAATCCGGCATCGGTTCCGCACGTGCCCGTCAGGCCGCACAACGATGCCCCCTCTGTCCTTTGGCCTGAGATCGCTATCCCTTCGGCGCCCCGACACTGTGTCAGGATCTCTCCAGAGTTTGTCTTAAATCGAATGGTCCCTGTTGCCTGAGAGTTTCCGGGGCGGTTGCTCCTTCGGCACCGGCAAAGCCGGTTCTCCCATCCGATTTGCGTGAAGGGTATTATACAAACAGGGGTGCTTCAAGCCCGTTCGTGACAGGCCGCCGGCATGAACAGCTCCATCAACGGTGCATTGTCGCAAACCAAGGCGTCCAGCGTGACACTGTCCAGATGCGCGTAGAACGCCTCGGCCGCATCGGCAATCGCCAGCTTCAGGCGGCAGGCATCGACCAAGGGGCAGGTATTGTCGACATCGGCAAAACACTCGGCCAAAGGCACATTCGCCTCCAGTTTGCGAAAGACATCGCCGATCACGATTTTTTCTGCCGCACGGCCAAGGGCAATTCCCCCGCTGCGCCCCCTCTGGGTATGCAGGAAATCCAGTTGCGCCAGACGGTTGATCACCTGCGCCAGATGGCTTTCCGAGGTATTGCAGCGCCCGGCAATCTCGGATTTGGTCACCAGCCTGTCGGCATTGGCGGCACAAAACATCAACACGCGGATCGCGATATTGGTGCGTTTGGTGATGCGCATGGTGACCCCTCATTTGCTTGAACCTGTCCGAAACTGCCTGCAAAACAGGCCTATCAACATGACTCAGATCAAACGTGGGCCAGAAAGATACATGAAACATGCATATTTCTTCGGCTACGGCAGCCTTGTGAATCGCGACACCCACGCCTTTGCCGAAGCCCATACCGCCCGCCTCAGCGGTTGGAAACGCATCTGGCGGCATACCAGCCTGCGACCGGTGGCTTACCTTACCGTGGTGCCCGACGCCGACAGCGAGATCGACGGGCTGATCGCTGCCGTGCCGGGCGATGACTGGGCCGCGCTGGACGAGCGCGAACGCGCCTACACCCGCGTGCCCGCCGCGCATCAGGTCACCCATACCCTCACTCACCAGCCCGAGATCGCGGTCTATTCCATCCCCGATGGCGCCCACGGCCAGCCAACCGAAACACACCCTGCCCTGCTCAGTTATATCGACGTGGTGGTCCAAGGCTACCTGCGCGAATTCGGCGAGGAGGGCGCACGCGCCTTTTTCGACACGACCGATGGCTGGGACACCCCCGTTCTGGATGACCGGGCCGATCCGGTTTATCCCCGCCACCGCATCCTTTCCCCCGATGAACGCGCCTTCGTGAGCGACGAGTTGGCCCGGCGCGATATTCGCCTGATCCGCCGCTAAAGCGACTGGACCCTTCCCCCGGCTTGCCCCATTCTGGCGCAAACAAGGGGACATGATGGCCGACTTCAAAACCGCGTCGCAAACAATGATGATCCTGCTGCGGTTTTCCCGCAGGCTTTGGGTACGTGTGACCCTTATGGCACTGTTGTCCATCGCGGCGGCCGTCGCCGCCATGTTCTTTGAAGATTACATGCCCGACAGCCTGCGAAACAGGATTTCACCCGACACGGTGATGCCGATCCTCACGATCCTCGCCTCGGGCATGCTGGCGGTCAGCACCTTTTCCCTCAATGTCATGGTTTCGGCCCATAACGCCGCCGCCTCGCAGGCGACGCCGCGGGCCCACCGCATCCTTCTGGCCGATACGACCACGCAAACCGTGCTGGCCACCTTCATCGGGGCCTTTGTTTATGCGCTGACGTCGATCATTCTGTTGAAGGCGGGGCTTCATGCGGGCGGCTCATCGGTAACGGTGCTTCTTGTGACCGTGGCAGTGGTGGTGCTGGTCATCCTGGCGCTTCTGCGCTGGATCGACCACCTCAGCGACCTGGGCAGCATGGACGCCACCCTGCGCATGACCGAGGCCGAAGCGCGCTCCAGCCTGCAACTTACCCGCCGTGCCCCCGCGCTCAAGGCCAGCCCGCTGACCGCCGACACCCTGATCCCGACCGAGGCCGCGCCGATCCCCTCGCCGCGCTCGGGCTACCTGCAGTTCATCGACGTCGCCCGTATGAACGAGGCCATCAAGGCATCAGAGGCACGTATCTATTTCCACACCGCCCCGGGACAATTCCTGCTCACCGGGCAGCCCGTCGCCTATGCCACGGGCCTTGCGGACAAAGAGGCAAAAGCCGTGCAAAACAGCCTGACCATCGGTCAGCACCGCACCTTTGAACAAGACGCGACCTATGGCCTTCTGGTCCTGTCGGAAATCGCCGCACGCGCGCTTTCGCCCGGGATCAACGACCCCGGCACCGCCATTGACGTCATCGCACGGCAGGAACGCCTGCTTTGGAACTGGGCCCGCGCCGAGGAGGCCAAGGGCGACCCGAAATTCCCCCGCATCTTCGTGCCTGAACTCTCGCGCAACGAAATGATCCAAAGCGCCTTTTCCCGGACGGCCCGCGATGGCGCGGGCACGGTCGAGGTGGTTTGCCGCCTGCTTCACGCCCTGCGCGACCTGCAAGACGCCCCCGACCAAGGTTTGGCAATGGCAGCCGCCGAAATGTCCCAAACCGCGCGCCAATACGCCGAAGAAGGCCTGACCCTGAAATCGGAAAAAGACGTCATGCGCCGCTCTCACGAGGCCTCGCGCATGGGGTGAGCGGCCAAGGCGTTTCCAAACGCCTTGCTTCCCGAACATTGGAATATGCGTCGCAAGTGCCTTGGAAGGTGCTTGCACGAAGGGGTTTCGAAACCCCTTCGGCGTCCCGTGGGACCGCTCAATTGACAGTTCCCCCGCATGACGAAACCGGTCAGGGCCGATAAGCGCGCCCGCGAAAACGACAATATTTTTCGCGGACGGCCAATGGATTATCCCTTGGCCTTGATATTTTGCAGCAGCGGCAAGACCTGGCTCATGTCCGGCCCGTGGCTCTGCCCGGTCAGCGCCTTCCTGAGCGGCATGAACAGCCCCCGGCCCTTGCGCCCCGTGGCCTCTTTCACGGCACTGGTCCACTGGCCCCAGGTCGCATCGTCAAACGGCCCCTCGGGCAGCAGCGCCATGGCCTCGGCCACGAATTCCTTGTCCTCATCGTCGATCACCGGCTCTGCCCCGTCTCGGAACATCGCCCACCACGCCTCAAGGTCATTGAGGGTCGTGATGTTTTCGCGTGTCACCATCCAGAAACGCTCGGCCAGGTCATCGGGAACGCCGATATCGGAAATCTGGCGTTTCACGTCCTCGAAGCCGCGTTCATGCAGGATACGCGCGGTCAGCGGATAAAGGTCATTCACATCGAATTTCGTCGGTGCGGCCCCGAAACGCGTGATATCGAACCCCTCGATCAGCTCTGCCATATCGCTGCGCAGTTCCACCGGGTCGGCCGACCCCAGCCGCGCCATCAGGCTGAGCAGTGCCATGGGCTCCACCCCGGATGCCCGCAAGTCCCGCAGACTGAGCGTTCCAAGGCGTTTCGACAGGCTTTCGCCCTGCGGCCCGGTCAAAAGCGAATGGTGTGCAAAGCTGGGCACATTTCCACCAAGTGCCTGGATGATTTGGATTTGCGTCGCCGTGTTGGTCACGTGGTCCGAGCCGCGCACAACATGGGTCACGCCCATTTCCGTGTCGTCCACGACCGAGGCGAGGGTGTAGAGAAACTGCCCATCGCCACGGATCAACACCGGGTCACTGACGCTTGCCGCGTCGATCGAGGTATGGCCAAGGATGCCATCCTCCCACTCGATCCGCTCATGCTCCAGCTTGAAGCGCCACACGCCATCGCCCCGCTCGGCCCGCAGCGCCGCGCGCTCCTCCTCCGACAGGGTCAGGGCCGCCCGGTCATAGACCGGCGGTTTGCCCATGTTCAGCTGCTTCTTGCGCTTGAGGTCCAGTTCCGTGGGTGTCTCGAACGCCTCGTAAAACCGGCCCATTTCGCGCAGTTTGTCGGCGGCGGCCACGTAACGATCAAGCCGTTCCGATTGCCGCTCAACCTTGTCCCAGTGCAGGCCCAACCATTCCAGATCGGCCTTGATGGCATCCACGTATTCCTCTTTCGAGCGTTCCGGATCGGTATCGTCGATCCG
The DNA here is from genome assembly GCF_030733685.1 of Roseovarius sp. MMSF_3281. GTDB lineage: Bacteria > Pseudomonadota > Alphaproteobacteria > Rhodobacterales > Rhodobacteraceae > Roseovarius. The sequence goes on from NZ_JASHIM010000003.1 coordinate 231,533, forward strand.
CAGGATGAACTGCCCCCCGGCCTTGCGGGCAATGAGAAAATTCATCAAGGCGGTGCGCAGGTTGCCCACATGGATATAGCCGGTGGGCGACGGGGCGAAACGGGTGGTGGTCATCTGGTGTCTCCTGGTTCGCGTGGGCCATGTCACAGTGGCACGTGATTGTCCAGATTGCAGCGCGGGCTAGCCCTGCGTCGGCCAGACCCTGTGCTCATCGTCAATCACGAAAACATGGGCATGCCGCCGCCCGCCATGGGCGCGCAAATGCGGGTGATCGGGGGGCAAATCGGGGTGCTGATGCACCACCTCCTGCGGCAGGTCCGCAGGCCAGACCATCCGCGCCACGACCACACCCAAAAGGGCCATAAGCCCCAACAAAACAAGGGTACCCCCCATGCCAACCCCCTGCGCCGCCCATCCCGCCGTAGGGTAGGTCACCAACCAACAGGCATGGCTCAGCGCAAACTGCGCGGCAAAGACGGCAGGCCGGTCCTCGGCATGGGCCGACCGCCGCAAAAGCCGCCCCGAGGGTGTGAGGATCGCGGCATAAAGAAACCCAACCATCGCCCAGACCAGCAAGAACACCGTCCATCCCGGCAAGCCATCCACGACCAAGACCGCCCCCATGACCAGCGCCAACAGGGCCAAGCCCTGCGCGCCACCCATCATCACAGGCCGGTCCGCCATCCGCTCCAACAATCGCGGCACGATCAGCGCCGCCCCCATGGATCCCGCGCCAAAGGCCGCCATCGCGAGGGCAAGGCTACGCTCATCCCCACCATAGCCCGATCGCACCAGAACCACGGTATTGACCAAGACAAACGCCCCCACCGCCGAGGCCGCAAGGTTCAAGGCCCAAAGTCCCCGCAGGCGCGGCGTGGCAAGATAGATGCGGATACCCCGTGTCAGACGCTCGCGAAATGGGCGTTGCCCGGCATCTGCCCCCAAGGGCGGCACGGCGGCGAGTAGCACCAGCAGGCCCGACACGACAAAGCCCAGAACCGTGCCAACAAACAGCCAACTGTAACCCACCAACGTCAACAAAAGCGCCGCCAGGGCCGGGCTCAAAAGGTTCTCCAGATCATAGGCCAACCGCGACATCGACAGCGCCCGGGTATACTCCGCCTCATCCGGCAAGACATCCGGGATCGTGGCCTGAAAAGCCGGGGTGAAAGTGGCCGAGGCCGATTGCAGAACGAAGATCAGCACGTAAATCTGCCAGACCTCGCTGACGAAGGGCAGGCACAGCGCCACCAGCGCCCGCACCGCATCCGCCCCGACCAGGACACCCTTGCGCGGCAGTCGCGTGGCCACTGCTTGTGCCACGGGTGACAGGCCCACATAGGCCACCATCTTGAGGGTCAGCGCCAACCCCAGAACGACACCGGCGCGCTCCCCCGCAAGGTCATAGGCCAAAAGGCCAAGCCCCACGGTCAAAAGGCCCGTGCCCACAAGTGCAATGACCTGCGCCGCGAAAAGCGCGCGAAACGTGGGGTTGTTCAAAATGCCAATCATATCGGCAACATAGCCCGCCATGCCCACGCCGTTAAGGCGGTATTGCGCCTTCACATTCCCGTGAAAGCCCAATGGATCACCTAAAGTCGCGCTACATTCGCCGCAAGACGAGAAGCAACCAGAGAGGATTCGCCATGACCAAAACAGGAATGACCCGTCGCCACGTTCTGGCCTCCGCCGCCGCCCTGCCGCTGGCCGCCGCAGCCTCCGGGCAGGCCCGCGCCGCGGCTCCGATGATGGGCGTGGCCTCCACCCGCTTCAACCGCGTCAAACTGGGTGGGTTCGAGGTCACCACCATCCTCGCCGGCACCCGCACCGTGCCCGATCCGCAAAACATTTTCGGCATGAACGTCAGCGCCGAAGCCTTCGCCGAGGCATCAAAAGCCGCCCATATCCCCACCGACGCGGCGCAGTTCTTCTTTACCCCCACGCTGGTCAATACCGGCAATGAGCTTGTCCTTTTCGACACCGGCCTGAACGCCGAAGGCACCACCGCCGCCATCGAACAGGCCGGCTATACCGTCGATCAGATCGACGTGGTGGTCATCACCCATATGCACGGCGACCACATCGGCGGGTTGATGGCGGGCGAGGCCCCGACCTTCCCCAATGCCCGCTACGTCACCGGGGCCAAGGAATTCGATGCCTGGGCGGCGATGGATAACGACGGCTTCAACACGAAGGTCCGCCCCCTGGCCAAGCAGATGACCATGCTCGACGATGGCGGCAGCGTCGCCTCGGGGATCACGGCCATGGCCGCTTTCGGCCACACCCCGGGCCATATGACCTACATGCTGGAAAGCGAGGGCAAACAGCTTCTCGTCGCCGCCGATTTCGCCAATCACTACGTCTGGTCGCTGGGCCATCCCGACTGGGAAGTGAAATTCGACATGGACAAATCCGCCGCCGCCAAAACCCGCCGCGGCATCCTCGATATGCTGGCCGCCGATCAAGTGCCCTTCATCGGCTATCACATGCCATGGCCCGGCACCGGCTTTGCCGAAAAGCAAGGCGAGGGCTACACCTATGTTCCAACCAGCTACCAATTGATGCTGTAAAGAACCAAAGGGGGGCGTCACCGCCCCCTTTCTTCTTTTCACAAGTATCCTGGGGTACGTTGAAAATCGCATTTTCAACGAAGGGGCAAAGCCCCTTGATCGGCGCGCGACAGCGCGCTTGACCTGCGCGGCGCAAGCCGCTCCTTTTGGTCAAGGGGTCACCCCTTGGCGCCCACCAGCCCGACAATGTCATATGTCTTTTGCAAAATCGGGCTGGCAATCTCGCGCGCCCGCTCGGCCCCGCGGGCCAATATCCGGTCGATCTCGCTCACGTCTCCCATCAGGCGGGCCATTTCCCCGGATATCGGCGCCAAGCGGTCCACCGCGAGGTCGGCCAGTATCGGCTTGAACTCCGAAAAGGCCTTGCCGCCCATTTCGGTCATCACCTGGTCGACGCTCTGCTCGCTGAGGGCGGCGTAGATATTCACAAGATTTCGCGCCTCGGCCCGGTCTTCGAGGCCCTTGGCCTCGGATGGCAGGGGCTCGGGGTCGGTCTTGGCCTTGCGGATTTTCTTGGCAATCGTCTCTGCATCATCGGTCAGGTTGATCCGGCTCATGTCCGACGGGTCGGATTTCGACATTTTCTTCGTGCCGTCCCGCAGGCTCATCACCCGCGTTGCCGCGCCTTCGATCACCGGCTCGGTGATGGGAAAGAATTCCTGCCCGAAATCATTGTTGAACTTGATCGCGATATCGCGGGTCAGTTCCACGTGCTGTTTCTGGTCCTCGCCCACCGGCACATGGGTGGCGTGATAGACAAGGATATCCGCCGCCATCAGCGCGGGATACGCAAACAGGCCAAGCGAGGCATTCTGCTGGTTCTTGCCCGCCTTGTCCTTCCACTGCGTCATCCGCTGCATCCAGCCCATGCGCGCGACACAGTTGAAAATCCACGCCATCTGGGTGTGTTCGGGCACCTGGCTTTGGTTGAACAGGATGGATTTCTCCGGGTCGATGCCCGAGGCAATGAACCCCGCAGCCAGTAGGCGCGTGGCCTGGCGCAGTGCATCTGGATCCTGCCAGACTGTCATCGCGTGCAAGTCGACCATGCAGAAGATCGAGTCGATACCTTCGTTCTGGCTGTCGGCAAAGCGTTTGAGCGCGCCGAGGTAATTGCCAAGCGTCAGGTTCCCCGAAGGCTGGATTCCCGAAAACACGCGGGGGGTGAATGCCGCCTCTGGCATGGTCGATCTCCGTGGTGGATTTTGCTGTCCGCCTCGCTTACCCATGGGGCACAGCCCCGTCAAGGAGAGCAGGCCATGAGCAGCCCCACGAACCACACTCTTGTCAATCCCCTCCCGCCCGTCGTGGTGGCGCTTTTCCTGGTGATCCTCGGGGTCGAGGCCATGTTTTTCCTTGGCACTCGCGGGCTTGTCGGCGGCCCCACGGCGGTGGGTTGGCGCAGTGCCGCCATTCAGGATTACGGTTATAACGCCGATGTTCTGCACTGGATGCTGCAAAACAACATCTGGCCGCTGGAGCATCTCAAGCGCTTTGTCACCTTCCCGTTCATCCATGGCACCTTTACCCATGCGCTTTTTGCCGGTGTCATGCTTCTGGCGCTTGGCAAGTTCGTGGGGGAGGTTTTTGCCCAATGGGCGGTGATCGTGCTGTTCATCCTGTCGGGCGCCATAGGAGCCTTGGGCTTTACCCTTTTCGCCGGGGCGCAGCCTTGGCTGATCGGGGCCTTTCCCGGGGTTTATGGCCTGATTGGCGGGTTCACCTACCTGATGTGGCTCAAGCTGGGGCAGATGGGCGAACAGCAATACCGCGCCTTTACCCTTATCGGGGTGCTGATGCTTTTGCAGTTGATCTTCGGGTTGCTTTTTGGCGCCAACAGCACGTGGATTGCCGATGTCACGGGCTTCGCGGCGGGGTTCATCCTGTCGGTCTTCCTTGCCCCGGGCGGTTGGCGGCGCATCCATCAACGTATCCGGCGGAATTAACCCCGGCGGCGGAAGGCCTTGCCGAACTCCTGTACCCGGAACGCGCCCAGCGCGTGACCGATGCCGAAATAGGCCACCGTACCGATCCCGATCAGCACCAGAAGGGCCAGCCAGCGCAGGCCGCCCAGTTCAAAGAACGGCGACAGCACGAGGTTCACGCCCCAAAGCACCGCGCCCATGGCAATAGAGGCCGCCACGATCCGCCAGACCCGGCGGTGAAACCGCGCGTCGAACCGCGCCACATCGCCCAAGGGCCGCGCCCCGCGCATCAGCAGCCAGACCATGACCCAGCCCGCCACCGTGGTGGCGATCGCCGCCGCGATCCAGCCGATGGCGAAGGCCAGACCGATGGCCAGCACCGCGTTGACCACCATGGCCACAAGGGCAAAGCGGAAGGGGCTTTTGGTATCCTCGCGGGCGAAAAACAGCGGTTGCAGCACCTTTTGCAAAACGAAAGCAGGCAGGCCCACCCCATAGATCGCCACCGCCAAAGCCGTGGCTGCCGTGTCGTCCGAGCCAAAGGCCCCCCGTTCGAACAGGACCGAGACAATCGGCATCGGGATGACCATCAGGGCCACCGCCGAGGGCACCGTCAGCGCAAGCGAGATTTCCGCCGCCCGCGAATAGGCCTCGCGCGCGCCGGCATCGTCGGCGGCCTTCAGGCGGCGCGACAGGTCGGGCAACAGGACAATGCCCACCGCGATCCCCACCACGCCCAGCGGCAGTTGATAAAGGCGATCCGCCGAGTAAAGCCAGCTTACCGCCTTTTCGAAGTTCGAGGCCACCTGCTGACCCACCAAAAGGTTCACCTGCATCACGCCACCGGCCAGGGCCGCGGGCACGGCGACGCGCACAAGCTGCGCCATTTCCGGGGTCCAGCGCGGGCGCGTAGGCCGGATGCGCAAGCCCGCCTTGTCGGCGGCCACCCAGACCAGCGCCAGTTGCGCCACCCCGGCAAAGGGAATGGTCCAGACCAGCGCCGGGGCCACGGGCCTGTCCATCATGGCCGACACCGTCATTGCCGTCACCAGCATGATGTTCAACACCACCGGCGCGGCCGCCGCGGCGGCAAATCGGCCCGAGGCATTCAGCACCCCGGACAGCAAGGCCGCCAGCGAAATGAAGAAGATATAGGGGAAGACAACGCGACCGAACTCCACCGTCAGGTCAAAGCGCTCGTCTTCGGCAAACCCTTCTGCCGTGGCCCAGACCAGAGCAGGCATAAAGACCATGGCAAGGCCGGTCAGGACCAGCAGGACAAAGGCCAGCCCCGACAAGGCTTGTGCGGCAAAGCCCACCGCGTCCTCGTCCCCTTCCAGCCGCTTGGAAAACATCGGCACGAAAGCGGCGTTAAACGCCCCTTCGGCAAAGAAGCGACGGAACATATTGGGCAGGCGGAAGGCCGCGACAAAGGCATCCATCACCGCCCCCGGCCCAAGGAAACTGGCGATCAGAACATCGCGCACGAAACCAAGGATACGGCTGGCCAAAGTCCAGCCGCCGACGGTCAGAACACCGGAAAGCAGGCGAACGGGTCTCATGGGCGGGCCTTCGGGGTTAGGGCGGATTGCCCCTGCCTAGCGGATCACGTCACGGGGGGGAAGACCAAAGCGCGCGCACCCTCTGGACGCCCCCGCCATGCCGTCCTAACGTACCGCCAAATCAAGGAGACAAGCCATGGCAACCGGCAACAATATTCGCACCTATTTTGATGGCACGTGGCATGACGGCGATGTGCCGGTGATGCGCGCCGCCGATCATGGTATGTGGCTTGGCAGTAACGTGTTCGACGGGGCGCGCTATGCCAATGGCCTGACGCCCGACCTTGACAAGCACTGCGCCCGGGTCAATGCCTCGGCCCGCGCGCTGATGGTCGAACCCACTGTGGCGCCCGAGGATATGGTCGAGATCGTCAAAGAGGGCCTCAAATCCTACTCGGCGGACTCGGCGGTCTATATCCGTCCGATGTACTGGGCGCTTGATGGCGGCATGTCGGCCATCGTCCCGAAAGAGGGCGGCGGCACAGGCTTTGCAATCAGCCTTGAGGAAATCCCCATGGCGGCACCCGAGGCCAGCACCTCGCTGGCCCGCACGCGCTTTCGCCGCCCGGTGATGGAGGATGCCGTGGTCAACGCCAAGGCCGCCTGCCTTTATCCCAACAATGCCCGGATGCTGGCCGAGGCCCGCGACAAGGGGTTCGGCAACGCGCTTGTCGCCGATGCCCTTGGCAATGTCGCCGAAGCGGCCACCGCGAATGCCTTTGCCGTCAAGGATGGCGAGGTGTTCACCCCCGTGCCCAACGGCACCTTCCTTGCCGGGATCACCCGTGCGCGCCACATCGAGAACCTGCGCGCCGATGGCGTCACCGTCCACGAATGCGTCATGTCATTTGAAGATTTCCGCGATGCCGACGAGGTGTTCCTGTCGGGCAACATGATGAAGGTCACGCCCGTCACCGCATTTGAAGACCGGCAATACCAGATCGGCCCCCTCACCCGCCGCATCCGCGAGATGTACTGGGACTGGGCCGCCACCACAGCGTAAAGGCAAGACCATGGCAAAGGATCCGTTGCTGCAACCCTATCAGCTCAAGCACCTGACGCTGAAGAACCGGCTGATGATCTCCAGCCACGAACCCGCCTATACCGAAGACGGGATGCCCAAGGATCGCTATCGCCTTTACCATCTTGAACGTGCCAAGGGCGGCGTGGCCCTGACCATGACGGCAGGCTCTGCCGTGGTCTCACGCGATAGCCCGCCCGCCTTCGGCAATATCCTTGCCTACAAGGACGAGGTTGTCGGCTGGATGAAAAAGCTGACCGATGATTGCCACGAACACGATTGCAAGGTGATGATCCAACTCACCCACCTTGGCCGCCGCACCCGGTGGGACGCGGGCGATTGGCTGCCCAACCTCGGGGCCAGCCGCAAGCGTGAACCGGCGCACCGCGCCTTTCCCAAACAGGCCGAGGATTGGGACATCCCGCGCATCATCCAAGACTACGCCGATGCCTGCGAAAGAATGCAGGCGGCGGGCCTCGATGGGGTGGAAATCGAATGTTACGGCCACCTGCCCGATCAATTCCTCAGCCCGCTGACCAACCAGATGGATGGCGCCTACGGCGGAGCCTTTGAAAACCGCGCCCGTTTTGCCACCGAGATCCTGACGGCCTGCCGCGACCGTGTCGGGCCGGATTTCATCATCGGCCTGCGCTTTGTCGCGGACGAGGCCGAGGATGGCGGCATCCCGGTCGAGGAAGGCGTGCAATTCGCCCAGAGCCTCAAGGACCTGGGCGTCATCGACTTCATCAACGTCATTCGCGGGCGGGTGCATACGGACGCCGCGCTTGCCGACGTGATCCCGGTGCAGGGGATGCGCTATGCCCCGCACCTCGATTTCGCGGGGCGCATCCGGCACGAAGTGGGCCTGCCCACCTTCCACGCGGCGCGCATCCCCGATGTGGCCACCGCGCGCCATGCCGTGGCCACCGGACAGCTTGATATGGTCGGAATGACCCGCGCCCATATCGCCGACCCGCATATCGTGCGCAAGATCGAGGCCGGACAAGAAGACGATATCCGCCCCTGCGTCGGGGCCACCTATTGCCTTGGCCGGATTTACCACGGGGGTGCTGCGCTTTGTATCCACAACCCTTCGACAGGCCGCGAAGAATACCTGCCGCATGAGGTGGAAAAAGCCGCAGACAAGAAAACCGTCGTCGTTGTCGGCGCGGGCCCCGGCGGGCTTGAGGCCGCGCGCGTCGCCTCATTGCGTGGCCATGACGTGACCGTTCTGGAAGCCGCCGATGCGCCGGGCGGGCAGGTGCGCCTTGCCGCGCAAGCGCGCGACCGCTCGGAAATGATCGGCATCACCGATTGGCGCGCGGCGCAATGCGAGGCGCAAGGCGTCAGTGTCCGCTACAACACCTTTGCCGAGGCCGAGGATGTTCTGGCCCTCAACCCCGACGTGGCGATCATAGCCACCGGCGGGCTGGCCCGGGATGAGATTCTGGACAAAGGCAACGATCTTGTTGTCTCGGCATGGGATATCCTTTCGGGCGATGTGAAACCCGGCGAAAATGTCCTGCTTTTTGACGAGGTGGGCGATTACGCTGGCATCCAGGCCGCGCAAATGCTGGCCGAAGCCGGCGCGAAACTGGAAATGATGACCCCGCATCAGGCGCTTTCGGTCGAGGTGTCGGGCATCACCCTTGTCCCCTTCATGCGCCAAATGCAGGATCGCGACGTGCGCTTCACCGTCACCTACCGCGTGACCGGGGTTGAACGCGACGGCAATCGCCTGCTGGCGCATATCGGTTCGGATTACATGGATCTGGACCAGATCCGCGAAGTGGATCAGGTGGTGGTCAATTCCGGTGTCGATCCGCTGGACGATCTTTATTTCGACCTCAAGCCGCAGTCGCAAAACCTTGGCGCGGTCGATTATGACGCCCTGCTGGATGGCACGCCGCAAACCCTGAACGGCGGGCCGAAGGGGTTCCAGCTTTTCCGTATTGGCGATGCGGTGTCGTCCCGCAACACCCATGCGGCGATCCTGGATGCCTTCAGGTTGATGCGGGCGAATTAAGCCGCTTCGTAGCTCTGGAAAACCTCGGTGCTGCCATCGGGCCGGATCAGGAACACGTCATAGGCTTCGCGCCGATCCTCCGGGCCCATCCCGGGGGAGCCATAGGGCATGTCCGGCACGGCCAGCCCCGCCGCCTCGGGGCGCTCGGCCAGAAGGCGGCGAATATCGGCGGGTGGGACATGGCCTTCGATCACGTAGCCCCCTACCTTCGCGGTGTGGCAGGACATCATGTTTTGCGGCACGCCATTGTCGAGCTTGTAGCGGATCAGAAGCGAGCCAAAGCCGTCCTCGCTGGTCACGGCGAAACCATCATCGGCAAGAACCTTCATCCACGCTTTGCAACAGCCACAGTTGGGATCTTTCATGACGTGAATCGCCGGGGCCTCTTGCGCCAGGCCCGCGATCGGGGTGGCGGCGATCAGTCCGGCGGCACCGGCAAGCATTTGGCGACGGGTCAGCATGGTATGCGCTCCTGTTTCATGTCTGTTGCTAACATAGTCTGATGCACATCTGCCGCAAGCCCAAGCCTTCGACATGCGGCGGGCGTTCCTCGCGAAAAAGCCCGCAAGCGCTGATGAGCGGGTCCGGATTTTGCACCAACGCGAAACCGACAGTATTTTCAGTTGCGTTTAACGCAGCGTTCAGGGTGACAATCGCGGCGCCCGCAGGCATCGTTGCCGCCGAATAAGGGAGGCCACCATGAGTGAATATCCGCATCTTCTTGCCCCGCTGGACCTTGGGCATGTGACCTTGAAGAACCGTGTGCTCATGGGCTCGATGCACACCGGGCTTGAAGAAACCAAGGATTGGAACCGCGTGGCCGAATTCTATGCCACTCGCGCCCGTGGCGGCGCGGCTCTGATGGTCACCGGCGGCATGGCCCCCAACCCCGAAGGCGGGGTTTTTCCCGGCGCGGCGGGGCTATATACCGAAAAAGATATTGAGAACCACAAGGTTGTAACGGATCGCGTGCATGATGCCGGTGGTTTGATCGCCATGCAGGTGCTGCATGCGGGTCGCTATGCCTATAGCCCCGATTGCGTCGGCCCTTCGTCTGTGAAGTCGCCTATTTCGCCGTTTCCGCCAAAGGAACTGGACGAAGAAGGGATTGAAAAACAAATCTCCGATATCGTCACGGCCGTCGCCCGCGCGCAAGACGCAGGCTATGACGGGGCCGAGATCATGGGGTCCGAGGGGTATTTCCTCAACCAGTTCCTTGTCACCCACACCAACAAGCGCACCGACCGCTGGGGCGGCTCTTACGAGAACCGCATGCGCCTGCCCATCGAGGTCGTCCGCCGCGCCCGCGAGGCGGTAGGCCCCGATTTCATCCTGATCTATCGGCTTTCCATGATTGATCTGGTGCCCGAAGGGTCCACCCATGACGAGGTGGTGCAACTGGCCCAAGAGGTCGAGAAAGCCGGGGCTTCGATCATCAATACCGGCATCGGCTGGCACGAGGCGCGCATTCCGACGATTGTCACCAGCGTTCCGCGCGCGGGCTTTGTCTGGGTCACCAGGAAACTGATGGGCAAGGTGGGTATCCCGGTGATCACCTCGAACCGGATCAACATGCCGGATGTGGCTGAAACCGTGCTGGCCGAGGGCTGTGCCGATATGGTCTCGATGGCGCGGCCCTTCCTTGCCGATCCTGATTTCGTGCGCAAGGCCAAGGATGGCCGTGCCGATACGATCGCGCCCTGTATCGCCTGTAACCAAGCCTGTCTGGATCATACGTTCAGCGGCAAGATCTCGACCTGCTTGGTCAATCCGCGCGCCTGTTACGAAACCGAGCTTACGGTCACACCCACCGAGCGTCCCCGCTCCATCGGCGTGGTCGGGGCCGGGCCTGCCGGGCTGTCGGCGGCCATGACCGCCGCCGAACGGGGCCACAACGTGACCCTTTTCGACCGTGATGCCAAGCTTGGTGGGCAACTTAACATGGCTCGCGAAATCCCCGGAAAAGAAGAGTTCCACGGCCTTGTGGATTGGTTCACCACCATGGTGGATGATCTGGGTATCACCCTGAAACTGGGGGCCGAGGTGGGTGCGGACGATCTGGATGGCTTTGACGAGGTAATCGTGGCCACGGGCGTTGTACCCCGCGACCCCGGCATCGAGGGCCAGGATGGCCCGAATGTCCTGTCCTATATCGACGTGCTGCGCGGCAAGGCCCCGGTGGGCAAGCGGGTGGCGATCATCGGCGCGGGGGGTATCGGGTTCGACGTGGCCGAATACCTTGTCCATGAAGGCGACAGCCCGACCGAGGATTTGGCCGAGTGGAAGGAAGAATGGGGCGTGGGCGACCCGGAACAGGCACGTGGTGGCCTGGCCCCCGAAGGCCCGCAACCAGAACCACCCGCGCGACAGGTTACGCTACTGCAACGAAAAGCCGAACGCGTGGGCAAGCGCCTTGGCAAGACCACCGGCTGGATTCACCGCGCGGCACTGCGGATGAAAGCCGTGCAAATGGTCAGCGGTGTGAATTATGAACGTATTGACGCCTCGGGCCTGCATGTCACCGAGGGCGAAGCGCACGAGAACCCAAGGCTGATCGAAGCGGACACCATCGTGCTTTGTGCGGGGCAACTGTCAGAGCGCAGTTTGGCAGACGCCTTGCAAGAGCGGGGCGTGACCGTCCATGTGATCGGCGGCGCGGATGTGGCCGCCGAACTGGATGCAAAACGCGCGATCGACCAAGGCACAAGGCTGGCTGCGACGCTTTAGACGGTTATTCGACAGTGATCGTGATGACCTCGGACATAACCGGCGGGTCATGGGGGACATGGTTCATATCCCCCAGAACCAGTTGCAGCGTGTGTTGCCCCGGCGCAAGGTCAAGCGAAACCTCGGTCTGCCCGCCGCCGAAATGCACGTGGTGATCATCCGCCGGCAGGCCGTATTCAAGTTCTTCGGCCCCATCCGGCCCTTCGCCCAATGGCGGGCGATCAATCAGGATGTGATGGTGACCGGTATTTTCCTTTTCGGTCCCCGCCGGGGCCACGCCCATGCCCTTCAAGCCAAAGACAACCGTGACCGGTGATCCGACCGTTGCGCCATCTTGAAGATTCGCGAAATAAACCTCGGCCCCCTCGGGCGCGGGTGTGTCCCCAGCAAATGCTGGCCCCGCGACAAGCGCCAGCGCCAGTGTCACCGCTTTGATATATTGGATCATTGTTTCCTCCCAAGCCTGGATTTCAACCATAACACGATAAGCGCCCTTCCCAAATCATGGAAACAGCCGTTTCCCTGTTTCCATGACACGAACGATCCAAGACAAAACCAAGATATTGTCTGGTGCATGCCCAACTTGCGCCCGAATTCGCGACGATACCTGCCTTCAGCAAAACACGCAGAGGTATTGAGCATGGATCGCCTGACGGAAATGGAAGCCTTCGCCACAGTGGTGGATCAGGGTGGCTTCACAGATGCAGCGCGCAAGATGGGCATTTCGAAGTCCGCAGTTTCGAAGCACGTATCGTCGCTTGAAGCGCGGCTTGGCGCGCGCCTTTTGAACCGGACGACCCGCCGGGTGAGCCCCACCGAGATTGGCCTTGCCTACTATGACCGGGCGCTGCGGGTTCTCAATGATGCGGGCGAGGCTGACGCGCTTGTCAGTTCCATGCAATCGGATCCTTCGGGTCTTCTGCGTATCTCGGTGGCGACCGATTTCGGGGTTAATCACCTCAGCCCGATCCTGGGTGGGTTCTTGGATGAATTCCCCGATATCACCGTGAACATGGTGTTGAACAATCGCTACGTGGAACTGATTTCCGAAGGCTTCGATATGGCCATCCGCATTGGAGAGTTGGAAGACAGCACCCTGCGCGCCCGGAAACTGACCGAAACCACGAAGCGCATGATCGCCAGCCCATCGTATATCCAGAAGTACGGGCGGCCGACGAAGATCGACGATCTGAACGAACACAAGCTCTTGCACTATTCCAGCCAGTCCAACGGCGCGGTCTGGAAGTTGACGGCCCCCTCGGGCGAAAAGCGCCAAGTGCGCACCGCTGGCGGCCTGTCGGTCAATGACGGTCAATCCCTTCTGAACGCGGCGATTTCCGGGCTTGGCATCGCTTATCTGCCCAGCTTCCTTTATGCGCAGGCCATGGCCGATGGTCTGGTCGAGGATGTGATCCCCGATTTGCCCATGGAGACCCAAGGCATCTACGCGGTTTATCCGCCGGGCCGTTTCACACAGCCCAAGGTACGCGCCTTCATCGACTTTCTGGTCCATGCCTATGCCGACAAAGGGCCGACCGACTGGTAAGTATCCCCCCGCCATCAATGGCAAACTTCCCCGGCCGCGATTGCGCGCCGGGGCTTTCTTTTTGCCTTCGCACAGGCGTTGTGCGGGGTTTTTCCTTGTTCCCTGCCGTAAGCATGACAGATTGAAGGCAAGTTAAATCACCATAAGAGGGTAATCTTAATGTCAAAACCCAAGCTGCTCACGATCTCGGGGTCGCTTCGCAAAGGATCGTTCAACCGGATGCTTCTGGCCGAGGCTGTGAAGGCCTTTGGCGAGGCAGATGTTACGAGTGCGGACTTGAATCTACCGCTTTACGACGGTGATCTGGAGGACGCCAACGGCGTGCCGCAATCGGTGCAAACCCTTGCAGAGCAAATAAAAAATGCCGATGCCTTGGTTCTTTCCAGCCCCGAGTACAACAAGGGGATCACCGGCGTTCTGAAAAACGCGCTTGATTGGGTGAGCCGCGTGGGCGGCATGCCGTTCAAGGGTAAGCCAACGGCTGTGATGTCGGCCAATGCAGGGCGTACCGGGGGCGAGACAGGGCAGTTCATGGTGTTGAGTTGCCTGACCCCGTTGCAGGCGCAGATCATTGCCGGGCCATTGCTTTGCGTGGCCGGGGCCGGAAATGAATTCGATGAGGCCGGGAACCTGACCAACGACCACTACCTGAAGGTGCTGCGCGGCAAGATGGAGGCACTGCGCGCGGCGATCTAACCTTCTGATTTATTTGATATTTCCAGGAGGTTGCCATCGGGATCACGCAGGTAGATCGAGGTGATCGGCCCGGTGGCCCCGGTGCGGGGCACCGGGCCTTCGATCACGTCAATGCCTTGGCCTTGCAAATGCGCCTGCCAGTCCGACAGCGAATTTGTCGTTAAAAAACAAAGGTCTGCGCTTCCCGGCGTGGGGTGCTTGGCCTTCGGCTCAAACTCGTGCCCTGCTTGATGAAGGTTTATCTTGTGGTTGCCGAAGGTCAAAGCCCAACGGGTTGTGCCATCTGCCGGGGTGAACTGTTCGGCCACCATGCCCAACGCGGTTTCGTAAAAGGCAATGGTTTTGGAAAAATCCGCGACGGTCAGGACAAGGTGATCAAGGCTGTCGAGGCGTGGCATTTAGGGATTGTTCCTTTTATCTCAGGTGGTTAGCTTAGTCATATGAGCGACGTATTACAAGAAATCCACGATGTGATGGACCCTGCACGGGCACGGGCCTTGCAGGTGACGCTGGGCGGTGAGGCGACGATTGGGGCCGGGGAGGCCCTGCCGCCGTTTTACCACCAGATATATTTCTGGACCCCGCAACACCCACAAGATCTGGGCCGGGATGGGCATCCCAAGGTGGGCGGCGTCATCCCTGACATGGGGCTTCCGCGCCGGATGTGGGCCGGGGGGCGGATGGAATTCCACACGCCGCTGCGCGCGGGAAAACCCGCTAAGCGATTGACTTATATGGAAAAATCGGAACGCAAGGAGGGGCGTACCGGGGTTTTGGGATTTGTCACCTTGCGGCACGAGATTTGGCAAGGTGAAACCCTGTGCCTGACCGATTGGCAGGACTTGGTTTATCGCGAAGATCCAAGCCCGGATGCGCCGAAACCCACACCGCCAAAGGCCGCGACGGATGAGGTAGTGTGCGAGACCAAGACGTTCAACAGCACCCTGTTGTTTCGCTATTCGGCCCTGACCTTCAATGGACATCGCATCCACTATGATGTTGATTATGCAAAAGAAATCGAGGGGTATGCGGGATTGGTCGTGCATGGTCCGCTTCTGGCGCAGCATATGATCTCATTGGCTGACCGGGAGCTTGGCGGGCTGAAACGCTTTGCATTTCGGGCCACCGCGCCCTTGATGCATTTCGAAAAAGCCGAGGTATGCTGGCACCCCGAGGGCCGTGTTTGGGTGCGCGGGCCGGACGGGCGGCAATGCCTGACGGCGACGGCGGAATAATCGTACGAGTCGTACGCAAACACCCCGATTTTCGTACGAAAATCCGGGGGTGCCGAAAATGTTTCGTACGAGTCGTACGAAACGCCCCTCAATAAGACGCCTCGGGCCGAAAATCGGGCGGGATGTGATCGGCCCCGTCAAGCATCAGATCGGCCATGACCTGCCCCACCTTGGGGGCCATGCCGAAGCCGATTTTGAAGCCGCCATTGGCGATGAACTGACCGGGATAAAGCGGATGCGCGCCCAGCATCGGGGCGCGGGAGCGACTGCGCGGGCGGACCCCGGCCCAGCGTTCGATCACCGGGGCATTGGCCAGTGCAGGCACCGCGCGGCGGGCGCGGGCGATCACCGCATCGAGTTGGGCATCGGTGGTGTCGGGCGAATCGTAGTCGCGTTCCGAGGTGGAGCCGATGGCAGTGGTGCCATCGGCGTGTGGCACGATGTGGATGGTGTCGGCGAAAAGCTGCGGTGCGTCGGGCATGGCATAATCCAGCAGCGCCCCCTGCCCTTTGACGCCATTGCCAACGGTGCGGGTGTGGTGGCGGGTGAGTTCTTCCAGCCCCTTGGTGCCGGTGGCATGGAGGAAATGGCCGGTGTTGGGGCCTTCGGTGGCAATCTCGGCCCCCTTGGCGCGCAGGGCGGCGACCAGAGCGGCGCAGGCCTGGCGCGGATGCATCCGGGCGGTGAGCGTGTCGTGGATCAGGAAGCCCGTGGGGCTGTGCGGCTCCCACGCAGCCCCGGTGGCGGGGATGACGCGCCATGTGGCGTGATCCTGCCAAAACTCTTTTGCGGTGGTTTCGCGCGCATGGGCAAGGGATAGCGTGTGATCGTCGGCGATGGGTTGCAACCGGCCGGTGCGACCGTAACCGGAGGATAGCCCGCCTGCTGCCTCGACCCCCGCCCAGAAGGGTGCGGCCATCAGCAGGCTTTCGAACTGAAACCCCTTCTTGGCGTTCCAGTTTTCCGGCACATGCGGGGCGAGTGCACCGACCACGCCGCCCGAGGCACCGGCCCCCGGCCCGTGCGGGTCAATCACCCGGACGGTTGCGCCCTTTTGCAGGCAGGCCCAAGCGATGGAGAGCCCGAAGATTCCCGCGCCGCGAATGGTGACGTCGGCCATTGCCATTTCCCTTTTTCCCCGGCAGTGTCGGGCGCGTTATGGCATGAGCACGGCGCGGTGTATATCCGGCGCGCGGGCCTGAACACTCCGAAAGGCGATGAGGGACATGACGGGGCAAGCCGAGTTGGAATGGCGTGAGAGCGTGCCGGTCTCGACCCGGTTCGACGACCCGTATTACAGCCTTGAAAACGGGTTGGCGGAAACGCGGCATGTGTTCTTGGCGGGCAATGAATTGCCGGAACGTTTCGCGGATGGGTTTCATGTGGCCGAATTGGGCTTTGGCACGGGGCTGAACCTGTTGGCCTGCTTGCAGGCTTGGCGCGCGGCGGGGGTGCCCGGTGTGTTGCAGTACACCACCTTCGAGGCCTTCCCGATGGCGGCGGCGGATATGATCCGCGCGCAGGCGGGGTTTCCGGAGGTGGCCGGGATTGCCGGGGAACTGGCCGCGCATTGGCAGCGCGGGGCGCGGGCGTTTGACCTGCATGATTTACGATTCGAGATGGTCGCGGGCGATGCGCGAGAGACATTGCCGCGCTGGCAGGGCCGCGCCGATGCGTGGTTTCTGGATGGGTTTTCACCGGCCAAGAACCCCGAGCTTTGGGAAGAGGGGGTGATGGCGCAGGTGGGCGCGCATACGGCCCCGGATGGGACGGCGGCCACCTATACCGCCGCGGGCTTCGTGCGGCGCGGGCTGGAGGCGGCGGGGTTCAACGTGACACGCCTGCCCGGCTATGGCCGCAAACGACATATGACACAGGCAAGGATGGGCAGCGCATGACCGAACAGAACACGCGGCTTGGCATCACTTTGATGGTGGTGACCACCTTTATCTTTGCCGTGCAGGACGGGATCAGCCGCCATTTGGCGGGGGAATATAACGTGCTGATGGTGGTGATGATCCGCTATTGGTTCTTTGCTGCCTTCGTGATGAGCGTGGCCGCGCGCAAGGCGGGCGGCCTGCGGGCGGCGGCGCAGACAAAGCAACCCTTGGTGCAGGGGTTTCGGGCGCTTCTGCTGGTCGCGGAAATCTGCGTGATGATTTACGGGTTTACACTGCTGGGACTGGTGGAAAGCCATGCGGTGTTCATCTGTTACCCGCTGTTGATCGCCGCGCTGTCGGGGCCGATCCTGGGCGAATATGTCGGCTGGCGCCGGTGGGCGGCGATCGGGGTTGGATTCGTGGGCGTGATCATCATTCTGGAACCCGGATTCGGGGTGTTCCAGCCCGCCGCCGTGGTACCTCTGATCGCGGCACTGATGTTCGCGCTTTACGGGTTGCTGACCCGTTACGTGGCGCGTCAGGACAGTGCCGCGACCTCGTTTTTCTGGACCGGCACGGTGGGGTCGGTGGCGATGACCGCCCTGGGCCTTTGGTTCTGGGAGCCGATGACCGGGCCGGATTGGGTCTGGATGGGCGCGCTGTGCATTACCGGGGCCTTGGGGCATTTCACGCTGATCAAGTGCTACGAGGTGGCCGAGGCCAGTTCGGTGCAGCCCTTCGCCTATTTGCAGCTGGTCTTTGGCAGCGCCATCGGGGTCACCGTGTTTGCCGAAACCATCCGGCCCAACGTGGCCTTTGGCGCGGCGTTGATCGTGGGGGCGGGGCTGTTTACCTTGTGGCGGCAGCGGCAGGCGGCGTGACGGTCTTGTCGACTGCGCCCGGCACGCGGCCTTTGGTCGTTGGTGGTTTGCGGGCCGTGAAACCATTTCAAAAGGCGCGGCAACAGGTCGTCGAGGACAGCGTGGTATGATTGAACGGATATTGCTGAGGCTGGCCGTACTGGCGCGCAATCCGCCTTCGCCCAGAAAGGCGCTGATTGTAGGCTGCATCGTGGCGCTGACCGCCTTGGTCGCGGGCATAGATATGCTGGGCTGGTGGCCGGATTGGGCGCAGGTGGAGCCGCGGACACGCAGGCGGACGATCCTGCCGCAATAAAGCGGTCCGCCTTTCACCCGAGACATCGGCGGACGGCGGAACGCGTGCAACGATTGGGCGAAACGCTTTAGTCCAGCTTGGGCCGGATCGTGGGCAGGACAAGTTCCCGCGAGAACGGCACCGGGTGCGGATCGCGCCCAAGGCGGGCGCGGTAGACCGGCAGGCTTTCGGCGACGCGCATGACGTAGTTGCGGGTTTCGCGGAAGGGGATGTGTTCGATCCAGTCCACCACGTCCATACCGCCGCGCCGGGGATCGCCGAATCGTTCGATCCAGCGGTCGGGGCGCGCGGGCCCCGCGTTATAGCCTGCGGACATCATCACGATATTGCCCTCGAAACGGTCGGCAAGGTAGGCAAGGTAGGCCGAGCCGAGCCTTGCGTTATAGGCCCAGTCGGTCAGCACGCGGCCCCGGTCGTGATCGAGGCCCAGTTCGCGGGCCATGTCCGAGGCCGTGCCGGGCATGAGTTGCATCAGGCCTTCGGCGCCCACGCGGCTTGAGACCCCATGGTCGAATTCACTTTCGCGGCGGGCGATGGCGAGGGCCAGTTCCATGGGCACGGGCAAGTCCATCCCGGACATCGGGTGCAGGGCATAGTATGGCCCCGGAAGGGTGAGGGCGCGGCGGGCGGCGCGTTTGCCGACCATCACCTGCAGGTGCGGTTGGTCGAGGTCGCGTAGCAGGCTGGCCAATTGTTTGAGTTCGGATTCGTCCAGCGTTTCAGCGATATGGGTGAAGAAGCGTTCGGCAAGGTTCAGGCGGCCCGCGGCAAGGGCCAGTATGGCCGATTGGGTCACCGGGCGTTGGATCAGGTCACTTCCGGCATATTCGGCGAAGTCGTTTTCGCCCTTGAGCGCGGGGTCAGAGGGCAGCCCCGCCTTTTCGGCGGCCAGAAGGCCATAAAAGCTGGTTTGATGTTCGGCCCCTTGGGCATAGGCCATTTTCGCGGCCTCCGGATCGTCCAGCGCCTCTTGTGCCCGACCAATCCAGTATCCCGCCCGGCCCAACGAAATCGGCGTTTCAACTGCGGCGCGGAAGCGTTGGAAATGATCGCGGGCGAGTTCGGCATCCTTGAGATAGGTCAGCGCGAGATAGCCCGAAAGCCATTCGAGATCGGCATAGGCCGCGCCTTCGGTCAGTTGATGAGTGGCGGCGAGGGCATAGGCGGTTTGCGGGTTGTCGTCGCGCATCTGGTCGCGCGCCAAGGCGCGGCGCCATCCCGCCCAGCGCCCCGGTTCGCCCAAGCCGCCCGCGATCTGGCTTTGGCTGAGCATGGTGGCGCGCGCGTCCTCGCCCCGGTTGCGTTCAAGGTAGTGGTTGAAAAGCGCGTAGGCGACATGCGGGTCGGATTTGGTGTCTTCCGGCAAGTCATCGATTCGGTCGTCGAGACCACTGCCGGCCTTTTCGATCATCTGCGCGGTTTCGATCCGCTCGCGCTTTTCCTCATCCACCAAGGGCAGCATGAGGGCGACGTCGCGCAGGCCGCGCCAATGGGCCATGTCGAGGCGCGCGGCGTGGTGTGGCTTGAGGAGCGCGCCGTGACGGGCGAGGAACGCCTCGTGTTCCTCGGTGGAGAGGTCGAGGGTGCGCCAAGCCAGCACAAGGCCGGCCTCGGCCTCGCCCTTGCGGCCCGCGGCCAGAAGGGCGCGGGCCTGCGACAATGCGCCGATGCCGGTTTGCGCGCGGGTGCCATCGTAAAACCGCAGGATCAGTTCATCGGGGGCCTCGGCCATCGCCTCTTCGCTTTGTTTGCGCAGGTAGTCGAGGCCGGGCCAATCGGCGTGGGTATCGAGGAATTTCAGCACCTCCAGAGGCGTGCCGTGGCCCGCCCGCAGGCGGTACCATTCGATCAGGGCAACCGCCGCCGGGCCATCGCGGCGGGCCAGATCGGCCGCCACATCCCAGCGCCCGCCCGAGAGCGCATCAAAGGCGCTGGACAGGGGCCGGGGGGCGACGCGCGGGGGCGTTTCGGCCAAAGCCGGCAAACTCTGGCAAATGAGCATCAATGACAGGGCTATGAGGCGCAACATCTCTTGCATTTTTGACCTGTACGAAGGATAGACAGCGCCAGCCTATGCGCGCGGGCGCCCTGCGTCCATTCACATTACCGGCAGGGCGGCGAGGTTCTGCCATGCGCGCGTTGGCACGAGTTTAACCGGCCCGATGGGCCACGACGCAAAAGCAAAGGAGCGTGTCATGTTCAGAGGATCTTTTCCTGCCCTGGTCACGCCGTTCAAGAACGGCGAACTGGATCTGGATACGCTCAAGAAACTTGTGGAATGGCACATCGGCGAAGGCAGCCATGGCCTTGTGCCCGTGGGCACCACCGGGGAAAGCCCGACGCTGACCCATGAAGAGCATGAAACCGTTGTCCAGGAAGTGGTGCGCGCCGTGGATGGGCGTATTCCGGTGATCGCGGGCGCGGGCAGCAACAACACGCTGGAATCCATGCGCTTCATGCGGCATGCCAAGAACGTGGGGGCCGATGCGGCGCTTGTGGTGACCCCCTATTACAACAAGCCCACGCAACGCGGGCTGGTGGCGCATTTCACCGCGCTGCATGATTGCTGTGACCTGCCGATCATCATTTACAACATTCCCGGCCGGTCGGTTGTGGACATGATGCCCGAGACCATGGCGGAGCTGGCCGAGCTTCCGCGGATCGTCGGCGTCAAGGATGCCACCGGCGATCTGGCGCGGGTGAACCTGCAACGGATGATCTGTGGCCCGGATTTCTGCCAGATCTCGGGCGAGGACGGCACCGCGCACGGGTTCAACGCGCAGGGCGGTCAGGGCGTGATCTCGGTTACGGCGAACGTGGCGCCCAAGATGGTGGCCGAGGTGCAGAACGCCACGCTGGCAGGCGATTACGCCAAGGCGCTGGAATTGCAGGACCGGTTGATGCCGCTGCACACGGCGATCTTTACCGAACCGGGGCTAGTGGGGGTGAAATACGCCATGTCGCGCGTGGGTCTGTGCAGTGAAGAGGTACGTTCCCCGCTCACCGGCCTGACGGATGAGACCAAGGCGCTTGTCGATGATGCCTTGCGCTTTGCCGGGTTGATGAACTAGGGGGCGTCTGCATTTTCCGGCCCCCTTGGATCAAAGGGGCCGTGGGCATCCCGCATCGGTCATTCGATGGGTCTGTCGCTGACCAGACGCATGCCGAGGTGCGCCGGGGGCACGCCAACGGCACAGCCGCCACGGGCAGGATCGCGAATAAGGTAGGACATGGCGGCGATATGTTCGCCGCCGACGAAGAACGCGGGGCAGCGCGACAGGTCGGTTTCACCCGACGCCCCGGCAAAGCAGTCTTGTGTCCATTCCCAGACGCTGCCGTCGAGATCCCAGATGCCTTCGGGCGTGACCGAGAAACTGCCCCGTGGCTTGAGCGCGCGGGGGGTTATCCCCTTGGTCAGGTAGGCCGAGGCCCAGGTGAGGGCGGGATCGGTGAAGGCCGGGTCGGGTTTTTCCGGCAGCACGGGGCGGGCCATATCGGCCCATTCGTCCGCCGTGGGCAGGCGGAAGGTGGCCCCGGTGGCATCGTTGATCCAATGCAGGTATTCGGAGACATCAAGGTAACTGAGCCCCGTGGCCGGGGTTGTCTGTGCCTGTTGGTCGGGCCGTACGCGCAGGCGCAGGATGCAGCCGCCCTGATCGTGGCAGGTGTTCCATTCGGCCACGCTGACCTCGTATTTCTGAACATGGAGTTGCGCGCCGGTCGAGAGGGTGACGGGGCGTTCGGCCATATCCGGCAGGAGCGCCGGATCATGCCCGGCGCCGCGCTCATCGGG
>NZ_JASHIM010000040.1 GCF_030733685.1 Roseovarius sp. MMSF_3281
ACCCCCCAGCCTGAACCAGAGCCAGGGCCCGAGGCCGAAGGCGAGACAGACCCCGAAGACGACGGCAACGCTCCCCCTGAACCCACGCGCCGACAGCTTGACCCGGCCATCGCCGACGTGCTGCGCGAAGAGGCCGAGCACGAACGCGAGGCCCGCGCCGCCGAAATCGGCGGCGGGCTCGAGTCGCAACCCGATCTTGGACTGACACAGGATCACCTCGACGAAGACAAGCGCGCCCGCGAGGCCCGCGCGCGCATGGCCCGCCTGCGCGGCGAAGACGACACCGCCGCCGAGCCACCCACCTCGGCCCCCGAAGCGTCGGATATCGACCCGACCTCGCGGCGCGATCTCCTGCCGGATATCGACGAGATCAACTCGTCGCTCGATGCCGACTCGCACACCCCGGGCGAAGACGCCCCCGAAAGCGAGGATTGGCCCGAACCCGACTATGCATCGCACAAGCCAAGCGGCTTCAAACGCGGCTTTTCCTACGCGGTCCTGCTCGCGCTGATCCTTCTGGGCATCTATCTTTTCGCCCCTAGGATCGCCGAAACGGTCCCCGCCCTCGCAGGCCCGCTTGAAACATACGTCGAACAGGTCAATGGCCTGCGCGTGATGCTGGACGCGCAGTTCGGCTGGGTCGGCGACTGGCTCAACGAAATGTCCAGCGCCCCGGCGGACACGGCTGAATGACCCTGCCCTGCCCCGGGGCCTCCTCGCCTGATCCGAAACCCCGGGCCGGTCGCTGGCAACGGCTCTGATCACTGGCGGACCAGCGGGACATTGCTGTCATTGCCCGGATATGGTCTACCTTGCGCGACCTATGAACAAGATTGTTTATGATGCCCATGATTGACCTGTTCGTATTCCTCCCTGCTTGCTTTGCTCTGAACCTTGCGTTCGGACCGAACAATCTGATCGCACTGACACATGGTGCACAGAATGGCCTTGCCTTCGCTGTCAGTGCCAGCACGGCGCGATTGGCTGTCTTCGTTCCCATGATTGCTGCCAGCGCCTTGGGGTTGGGTGTGCTTCTTTCCGCCTCTGCATTCCTCTTTGGCGCGATCAAGATCGTCGGGGCGATCTACCTGATCTGGATGGGCATCAAACTCTTGCGGACCCGCCCGGCGCGGGCCGGTGTGGGGACTGACTATCTCACGCCGACATTTCGTCAGGCATTCCGGCGTGAGGCGCTAATTGCTGTCAGCAATCCGAAAGCCATCTTGATTTTCGCTGCCTTCTTTCCGCAATTCGTAGATACCACTGCCTACTGGCAAAGCTATGCCTCTCTGGGGGCGATTTTCATTGCCCTCGAAGCATGCGCGATCATGTTGTATGCCTCGGCCGGACGGTTCGCGGCCGCATTCGCATCAACGCGCTTGCACTGGTTCCAACGTATCTCGGGCGGTGGTATGATCGCGTTCGGCGTCCTGCTCCTGTTCAGTCGACAGCCCGGACGTGCATAGTCTCGGTGCTAAAGCGTTCCGCCTTTAACCCGAGACATCGGCGAAAGACCGAACGCGTGCAACGATTGAGCGAAACGCTTTAGTATGGCCTCCAACCCAACGCTTGCCACGCTATGCACACCCGTCACCCGATACTATTCGGATCGGGCCTCTGGAACATGACCAAAACCAATGGCCAGCCGGTTCCAGGCGTTCATCTGCGCGACGATCAACGTCAGATCGACGATTTCGGTTTCAGAAAAATGATCGAAAAGCGCCGCGTACAAATGGTCGGGGGCCCCGTCTACCGCGACTCTGGTGATCGCTTCGGCCCAATCAAGCGCCGCCTTTTCCGCATCGTCAAAGAAAGACACCTCGCGCCAGACCGTGAGACAATCAAGCCGTTGGGCCGTTTCGCCGGCCTTCCTCGCTTCCGTCGTGTGAAGGTCGACGCAGTAGGCACAGCCATTGATCTGGGACACCCGAAGTTCGATCACGGCCCTGAGCCTCTTGCCAATTGAAGGCATATCGCCTTTGGCTTTGGCCATACTGGCAATGGCGTTGCCGTTAATTGAAGCATAGTCCAGCCGTTCGATCATCCGTTCCTCCAGTCTCCCGGCGCGGTTCCGCGCCTCGTGGGTTTCATTATTTGCGACCGTGACACCATCTGCAAGACGGGTCCAGACAGGCACAGCAGCATCCGGCACGGTGGGGTCCAACCGGGCATTCACGACATCGCGCCGTGGCCCAGGTGAACGTCGTCTGACAAATGAAGACGCTTTAACGACAGCTGAAAGGCACGAAGGTACTGGCCATGCCTTCGTTCATGGTCATGATCGTCAAGAGATTAGCCAATTCAATCTCGGCATCCGTGATCGGGCAAACATGGTCGGTGGGCTGACAACCGCCATCGATGAAGGATCGATTCTCCGATAAAAACTCTTCGCGCAGACCGTCGAGTCCCTGAAAGCCGAGCGCCGATTCAACGGCGTGATCGTAGAGAACACATTTTTGCTCGCTCCACGTCAGACCCTCCAATTCCTGCGCGCCCACCGGACCCGCAAGAAAGGTCACGATGGCTAAAGCGTTTCGCGAAAAACTTGGATCACAGATTTTCGCGAAACGCAGTGCTCCGCTCACTCGTTGCACAGGTTCCGCCATTCGCCGATGTCTCAGCTTAAAGGCGGAACGCTTTAGGTAGAGGAGCGGGGAAATACGAGAATCAGTCACTGGTGTAGGGGTCATACGGTGGCAAAACTACGTTGTTGGATGCGATACGGGCCAGCTCTGCA
The DNA here is from genome assembly GCF_030733685.1 of Roseovarius sp. MMSF_3281. GTDB lineage: Bacteria > Pseudomonadota > Alphaproteobacteria > Rhodobacterales > Rhodobacteraceae > Roseovarius. Next base: position 2,738 of record NZ_JASHIM010000040.1, read on the forward strand.
TGGGTGCTGGCCTGCAGGTCTCTATCGCGCGACGATCCCCTGATATAGATTGTCATCAAAAGAGGTTTTCGGTTCGGCGGGTAGATCGCTGCGATTGTCGCGGTTTCCCCTCGTGGTCCGGTGCCTGTCCGGTCGCCAACCGTCCAATCAGACGGGATACCTGCCCGGATCCGGGCCTCGCCGGTGGTGTTCGCAACCATCCACGCGAAAAGCTGGTCCTTCCCCTGCGAGGAAAGAACATCCCCCAGCAACAGTCGCTCCATCGTTTTCAACATCTGCAACGGCGTACTGCTGTCGCGCGGATCACCGGGTGGCACATCGTTCATCTCGGTTTCGAAGCGATCAACCCGCGTTAACGGATCGCCCATTTCCCGCAATGCCAAGGTCAATGCTTCCGGGCCACCAAGACTGCGCAAAAGCAGGTTGGCCGCCGCATTATCGCTGCGTGTCATTGCCGCCTCACAGAGGCGTTGCACGCTCATGTTGCCACCAACGGCATGCTGGACGACCGGCGACCACGATACGATATCCGAGGCATCTATCGGGATTTCGCGATCAAGGCGTTCCTGCCCCCGGTCAACGCGCTGCAGGATTGCACCCGCCAGCAGGAACTTGAAAGTGCTGTTGAGCGGGAAAAGCGCGTTTTCACCCCATCCGCTTGCACGTCCGGTTTCAGTGTCCAATACGGCAACACCAAGATCACCATTGACCGCAAGGTTGATCACCTCGAACGAAAACTTCGGGATCAGGCCGTCATCATAGGTGCGTGGTTGCCATTCGCGGGTTCCACGGGTGGTCGCCTGCCCGGTTGCCGCGGACGCGACGAAGGCCCCTATTCCGGCCACAACCGTGCGTCGCAATACGTTTTTCACAACTGTCTCTCTACAAGCATTCAAGACCCGGTAAGGGGCCGTTTGTAAATTTAGCAGATTTGAAGTTCCGGCTCCAGCCACGTTACAGAAGCAGGCGGGAAGCGGCCAAACTGTTTGCCAACAACGCGGTATCCAGACATCCGGACCACCGCAGCATCCGGCCCGGTTGGACCCGAAGGCGCGGGTCAGGGCCGCGCCTACTCTCTCGAATGTCGGGGGTCAAAACCGGTCCAGCAGCCGCTCAAGATACTCCAGTTCCACCTCGGGCCGCTCCCCGTCGCCCGAGCGGCGGCGGATTTCGTCCAGCAACTCGCGCGCCCGGCGGTAAACATCCTCACCCTGCAACAGGTTGTCCTGCGTGCCCGCCTGCTGGCCCTGTCCCGGCGCACGGCCCAGCGGGTCGTTCTGCTGCTGACCGGGCTGGCCACGGGCCTGGCCCTGCCCGCCCTGCTGCTGCTGACCCTCCTGCGCCAGTTGTTCACCAAGGTTGCGCATCCCTTCGCGCAGGGCCTCCATCGCCTCGGCCTGCCGGTCAATCGCCTCGCCAAGGTCATCGCCGCGCAGGGCCTCTTCCGCGCCGTCCATGGCCCGTTCGGCGCGGTCCAGCGACTCGCGCGCTGCCTCTCCGGCCTCACCGCCCCCGCCAGGCATATTGCCCCGCTGTTGCTCCAACTGGCGGCGCAGGGCCTCCTGCCGGTCGGCCAGCGATCCTTGCCCACCCTGGCCCTGTTGCGCCTGGTCCTGACCTTGGCCGCGCTGTCCGGGTTGCTGGCCTTGGCCCTGCCCTTCGCCGGGCTGGTCATGGCTCTGGCCTTGCCCCTGCCCGCCATCGCGGCCTTCGTTGCCTGGGCTCTGGCCCGATTGCGCATTGGGGTTGAACTGTTCCTGCAGATCGCGGAACGCCTGATCCGACAGGCCCTGCTGATCGCGCAGGGTTTCGGCCAGCCCCTCCATGGCCTGCTGACCGGGGGTTTGCCCCTGCCCGCCCTGGCCCTCGGTCACCCGCATGTTCTCCATCATCTGCTGGAACTGCTCCAGCGCCTCTTGCGCCTCGGCCATCCGGCCCTGTTCCATCAGCTCCTGGATACGGTCCATCATGTCCTGCAAATCCTGCTGGGTCATCTGCAGGCTGTCTTCCGACGCGTCGGGCTGTTCGCCGTTCTGCTGGCGTTCGCGGTTCTCGCGCTGCGCCTGCTGCATCTTCTGGCGCATGTAGTCATTCGTGGCCTGCCGCAACTCGTCCATCAGGCGCTCAATTTCCTCTTCGCTGGCCCCGTTGCGCATCGCCTCGCTCAGCCGCTCCTGCGCCGCGCGCATCCGCTCCAGCGCATCGCCGATATCGCCCTCCTCAAGGATCAGGGCCAGGTCCCACATCGCCTCGGCAATCTCGTCGCGCGCCTCGGCGTCAAACCCGCCATAGGCCGCAAGGGTCTCCAACCGCCGCAGGATCACCCGCAGCCGCAAATAGGCGGTCTCGCGGCGAAACATCCCATCCTCGGGCCGGTGCGATATCGCCCGCAACACCTGTGCCACCCGCTTGCCGTTGTCGCGGCTCCACAGAAGGTCACGCCGCTGTTCGATCACCGCCGCCGCCATCGGGTCAAAGAACCGCCGCGCCGGCAGGGTCAGCTTTTGCACCTCGCTGGCCCCCACCTGCCCCGCGGCATCCTCCACCTGCAACTGCAGGGTCACGGGCATATGCGCCCAAGGGTGCTTGGACAGGTTCTCGATCAATGTCTCGGAAAATTCCGCCCGATCCCCGGTAATCGGCATCGGCAGGTCCAACTCGATCGGCGCGCGCGGCTCAGGCTCCGCTGCCAGGCCATAGCGCCGCTCAACCGCTTGCACGTCCAGATCGAACCGCGCCACGCCGCCCACGACGCCGTAATCGTCGCGCGCCCGGAACGGATGGCTCATCTGGCCGTCGAAGGTCACATCGCTGGGGGCCGGGGCCACCTCCACCTGCGGCGGCAGATCGCGCAGCGCGCTCACCTCCCATGCCTGCCCTCCGGGGCCGTCAATCCGCAACTCGCCGTCGCTCACGATGTCAAAGCTTTGCTCGGCATCGCTGGCCGCGCCCAGATCCTCGGTGCGCTCGGAAACCGTTTCGGACACGCTCAGCGCGCCCAGTTCACCATAAAGCCGCAGGGTCACGCGGCTGCCCGCCGGTACGGTGATCTCGTCCTTCTGATCATTCAGGTAAAGGCTCGGCAATCCCGTGTATTGCGGCGGCTCGATCCAGCCTTCCCAAGCCGGGCCACTGGCAAGGGCCGCGCCACCCGGGGCCATGTCGCCCACGCTGCCCACGCGCCAGACCGACCCGAACACCAGCGCCACCATCAGGCCCAAAAGCGCGATGTAACGCAGGCCGAATACATCCCGCGACGACAACCGCAAATCCGGCTCCACCGCCTTTGCCTCTGCGGCCCGCTCGGCCATCCGCGCCCGGTGCGCCCGCCACAGGGCCTCCGATCCCGCGTCACCCCCGCCAATCGCCTGGGTGTCGGCCAAGGCCGCCAAGGGGTGCCCCGGCATGGCGGCATCCATGCGCGCCACGGCCTCTTCCCGGCGCGGCCAGCGGAACCGCCGCAGGCCCCTCAGCGCAAAGAAAAGCCCGGCCACGGCGATCGCCAAGGCGCCGTACCAGAACATATCGACCGACAGGGTCTCATGCAGGCCCAACATCAGGACCGCCGCCACCGAGGCCACCAGGCACCACAAGGGCCAGAACGCGCGGCACCCGCGCTCGGCAATCAATCCCGCCCATGTCAGGGTCAGGGGCCAGCGCAGCCGCATCATCACGGAACTCAGGGGCGTGTCAGGTCGGGCCATGCTCCAATCCAATCCATGGCCCGACGCGCCTATCGCGTCACAGCCACTCGGGGATGGTATCGCGATTTATCATCTCGTCAAAGGTCGGACGCGCCCGAATGACGGCGAATTGATGCCCATGCACCAAAACTTCGGGGATCAGGGGCCGCGTATTGTACTCGCTCGCCATCACCGCGCCATAGGCCCCGGCACTGCGAAAGGCCACCAGGTCGCCCGCCGCAAGCTGCGGCATCATCCGTTCCCTGGCAAAGGTATCCCCCGATTCGCAGACCGGCCCGACAATGTCATAGGCCACCTGCTCGGCCCCGGCCTCGGGTTCGACCACCGGGATGATATCGTGATAGGCCTCGTACATCGCCGGGCGGATCAGATCGTTCATCGCCGCATCGAGGATCAGGAAATCGCGCCCCTCGCCCGATTTCACGTAAATCACCTCCGACACCAGGATCCCGGCATTCCCCGCCACAAGGCGCCCCGGCTCGATCTCGATCTCGCACCCCAGATGCCCAACCGTGTCCTTGATCAACTGGCCGTATTCCGTGGGCAGGGGCGGCGCCTCGTTGCTGCGGGTGTAAGGGATGCCCAAACCGCCCCCCAGATCGAGGCGCGAAATCTCGTGCCCATCGGCGCGCAAGGCTTCGGTCAGTTCCGCCACCTTCTCATAGGCAAGGCGGAACGGCTCCAAGTCGGTCAACTGGCTGCCGATATGCACGTCGATGCCGATCACCTTCAAACCCGGCAGGGCGGCGGCCTCGGCATAAACCTCTCGCGCGCGGGTGATCGGGATGCCGAACTTGTTCTCACTCTTGCCGGTGGCGATCTTGGCGTGGGTCTTGGCATCCACATCCGGGTTCACCCGCACGGTAATCGGGGCGACAACGCCCATTTCGGTCGCGACCGCACTGATCGCGGCCATCTCGGGCTCGCTTTCCACGTTGAACTGCCGCACACCCCCGGCCAGGACCTGCGCGATCTCCTCCCGCGTCTTGCCGACCCCGGAAAACACGATCCGCTCACCCGGAACACCGGCGGCCTTGGCGCGGGCATATTCCCCGCCCGAAACCACGTCCATCCCGGCGCCCATCTCGGCCAGGGTCCTAAGGATCGCCACGTTGCTTGCCGCCTTCACCGCATAGCAAACAAGATGATCCACACCCTCAAGCGCCTCGTCGAACAGCCGGAAATGCCGGGTCAGCGTCGCCGTGGAATAACAGTAAAACGGCGTGCCCACCTGCGCGGCGATCTCGGCCACGGGGACGTCCTCGGCATGCAACTGCCCATCGCGATAAATAAAATGGTCCATACCGCGCCGATTACGGCGAACCGGCACGCGGATCAATCGAAAACAACCGGGGCCGCGGCCCGAAGGCCCCGCTCGACAGCCCCCGGCCCACGGCCCCTTTGCTCACCGCCTCTTTCGGGCGGTTATTTCTTCAACTTCTTGCGCAACTGCTCACGCTTGACCGCGGTGCGATCCTTGGCCCGTGCGATCACCCGCTCAAAGACCGGCATGAATTCCGGGTTCTGAATCCCCCGGCCCGTCGCCAGTTGATACAGCATGTGATGCGGGTTGGCGTTGCATTCGATGATCAAGGGCCCCTCGGGCGTCACGGCAATATCCCAGCCAAGGACGCCGAATTGCGGCAAAACTTCATGGCCGCGCACGGCGATGTCACAAATCTCGTCCCAAAACGGGATCTGTACGTCGGCAAAGGCCATGCCACTGGCCGGATGGGTCTCGATCGCCTCCTGCGTCGGACCCTCGCCACGGCGGCACTGCACCACTTGGCCATTCGCCTTGTCGATTTCGGCCAACATGCTGCCCGACTGCCAATAATTGTCCGACATCGCCTTGGGCGACGGCACCTTCCAAAGCGTGTAAAGCACCGAAGGCTTTTGCCCGTCGTAAACCGTCACAACCCGGATACTGCCAATCGCAGGACCGGCCACCTTGGTCATATCCGCATGCTGCTCGACAGCGGTCTGAAAGATAAAGCCATCGCCATACTCGTCCAGAACCTCTTGTGCGAACTGGCGCAAATCAATGCGCTGCCCATTCGACAAGACCAACTCGCGTGCAGTCCGATCCAGCTCGACGATCAAGGCCGACCCAACGCTGCCCCACCCCTCACCGGGCTTCACGAACAGCGGGTACCGCGCGGTTTCCATCAGGAAGGCTTCGATACCCTCCACATCCGCCAGACGCGGCAAAACCCCATACCCTCGGTCGGTCGAAACCACGGCCTGTGTTTCGGGCGTCCGAAAACCAAGTTGCTGCATCATCGCGCCGTAAAGCACCTTGTCCCGCACGAAGGGCCGCAACTTCGTCAATCCAATGGGCGACAGCTTCTTGTTGAAACGCGTGTTGCCCTTCTTGCCGACAAAACCGCACTTGTCCTGCGCCGACATCTCCGGGTCGAACAAACGGTTGGTGTAATATTCATTGAAATCCATGCGATTGCGCCGAAACCGCAGGCCCACCATCTCGCGGAACTGGCGGAACGGACTGACCCGGTAGTCGCGCGCCACCTGCACGATCATTTCCGGCGCTGGCGGCAGCGCCTTTTCCGGCGCGGCCAACAAGGCGGTTGGTGCCGTTTGGGCAAGGGTGTCGGACATGGCGGTGCTCCTGTCATCATCACATGTAGACAGCACGCTAAGATCCGAGTTTGTCCAAAATTAGGCAACAATGGTGCGTAAAACGGGGTGATTTCACACGCCCTGTCCGCGCCCCATCCGCAGGAACAGGTAAAGCGGCAAGCCACAGCTCACGCCGATGCAAAAGGTCGCCGGGATCGCCAACAGGCCAATCCACGCCCGCCGCTGCAGGCTTTCCCAGATCACCCAAACCGTCAGGGCCACGGCGGCAATGGTCAAATCCCAAACCAACCCGCTGCTCGCGGCATTGGCATGCCATGCATCGACCATCGCCATCAGGTCGAACCCGTTTTCTCCGAACCATTGCAGGAAATAGGCCATCGGGTGGATGGCCCCCCAGACGGCAAGCGCAAGAAAGGCGTATCTCACAGCGCGGTCGCCACCGTCACCGTCGTGCGCCCCGAAATCCATGTCGCCCCGGTCGAGGCGTTCACGCCACGGTTGCCCACACCCACCGTCGTGTTCGTGCTCGGGCGGATGGGCTCGCCATCCACGCCGCAACCGGCCAATGCCGCCAGGCTCAACACCGCCAGGATCCGTATCATCCCAAGACCTCTTTCCATCGTGCGATCTGTGCGCGCACCTGCGCCGGTGCCGTCCCGCCATAGCTCACGCGCGACGCAACCGAGTTATGCACGCCCAATACATCATAGACCGCTTTCGTGATTTCGCCATGCACCTCTTGCATCTCGGCCAAACTCAGCTCAGGCAAATCGCATCCCCGGGCCTCGGCCTTGGCCACCAAGGCCCCGGTCACATGATGCGCCTCGCGGAAGGGCATGCCCAGAACCCGCACCAGCCAATCGGCCAAATCCGTCGCGGTCGAGAATCCGGCACCCGCCGCACCTTCCAAGGCCTCACGCTGCGGGGCCATATCCCGCACCATGCCTTCCATCGCCGCCAGCGCCAGCATCAGGTTATCAGCGGCATCAAAGACCTGTTCCTTGTCTTCCTGCATGTCCTTGGAATAGGCCAAGGGCAGCCCCTTCATCACCGTCATCAAGGCGACATTCGCCCCGAAAATCCGCCCCACCTTGGCGCGGATCAATTCCGCCGCATCGGGGTTTTTCTTCTGCGGCATGATGCTGGACCCGGTCGAAAACCGGTCCGACAACGCCACGAACCGGAACTGCGCCGAGGACCAGATCACCAACTCCTCGGCAAAGCGGCTCAGGTGCATGGCGCAAATGCTTGCCGCGCTCAGGAACTCCAGCGCGAAATCCCGGTCGCTCACCGCGTCCAGCGAATTCGCCGCAGGCCGGTCAAAGCCCAGGGCCTCTGCCGTCATCTCCCGATCAATCGGGAAAGACGTGCCCGCCAAGGCCGCCGCCCCCAAGGGGCATTCGTTCATCCGCGCCCGCGCATCGCGCACCCGGCTCAGGTCACGCCCGAACATCTCGACATAAGCCATCATGTGATGGCCCCATGTGACGGGCTGCGCGGTCTGCAAATGGGTAAAGCCCGGCATCACCCAATCGGCCCCGGCCTCGGCCTGCACCAACAGCGCCTCAATCAGCGCAACAAGCCCCGTCTCGGCGGCATCCAACTGGTCCCGCACCCACAGCTTGAAATCGGTCGCCACCTGGTCGTTCCGGCTGCGCCCGGTGTGCAACCGCCCCGCAGGCTCGCCAATCACCTCTTTCAAACGCGCTTCCACGTTCATGTGGATATCTTCCAGCGCCGTGGAAAATTCGAACCGCCCCTCTTCGATCTCTGACAAGACCGTGAGCAAGCCTTCCCTCATCGCCTCGGCATCACTATCACTTACAATACCCGTCGCGGCCAACATGGCCGCATGGGCGCGCGATCCGGCGATATCCTGTGCCGCCAGCCGCTTGTCGAATCCGATCGAGGCATTGATCGCCTCCATGATCGCATCCGGCCCGGCGGCAAAGCGGCCGCCCCACATCGCGTTCGAAGTCTTGGTCATGTCACACCCTTCGGAGGGAAAATGAAGTTCATTCGTTTCGCATTCCTTTATATGGCGCTCGGTCTGGGTGCAAACCCCGCGCTTGCCACCGACCTCGATACATTGAACGCCCTGCGCGAGGGCGACATGAAAAAGCTGAACTTCCATGCCGAGGGCAAGGAGGTCTCGCAAATCCCCTTCACCACCGCCGATGGCGGCACGATGACCCTTGCCGACTACCAGGGCAAACACATCGTCCTGAACTTCTGGGCCACGTGGTGCGCGCCCTGCCGCGTGGAAATGCCGATGCTCTCCGACCTGCAAGCCGAACTGGGCGGCGAGGGGTTCGAGGTGGTCACCATCGCCACGGGCCGCAACGCGCCCCCCGCGATGAAAAAATTCTTCGATGAAATCGGCGTTGCCAACCTGCCGCTCCACCGCGACCCCAAGGGGGCGCTTGCCCGCGAGATGGGGATCTTCGGCCTGCCGATCACCCTGATCCTCGATCCCGAGGGGCAAGAGATCGCCCGCCTGCGCGGCGATGCCCATTGGAACTCCGACAGCGCCAAGGCGATCATCAGCGCCCTGATCGACGGCGGCGCCGAAGGCTGAGGTTTGTACAGTCTGTACAGACCTCCGGCGCAAAGTGCCGATTTCTGTACAGAACCGCGGGGGTCCCTGTACAAAACGTACAAAGGTTAACGGCGGCAAAAGGTTAACGCGTTAACCTTTTCGCGCCCCTCCGACTTGCGTTTCGTACGACTCGTACGATGATCTTCCGCACCGCCCCGATTTTCGTACGAAAATCAGGGGTTTGTCGTACGACTCTTACGAAAACTGCGCCGCTCGGCTCAGGCCGCCAATCCCCGCCCTTTGAGCAGCGCCTCAACCCCCGGCATCCGCCCCCGGAACGCGGTATAAAGCGCCTCTGGCTCGGCCGATCCACCCTTGGAAAGAATGTGTGTTTCCAATGCCTTGGCCCGTTCTTCATCAAATGCCCCGCCCGCTTCCTCGAAGCTGGCAAAGGCATCCGCATCCATCACTTCCGACCACATGTAGCTGTAATAACCGCTGGAATATCCGTCGCCCGCAAAGACATGCGCAAACTGCGGCGTCGCATGGCGCATGGTGATGGCCTTTGGCATTCCCATATTTTCCAATATTTCCAATTGCTTACCCATCACGTCCCCGGGCGCCTTGCCCTCGTGAAACGCCAAATCCACCATGGCCGAGGCGACATATTCCACCGTCTGGAACCCTTGGTCAAAATTCGCCGCCTTCAGCATTTTATCCAACAATTCCGGGGGCATAGCCTCCCCCGTCTGGTAATGCCGCGCGTATTTTTCCAGGACCTGCGGCACCTCAAGCCAATGTTCGTACAGCTGCGAAGGCAGCTCGACAAAGTCCCGCGCCACGCAAGTCCCTGAAATACTTTCATAATTTACGTCCGACAGCAGGTGATGCAGGGCATGCCCGAACTCATGAAACAGGGTCCGCGCATCGTCATAAGACAAAAGCGCCGGATCGCCTTTGGCGAAATTGCAGGTGTTTAAAACCACCGGCCCCTGTGTTTGCGGAATCTTAGCTTGTCCGCGCATGGCACTACACCACGCCCCCGACCGTTTCGAGGCGCGCGCGAAATAATCCCCAATGAAAACAGCCACATGCGCGCCATCGCGCGTCACTTCCCAAGCTCGGCAATCGGGGTGGTAAAGCGGCACATCCAGCTCCTTGAACTCCAAACCGAACAGCCGGTTGGCCGTGCCAAAGGCCGCTTCGATCATCGCCTCAAGCGACAAATACGGTTTCACCGCCGATTCATCCAAATCATGCTCCGCCTGCCGCCGCTTCTCGGCATAGTAGCGCCAGTCCCACGGGCGTAATTCTCCATTGATTCCATCGGCTTGCATCATTTCGGTCAAGGTTTCGGCGTCCCGCTCGGCCTGCGCCTTGGCCGGTTCCCAGACCTGCATCAGCAAATTGCGCACCCGATCCGGCGTTTTCGCCATCTCGGTTTCCAGTTTGTAATCCGCGAAACTCTCATACCCCAGAAGTTGCGCCCGCTCTTCGCGCAACCGCAATATCTCGGCGCAAATCTCCCGATTGTCGGTCTCGCCGCCCATGGCCCCGCGCGCCTCCCAAGCGCGAAACGCCTTTTCCCGCAGGTCGCGCCGGGGCGAGAATTGCAGGAACGGAACGATTAACGATCGCGATAATGTGACCACCGGGGCCTCCAGCCCCTTTTCACGGCCCGCTTCCCGCGCCGATGACACAACAAAATCCGGAAGGTTTTCAAGGGCTTGATCGTCCAATTCCATGTACCAGCCCGACTCGTCAGCCAACAGGTTTTGCGTGAACTGCGTGCCCAGTTCGGCCAGCCGCGCCATGATCTCGCGCATCCGCTTGTCCGATTCGCCGCTCAAGGCCGCCCCCGCCCGCACGAACCGCCGCCGCGTCAGCATCAGCAACCGCTCTTGTTCATCGCTCAGATCAAGGTTTTCGCGGGTCTGCCAAAGCGCCTCGATCCGCTCAAAAAGCTTTTTGTTTCCAGTGACTTCCGAAGAATAGGCGGCCAGTTTCGGGCTGAACGCGCGCTGCAATTCCTGCCGCTTTGGGTTGCTGTCCGACCCGGCCAGGGTGAAAAACACCGACAGCACCTTGTCCAGGGCCTCCCCACTGGCCTCCAAGGCCTCTATCGTATTGGCAAAGCTGGGTTTTTCCGGGTTCTCGGCAATCGCCGTCACCTCCGCCCGCGCCGCGCCCAACGCCTCCTCGAAGGCCGGTTCGAAATGCGCGTCCGAAATCTCATCGAAAGGCGCCAGTTTGAACGCTCCATCCCATTTTTCAAGCAGCGGGTTCGCCATGCCTCAGGCTCCTTTTTCCTTTGTTTTCCGACAGATAGGGCAATCTTCGCGCGGATGGATTGCGATCTTTCGGGTCTCGCCCCATAGCGCGTCATAGATCATCATTTCCCCCAAAAGCGCCTGCCCCGCCCCGGAAATCAGCTTTATCGCCTCCACGGCCATCATCGACCCCACCACGCCGGGCAGCGGCCCCACCACCCCAGCCTCAGCACAAGAAGGCGCTAGACCGGGTGCTGGAGCTTCCGGAAAAATACATTGATAACAAGGGGTTCCGCGATGCACGGCAAAGACATTCACCTGCCCTTCCCATTGTGACAAGGCCCCCGAGATCAATGGCTTACCCAGCGCCACACAGGTTTCATTCGCCAAATACCGGGTGTCGAAATTATCCGTCCCATCAAGGATCACGTCGTAATCGGCAAAAAGCTCTTCGGCGATCTCGGGCGTCAACCGACGCTGATAGGGCCTGACCTCCACATTCGGGTTTTGCGCTGTCATCGCCTGTATCGCCGACTGCACCTTGGGCAGCCCGATGTCAGCATCCCCATGGATGACTTGACGTTGCAAATTCGAGTTGTCGACCACGTCATCGTCAATCACCCCAATCGTACCCACTCCGGCAGCGGCCAAATATAGTAACACAGGCGATCCAAGCCCCCCGGCCCCGATCACCAGCACCTTGGCTTCTTTCAATGCCTTCTGCCCCGGTCCGCCGATCTCGCGCAAAACGATGTGGCGGGCGTAACGCTCAAGTTCGGCTTCGGAAAACAGCCCTTTCTTTTCAGGGGCTTGGCCAATATCGGCACGATGGCGAAGCTTCTGCAAAATCCAGCGGTACGCCAGCACGATCGCCACGAACCCGCCGATCATCAGCCAAAGCGCGGCGCTTTGCCCGGTGGCCATCCTAAGCGGGTGCCCGTCTGGCAGGACCAGGTGCAAAAGCACAACTCCGCCCCACAAAACCCCGATCATGCCCCAGCGCAATCGCTTGGGCGTCTTGAGGATCGCCCCCACGCCCCACAGCACCGCCGCCATGACCAAGACCAAAAGCATCAGGTG
>NZ_JASHIM010000041.1 GCF_030733685.1 Roseovarius sp. MMSF_3281
GTGCGCCGGGCTTCGGACTATCTCATCGGCGGGACCTACGAGGTGCCCTCGGGCCTCGGCGGCACCTTCCGGGTCATCCTCAAGGATGCCTGCGACACCTTCGCGATCGTGCAGAACTGCGGCAATTGTGAGGATTTCGACGCCATGCAGCCCTACCGCGTGCCGCTCGATGCGCTGATGGAACTCGATGACCGGAGGGTGGCGTGATGGGTTGGCTCTTTTACACCGACGGCCGCGTCCAGACCTATGCGGATGAGAAAGCGGAGATCACTCGGCTCTGCACCTTTGAGGGCGACACGCGCAAAACCGAACTGGTCAAGGCCTGTAAGGTTGGCTCCACCTGGTATGCAGCGGCTAGGGTTACCAATCGCGACGGCACCCCTGTCGAGGACGCGACCTATGTCACCGATCCTGACGGCTCGATCACTTTCGCCGCCGTCTTCCTTACCCGATATGATGACGGCTGCTGGGGCTACAAGGACATGGAGGAAAGCGCGGGACCGGTCGAATCCCGCGCGCCACTGAGCCTATTGGTCCTGCTGTCCGAGCTGAAAGACCCAGACAGCTATGCTCATGCCTGGCGCCAGCGCTGCCAGGACTGGGCTGCGATCCCGGACTACGAGGAAGGCGACAAGATCAAGCTCGCAGCACCTGTGACGCTCACCGGTGGCAGCACATGCCAGATCGTCACCGCGACGCACTACAGGCGCGGGCGGCAAAAGCGCCGCTGCTACCGCATCGAGGAAACCGGCGGCCTCGTACGCCTGTCGAAAGCCTCGCTCGCGGGCTCGGAGCTGCTCAGCTCCGCAAAGGGTGAGGCCAGTCCTGTGCTGGCGGAGTTCCTGGCGGGGCAGGACCCTTAGGGGCGCACTGCGAGTAGTGCGCGTACCGTCTCGATTTCCAGCACCCAGTTGCCAGTCGTTTCGTTGCGCCATCTTATGCAGCGGATGATCCGACAAAAATCATCCTGAAGGGCGCGCGGAAAAACAGGCTCATGGTGTGCGATTCTGTTGCGGAGCCTCCTCACGGCTTCAATGTCAGACCTTAATTCAGATCGGCGCTGGCTGGCAGCGACACCACGGGGCGCGTCCGGAAACACTGCGTAGAAATGATCGTCCCACAGTCTGCCTTGGTGCCTGTTTGTCAGCATCTTCTCCCAAAACACGAACTTCAGTTCGGCAACGACCTTTCCGGCAGTGGGTTGCTGTGCTGCGCAACCTTCGAGGTCTCGTTTGGGGCTGTATGCCGGACCGCGCGGGTTCGGTAACGAACGGATGAAGCCTTGTGTCCAAGGCCATGTTCCTCCGTGGACAGCTTCGATTGCTTCCACGATCGCGTTTCGCAGCGCAACTTCCAAAACATGGAGTGGAACCATGAACGCGGCTGATACTTGAAGATTCCAGTGGTATAGGTGGAGAGCTCGCGTCCTATCATTGCCGGTTTCGCGCAGATAGGTCGCAAACCTAGGTGCGGATAGGACGTTCGGAAGGTGGTGTTCTTCATCAGCCGTGAACGGTGGATACATTGACAGTAAAGACTTTCGGTGCCATATAGAGTGCGAGCTTTGAGACTGCGGGCACTATGCCTCCCCTCATTGCACAAAGAAAGCAAAAGCCCGTCGCATTGCGGCGGGTTTTTCAGTTTTCGAACCCGACTCCGAAAAACCGTTTGATTGGTCGGTCGGCGACAGCAGATCCTGCGGCTTATCTTGACATGGCAATGCAAATGCATTACCTATCACAGGCAGCAAAGACCCTTTTCTTCAGGAGACTGCCATGACAGCGCTCGCACAAGACGTCTCGAAACTCACGGACCGGTATCAGACGACCGTGCCGGCGGGGGTGCGCAAACAGCTAAAGTTGGGCAAGGGCGACCAGATTCGTTACTGCACCGAGCCGAGTGGCAGGGTCTATATCGAGCCCGTGCGCAGCGACGAGGAAGATCCTGTGCTCGGCGCCTTTCTCGATTTTGTCGAGGCCGATATCAAGGCGCATCCGGACCGCATTCGGGCGTTCGATGGGGCTTTGCATGACCGTCTTGCAGCACTGGTCGGAGACGTTGACGTCGATCTCGATGCGCCGCTATCGCTCGAGGATGAATGAGCGGCGATAGCGTGCCCGCCCAAGCGCCCCTTGTCGTAAACGGATGGTCGATTTATGCGCATCCGCTCTTTCTGGACCAGCTCGAAGGGCTGATTGAAGAGGTCGAGGCGCGTAAGGCACGCGATCCCAAGACCTGGCGCAAGAAGAATTCCACGAAGCGGCTGGCCGCCATCTTCAAGCTGGTCACCGAGGCCATACCGGCAGATCCGGGTGCCGCCGCCTTCCGGCAAGGCGGCACACTCGGCGATCACCGCAAGCACTGGTTCCGGGCGAAATTCTTCCAACAGTATCGGTTGTTCTACCGGTTCAACAGCGATGCGAAGGTCATCGTGGTGGCCTGGGTGAACGACGACAAGACCCTGCGCGCCTATGGCAGCAAGACGGATGCCTATGCGACGTTCAAAGGGATGCTGGAAGATGGCAACCCACCTGACAATTTTGACGCGCTCCTGAAAGAAGCCGCGGCGGCGGACAAGCGGTTCGAGGCGTCCCTGGACGCGGTACCTGATCGGTGAGTGGTCGGGTTAGCTGTGAACCTTACGGCCTTGCCGTTTACGGCACCACTGTGGGTGATGTAGCATCGACCCATAGCATAGTCGGAGAAAGCGCAATGGACCCAACGGGTAAGGAACAGCCGCACCTCGGTCTCGAGGAGCATTTCCGTGGCGGCTGATGTCAATTCGTATGACGCGTGGTTTCGTGCGCAGGTACAGGTCGCGCTGGAGGATGCACGCTCGGGAACATCTCAGGTTCAGGTAATGCAGGCCGCGCAGGCTTTGATTGATGCGAAGCGGCAGGTCGAACCCAAGCCCTGACCAAGCCTTGGAGGTCAGTGCGGTCTGACCCCCGTCACCCTGAAAAGCGAAAGAGGGCTTTTTGTCTTTGGAACTCAGACCCTGATCCAAAGGAAACCCCCATGTCCAAGCCCCGCTCAACGCTCCCCAATCCTGTTGAATTCGACGCTAACCTCGCCTCTGCACTGGCACAGATCTGCGCGGAGATCGCCCACCAACCCCTGCGCAGCTCAGCGCTGGCGCGCATCATGCGCGAGACGTTTCATGGCAGTGATGCCGGGGGCGCCTGGGACTGGCGCATAGCCTATGACATGATGCAGGCCGCGGCCATCCAGGTGCTGCTGGGTGGGGACGGCGCGGCAGGTGACATCGCCGCTGCAAAGCTGGTTGCCTCACGGCTGCTGACGGAAACGCGGCGGTCAGAGCAGCAGATCAGGCTGCAGCAGTTTTCCACGCCTCTGCCATTTGCCGCCTTGGCGGTGCGGGCCGCGGCGATCTGCAAGGGCGAGACCGTGCTGGAGCCCTCGGCGGGCACCGGTGCCCTGGCCGCTTTCGCCGTACGGGCAGGCGCCACGCTTCTGCTCAACGAGATCAATCCGTTTCGCCAGCGCCTCCTGCGGGCGCTCTTCGGCGGCGAGGTGACGGGCCATGATGGCGAGCATCTCGACGATCTGCTGCGGACGCCGGTTCTACCCGACGTCGTGGTGATGAACCCGCCCTTCGCCTCCTCGGTCGATCGCTCCCGGGACAAGCACATCGCCGCCAAGCATCTCATCGCGGCTGCCAAGCGCCTGGCACCAGGTGGGCGGCTGGTGGCGATCATGCCGCCAGGATTCACGCCCGAACGCGATGCCGCGCATTGGTCCCGCGCCTGCGGTCTCCTGACGCCGCGACTGGCGTTGACGATGCCGGGGCAGGTCTACCGCAAGCTCGGCACCTCTGTCGAAACCCAGCTCATGGTCTTCGACAAGGTGCGGGAGGACGGCGAGATGATCCGCGCCAGCGTCAGGGACTTGGATGAAGCCCTTCCTTTTGTCGACGCCGTGGCCGCAACCCGGCCCGAGGCGCGCCCCGCCCAAAGGGTGGCGTCGATGCCGCACGCGCGGTCGACCGTTCAATCTTCTGCCCCGCGCAAGACCGCCGCTGCGCCTGTCGCCGTCACCAAACCCCAGGCGAATGCCGTCCGCTCGCTCAGCTTCACAAGCTTTCAGACCCCGCGCGACAACACGCCCGTCTCGGACATCTATGCGCGCTACCGCCCGCAACGGATCGAGATCGCAGGCGCGCAAGAACATCCCACGCCGCTGGTCGAAAGCATCGCCATGGCCTCTGTTGCACCACCGGTGCCCTCAAACACGGGCAGTGACGACTTGCGGTTGCCCGCCAAGCTGATCGAGGAGGGACATCTCTCTGAGGCGCAGCTTGAGACCATCATCATGGCCCATGATGCCCATGGGCGCGACCTGCCGGGACGGGTTACGATCGATGACGACCAGACCAAGCTGACGCGCGCCGATGATGACCCCGATGCACGGGCCTATCGTCTTGGCTATTTCCTCGGGGACGGCACCGGTTGCGGCAAGGGCCGCGAATGCGCAGGGCTCATCCTCGTGAACTGGCTTGTGGGGCGCAGAAAGGCGATCTGGGTTTCCAAATCTGCCACGCTCATCGAGGACGCCATCCGCGACTGGACCGATCTTGGCGGCTCACCCGCCGATATCCAGCCACTCTCCAAATGGAAACCGGACCAACTCATCCCGATGGGCGACGGTATCCTTTTTGTCACCTACGCAACGCTGCGCTCCGCGGGCAAATGCGGCACCACGCGGCTGAGCCAGATCCTCGACTGGATGGGCGAAGATTTTGAAGGCGTCCTCGCTTTTGACGAGGCCCATGCCATGCAGAACGCGGCCGGGTCCGAGCAGGGCAGGGGGGTCAAACCCTCCCAGCAGGGCCTTGCTGGCCTGCGGCTGCAACTGGCAGCACCTCGCGCCCGCGTCTTCTACATCTCGGCCACGGGCGCCACGAGCGTGCACAACCTGGCCTATGCCGCGCGGCTGGGGCTCTGGGGGCAGGGGCCAGAGTACCCCTTCCCGAGCCGCGAGAGCTTCGTGTCGGCGATGGAAGCCGGCGGCGTCGCCGCCATGGAAGTGGTTGCGCGCGATCTCAAGACGCTCGGCCTCTACACGGCCCGCGCCCTCAGCTTCGATGGAGTGGAGTATGACGTGCTCGAACACGCGCTGACCGCGGCCCAGATCGAGATCTACGACGCCTATGCGGGCGCGTTTCGGACGATACATCACAATCTCGAGGCGGCACTGACCGCGACCGGCGTCAACAACGCCTCTGGGGAAACCAACGCCTCGGCCGCACGCGCTTCGGCCAAGTCCCGCTTCGAGAGCACGAAACAGCGCTTCTTCAACCATCTCCTGATGGGCATGAAAGCCCCGAGTATCATCCGCGCCATCGAGGACGACCTGGCAGTGGGCAACGCCTGCGTCATCCAGGTGGTCTCGACGGGCGAAAGCCTGCTGAAACGCCGACTTGAGACGATGGACGCCGACGACGAGCTCGTCGAGGGCGCCTTGACGCCGCGCGACTATGTTCTGGGCTACCTCGAACAGGCCTTCCCGATCCACGCGCAAAAGCTCGTGGAGATCGACGGCAATATGGTGGTGGAACCTTTACGGGATGAGACCGGGGCGCTCGTTGTCTCGCGCGAGGCGCTCGCCCTGCGCGATGCGGCCATGATGGAATTGATGACGCTGGCGCCGATCCCCTCGGCGCTGGATCAGATCCTCTGGGCCTTTGGCGACGAGGCCGTGGCCGAAGTAACGGGCCGGTCGATCCGACCTCTTAAGGCGGACGATGGCCACCTATTCATCGAGAAGCGTAGCGCCAGCAGCAATTCATCCGAGACCCAAGCGTTCATGGATGGCGAAAAAGATATCCTGATCTTCTCCGATGCAGGTGGCACGGGCCGCTCCTATCATGCGGCGCAAACGGCGAAGAACCAGAAGCGGCGGCGGCACTATCTTCTGGAGCCCGGCTGGCGCGCGGATGCGGCCATCCAGGGACTCGGCCGCACGCATCGCTCGGCTCAGGTCAGCGCGCCCTTCTTCCGGGTCTGCACCTCGGATGTGCATGGCGAAAAGCGTTTCACCTCGACGATCGCCAAGCGCCTCGACCAGCTGGGGGCTTTGACCAAGGGCCAGCGAGAAACCGGTTCGCAAGGCATGTTCCGCGAGGAGGACAATCTGGAAAGCCCGATCGCACGGGCGGCGCTGCGTGGGTATTTCGCCGATCTTGCCGCCGGGCGCGCTGAGGCGATGAGTTATGAGAGCTTCACCGACTGGACGGCCCTTCGGCTGATCGACAAGGACGGGGTGCTGCTCGAAGAGCTGCCGCCGATCCAGCGGTTTCTCAACCGGGTGCTTGCCCTTCCCATCCACATGCAGAACGCGCTCTTTGCCGAGTTCATGTGCCGGATCGCTGATCAGACCGAACGCGCGCGCGCGGCAGGCACGCTCGATCTCGGCGTGGAAACCCTGCGTGGCGAAAGGATCGAGCAGGTCTCCACCGAGGATCTCTGGACCTGCCCGAAATCCGGCGCCGTGACGCGCATCATCGGGCTCGAGGTGACCGACCCGGTCCACGTGCTGTCGGCGGATGACGCCCTGTCGCGCAACCCCGACAAGCTGCCGATGGTCAATCGCGCCTCCGGCCGCGCGGCGCTCATCTCGGCGCGGCCCATGCAAATGTATGACGAGGACATCGTCACCCTCATGCGCAAGGCGGTACGGCCCAACGGGTCGAGCTACCTTGAGGAGATGCGCTTCGAGTCCTCGGCCTGGGAAGAGATCGGTAAACCGGAGTTCGCACGGCTTTGGGATGCCGAGGCTGCGTCCCTGCCAAAAACCACCACGACCAAGCTCTACCTGCTGACCGGGCTGCTGCTGCCCATTTGGAAGGACATTCCGACCACCAATGAGCGCATCTACCGGGTCACGCCCGACGGGGCGACCGCCATGATCGGGCGCACGCTGAGCGAGGAAGTGGCGGCCGCGCTGCGCGCCCGCTTCCTCGTCTCCAACCCGCAAACACCGCAGGAGATGTTGACCGCCGCCCTCGGCACCACCGCGCCTGTCGATCTGGGCCGGGGTCTGACCCTGACCCGTCGCCGTGTCGCAGGCGAGATGCGCCTCGAGCTGGGCGGCGCGGATCGGGGCATGATTGATGGCCTCAAGGCTCTCGGCTGCTTCACTGAGATCATCGCCTTCCAGCTGCGGGTGTTCCTGCCGCATGGGGACGGGATCGACACGGGAAGCATTCTGGCCCGGATCGTGGGGCAGGAAGCCGCCAGAGCGGCAGAACAAGCCGCCTGAAAAGTCAAAGCGGGCTTCCGGTCGGGCGTCGCGGATCTGGGTTTCACCGGTCTGCGCTTTCCGGGCGCGTGCAGACCAATGCCACGCCCGGTCCCCCCAAATTCAGACGAGAGGACAGACCCATGACCAATCCCCAAATCGACTATGCCGCAATGGCGGCTCAGTGGCGTGCAGAGCGCGAAACCACCTTGAAGGCATCCAGAGTGGAGCTGCTCGCGCAACTACGTGCGCTTGGCATCAGCGAGGTCACTGCCTATGGCGACTCCGGCAATGTCGAGGATGTGACGGTGCGGACTGCAGAGGTCAACCTGCCGGAGCCGCTTGTCACAGAAGTTGGCGATTTCGCCTGGTCACTCGCCTATCATCATCATCCGGGGTTCGAGAACAACGAGGGCGGCTACGGCACGCTGACCTGGGACATTGCAACAGACAGCATCACCCTCGATCACGCCGACCGCTATGTCGAATGCTCGCACAGCTATGACGAGGGGCTTTGAGATGGCCCATCCGCTTCATCATGCCGAAAGCTCTGCCCGGAAATTCGGCGGGGTGCCGTCTGACTATCAGGCCGTCCACGATTGGTTTGACGCCTCGAAAGAGCATCTCGCGCTTTTCACGCACCGGGCCTTGCGCCACCATACCCAAGGTCTGTTCGATGCTGAACGTGTCTTCGGTCTGACCCTGACCAATAGCGCAAGTCGGGACATTCCCGTGCGCTGGATCGGCGAGCAGCATATCCGTGAAGACTGCCAGGGCCGCATCCCCAGCATGGCGGACTGGCTGCGACGGATCCAGCCCGAGCCATGGATGGCCAATGGCCATATCGACCGGCATGTCGGCTCCGAGCCCCGCGGCGACCCAAGGGCCGCTTGGGCGTCCGAGGTCGCCGCCGGCCGAACGGTTCTTGGCCTGAAGGATTGGATGGCGGCGCGCGCGATGCAAGCCACGCAAGGTGCCTGACAGGTCTCGGCCGTTGGCCGAACGAATGCCGCACGGAAGCCCGGTTGGATGACCGGGCTTCTTGCGTCGTTTCCCCACCATTCTTCGTAAGGAGGTTCGCATGACACACGAAGACATCAAGGCCGCCGTTGATGCCGGTGAAACCGTGCACTGGGCCAATACCGGCTACGTTGTCCACAAGGACCGGCTCGGTCAGTACCTCATCACCTATGTGCCGAACGGTAGCTGCATCGGTCTGACCGACCGGGGCGGGCAAAGGTTGAACGGGGAAGAGGCGGAGTTCTTCATCGCGCAATCGAAGGACGCCGCAGAAAATCTGGGCAGCCAATCAAGACCATAGGGGTAGGGCAGGGGCGTAGCACAAGGAGGCGCGGGGGCGCTCCCACTCGGAGGGCAGCTCTGACCCGCGGGCGGGGCTGAAAGGAAAGCAAGCTTTCTGGTTTGTGATCCCAGGAGGGGTCGTGAAAGCAATCCCGGATGCGCTGGCAAGGACGTCAGTCACCGGCCAATCGAAAAGGACCTATCCCATGTTCGCAGGAACTCTCACCCGCAACGTCGAGACCGCAGCCGCCGAATACACCGGCATGATCCATTCGACGCGCTTTGACATCGCCATCCAGCTCGAGGCACGGGCCAAGATGTCCGAACGCAGCCCGGATTTTGACGTGACGGCAATCAATAAGTCGGGCCGCAAGGTGCGCATCGGCACGGCCTGGAACGAAACAGGCAATACCAGCGGCAACCCCTACATCTCGATGCAGATCGACGTGGGCCTGGGCCCGTTCCGGGTCAACGCGGTGCAGACGAAAGAGGCGCGCGCGGCCCAGAGCGGCGAATTCGAGATCATCCCGCTGGTCTCGAACGGCCTGATGAAATCCGGTTCGATCTCGGGCGAACTCACCGCCATGGACGCCGACAACGCCTTCGCCGGCTACATCGCCAACATGATGTTCGATCTGGAGTTCATGCTGATCGAGAACAGCTACAAGACCGAGGAGACCCACCCCGACTATCGGATCGAGGTCAGCTCGCCGCGTGGTACGCCGATCCGCGTTGGCTCGGCCTGGATGGCCAAAAGCAGCCGCACGGGCAATGACTACCTGTCGCTGCTTATCAACGCGCCCGACGGCGATTTACGGGTCAACGCCGTGCAGAACGAAGAACAGCGCGGCGGTCAGACCTTCTCGATCATCCCGTTCATCGACAGCGGCGATCAGGCGCAGGACGCGGGCGTGGGGCTGTCGCTGGTCGCGTGACTAGCGCGAAAACCGAGACTAACTAAACCCGGAGGGGAGCCGTGGGACCACGGTTCCCCTTTTGGTGTGTTGGTGTAGTTCGGCCGAAAGGAGGAGACATCTAACTTCTGTCTTCCATGCCATATGCGCAGTCTACTTTGCTGCCATTCGCTTCAGTAGTAAGACCGATGACACCCGAACCAGCGGTTGGCGGGTCGGAAGAGAAAGAACCCTAGGCTCCAGACCCATTGATTTCGGGCGTTTGCCGTGATTCAGGCTCCGCAAGGAGACCTGATCGATGAGCAATCTTTACTGGCTGAGCGAGGCGCAGATGGCGCGCCTCAAACCCTGCTTTCCCAAGAGCCATGGCCGGCCCCGCGTCGATGACCGGCGCGTTCTGAGCGGCATAATCTTCATCAATCGCAATGGGTTGCGATGGTGTGACGCGCCGAAGGAATACGGCCCGGCGAAGACGGTAGTGCCCCGGGAGGTGGTGTAAGAGGCCGTGCGCGGCTGGGGCTGGCGGCCACCGCGCGTCTTCGTAGTCTGAGGTTGTTCAACGACCGATGACAACGAAGGAGAGCACGATGACCGAGACCAAGATTGACCTTCCGGGTGTGATTGCCAAGAGCGACGACGCGGATTTCCTGCGAGAGCTGATCCAGGATGCCGCGCAGCGGCTGATGGACATCGAGGTGGCCGCTGTGTGCGGTGCCGGGCATGGCGAGCGCAGCCCGGACCGCGAGAACCTGCGCAACGGCTACCGGCCGCGCCAATGGGATACCCGGGCGGGGACTATCGGCCTGAATATCCCGAAGCTGCGCAAGGGCAGCTATTTCCCCACGTTTCTGGAGCCGCGCCGCACCGCCGAGAAGGCGCTGATGGCGGTGATCCAGGAAGCCTATATCCAAGGGATTTCCACCCGCGCGGTAGATGACCTGGTGCGTGCCATGGGGCTTACGGGCACCTCCAAGAGCCAGGTCTCGCGGCTGTGCGAAGAGATCGATGAGCGGGTGCAGGCGTTCCTGAACCGGCCGCTGGAGGGGGACTGGCCGTTTCTCTGGCTCGATGCCACCTACGTGAAGCTGCGCGAGGGCGGGCGGATCGTCTCGATGGCGGTGATAGTGGCCGTGGCGGTCAATACAGACGGACGCCGGGAGATCCTTGGCATCACCGTCTTGCCGTCCGAGGCCGAGACCTTCTGGGCCGATTTCCTGCGCTCACTCACCCGCCGCGGCCTGCGGGGCGTGCAGCTGGTGATCAGCGACGCACACGAGGGCCTCAAAGCCGCCGCCCGCAAGGTCCTGGGGGCCGGCTGGCAGCGCTGCCGTGTGCATTTCCAGCGCAACCTGCTGGCCCGCGTGGGCAAGACCAACAAGCCGGTGGTCAGCGCGGTAGTGAAGACCGTCTTCGCCGAGAAAGACCGCGACCAGGCCCATGCCCGCTGGCGCGAGGTTGCCGACAGCCTGCGCGACCGGTTCCGGGATGTTGCCGAGCTGATGGACGAGGCCGAGCACGACGTGCTGGCCTACATGGCCTTCGACGAGAGCCTGCGCTCGAAGCTGCACAGCACCAACCCGCTGGAGCGCGTCAACAAGGAGATCAAGCGGCGCACCAATGTCGTCGGGATCTTTCCCAACCGTGACGCCGTGATCCGGCTCGTCGGCGCGCTGATGCTGGAGCAGAACGACGAATGGGCCGTCTCCCGCCGCTACATGCCGGTGGAAAAGCTGACCGCCATATGCAACGATGGTCGTGAGACGGCGATGATTGCCGCTCAGTGAACGAGCAACACCAGCTATGAAGAAGCAGCTGGACGCCAGTTCCTACACCACTCCTCGGGGCACTACCGCGAAGACCCTCTACAACCGTTGGAAGCGCTGGAGTGACAACGGGGTCTTCGCCCGGATCATGATGGGCCTAGCCACTGAGAGCGCTGAACACAAGACGATCATGATCGACGCGACCTATCTGAAAGCGCACCGCACGGCCTCGAGCCTGCGGGTCAAAAAGGGGGGCGTGGGCGCCAAATCGGGCGCACGAAAGGCGGCATGAACACGAAACTGCACGCCGTCACCGACGCGAAAGGACGCCCGATCCAGTTCTTCATGTCGGCCGGGCAGGTCAGCGACTATACCGGAGCTGCGGCGCTTCTGGGCAGCTTGCCGAAGGCGGACTGGATGCTCGCAGACAGGGGCTATGACGCCGATTGGCTCCGGGAAGCGTTGAAAGACAAGGGGATAAAAGTATGCATCCCTGGTCGAAAATCCCGCAAGAAACCTGTCAAACATGACAAGCGCCGGTACAAACGCCGTAACCGCATTGAGATCATGTTCGGTCGCCTCAAGGACTGGCGCCACGTCGCCACCCGATACGACCGTTGCCCCGAAACTTTCTTCTCCGCCATCCTTCTCGCCGCGACCGTCATCTTCTGGTTATGATCAAGAACGAGTCCTGACCCTAGGATAACTCTAAACGGAACACTTCGTCCTAGTTACGCGTCACGCACGGGCCAATCGTCTGGGATCAATTTGATCCCGTTTGCTCTAGTCCAGCGTTCAATGGTCGCGCCAACGTAGCGATCATCATTTTCCATGTATGCATGCTCGATCAACAGAACTTGGAGACCAGTGGCTTTGGCCGTTTCCGAGAAGATGAAGTCAACTATTTTACCCATCGAGCGACGATCATCATCTTGAGCCATTTCTTCCAGGGTTCTCTCATCCGATGCCTTTTCATCTTTGGGATAGTACGGTCGGCTAATCTGATCGATCACAATCAGTCCTGGAACCGGGGACGAAACCTGCTCAAAATGCTTGTGCAGGCCAAAAAGAAGCGCCAAATGTATCGCAAGATAGTTCTGGTCTGAGCCAACATCGACCAAGTTGAGCTGCCTTTGTCGCTCTGCTTCTATTACGCGCACCCTGCCGTCAGCAAAGAACTGGAGGCGCGCACCGGTTAAAGGGGCAGTGGACGGAAGGGAACCAAGCATTTCTGAGGCATAGTTCGATACCATGTTCTCGGCATGTGCGATGCGGTCACGAAGTGCTTGAGGGTCGACGATCTCGCGGAGTGTTTCGATTTCACTACGGAGGTTTCCAAAATTGACAGGCGGCTGTTCAAAATCCTCAACTGTTGTTTCCAGGAACTGTTCAACTCGTCCAAGTGTAATTGCCCTAGCTTGCGCTAGGTCATCAGCCTTCTTGAGCGCGGCATTTTGCTGAATAGCACTCCGAATTTGCCGCTCTATCTCCCTAATCCTATCATTGGCAGCCTTAAGGTTTTCTTCTACCTGCTCTAGCTGATCGAGTAGCTCTGGTGTCACCTGTTGGACCGAAGCAACCTCCTTCTCGATAAGGGAAAGGGAGGCTGCGATGTCCTTAGCGATATCCGTTCCGACCTGACTTTTTTCTTGGCAAACCGGACAAACCTCGCTGTCGAGATGCAGGTGATCAACCAAGTTCAGCTTCTGAAATTGCCCAGAAGTCGTCGTTTCAAACCCAGAGGAATCTTTGACCAGCGCTCGCAAAGCATCTCGTTTTTGGCGGTTTTCAGACGCCAATCGAACTGTTTGCCGCCTTTCTTCCTCCAAAGCGCCCAGTTGGTCACCAATCTCCTTGTCGGTTCTGGTGATCTCGAAAGATGACACCTCTCTCAGAATACCAAGCAACTCCTGCTCTGGGAGTGTGGGATCAGGTGCATCGGACATTCCCAAGCCAGCAGACTGAGTTAGCAGCGCCATAGCTCGCTCACTGAGAAGAGACCGGCTTTTCTTCCTCGCCTTGTCCTGGCGCTCCAACCGCCCCAAGGCTGCTTCAAGCTGCCGCAATCGCCTTTGTGCTAGAACAGTCTCTTGATCCACTGCTTGCAGGAAGTAGGGCATAGTAGCCCTTATGTCTTTAGCCTTATCCGGATCATTCAGGTCATGGAGAACCGTCTTGTTACTAATGATGACATCTGCGGTCAGAAATAAATAGGGAGTAGCGTGTCTGATTGATGCCTTTCCAACCGTCCATTTCTCATCAGCACCAGCGTCTTCGATATCAGCGATGAAGTGGTCCCAGGAATCCGGACAGTCGGCTAAGGTGTATCCCAAACCTTTGAAGGGATACGAGAATGGCGAAGCG
>NZ_JASHIM010000042.1 GCF_030733685.1 Roseovarius sp. MMSF_3281
TGTGGCGGGGCAAAGCGGGCGGGGGCGGGGATGAGCGCACAGGTCACGCGCCCCGCCGGGCCATAACCCAGATCGATAAGCGCGCGCCGGTCAAGGGCCAGCATGAGGGCCCGGCGCACCCTTTGGTCCGACAGGATCGGGTGGTGCTGTGCCCGGGTGGAGCGGGCGGCCCCGAGCGCCGGGTCGGGATCGGTGAGGTTGAAGACCATCCGTTCCAACAGCGGGCCAAAGGCGGTGAGCAACCTGCCGCGCCCGCTTGCCTGCATCGCCTTGAGCACCTCGGGGGGAAGCTGCAGGTTCGTGGCGAAATCCGCCTCGCCGGTTTGCAGCACGGCGCGGGCCGCGCCCGAGGCGTCACCGCCGCCTTGCAGGATCACCCGGTCAAACCGTGGCTGACCGGAGGTGCGGTAGCCGGGGTTGGCCGTGAACCGTGCGAGGCTTCCGGGTTTAAAACCGGAGACCACGAAGGGGCCGGTGCCGATGGGGGTGCTGTTCCGGGCGCTGCATTCTTGGGCCTTTGGGCCAAGGCAGCCCGCGAATTGCGCCTTTTGAAGCACCGGGGATTGCGGGCCGACGAAGGCCTGATAGGGCATCGGGCGCGGGGCGTCGAAATGCAGGGTGACGGTTTGGGCATCGGGGGTGTCGATGCGTGTCACCCCGTCGAACTTCATCGCCTGCGCGCAGCCCGCGCCGGGGGCCATGCAATACTGCCATGTGAATTTCACATCCGCCGATGTCAGCGCTGTGCCATCGGACCATGTCAGCCCTTCGCGCAACTGCCAGGTGATGGAGGTGCCATCGGCGCCCAGCCCGCCGTTTTGCCGGGTGGGGATGGTGCGGGCAAGCCATGGGATCAAGGCCCCGTCGGGGCCGGTGCGGGCCAGTGGCTCCAACACGAGGCTCGCGGCCTCGACATCCTTGGCCCCGGCGGACAGATAGGGATTGAGCGTGGCAGGGGCCTGCCAGTTGCGCAGGCGCAGCGTATCGGCCATGCCGGTACTTGCGGTCAGAAGCGTCAAGCAAAGTGCGATCAGCCACGGACCGGGGCGGGGGAGGATGCCTCTTGTGCTGCTGCCTGGGGTTGGCATGGTGACCTCCTGGTCCTTGTGTCGGCCTGATGTCCGTCAAGCCGAGGGGTGCGATGAACCGGGCAGAACAAGAAACAAGACCGCGACGCGGGCAAATGGCCCGCCATTCGGGCCGGTAGTTCATCGAAAACCCGTCAAGAATGCAACCCATGGTAACGGGCGGTTTCGGGGATCGCCTTGACCCGGTGCAAATTGACGTTGAATTTCGCGCCAAAGCCGTCAGGTTGAGGGCGAGAGCCAATCCCAATCCCGAACCCAAGCATAGGACCGATGCGATGCCCGTGAAAAACCGCTTTGCCGAACTGCATGAGGATATCACCGCGTGGCGGCAGGATATTCACCGCCACCCCGAAATCCTTTTTGAAACCCACCGGACCAGCGCGCTTGTGGCCGAGAAGCTGCAGGCATTCGGCTGTGACGAGGTGGTCACCGGCATCGGGCGCACCGGGGTTGTGGGCGTCATAAAGGGACGCGAGACCGGATCGGGCAAGGTGATTGGGCTGCGTGCGGATATGGATGCGCTGCCGATCCACGAGGCCACCGGCGTAGACTATGCCAGCGAAACGCCCGGTGCGATGCATGCCTGTGGCCATGACGGGCATACCGCGATGCTACTGGGGGCGGCGCAGTACCTGGCCGAGACCCGCAATTTCGACGGTACCGTGGTGGTGATTTTCCAACCTGCCGAAGAAGGCGGCGGCGGCGGCCGCGAGATGTGCAACGACGGGTTGATGGAGCGCTTTGGCGTGCAGGAAGTCTATGGCATGCACAATTGGCCGGGTATGCCGGAAGGGCAGTTCGCGATCCGCCCGGGGCCGTTTTTCGCCGCCACGGACCTGTTCAAGATCGAGGTGCGCGGGCGCGGCGGCCATGCCGCCAAACCGCATGACACGGTGGACCCTGTGGTGATGACCGCGCAACTGGTCACTGCCTTGCAAAGCATCGCCAGCCGCAATGCCGATCCGACGCAGCAATTGGTTGTCTCGGTCACCTCGATGGAGACCACATCGAAGGCCTTCAACGTGATCCCGCAGGGCGTGGACCTGATGGGCACGGTGCGGACACTGAGCCCGGAGGTGCGCGATTTGGTCGAAGAGCGAATGGGCGCGATCTGCGCGCATCTGGGCACGGCCATGGGGGGCGAGATTTCCCTTGATTACCAGCGCAATTACCCGGTGATGGTGAACCACGAGGAGCCGACCGCGTTTGCCGCTGAGGTGGCCAAAACGATCAGCGGGCAATGCGATGAGGCGCCCTTGGTCATGGGGGGCGAGGATTTCGCCTTTATGCTGGAAGAGCGGCCCGGGGCCTATATCCTTGTGGGCAATGGCGACACGGCCATGGTTCATCACCCCGAGTATAACTTCAACGACGAGGTGATCCCCTCGGGCTGTAGCTGGTGGGCGGGAATTGCCGAGCAGCGGATGCCTTTGGGCGGGTAAGCTTTGGGGGGCGCTGCCCCCATCGCCCTGCGGGCGATTCCCCCGGAGTATTTTCAGGAAAGATGAAGGGTTATGAGGTGCTCCAGAGGGCCTCGTAGACCTGCGCTATGCCCTGCGCCTCGGCCTTGATGCTGAAGAGGGTTTCGGCGGCGTGGCGGGCGGCCCGGGCCATTTTTTCGTGGCGGTCGTTTGAAAGGAGGGTGGTCAGCGCCTGTGCGGTGGCTTGCGCGTCATCCTCGGGCGTGATGATCCCGGTGGTGCCGTTCTGGGAGAAGTGCCGGTAATAGCCCGCGTCGGTGGCGACGAAGGGCACGCCGCTGGCCATGCCTTCGAGCGGGGTCATACCGTAGCCTTCGTAGCGGGGCAGTTGCACCACGGCAGAAAGCGCGCGGGTCAGCGTGGGCAGGTCGTCGGGGGCGATTTCGCCGGGGAAAAGGATGCGGTCGCCAAGGCCGGCAGTGGCGATTTTCTGTTTGAGGTCGGTCAGAAAGCCCTGATCGGATTTCGCGGCGCGGCCGATGACGAGGGCGGTGACATCGGGGGCGGTCGGCAGGTAGGCGAGCATCGCATCGACAAAGCGGTCGGTGCCTTTTTCGGGGCGGATGCGGCCGATGGTGGCGATGCCGCGCGTGCCGGAATATCCCGTGGCGGCCCAAGCGGCGGCGCGGTTGGTGGCCGGGGTGAAGCGGGTGCAATCGACGCCATGGGGGACGACGGCGCGGACGTGGGGGACAAAGGTTGCCGCGCGCTCGGTGGTGGCGATTACCGCGTCCATTTTCGAGATCAGCCAGCGGGGAAAGGCCGAATGGCGGCGCTGGGCGGCGGAGGTGAAGACGATTTTCACCGGCAGGCGCAGCACGTCGCGCGCCCAGAGCGCGGCGCGCATTTCGGTGTTGCGGCGCACATGCCAGATGGTGAAGGGGCGGTTTTGCGGCGGCGTGCGCGATAGGCGAAAGGCCGCGCGTTTGCCGATCGGGTCGGGGCAGCCGGGCAGGGGGTGACCCGCAAGCGTAAGCTCGTAGTGCTGCACTTGCTGTCGGATGACCCCCGCCGCGGTGGCCGAAACCCCGGTGAAATTGCGGTTGAAATTGGTGACGATCAGCTCGGGCACGGGGTGGGCCTTGGTGTTGTGTGCCCTGTGCTTAGCCGAGCCACAGCGCCTTGGAAAGGGTTTCGGCCACGTCGTGCAGCGCGTCGGCCTGTGCGGCGGCGAAGGCGCGGCTTTGGTCGCGGGCCGTGTCGAGGGCTTGGGCGTCGGTCAGCAGGTGGTGCAGGGCCTGGGCAAGCGCCGTGGCGTCGGTGACTTCGGTCGCGGCCCCTTGGGTGGCAAGATCGGCGTAAGTCTCGGAAAAATTGGCATAAAGCGGGCCGTGCAAGAGGGCGGAGCCGGCATGGGCGGGCTCGTAAGGGTTATGGCCGCCGACCGGTGTGAAGGAGCCGCAAAGGCAGGTGATGGGCGCAAGTGCGTACCAAAGGCCCATCTCGCCCAGGGTATCGGCAAGGTAGGTTTGGGTTTTGGCCTCAAGCGGCATGCCGGTGGAGCGGCGGGCGGTGTCGAGGCCTGCCTCGGAGAGTTGCGCCTCGATCTTATCGGCGCGTTCGGGGTGGCGCGGCACGAGGATCAGCAGTGCCTCGGGGTGGTCTTTCAGAAGGGTCTTGTGGGCCTCGATCATCACCTCGTCTTCGCCCGGATGGGTGGAGGCGGCAAGCCAGAGGGGGCGGGGGCCGATCAGGTCTTGCAGGCGGGTGAGTTCGCCCGTGTCATGGGGCAGCGCACCGGAGAGGGATTTGAGGTTCACGCCCGGCGCGGCATGGGTGATGCCGATCTCGTGGAAATGGCGGGCGGTGCGGGTGTCCTGACAGTGGATCAGGGTGAAATGACCCAGAAGATGGTGCGCGGTTTTGGCAAGCCGCTTCCAGTTGCGGGCGGAATTGTCGGAAATCCGCGCATTGACGAGGGCAAGGGGCAGCCCGTGCGCCTTGGCCCCGCGCAGCATGTTGGGCCAAAGCTCGCTTTCCACGAAAACGCCGGCCTCGGGGCGCCAGTGATCCAGAAAGCGGGCCACGGCGCGACGGGAATCGAGGGGCGCGAATTGGTGTTGCGTGCGCGGCGGCAGGCGGTTGCCGACGATCTGCGCCGAGGTGGCGGTGCCGGAGGTGATGAGAAACGACAGATCGGGGTGTTGCCTGCCCATCTCCTCGATCAGGTGCAGGACCGAGAGGCTTTCGCCCACCGAGGCGGCGTGAAACCACAAAAGGCGACCTTCGGGACGGGCCAATGTTGCCCGGCCCAAGCGTTCCCTGACCCGCGCGGCGGGGGTGCCTTGGGCCGCAAGCTTGGCGCGGACGCGGCGGTAGGCCAGCGGCGCGATCAGGTTGGCGGCCACGCCGTAAAGGCGCACCGGCAAGGGCACGGCCGGCCCGGACATCAGCCGCCGGTGTGGCTCATGTGCCGGGTCATGCGGCCATCGACCGTTTGCCGGGAATAATCGAAGTCATGCCCCTTGGGCTTGAGCGCGATGGCGGCGCGAATGGCGTCCTCAAGCGGGGCGTCATTGCCGGGGTTATTGCGCAGCGGCGCGCGCAGATCGGCCATGTCTTCCTGGCCGAGGCACATGTAAAGCTCACCGGTGCAGGTGAGGCGCACGCGGTTGCAGGATTCACAGAAATTATGGGAAAGCGGCGTGATGAAGCCGATTTTTTGTTCGGTTTCTTCAAGTTTGACATAGCGCGCCGGGCCGCCTGTGCGTTCGGGCAGGTCGGTCAGAGTGTAGTTTTCGGCCAGCCGCGCGCGCAGGTCGGTGAGCTTCCAGTATTGATCGAGACGATCTTCATTGCCGATATCGCCCATCGGCATCACCTCGATGAACGTCAGGTCCATGTCACGGTTTTTACACCATTCAACGAGGGTGAAGAGTTCCTCTTCGTTGAAGCCCTTGAGCGCCACGGTGTTGATCTTGACCCGCAGGCCCGCGCGTTGGGCGGCATCAATTCCCTTGATCACCTGCGGCAGGCGGCCCCAACGGGTGATGTCGGCGAATTTCTTCTCGTCCAGCGTATCAAGCGAGATATTCACCCGCCGCACCCCGGCGGCGTAAAGATCGTCGGCGAAACGCTCAAGCTGACTGCCGTTAGTGGTCAGGGTCAGTTCCTTGAGGTCGCCCGAATCGAGGTGCCGGGTCATGGAATTGAAAAACGTCATGATGCCCTTGCGCACCAAGGGTTCGCCCCCCGTAATCCGCAGTTTCTCCACGCCCATGCCAACGAAGGTTGAACACATGCGATCCAGTTCTTCGAGCGTCAGCAGTTCCTTCTTGGGAAGGAAGGTCATGTTTTCCGACATGCAGTAGACGCAGCGGAAATCGCAGCGGTCGGTGACGGAGACGCGCAGATAAGAGATCGCGCGCTGGAATGGATCAATAAGAGGTGCTGTCATGGGCAAAAAGGTAAGGCTTTGCCCAAGGCGGGGCAAGTACGATCTTGGTCGTTGCAGGGCGCATGGTACGGGTTTACGGTAATCTTCATGAAACGTGGATTCACGATAGCCATTCTGGCCATGCCTTTGGCCGCCTGTGCCCCCGGGGGGGGACTTTTTGACAGTATCGAGGGCCGGTCGGGCCGCGATGTCGAGGTTTTGACCCCGTCGGAAGGGCAGGCGCGGCCACAAGTTCGGCCCAATGGCCTTGGGGCCGCACCGCCGGCAGGGGCGCGTACGGCCGAGGCCTTTGACACGACCACGCAAGAAGAGCGCGCGGCCGCGGTGGAAACCGCGCGCGGCGAAACGCAGGCCAAGCTTCTGGGGAAAACGATTGCCTCGCTTGGTGCCCCGGGTCAGCCGGGAATCTGGATGAAAACGCCGCTGGTCACCACGCCGGGCAAGGGCCGGGTGGATGACCCGGCCAGCGGAGCGACGATCGCGGTCGAGTTGATCCCGCTGGATGCGCCGCGCGGCGCGGGCAGCCAGCTTTCGCTGGCGGCCATGCGGCTTTTGGGGGTGGGCTTGACGGAATTGCCCGAGGTCAAGGTTTATCGCCTCAACTGATCCCGGCGCTTATTCCACAGTCACCGATTTCGCGAGATTGCGCGGCTGGTCGGCATCGGTGCCTTTGGCGACCGCCGTGTGATAGGCCAGAAGCTGTGCCGGCAGGGCATAGAGGATGGGGGTCAGGATCGGGTCCACCTCGGGCATGGTGACATGGGTCCAGACACCATCATTGGCGGCCTCGGCCCCGGCGCGGTCGGTGATCAGCATGACCTTGCCGCCACGGGCCATGACCTCCTGCATGTTCGATACGGTCTTGTCGAAAAGCGCGTCACAGGGCGCCATCACCACGACCGGCATTTTCTTGTCGATCAGGGCAATGGGGCCGTGCTTTAGCTCGCCAGATGCATAAGCTTCGGCATGTATATAGCTGATTTCCTTGAGTTTAAGCGCGCCTTCGAGGGCGAGGGGATACATCAGCCCACGGCCCAGGAACAGCGCATTGTCGGCCTCGGCCAACTGTCGCGCGGCGGTTTTGAAGGCCGGGTCAAGTTCCAGCGCGTGGTTGATGATGGCAGGCAATCCGCGCAGGTTGGAAAGCGCATCGGCCAGTTCCTCGGGCGTGCGGGTGCCACGATCCTTGGCCGCTTTCAGCGCCAGCAGCAGAAGCACGGTCAACTGGCAGGTGAAGGCCTTGGTCGAGGCCACGCCGATTTCCGTTCCGGCAAGGATGGGCAGGGCCACGTCGCTTTCGCGGGCGATGGAGCTTTCGGCCACGTTGACCACCGACAGCACCTTGGCGGCGCGCCCGTCGCAATAGCGCATGGCGGCCAGCGTATCGGCGGTTTCGCCCGATTGGCTGACGAAAAGCGCGCCGGTGCGGGCGGGAATGGGCGGTTCGCGATAGCGGAATTCCGAGGCGATATCGACCTCGACCGGCATTTCGGCCAGTTGTTCGAACCAGTACTTGGCGGTCAGGCAGGCGTAATAGGCCGTGCCGCAGGCCACCATTGTCATGCGGTCGAACTGGCTGAAATCGAGGTCTGCACCGGGCAGCACCACGTCGCGCCCATCTTCTGTCAGGTAATGGCTCAGGGCGTCGCCGATCACCGCGGGCTGTTCGGCGATTTCCTTGGCCATGAAGTGTTTGTGCCCGCCCTTGTCGACCTGTGTGCTGTCGATTTGAATGGTGCGGACCTCGCGGTTGGCCAATTCGCCGTTGGCATCGGTGATGGCAAGCGATGTGCGGCTGAGCACCGCGATATCGCCCTCTTCAAGATAGGTGATGCGATCGGTGAAGGGGGCAAGGGCAATGGCATCGGAGCCGACGTACATCTCGCTTTCGCCATGGCCGATGGCCAGCGGGCTGCCCTTGCGGGCGGCGATCATCAGGTCGGGTTCGCCATCGAACAGGAAGGCCAGGGCATAGGCCCCTTCGAGGCGGTCGATCGTGGCCTTGGCCGCCTCCACGGGGGGCAGGCCCTTGTCAAGGTAAAGCCGGGTGAGCAGGGCCACGGTTTCGGTGTCGGTATCGGTATCGAACCCGATGCCCTGTTCTTTCAGGTCGGCGCGCAAATCGCGGTAATTCTCGATGATGCCGTTATGCACGACGGCCACCGGCCCGGCGCGATGCGGGTGGGTGTTGCCCAGCGTCGGCGCGCCATGGGTGGCCCAGCGGGTGTGCCCGATACCGGCTTTGCCGGGCAGGGGTTCATGCACCAGAAGGTCCGACAGGTTGATCAGTTTGCCCACGGCGCGGCGGCGGTCGAGGCGGCCATCGTTCAGCGTGGCGATCCCGGCGCTGTCATAGCCGCGATATTCCAGCCGTTTGAGGGCCTCGACAAGGATGGGCGAGGCTTCGTGTTTGCCCAAGACACCTACAATACCGCACATTATCCTGCCCCTTTATCGCGTTTTGCCTTTTTAGACTTTAGAATTTCGAACAATTTGCGCGCCATGCCCGGTTTTTCAACCTGGGTCGCGCGGGCCAGCGCCAAGGCGCCGTCGGCCACGTGTTTGGTGATCACCGACCCGGAGGCCGTCATCGCCTCGTCGCCCACTTTCACCGGGGCCACAAGCATGGTGTTGGAGCCGATGAACACCCGTTTGCCCACCTCGGTGTGATGCTTCATCACGCCGTCGTAGTTGCAGGTGATGGTGCCCGCGCCGATGTTGGTTTCTTCGCCCAGGTGGGCGTCGCCGATATAGCTGAGGTGGTTGACCTTGGCGCCCGCGTCGATCACCGCGTTCTTGGTTTCCACGAAGTTGCCGATGCGGGTGTTTTCGGCCAGTTCGGTGCCGGGCCGTAGCCGGGCATATGGCCCCACCACCGCGCCGCGCGCCACGTGACAGCCTTCGAGATGCGAAAAGGCCCGGATATGGGCGCCGGATTCGACGGTGACGCCGGGGCCGAAGACCACGTTCTGATCAACCACCGTGTCGCGGCCAAGATGGGTATCATGGGCGAAATGCACGGTTTCGGGGCAGGTGAGGGTGACGCCGTTTTCCAAGGCTTCGGCCCGGGCGCGGGCCTGAAAGGCGGCCTCGGCGCGGGCCAGTTCGGCGCGGGAATTGACCCCCATCGTTTCAGATTCATCGCAGGCGATCGCGGTGGCCGATAGCCCCGCGGCACGGGCGAGGCCAACGATGTCGGTCAGGTAATACTCGCCGCTGGCATTGGCATTGCCCACCTTCGAGATCAGGTCGAACAGCAGGGGGGCCGCAGCGCAGATGACACCGGAATTGCAGAAGGTGATGGCGCGTTCATCTTCGGATGCGTCTTTGAATTCAACAATGGCTTCAAGGGTTTGGCCAGACATCTTCAAGCGGCCATAGCGCCCCGGATCGGCGGCCTCGAACCCCAGGACCACGACATCATGCGCCTTGCGGGCCTCGGCCATGCGGGTCAGGGTTTCGGGCTGAATAAACGGCGTGTCACCGTAAAGCACGATGGCGTCGCCCTGGTATCCCTCAAGCAGCGGGGCGGCTTGGGCCACGGCATGGGCGGTGCCCTTCTGCTTGGACTGGATGGCGATTTGTGCTGTTTCGTCATGGGCTTGGGCGGCTTTGCTGACCGCTTCGGCCCCGTGACCGGCGACAACCACGGTATGATCCGGCGCCAGCACGGCGCCCGCCTTCATGGCATGCACCAGAAGCGGCGCGCCGGCGACCTGATGCAGCACCTTGGGCAGGTCTGATTTCATGCGGGTGCCTTGGCCTGCGGCAAGGAGGATCAGCGCTGTGCTCATGCGGTTTCTCTTTGTATTCCAGTTCTGCCCGTTTTATCGGGTTGCCCATGCTGTGCAAGGTGGCAATGGATCAAACCAGATTTCGGTTTGTGACAGGTATGGGCGGAAAAATGCCCGTTTGAGGCAGGAGAGCGTGAAAAATGCGGACGGTTGTTTTTGATCTCGACGGGACATTGGCCGACACCAGCGGCGATTTGATCGCGGCGGCGAATGCCTGTTTTAGGGACATGGGCGCGGGCGACCTGCTGGACCCGGTGCGCGATGCGGGGACCGCCTTTCGTGGCGGGCGCGCGATGCTGACCTTGGGGCTGCAGCGCCTGGGCCGTGCCGATGACGCGGCGGAGGTCGAGCGGAACTACCCCCTGCTTTTGGAGGCTTACGCGGCGGCGATTGATACCCACACAGCACTTTATCCCGGTGCGATCGAGGCGGTGGAGGCGCTGCGCGGGGCCAACTACAAAGTTGCCATCTGCACCAATAAACCCGAAGCGCTGGCGCGTTTGCTGATGACCCGGCTGGGGGTTCTGGACAGTTTTGGCGCGCTGATCGGGGCCGATACCCTGCCGGTACGCAAACCGGACCCGGAACCCTTGCGCGAGGCGGTGCGCCGCGCCGGGGGCGATCCGGCACGATCATTGCTTGTGGGCGACACCGTGACCGACCGCGAGACCAGCCGCGCCGCGGGGGTGCCTTCGGTCCTGGTGACATTCGGGCCGGATGGTGAAGGCGTGGCCGCATTGCAGCCCGAGGCGATGATCGCGAACTATGACGAGTTGCGCGATGTGGTGCGCGGCTTGATTGGGTAAGGCCTTTAAAAACCGTGCAGTAGAGTTTCGGGTTTCATGAATAGCGCCGGTGCCTGCCCAAAAAGATTTGACGCCAGCCCCCCGCGCGCCGCAAAACATCCCCATGAGCGAGATATTCAAAGGCAATTTCACCCAGCAGGAGCCGATCCCCGACGAGGGGATCGAGGCGGCGCTGGAGGTGATGCGCAGCGGGCGGTTGCACCGCTATAACCTTGTGGGCGACGAACCGGGCGAGGTCGGGCTGCTGGAGCGCGAATTCGCGGACTATACCGGCGCAACATACGCGCTGGCCGTGGCCTCGGGCGGCTATGCCATGGCCACGGCCCTGCGGGCGATGGGGGTCAAACCCGGCGACAAGGTGCTGACCAATGCCTTTACGCTGGCCCCGGTGCCGGGGGCGATCGCCAGTGTCGGCGCGGTTCCCGTTTTCGTCGGCGTTACCGAGGGCCTGACCATTGATCTTGATGACCTGGCTGCAAAGGCGGGCGAGGCCAGTATCCTGATGCTGAGCCACATGCGCGGCCATCTGTGCGACATGGAGCGCCTGATGGAGGTTTGCGAGGGCGCGGACATCACGGTGATCGAGGATTGCGCGCATACCATGGGGGCGGCTTGGAAGGGGCGCGCTTCGGGCCGGTGGGGCCTTGTGGGGTGCTATTCGACGCAGACCTATAAGCACATGAATTCGGGCGAGGGCGGTTTCCTGGTCACTGACGACGATGAGATCGCCGCCAAGGCGACGATCCTGTCGGGGTCATACATGCTTTATGGCCGCAACGGCACGGTGCCGCCGGCGGAGGTGTTCGAGCGGGTGAAGTATGAAACGCCGAATGTCTCGGGCCGGATGGACCATTTGCGGGCGGCGATTCTGCGGCCGCAGCTGGCGCGGCTGGATGCGCAATGTGCCGCGTGGAACGACCGTTACGCGGTGGTCGAAGACGGTTTGCGCGGGACGCCCGGTTTGCAGGTGGTCGAGCGGCCGGACGAGGAGACATTCGTTGGCTCGTCGATCCAGTTTTTGCTTTTGGACTGGGACGATGGCGCGATTGGCGAGGTGGTCTCGCGCTGTTTGAAACGCGGTGTCGAGTTGAAATGGTTCGGCGGGGCGGAGCCCGCGGGCTTTACCAGCCGCTATGACAGTTGGCGCTATGCCCCGAGCGAGCGGATGCCCAAGAGCGACCGGATCTTGCGTGGCATTCTGGACATGCGCCTGCCGTTGACCTTCAGCCTTGAGGATTGCGCGCAGATTGCGCGGATTGTCCGGGCCGAGGTGGGCGCGGTTTACCAGGGGCAGGGCGCGTAGGGATTGGGGGCGCTGCCCCCAACGTTGAAAATCACGATTTTCAACGCCTCCCCCGGGCAAGTGTGTTGTTCAGGTTGGCTGA
>NZ_JASHIM010000043.1 GCF_030733685.1 Roseovarius sp. MMSF_3281
GTCTTGCCGTGGTCAACGTGACCAACCGTCCCGATGTTCACGTGCGGTTTCGAACGGTCAAACTTTTCCTTTGCCATATCTCAAGGCGCCTTGTCGTTGGGGGGCCCTCCGGCCCGATTAATACTCCGCGCGCCATTTATTGGCTTGCGGCGGGAAAATCAAGCGCTTCGTGGCGCCAAGTTCAGCTTTCGGGCTCGGCCTCGGCCTGCGCCTTGGCCTTCTCGACCATCGCCGAGGCATCCGATGGCTCCTCCTCGATGGCCTCGGCGGCCTCGCGCGCGGCCTCCGACGGGCCGCCCTCTCCTTCGAACCAGCCTTTCTCGGCGTTTTCACGCACCAGCCAGTTCTCGATCAGTTTCGCGGCATTGCGGCTGAGGTTATCCAGTTGCTTGGCCTTCGATTGCGTCAACCCCGACCCAAGAAGGGTATTGCCCGAAAACGATTCCAAAACCGTGATCTGCTCGGGCTTGGCATTCAGCTTTTCCTGCTTGGCATCGTCCCAAACCGTCACGTTCAGGATCAACGCCGATTTCGGCGACAGAACCAGCGGCACACCGGGCACGGCCAAAACATACCCTTCGATACTGACCCCGAGATGATAATACCGCTCCCCTTGGTAGCGCCCGAAACGATCGCCGATCGCTTTCGTCATCACCATGGCCCATTCTTCCTCGCTCGCCTCGCGCGAGGCCGGGCCCTTGGTCAGGTTCGGGGCCACCACCACGTTGTGGCCCATCCGGAAGTCGCCCAGGTACGTGGGCTCCTCGCCCAGATCATTGGCATTGGTACAGGCCGTTAGGACCAGGAAACCCGCAAACAGGGCAAAACTTCGCAGCAGCATGGATGATATCCCCTTACATTTGGCCCCGGATACCGCAGGCCGCCCCCCGGTGCAATCGCCTGCGATTTGCCGCCCGGCGGCGACGCGCCTATATCTTTCAATAACCGAGAAAGGATTGTCATGCCCCCTGCCGCCTCCCTTCCCGTGCATATCCCCCTCGGAACCAAGCCGATGGGCATCTGGGCCAGCCTGCAGGCGTCGCGCCGCAACGTGCTCAACATCATTCCCGCCATCGCCACGCGGCAACCCATGGTCTCGGGCCGCACCGGCAAACGCTGGCACATGGTCATGGACCCCGCGGCCAACCGCAGGGTGCTTTTGGAAGAGGTCGACAATTACCCCAAGTCGCTGGTCACCAAGAACCTGCTGCGCCCGGCGATCGGAGAGTCGCTGTTCATTGCCGAAGGGGCGCATTGGCGCTGGCAACGGCGCGCGGCGGCCCCGGTGTTTTCGCATCGCAACGTGATGAACCTTGCCCCGATCATGACGGCGGCGGCCGAACGCAGTTGTCAGCGGATCGCGGCGGCCGGCCCCCGCGCCGTGGACATGGCCGAGGACATGGTGCGCACCACCTTCGACGTGATCGCCGAGGTCACCTTTTCAGGCGACGGGACATTCGACGCCGACGCGGTGCATGGCGCGATCGACGCCTATATCTCGGAGGCCGGGAAAATCTCGCTTTTCGATCTGCTGGGATTTCCCGATTGGGTGCCGCGCCCGGGCCGCGTGATGTCGGGCGGCGCGGTCAAGCAGATGAAACGCGTCGCGGACGAGGCCGTCGAGGCCCGCCGCGCCCGCGGCCCCGACGGCGTGCCCGATCTTCTGGACCTTTTGCTTGAAGGCGAAGACCCCAAGACCAAACGCCAGATGAATACCGCCGAGCTGCGCGACAACCTGCTGACCTTCATCGTCGCGGGCCATGAAACCACGGCCCTCACGCTGGCATGGTCGCTTTACCTTTGCGCCTTCGACCAAGAGGTGCAGGACCGCGCCCGCGCCGAGGTGCGCGATGTCTTGGGGGATCGGGCCTGCGAAGGCGCGGATGTCGAAAACCTGCCCTATATCCGGCAGATCATCGACGAGGCCTTGCGCCTTTACCCCCCGGCCGGGGTCATCTCGCGCACGGCACAGGCCGATGACACGCTCTGCGGACGCGAGGTAAAGCGCGGCGATACGGTGATCCTGCCCATCTACGCCCTGCACCGAAGCCACCTTCTTTGGGACGACCCCGACGCCTTCCGGCCCGAGCGTTTCGCCGACCGCAAGGCGATTGATCGCTATGCCTACCTGCCCTTCGGCGACGGGCCGCGCATCTGCATCGGGGCCAGCTTCGCCATCCAAGAGGCGGTGATCATCCTTGCGACGCTTTTGAACCGATACCGCTTCACCCCCGTCAAAGGCCGCAACCCCGACCCGGTGATGATCCTGACCCTGCGCCCCGAAGGCGGCGTCTGGCTTGAGGCCGAGGCGGTGTAGGCCGCTTATCCAGAAGGAACAATCGGCATCATAAACACGCTACTCGTTAGCACCCCCGCGCGGAACAAAGGCGCGGAACGCGCCGCCGCGCATCGCCGGGCCGCCCCCCGGCACGGCGATTGGGTTGATGTGGGTGCGCTGCTCTAAGGTCACGCGCCAGTGGCCGGGATAAAGTGTTTTGTTCAAAGGTTAGGTCGCCGTACCACGGCCCGCCGATGCGCGGCTTTCTGACCTCCGTCAAGCCAGCGAGTGGTTTTCCGTGACCTGTGACTTACCCGCAAATTCCCTTGAGCGCCTGCCACGCGGCCTCGCCCAGTACCGGGGTGGTGCCCTCCTGCCCTTCGGCATTGTCGCGGGCGCGTTCGGCGCGGGCCTCGCTGGCCGGGTGGGTCGACAGATACTCGGGGATCTGAAACTCCCCCTGCAATTCGCCGATGTAATCAAAGAACTCGGCCATGCCGCTGCTGTCCACACCCGCCGCGTTCAGCATATCCAAAGCAAAGACATCCGCCGCCGCCTCGGCCTCCCGGGTGTAACTCGCCTGCATGATCCGTTCGCCCAGCACCACGGCAATCGTCCCGCCGGTAAAATCGCCCAACACCATCGACAAAAGCCCGGCAGAGCCCGCCGCGCGCAGGGCAATCCGCGTGGCATCGCGCGCCTCCACATGGCCGATCTCATGGGCCAGAACGGCGGCCACGGCATCCGGTCCGCTTGCATCCTCCAACAGCCCGCGCATGATCACGATCTGCCCGCCGGGGGCGGCAAAGGCATTGACCATACCGTCGTCGAACACCCGCACCTCCAGGTCATATTGCAAATCCTGCCCCTCGCTCAGCCGCGCCACCATCCGGTCCAGCGCGGCCTGTCCTGCCTCCCCCCGACAGCGCAGATCGCCCAAATCGGCCGCGCCCAGCGCGCGCTCCATCTGGGCAATCACCGATTTTCCAAAGGCGATCTCGCGCTCGACGGGGATGATCGTGGCCAAGGTATCGGCCATCCGCGGCAGGATCACGAACAGCATCAGCACCACCGCGCCAACGGCCATGGCACCGCGCGTCCAGATCTTGCGCCATGTGCCGCGATGCAAATCGCGCTTGTGCAAATCCGGGCACAGCTCGCGGATACGCGCCACCATGGCCGGCTCATTGATGGTCAGGCGCGCCGGATCACGCGGCGCCTCATCCTCGGTCTCGGCATGCAGGGTCAGGGTCAGGCTATAGCCGCGCGCCAGATCCTCCAGCGCGCGCAGCCGCGCACAGGGCCAATGCAGCGCCTCGGGCAGGCTTGGCCCGGTCACGATCAACTCCCCGGCGGCCTCATCCAGTGTCACCTCAACCCGGTGACGTCCGGCATGTTGGCCGTCGAAAAAGCTGCCCGTGACCGGCCCCATCAGAT
This sequence comes from Roseovarius sp. MMSF_3281, assembly GCF_030733685.1. Taxonomy (GTDB): domain Bacteria; phylum Pseudomonadota; class Alphaproteobacteria; order Rhodobacterales; family Rhodobacteraceae; genus Roseovarius. The sequence goes on from NZ_JASHIM010000043.1 coordinate 3,716, forward strand.
GGCGCCCCCCACGTCCAGCGCATCGGCAAAGCCTTCGGCATCGGCGCCGCTGTCGTGGGCGCGCTGCTTGATGGTGTTCAGATGCTCGGCCCCGTGCACCTTCATCTCGGTCACCACATGCGCGATGACCGGCTGGGTGATCCAGACCAGCGACAGCGCCCCGGCCATGGCCAAGACCAGAAGATAGATGGCCGCGATCACGAGACCCCCGATAACCTGCGCCGCCGGATGGCCGAACATCAGCGGGCCCATCATCGCCGAGGCGACACCGCCAACCACGGCAAAGACCAAACCCACGATCAAGCCCACCACGAGACCGCCCACAAGCACGGTCGACACGATGGTCGAGGTCTGGGGCGTGGCGTCAAAGGTCACCGCGCCATCCAGAACCTTCGTATCGGTCAGGTAGATGAAACTTTTCACCCGGTACGATACCAGCCCGACCATGAACCAGATATAGCCGACCAAAGCGGTGATCACGATAATCCCGCCCGAACCGGCCACGCCACCCAGGATGCTGCCGACAACCATGATCGCCAGGCCAATCGCCAGATGCTTCATCGCCGGATAAAGCGCGGTCCACTTGCCTTGTTGTTCGAACTTGCCGTCGCCATACCACGTCCGGTCGGTCATGTATTTTTCCAGGTAAAAGGTCTGTCGCGGCAACAGAAGGCCCAGCGTGACAATGGTCAAAAGCCAATGGCCAATCGCGCGCAGGGCATAGCCCCAGGCGCCCTTTTCCATGCCAAAGCGCACCCCGCGCCAGCGCGACCGCGCCAGCTTGTAGCGCCGTGCCCGGTATTGCGCGAAGAAAATCAGCGGAAGGACCGCGAAGAAGGTGATGTAAAACGCGCCCATCTGCGCCAGCATCTGCGCCTCGGTACGCGGTTCGGTGAACAGCGTCAGGCCGAAATAGAACAGGATCATCTGGATGATCCCAAGATAGACCGCCAGGATCACGATCGCCATCAGGAACCCAAGGAACTTTTCCAGCCCGGTGCCGGTATATTCAAAGGCATCGCCCTGCCCCGCCACCGAGGACCAGATGTATTTGCGAATCCGGGTCTTGGCCCAAAAGCGATAGATGCCAACGGTCAGCGCCGTCAGGATCGCGGTTTTGAAGGCTAGGCTGAAAAGCGGCTTGCGCTCGCCATGATATTCGCCGGTAAGGCGGCTTTGGACCTCTGACATGTAACGCGCTCCTGCAAGAAAGGCATGGTTGAAATGAAACGGCGCAGCCCCGCGCCAGATTATACGCGGCCCTTTTGGCAAAGTCAGGATTCAGGGTAAAGCGCTTATAGCCGCATCCGCGCCCGCATTGCGCGAAAAAAGACAGGCCGCGTCACCCGCGGCCCGCCTTGCCCAGGGATCAGACCGCCGCAGCCAGATCCAATGCATCGGCAAAGCCTTCGGCATCGGCCCCGTCGTCATGGCTGCGCTGCTCGATGAATTGCAGTTCGTCTGCATTCTCCACGCTGATCGCCTCGACCACTTGGTGGATGATCGGCTGCACGATCCAGACCAGCGCCAGGGAACTGATGATCGCCGTGGCCAGCAGATAGGCCGCGATCACCAATATCCCGGCAATGAAAACGGCCCCCTGCCCCATCGTCACGGCGGGCATGACGACAAGGAAAACCCCGGCCCCCAAGGCACCGTAGACAACTGCCGTGATCACCGCCACCACCAGCGCGCCAAGAAAGACCGTCGCCACCAGCGAGGCGGTATCGACCTCGGCGTCGAAATGGATATTGCCATCCAGGGTCTTGTGAGTCGTCAGGTAGCAAAAGGCCTTGACCCGATACAGAACCACCCCGGCAATGAACCAGAAAAACCCAAGCCCGGCCATCATGGCCCCCTCTTCGGGCAAAGACGTCAACGCCGCCATGGTCCCGCCGCCGACCATGATCAGCAGCCCCATGTAAATCTGTGCCATCATCGGCAAAAGCGCCGTCCATTTGCCGCCTTGCTGAAACGGCGCATCGCCGTACCAGCTTCGGTCGGTGACATAACGCTCCAGGCGGAAGGTCTGCCATGGCAGCAACAGGCCCAGGCTCAGGACCGACAACAGCCAATGAAACATCGCCCGCGCGGCATAGCCCCATGCCCCCTTTTCCGCGCCGAACCGGATACCGCGCCAGCGCGTGCGCGCCATTTTATACCGCCGCGCCCGGTACTTGGCAAAAAAGACCAGGGGCAGTACCGCAAGGGCCGTGATCCCCATGGCGGCGGCCTGCATCATCGCCTGCTTTTCGGTTTGCGGCTCGATGAAAAGCGTCAGGCCGAAATAATACAGCCCCATCTGAACCACCCCGAGGTAAATGGCCAAGATCACCATCGCCGCCAGAAACCCCAAAAGCTTTTCCAGCCCCGTGCCGGTGTATTCGAAACTGTCGCGCCCGTCGTTGATCGACGACCACACATAGCGCCGCACACGGGTCTTGGCCCAAAAGCGGTAAATCCCCAGGGTCAGCGTGGTTAAAAGAGCCGTCAAAACCGCGATTTCGAAAAGGGGTTTGCGCTGACCGGCATAGTGGCCTTGCAGGGTCTCGCGCGCCCCGGTTTGCAGTCTCGATATCATGGCTTGCCCCTGAAGCTTGGCGGAAACATCTCTTCGCGCGGCGCAATTGGCCGCGCGGAAACACTGCTCAGGCTTTGCGTTGAATTTGAGGCAATATCGCGACGTTATGGGGCCATCCGGGCGCCCGTGCCGGATGCCCCGGCCCCGGGCGTCGAAGCTGTCAGGTAAAGCGGTTGTCGCGCGGGAAGCCGCGCGGCGCCATCCGGCCCGTACCGGCCCGCTTGCCCATCCATTCGGCAAGCCCGGTTTCCGTCCGGGTCCGCCCCGCCGGATCACGCCAGCTCAGCCCATCGGCCAGCGTAAAGGTGGCCGCGTCGCTAAGGCCACCGTCCTTGTATTTCTGCAACCGCACGCCCTTGCCCCGGCCCATCTCGGGCAGGTCTTCCAGCGGGAAAATCAACACCTTGCGGTTCTCGCCGACACAGGCCACGTGATCGCCCGTTACAGGCGTACAAACCCGCGCCGTCGCATCGCCGCGCACGTTCAGCACCTGCTTGCCGGTGCGGGTCTGGGCCAGGACATCGTCCTCCGCCACGACAAACCCGTCCCCCGCCGAGGAGGCCACCAACAGCTTGCGCCCCGGCTTGTGAATGAACAGGTCCACGATCTCGGCCTCGTTGGGCAAATCCACCATCAGGCGCAGGGGTTCGCCCATGCCGCGCCCGCCCGGAAGGTTGGCCGCCGACAGGGTATAGAACCGCCCGTTGCTACCGAAAACCAACAGCCGGTCGGTGGTTTCGGCGTGGAAGATGAACCGCCCCTCGTCGCCATCCTTGAATTTCAATTCACGGTTCAGGTCGATATGCCCCGACATCGCCCTGATCCACCCCATCTTGGAGCAGACCACGGTAATCGGCTCGCGGTCGATCATCGCCTCAAGCGGCACCTCTTCCACCTCGCCGGCCTCGGCAAACTGGGAACGGCGCGCGCCGACGTTCAGATCGTCCAGAACGTAATCCTTGCCAAAGGTCTTCTTCACCTCGCGCAATTGCTCGGCGATCTTGCCCCATTGCAGGCTTTCATCCTCAAGCAGGTCTTCCAATTCGGCCCGCTCGGCCATCAGCGCGTCGCGCTCCTTGATCAGGGCCTCTTCCTCAAGCCGCCGCAAGGACCGCAGGCGCATGTTCAAGATCGCCTCGGCCTGCACATCCGACAGGCCGTTTTCCCGGCCCGCGTAACTATGCGGCACGGCCCGCTCGGGCGCGCTTTCGGCCAAAACGCCACTGGCCTCCATCTCGGGGTCGGCCACCAGCGCCAAGGATTTCACGTCGACCCCTTCCAAGGGCGAGCGATACTCGGCCTCATCCATGGCGCGGCTCAGGGTGGATTGATGCACATGGCTCCAATCCTCGTACATCAAGGCCGCCTTGGGGTCGTCGTCATAGCGGATGATCTCGATCACCCGGTCAAGGTTCAGGAACGCCGTGATCAGCCCCTGCAAAACCTCCAGCCGATGGTCGATCTTGGCCATCCGGTGGCGGCTGCGGCGGATCAGAACCTCGCGCCGGAAATCAAGGAAGGCACGCAGCACTTCCTTGAGGCTACAGACCTTCGGCGTAACCCCGTCGATCAGCACGTTCATGTTCAGGCTGAACCGCACCTCAAGGTCCGAGTTGCGGTACAGCATCCCCATCATCACCTCCGCGTCCACGTTCTTGGACCGAGGCTCAAGGATCATGCGCACATCGTCGGCGCTTTCATCGCGAATATCGGCAAGGACCGGAACCTTCTTGGTCTGGATCAACTCGGCGATCTTCTCGATCAGCTTGGATTTCTGCACCTGGTAGGGAATCTCGGTGACAACCACCTGCCATTGCCCACGGCCAAGGTCTTCCACCTCCCATTTACAGCGCAGGCGGAAGGCCCCGCGCCCGGTGCGATAGGCCTGTGCAATATTCTCGGGCGGCTCGACGATCACCCCGCCGGTGGGGAAATCGGGGCCGGGGATGTAATTCAACAGCGTGTCGTCGCGCGCATCGGGCGTCTTGATCAGATGCAGGCAGGCATCGACCAGCTCGCCGATGTTATGCGGCGGAATATTGGTCGCCATGCCCACGGCAATACCGCTCGACCCATTGGCCAACAGGTTGGGAAAGGACGCGGGCAGAACCGCCGGTTCGGTCAGCGTCCCGTCGTAATTGTCGCGAAAATCAACCGCGTTCTCGTTCAGGCCCTGCAACATCGCCTCGGCCACGGCGGTCATCCGCGCCTCGGTATAGCGGCTGGCCGCCGGGTTGTCGCCGTCGATATTGCCGAAATTGCCCTGCCCGTCGACCAGCGGATAGCGCACCGCGAAATCCTGCGCCAAGCGCGCCATGGCATCGTAAATCGCCGCGTCGCCGTGCGGGTGATAGTTCCCCATCACGTCGCCGCTGATCTTGGCGGATTTGCGGAACCCCCCGGTGCTGGACAGCTTCAACTCACGCATGGCGAACAGGATTCGCCGGTGCACGGGCTTCAACCCGTCGCGCGCATCGGGCAGCGCGCGGTGCATGATCGTGCTCAGGGCATAGGTCAGGTACCGTTCGCCAATCGCACGGCGTAGCGGTTCCGACACAGCCTCGGGGCCGATATTGGGGTCATCCAGCAAATCACTCATAGATGATGTGATACCGCCCCCGCGAATCCACGTAAAGCGTATTGGAGTGAAAGAATTGACGTTTTCCCATGAAGCGAAGGGGCGAATCGTGTAAGTTGTATTTATGGTCTGTTGTGTGAGTATTCGGGGGGATCTCGCGATGTGGCGCTTTATTTTTGTAAGCTTCGCTTTTCTTGGCTGGTCGTTTTATGAATTAAGCGGCGGGGCCGATTACAAACCCGCGACCAACTCCATCCAGATCCGCGCGCAACTTGATAACGCACGGCCCAAGGCCCGCCCGGTCAAAGCGGATGTGACCCGGGCGGCGGCCAGCGGCGACCACGCCAAAGAAAAAACCGTCACCCGTTCCATCGCCTCGCTGTCCGATCTCGACCTGTCGAACGGCCAACGATTCGAGGTCCGGCTGGCGCGGGTCGATACCGCCGATACCCCCGCCAAGGCCATGCCCCCCGAAGTGACCAAGGCCGTCGCCAAGCCCGGGCCCAAGCCTGCCGCCAAAGCCCCCGAAACCGCCCTGCCCGATCACGTCGCCAGGGCCGTGGCCGCGGCAAGCCTTTCGGGCACCGCCTCCGACAGCGTCGTCAGCGCCACCATCGCCCCGGCCCCGGATGCCGACATCGCCCAGCCTGTTCAGGATACGCGCCGCGTGACCGGCGCGGTCGTCAACATGCGTGGCGGCCCGGGCACGGCATATGACCGCATCGGCAAGCTGTACAAGAACGACAAGGTGGTCGTCCTGCAGAAACCCGGCAACGGCTGGATCAAACTGCGCGTGGTTGAAACCGGGGATGTCGGCTGGATGGCCGATTGGCTGGTCACCGCCGCAAACTGATTGCATCGCGCCCCGCGCCGGGCCATAGCTGCCCCCATGAGCGCGAGAACCATCCTCATCACCGGCTGTTCCACCGGCATCGGGTATGACGCCGCCCATGCCCTGCGCAGGCAGGGCTGGCATGTCTTCGCCGCCTGCCGCAAACCCGAGGATTGCGCCCGCCTGCGCGCCGAAGGCTTCGACAGCCCGCGCATGGATTACAACGACGAAGACAGCCTGCGCGACGGGCTTGCCGAGGTGCTCGACGCCACCGGCGGCACGCTGGATGCGCTGTTCAACAACGGCGCCTACGCCATCCCCGGCCCGGTCGAGGACATCCCCACCGAGGCCCTGCGCAGCATCTTTCAATCCAACCTCATCGGCTGGCACGACCTGACACGCCAGGTCATCCCGGTGATGCGCGCTCAGGGGCAAGGGCGAATCGTGCAATGCTCCTCGGTTCTGGGCCTTGTCGCCATGAAATGGCGCGGTGCCTATGTCTCCACCAAGTTCGCCCTCGAAGGTCTCACCGACGCCCTGCGCCTTGAAATGGCCGATACCGGCATCAAGGTATCCCTCATAGACCCTGGCCCGATCGAAACCGATTTTCGCAAGAACGCCATCAAGGAATTCGAACGCTGGATCGACTGGAAAAATTCGGCCCGCGCCGACCAATACAGCGACAGCCTTCTCACCCAACTCTACGAAGGCAGCAGCGGCGGCCCGCAATGGCCCGCCTCTGCCGTCACCCGCAAATTGATCCGCGCGCTTGAAGACCCGCGCCCGAAACCGCGCTACTATGTCACGACACCAACCCATGCCATGGGCATCGCCCGGCGTATCCTGCCCACCCGCGCCCTGGACTGGCTTGTCTCCAAGGGCTGAGGCGCGTCATCATTTCCCTTTCGCTTTCCGGCGCAAAGGTCCTACATGGCGCGTGACAAGCAAAAAGGACAACCGCGATGATGAATGATCCCGTTTTTCTTGTGGCCGCGGCGGCGATGCTGGCGGTCGTGGTGATTCTGGCTCTCGGGATCAGCCACTTTGGCAAGGGCGATATCGAATCCGCAAAGAAATCCAATCGCATGATGAAATTGCGGATCATCATGCAATTCGTGGCAGTCTGCCTCATTCTCTTTTTTCTCTGGTTCCGCTCGGGGGGTTAAACCATGGTCGTACTCAATAAAATCTACACGAAAACCGGGGACAAGGGCGAAACCGCGCTCGGGAATGGCGCGCGGGTGGCCAAGCATTCCATGCGCGTCACCGCCTATGGCACCGTGGACGAGGTGAACGCCACCCTTGGCCTTGCCCGCCAGCATGCCACCGGCGAAACCGACGAGGCCCTGGCCCGCATCCAGAACGACCTCTTTGATCTGGGCGCCGATCTTTGCCGCCCCGACATGGAAAAAGACGCCGAGGCCGAATATACCCCGCTGCGGATCACCGACACGCAGGTTGCGCGGCTTGAGTCCGAAATCGACGCGATGAACGCGGCACTTGACCCGCTGCGCAGCTTCATTTTGCCCGGCGGCACGCCGCTGGCCGCACAGCTTCACCTGTGCCGCACCGTGTCGCGCCGGGCCGAACGGCTGGCGGTGGAACTGGCCTCTGTGGAAGACGTGAACCCGGCGGCGGTGAAATATCTAAACCGCCTGAGCGATTGGTTTTTCGTGGCGTCCCGCATGGCCAATGACGGCGGCAAGGATGACGTGCTTTGGGTTCCGGGCGCGAACCGCTAATTTGCACCACGGCCCGGGACATATTCTTGAAAGATTCTTACGCTCAAACCGGAAACGCGACGTCGCAAGACGGTAACGTGACGATTTTGCCCTGTTTCACGATGCGACAAGGCTATATCAACGCTCAGGAGAGCTGGGGAGAGTCGCATCGCGGCTCTCCATCAATTTAAGGGAGACCATGCCAATGAAGGTTCTAGTGCCTGTCAAACGCGTGATCGACTACAACGTGAAGGTCCGTGTTAAGGCGGACGGCAGCGGTGTC